>JBHYGK010000006.1:0-78179 GCA_051859045.1 Lysobacteraceae bacterium | reverse complement strand
CGCGGCGGCGCCCGCGCGCCGGCCCCGCCCCAGGCCTGGGCGCCGCGCCCCGGCCCCGGCGCCGCGCGGACCCGCGAGGTCGCCCTGCAGGCCCGGCGCGGCGCGATCCGCGGCCGCGGCCCGCACCAGGTCGCCTACCTCGAGGCCATCGCCACCCACGACCTGTGCCTGGGCATCGGCCCGGCCGGCACCGGCAAGACCTACCTCGCGGTGGCCAGCGCGGCCGAGGCCCTGGCCGAGGGCCGGGTCAGCCGGCTGGTGCTGGTGCGCCCGGCGGTGGAGGCGGGCGAGAAGCTCGGCTTCCTGCCCGGCGACCTGGTGCAGAAGGTCGATCCCTACCTGCGCCCGCTCTACGACGCGCTGCACGACATGCTCGGCGTGGAGAAGGTGGCCAAGCTGGTGGAGCGCGGCGCCATCGAGGTGGCCCCGCTGGCCTACATGCGCGGGCGCACGCTGTCGGACGCCTTCGTGATCCTCGACGAGGCCCAGAACACCACCGTCGAGCAGATGAAGATGTTCCTGACCCGGCTGGGCTTCGGCGCCACCGCCGTGGTCACCGGCGACACCAGCCAGGTCGACCTGCCGCGGCACGTGCGCTCGGGCCTGGTGGACGCGCTGGAGGTGCTCGAGGGCGTGGAGGGCGTGTCGGTGACCCGCTTCGACGCCGGCGACGTGGTGCGCCATCCGCTGGTGGCGCGCATCGTGCGCGCCTACGATGCCCGCGACGCCGCCCGCCGCGGCGCCGATCCCGACCAAGGCCGCACGCCATGAGCCCCTCGCCATGACCCGCAAGCCGCTCGAGCTCGAGATGAGCGTCAGCTACGCCGTGCCCCGCAAGGGCCTGCCCTCCTCGGCCAGCTTCCGCCGCTGGGTGGCGGCCGCGCTCGAGACCCGGGTCAAGCGCGCCGACCTGGCCATCCGGATCGTCGACGAGCGCGAGGGCCGGGCGCTGAACCGCCACTACCGCGGCAAGGACTACGCCACCAACGTGCTCAGCTTCCCCGCCGAGCTGCCCGACGGCGTGACCCTGCCGGTGCTCGGCGACCTGGTGATCTGCGCCCCCGTCGTGGCCCGCGAGGCCCGCGAGCAGGCGAAGGAGGCCGCGGCGCACTACGCCCACCTCACCGTCCACGGCGTGCTGCACCTGCTGGGCTGGGACCACGAGGACGACCGCGAGGCCGAGGCCATGGAGCAGCTCGAGCGCGAGGTGCTGGCCGGGCTCGGCTACGCCGACCCCTACGCCTGAGCGGGCGCCCCGGCGCCCTCCGGCCGCCCGGCCCCGCCGCCACGGGCCGTCCACGCAGGTGCGCTAGACTTCCCCCGCCCCGCTCCTGATCCGCGGGACGAGACTCCAAGCCCCCGATGTCCGAAGACCCCAGCAGTACCCCCGCGCCGGAACGGCGCTCGTGGCTCGAACGCCTGAGCCAGGCCCTGTCCGGTGAACCCCGCTCCCGCGAGGACCTCGTCGAGGACCTCCGCGCCGCCCAGGCCAACGGCCTGCTCGCCCCCGACACCCTGGCGATGATCGAAGGCGCGATGACGGTCGCCGAGCTGCAGGTGGCCGACGTGATGATCCCGCGCGCCCAGATGGTCTCGGTGCCGGTCGACGGCAGCGTGCAGGAGATCCTGGCGATCGTGGCCGAGTCCGGCCACTCGCGCTTCCCGGTGCACGGCGAGGACAAGGACGAGATCCTCGGCATCCTGCTCGCCAAGGACCTGCTCAAGGGCTTCGCCGACGGCGCGCTGGCCACCGGCGTGCGAGAGCTGCTGCGCCCGGCGGTGCTGATCCCGGAGTCCAAGCGGCTCAACGTGCTGCTCAAGGAGTTCCGGCTCTCGCGCAACCACATGGCGATCGTGATCGACGAGTACGGCGGCGTCGCCGGCCTGGTCACGATCGAGGACCTGCTCGAGCAGATCGTCGGCGACATCGACGACGAGCACGACGAGGCCGACGAGGACGAGGCCCGGCGCATCGCCGCCCACGCCGACGGCCAGTGGATCGTCGACGCCCTCACGCCCATCCACGACTTCAACGAGCGCTTCGGCGCCGACCTGCCCGACGACGAGTACGACACCATCGGCGGCCTGGTCACCGAGGCCATCGGCCACCTGCCCGAGGCCGGCGAGGAGCTGGCCCTGGGCCGCTTCCACTTCCGCGTGGCGCGCGCCGACCGGCGCCGGGTGCATGCCTTCCTGGTCAGCGTCGATGCGGGCTGAGCCGCGCGCCCGCCGCGGGCGCGGCCTGGCCGGCGCCCTCGCCGGCGGCCTGCTCGCGCTGGCCGCGCTGCTGGCGGGGCCCGCCGCCGCGCAGTCCGCGCCGGAGCCCGGCGTCGCCGCCGCCGCGCCGGTCGAAGCGCCGATCGATGCGCCCGGGGCCGAGGCCCCGGCACCACGCGTCAGCGTGCTCACGATGCAGCCCGGCGAGGCCTACTGGGCGCGCTTCGGCCACAACGCCCTGCTCGTCGAGGACCCCGCCACCGGCGAGGCCACGTCCTACAACTTCGGCTCCTTCGACTTCGACCAGCCCGGCTTCCTGGCCAACTTCCTGCGCGGCGAGATGCGCTACCGGCTGCTCGCGATCCCGGCCGAGGTCGACATCGCGCTCTACCGCGACGAGGGCCGCGGGGTCACCCAGCAGGTGCTCGACCTCGCCCCGGCCCAGGCCCGCGCGCTGGCCGCGGCGCTGGCCGAGAACGCCCGGCCCGAGAACGCCGAGTACACCTACCGCTACTTCGACGACAACTGCTCCACCCGCGTGCGCGACGCCCTCGACGCCGCCCTCGGCGGCGCGCTGCGGCCGCCGCTGCGGGTCACCTCGCTGGGCCTGACCCGGCGCGCCGAGGCGATCCGGCTGGGCGCGCCGCTGCCCTGGCTGTGGCTGGGCATGGACTTCGGCCTCGGCCCCGAGGCCGACGCGGTCATGGACCGCTGGGACGAGGCCTTCGTGCCGATGCGCCTGCGCGACGCCCTGCGCGAGGTGCGGCTGGAGGACGGCCGCGCGCTGGTGGCGCAGGAGCGCACCCTGGTGGAGCACCGCCTGGGCCGCGAGCCGGCCGACCCGCCGCGCTGGCGCTGGACGGCGTTCTGGATCGGCGCGGGGCTGGCGCTGGGCGCGCTGGCGCTGGGCGCCTCGCGGCCGCGCGCGCTGGCCGCGCTGGCGTTCGCCTGGTGGTCGCTGCTGGGCGTGCTGGGCCTCGGGCTGGCGGCGCTGTGGCTGTTGACCGCGCACACCCCCGCGCACGGCAACGAGAACCTGCTGCTGGCCACGCCGCTGGCGCTGGCCCTGCTGCCCGGCGCCTGGGCCCTGGCCCGCGGCCGCGATCCGGGCCGCGCCTTCCGGGCCACGCTGTGGGTGGTCGGCGGCCTGGCCGGCCTGGCGGGCTTCCTGAAGTTCCTGCCCTTCCGGATCCAGGACAACGTGGCCTGGGTGTGGCTGCTGATGCCGCTGCAGCTGGCGCTGGCCTGGCGCTTCGGGCACCGCGACGAGGCGGGCCCCGCGCGCGAGGGGTGACGGCGGCGCGACGCTCGTGCAGCATCCGGGCATGACCGCCGTCCCGAGCCCCGCGCCCGCCCCCACCCCCGCCGTGATGGGCGAGGCGCCCGACGCCCCCGGCGTCAAGGCCTGCGTGGCCTACACCACGGCCGGCGAACGCCGCTGCATCGAGGTCGAGCGGATCTCCGACGCGCTCGCCGACCCCGGCGTCGCCTTCGTCTGGGTCGGGCTGTACGAACCCGACGCGACGCTGCTGGAGGCCATGCGCGAGGAGTTCGGCCTGCACGAGCTGGCCATCGAGGACGCCCGCAACGCCCACCAGCGCCCCAAGATCGAGGCCTACGGCGATTCGCTGTTCATCGCCCTGCACACCGCCCAGCTGGTCGCGGGCCGGATGGCCTTCGGCGAGACCCACGCCTTCATCGGCCCGCGCTACCTGCTCACCGTCCGCCACGACGCCTCGCTGAGCTACGCCCCGGCGCGGGCGCGCTGCGAGCGCGAGCCCAAGCGCCTGGCGCTGGGCCCCAGCGTGGGCCTGTACGCCGTGCTCGACTTCATCGTCGACCACTACATGCCGATCGTCGACGAGGTCCGCGGCGAGCTCGACGCGCTGGAGCGCGAGATCTTCTCCGAGGACTACAAGCGCGCCACGATCCACCGCCTCTACGCCCTCAAGCGCGACCTGACCCGGCTGCGGCTGGCGGTCTCGCCGCTGCAGGACATCCTCGGCCAGCTGATGCGCATGCACCCGGAGATCGTCGGCGGCGAGATGAAGCCCTACTACCGCGACGTGCTCGACCACGCCGTGCGCGTGAACGAGGCCCTGGGCACGCTGGGCGAGATGCTGACCGCGGCGATGTCGGTGAACCTCGCCCTGGTCACCGTCGGCCAGGGCGAGGTGGTCAAGCGCCTGGCTGGCTGGGCCGCGCTGCTGGCCGCGCCCACGCTGGTCACCAGCTGGTACGGCATGAATTTCAGGCACATGCCCGAACTCGCCGGGCGCTTCAGCTATCCGATCGTGCTCGGCGCCACCGCGCTCGTGGTGGCCGGGCTGTACGTCTGGCTGCGCCGGGTCCGCTGGCTGTAGCCGCGCTCCGCCGCCGCGCCGGCCCGGGGAGGGGACGGCGCGGCGGGCCATCGCCCGCTGCCCCCGCGCGGTCTTGACCCGCGTCAAAACGCCGCACCGGGGGCGGGCGGACAATCCGCGCGCCACCAAGGGGATCCGCATGTCCACGACCACCGTGCCAAGCACTTACAACGACAAGGTCGTCCGCCAGTTCGCCGTCATGACGCTCGTATGGGGCATCGTGGGCATGCTGGTGGGCGTCATCATCGCCGCCCAGCTCTACTGGCCCACCCTCGGCGCGGACATCCCGTGGCTGAGCTACGGCCGCCTGCGCCCGCTGCACACCAACGCGGTGATCTTCGCGTTCGGCGGCTGCGCCCTGTTCGCCACCAGCCTGCACGTGGTGCAGCGGACCAGCCATGTGCGGCTGCTGTCCGACAAGCTGGCCGCCTTCGTGTTCTGGGGCTGGCAGCTGGTCATCGTGGCCGCCGCCGTCTCGCTGCCGCTGGGCCTGACCCAGGGCAAGGAATACGCCGAGCTGATCTGGCCGATCGACGTGCTGATCGCGGTGGTCTGGGTGTCGTACGCCGTGCTGTTCTTCGGCACCATCGCCAAGCGCGCGGTCAAGCACATCTACGTGGCCAACTGGTTCTTCGGCGCCTACATCATCGCCGTGGCGCTGCTGCACATCGTCAACAGCCTGGCGCTACCGAGCAGCCTGCTGCATTCCTACCCGGTCTACAGCGGCGCCGTCGATGCGATGGTGCAGTGGTGGTACGGCCACAACGCGGTGGGCTTCTTCCTGACCGCGGGCTTCCTCGGGATCATGTACTACTACGTGCCGAAGCAGGCCGGCCGCCCGATCTACTCCTACCGGCTGTCGATCGTGCACTTCTGGGCGCTGATCGCCATCTACATGTGGGCCGGCCCGCACCACCTGCACTACACCGCGCTGCCGGACTGGGCGCAGAGCCTGGGCATGGTGTTCTCGCTGATCCTGCTCGCGCCCTCGTGGGGCGGCGCCATCAACGGCATCATGACCCTCTCGGGCGTGTGGCATAAGCTGCGCACCGACCCGATCATCAAGTTCCTCGTCGTCTCGCTCTCGTTCTACATGATGAGCACGTTCGAGGGCCCGATGATGTCGATCAAGATGGTCAACTCGCTCAGCCACTACACCGACTGGACGGTCGGCCACGTGCACTCCGGCGCGCTGGGCTGGGTGGCGATGATCTCGATCGGCGCGCTGTACATGATCTACCCGCGCGTGCTGGGCCTGAAGGAGATGTACTCCACCAAGCTCATCGAGGCGCACTTCTGGATCCACACCATCGGCGTGGTGTTCTACATCGCCTCGATGTGGATCGCGGGCGTGATGCAGGGCCTGATGTGGCGCGCCACCAACGCCGACGGCACGCTCACCTACACCTTCGTCGAGAGCCTGGTCTTCACCTACCCCTACTACCTGGTGCGCCTGCTCGGCGGCGTGCTGGTGCTGGGCGGCATGTTCGTGATGGCCTGGAACGTCTTCAAGACCTTCCAGCAGGCGCGCTCCACCGAGGACTCCCCGGTGCTCGCCCCCATCGCCGACGCCCACGCCTGAGGAGATCGCCATGAGCCATGACAAGCTTGAGAAGAACGTCGCCCTGATGGCGATCGGCATCGCGGTGGCGATCAGCTTCGGCGGCATCGCCGAGATCGTCCCGCTGATGTACCAGGCCGAGGCCATCGAGCCCCTGCCGGGCGTCGAGCCCCTGCCGCCGCTGCAGCTGGCGGGCCGCGACGTCTACACCCGCGAGGGCTGCTACAACTGCCACTCGCAGATGGTCCGCACGCTGCGCTTCGAGACCGAACGCTACGGCCACTTCTCGCTGGCCGGCGAGTCGGTGTACGACCGCCCGTTCCAGTGGGGCTCCAAGCGCACCGGCCCCGACCTGGCCCGCGTCGGCCTGCGCGGCTACTCCGACGACTGGCACCGCGCGCACCTCACCAATCCGCGCGACGTGGTGCCGGAATCGAACATGCCCGCCTACAGCTGGCTCAACCGCGCCGAGATCGACGCCAGCCGGCTCGAGACCCGGATGCGCACGCTGCAGCGCCTCGGCGACCCCTACACCGACGAGCAGATCGCCGGCGCGGCCGCAGCGGTCACCGGCAAGACCGAGATGGACGCGGTCGTGGCCTACCTGCAGGGCCTCGGCCACCACGCCCCGGAGGCCCGCTGATGGACATCGGCACCTTCAACGGCATCGTGACCGGCGTCCTCATCGCGCTGTTCATCGCCGGCAGCGCCTGGGTCTACAGCCGCAAGCGCCAGCCTGAATTCGACGCCGCCGCCCGCCTGCCCCTCGACGACGAGGACCAGGCCGCCCCGGCCCCCCGCACTCCCAACCGCGAGAGCACGCCATGAGTGCCTTCTGGTCCTGGTTCATCATCGTCCTGGTCGCCATCAACATCGTCGGCTGCCTGTGGCTCCTGTGGTACACCTCCAAGCGCCGCGGCGCGAACGCCCACCTGCCGGACTCCGAGACCACCGGCCACGTCTGGGACGGCGACCTCAGCGAGTACAACAAGCCGCTGCCGCGCTGGTGGATCAACCTCTTCTACCTGACGATCTTCTTCTCGATCGCCTACGTCGCCTGGTACGGCGGCCTCGGCCACTACGACGGCGTCGGCCGCTGGAGCTCGGCCGGCGAGCACGACGCGCAGAAGGCCGAGGCCGACGCGCGCCTGGCCGAGACCCTCGCCCCGTTCGAGGGCCTGGCGATCGACCAGCTCGCGGCCAACCCCCAGGCGGTCGCGCTGGGCCAGTCGGTGTTCGGCAACTTCTGCGCCACCTGCCACGGCTCCGACGCCCGCGGCGCGCGCGGCTTCCCCAACCTCACCGACGCCTCGTGGCAGTGGGGCGGCAGCGCGGACGAGGTCGCCACCAGCGTCATCCATGGCCGCCAGGCGGCGATGCCGGCGATGGAGGCCATGCTCGGCGAGCAGGGCGCCACCGAGGTCGCGGTGTACGTGCAGCAGCTCGCCGGCATGCAGGCCGACGCGGGCCTCGCGGCGGCCGGCAAGGCGCGCTTCGACACCATCTGCGCGGCCTGCCACATGCCCGACGGCACCGGCATGGCGGCGCTGGGCGCGCCGAACCTCACCGACGACATCTGGCTGTACGGCAGCGACTTCGACACCATCCGCGAGGGCGTGCTGCGCGGCCGGGCCGGCGTGATGCCGGCGCACGGCCCGATCGTCGGCGAGACCCGCGCCCGCCTGGCGGCCGCCTACGTCTGGTCGCTCTCGCACGGCGCCCCCGCCGCCGCCGGCAACGACTGAGGAGCCCCGCGTGGTCGACTTCACGGAACCGCGTTTCGACCACCCGCCCCGGCCGCTCGCGCAGCGGCTCGGGGCGATCCTCTGGCCCAGCTTCTTCGCCGCGGGCGTGGCGACGATGGCGTTCTTCGCCTTCGTCGACCCGCTCGCGCTGCGCGACCTGACCTTCCCCGACCTGCCGGTCGGCCGCGAGCTCGGCTACACGCTGGGCTTCTTCGCGTTCTGGGCCGCCACCGCGTCCTCGAGCCTGTTCACCTGGATCCTGCTGAGGCCGGCGAGCCGCTTCAACCGCCCGCTGCCCCCCGGCTGACGCCAGTCCCCTCCCCCACCGGGACGAGCCCCCCATGAGCCGCGAGATCCCCAGCGACACCGAGGCCGGCCACGCGCCGGTATCGATGTACCTGTCCGAGCGCAAGGTCTATCCCCGCGACATCTCGGGCGTGTTCACCCGCCTGCGCACGCTGGCGGTGTTCGTGCTGCTCGGCCTGTTCTACCTGATGCCCTGGGCGCAGTGGGACGGCCGCCAGGCGGTGCTGTTCGACCTGCCGGCGCGCAAGTTCTACCTGCTGGGCCTGAACTTCTGGCCGCAGGACTTCTTCTTCCTGGCCCTGCTGCTGATCATCGCGGGCCTGAGCCTGTTCTTCTTCACCGCGCTGGCCGGCCGCCTGTGGTGCGGCTACGCCTGCCCGCAGACGGTGTGGACGGAAGTCTTCCTGTGGATGGAGCGCTGGACCGAGGGCGACCGCGCGAAGCGCATCAAGCTCGACGCGTCCCCGTGGAACGCGGAGAAACTCCGCCGCAAGCTCGCCAAGCACGCGCTGTGGCTGGTGTTCGCGCTGTGGACAGGCTTCACCTTCGTCGGCTTCTTCACCCCGATCCGCGAGCTCACGATGCGCCTGGCGCCCTTCGCCTGGGGCGGCTGGGAGACCTTCTGGGTGCTGTTCTACGCGCTGGCCACCTGGGGCAACGCGGGCGTGCTGCGCGAGCAGGTCTGCAAGTACATGTGCCCCTACGCCCGCTTCCAGGGCGCGATGCTCGACCGCAACACGCTCGTGATCGCCTACGACCCGCGCCGCGGCGAGCCGCGCGGCCCGCGCAAGCGCGGCCTGCCGAGCGTGCTCGAGCGCGCCCGCGGCCTGCTCTCGAACCGCGAGGCCACCGCGGCCGTCGTGCACGCCAGCACCCACCTCAGCGCCGCCTCGGCGCAGGTCGGCGCCCGCGCCACCACGTCGGTGGTCGTCGACGAGCACCACGACCTCGGCCCCGCGCCGGTGGTGGCCTCGCCCGAGGACCTCGGCGACTGCATCGACTGCACGCTGTGCGTGCAGGTCTGCCCGACCGGCATCGACATCCGCAACGGCCTGCAGTACGAGTGCATCGCCTGCGGCGCGTGCATCGACGCCTGCGACTCGGTGATGGACAAGCTCGGCTACCCCGAGGGCCTGGTCCGCTACGACACCCAGAACGCGATCGACGGCAAGCCGAGCCGGGTGATGCGCCCGCGCATCTGGATCTACGGCGCGCTGCTGAGCGTGCTGTGCCTGGGCTGGGCCTATGGCGTGCTCAACCGCGCCCCGGTGATCCTCGAGGTGCTGCGCGACCGCAACGTGCTCTACCGCGAGGCCCCGGGGGGTGGCATCGAGAACGCCTACCGGCTGAAGATCGTCAACAAGCGCCCCGAGGCGCGCCGCTTCGAGGTCAGCCTGGTCGACCCCGGCGGGCTGGAGCTCGTCGGCGGGCCGCTGGTGCTGTCCGCCGGGCCCGAGCAGGTGCTCGACGTGCCGGTGACGGTGCTGGCCCCGGCCGGCGCGCCGCGGGTCTCGCGCGACCTGGTGTTCCGGATCGTGCCGGCCGAGGAGCCCGAGGCCGCGCGCGACACCGAGAGCCGCTTCTTCGCCCCCGTCCCGACCCGATGACCGCCGCGATGTCCGCCCCGAAGGCCCCCCGATGACCCAGCCGAGCCCGTCCCGCCCCTGGTACCGCGAGCCGCTGGTGTGGCTGGTGATCGGCCTGCCCGCGATGGTCGTGGTGGCCGGCGCGTGGACGCTGGCGATCGCGATCCGCGCGGGCGGCGCGGACGCCGTGCCCGATCCGGTCCGCCGCACCGCCCAGGTGCAGCAGGCCGACCTCGGCCCCGACCGCGAGGCCGCGCGCCTCGGCCTGGCCGCCACCCTCGCGGTGGACGCCGGCAGCGGCGCGCTGCGCGTGGAGCTGCAGGGGCCCGCCGCGGACGCGCAGCCCGCCCTGCTGTGGCTGGAGCTGCGCCACCCGACCCGCGCCGAGGACCATCGCCTGCCGCTCGCGCGCGCCGGCCAGGCCTGGCAGGGCCGGCTGCCCGCGGCCGAGGGCGCCGCCGCCATCCCGCACGACTGGATCCTCCGGCTGGCGCCGGACGGCGACGGCTGGCGGCTGGCCGGGCGCCTCGAGGCCGGCGGGGCCTCCGCCGGACTGCGGCCGGCGGTGGCGGCCGAATGAAGGACACCGCGCGCGCCTCCGCGAGCGCCGACGCCCACGCCCACGCCGCCGGCGCCTGCTTCCACTGCGGCGAGCCGCTGCCGGTGGCGCCGCCGCAGGTCGAGATCGATGGCGCCCCGCGCGCGGTCTGCTGCGAGGGCTGCGGCGCCGCCGCGCGCTGGATCCGCGAGGCCGGGCTGGGCGACTACTACCGGCTGCGCGAGGGCGGCCTCGCCGACGGCGCCGGCGCGCGCGCCCAGCCCGACGCCGACTTCAGCGCCTGGGACCGGGCCGACGTCCAGGCCGGCCACGTGGTCGCCGGCGAGGACGGCAGCGCGTCGCTGACCTTCCTGCTCGAGGGCATGCGCTGCGCGGCCTGCGCCTGGCTGGTGGACCGCGCCGCGCGCCAGCTGCCCGGCGTGCTCGACGCCGGCGCCAACGCCGTCACCGGCCGCGTGCAGCTGCGCTGGGACCCCGCGGCCACGCCGCTCTCGGCGGTGCTCGCGCGCCTGCACGGGCTGGGCTACCGCCCCCACCTCGCGCCGGGCGAGGCGCTGGAGCGCGAGCGCCAGCGCGAGCGCCGCACCCTGGTGCTGCGCCTCGGCGTGGCCGGCCTCGGCACGCTGCAGGCGATGATGTTCGCCGAGGCGCTCTACCTCGACGTCAACAACGAGATGCCCGCGGCCACCCGCGACTTCTTCCGCTGGATCACCTTCCTGGTCAGCGCGCCGGTGGTGTTCTACGCCGGCTGGCCGTTCCTGCAGGGCATGGCGCGGGAGCTGCGCGCGCGGGCGCCGGGCATGGACGTGCTGGTGGGCGGCTCGATCCTGCTCGCCTACCTCGCCAGCCTGGTCGAGACCCTGCGCGGCGGGCCGCACGTCTGGTACGACGCCGCGGTGATGTTCGTGCTGCTGCTGCTGGCCGCGCGCGCGATCGAGCAGTTCGCGCGCCGCCGCGCGCAGCAGCAGGTCGACGCGCTGGCCCGCGCCCAGCCGGCGCTGGCGCGCCTGGTCGGCGCCGACGGCAGCCGCGTCGAGGTGCCGGTGGCCGGGCTGGCCGCCGGCGACCTCGTCGAGGTGGCGGTGGGCGCCAGCGTGCCGGCCGACGGCGTGCTCGAGGCCGAGCCCGGCGCGCCGGCCGACGCCGACGGCGGCGCGCTCGCGGCCTTCGACGAATCCCTGCTCACCGGCGAGGCCCTGCCGGTGGCCAAGCGCGCCGGCGAGCCCGTGTACGCGGGCTCGAGCTGCCGCGAGCGCCCCGCGCTGGTGCGCGTGGCCCGCACCGGCCGCGACACCCGGCTCTCCGACCTCGCCCGCCTCGTCGCCAGCGCCCAGGAGGCCCGCCCGCGGATCGCCGTCGTCGCCGACGCGCTGGCCTCGCGCTTCGTGGTCGGGCTGCTGCTGCTGGCCGCCGCGACCGCCGCGGCGGGCTGGGCCTGGCTCCAGCCGGAGCGCGCGTTCGAGGTCACCCTCGCGGTGCTGGTCATCAGCTGCCCCTGCGCGCTGTCGCTGGCGATCCCCGCCGCGCTGTCGGCGGCGCACGCCGCGCTCGCCCGGCACGGCCTGCTCGGCCTGCGCGCCGACGCGCTCGACGCGCTGGCCGGCGCCGACACCATCGTGCTCGACAAGACCGGCACGCTGAGCACCGGCCGCCCGCGGCTCGCGGGCACCACCCTGCTCGGCGCGCTCGACGCCGCGCGGGTGGGCGCGATCGCCGGGGCGCTGGAGGCGGGCAGCGGGCACCCGCTGGAGCGCGCGTTCGGCGCGGCCGGCGCCGCGCCCGCCGCCGAGCGCCGCACCCATCCCGGGCTCGGCATCGAGGGCGTGGTGGACGGCCGCCGCTGGCGCCTGGGCCGCGCCGACTTCGCCGCCGGCGAGCCCGACGACGGCGCGCTGTGGCTGGGCGACGGCGCGCGCGCCGAGGCCCGCTTCCGCATCGAGGATCCGCTGCGCCGCGAGGCCGCCGACGCGATCGCCGCGCTGCAGGCCCAGGGCCTGGCGGTGGAGCTGCTCAGCGGCGACGCCCCCGGCCCGGTCGCCGCGGCCGCGGCCGCGATGGGCGGCCTGCCGTGGCGCGCCCGCCAGTCGCCCGAGGACAAGCTCGCCCACGTGCGCGCGCTGCAGGCCGCCGGCCACCGCGTGGCGATGGTCGGCGACGGCATCAACGACGGCCCCGTGCTGGCCGGCGCCGACATCGCGATCGCGCTGGCCGGCGGCGCGCCGCTGGCCCACCGCGCGGCCGACCTGGTGCTGCTGGGCGACGACCTCGGCCGGCTGGCCGACGCCGTCCACCTCGCCCGCCGCACCCGCGCGGTGGTGCGCCAGAACCTGGCCTGGGCCAGCGCCTACAACCTCGTCGCCATCCCGTTCGCGGTGGCCGGCGTGGTGACGCCGTGGATGGCGGCGCTGGGCATGGCGGGCTCCTCGCTGCTGGTGACGCTGAACGCCCTGCGCCTGGCGCGCAGCGGCGGCGCCGCGCGCGCCGCGGGCCCGGCGACGGCGGCCCGTCCGGCCGCGGCCGCGGCGACGGAGCGCGCGGCATGAACATCCTGCTGGCGCTGATCCCGATCAGCCTGCTGCTGCTGGGCCTGGCCATCGCGGCCTTCGCCTGGGCGGTGAAGCGCGGCCAGTTCGACGACCTCGACACCCCGGCGCTGGACATCCTCGCCGACGAGGACGATCGCCGCGCCGAGGCCCGCGCCGGCCAGGCCGGGGCCGGAGCCGAGGCCGCGCCGGCGCCGCCCGCCGCCGGCGCGGATGCCGGCCCGGCGGACGACGGCCCCGCGGACGACGGCGCGGCGCCCGGCGGCCCCGGCGGGCACGGCGGCTGAGCCATGCCGATCGACCTGCTCGCGCTGTTCGCGGCCTTCCTCGGCGGGCTCACCGGCGGCCTGCACTGCGTCGCCATGTGCGGCGGCATCAGCGCCGGCTTCGCGGCCGCCGCCCCGCCCGGCGTGGCCCTGCGCCAGGCGGTGGAGACCAGCCTCGGCCGCGTCGCCGGCTACGCGCTGGCCGGCGGGCTGGTCGGCGGGCTGGGCGGCGGGCTGCTGCAGGTGGCCCGGCTGGAGTCGCTGCAGGCCGGCCTGCGGGCCGGCGTGGGCCTGGTGTTCCTGGTCGCCGCGCTGCGCCTGCTGGGCTGGGGCGGCGGGCGCTGGCTGTCGACGCCGGCGCGCGGGCTGTGGTCGACGCTGAGGCCGCTGCAGCGGCGCGTGTGGCCGCCCGACCGCCCCCACAAGCGGGTGCTGCTGGGGATGCTGTGGGGCTGGATGCCCTGCGGCCTCAGCACCACCCTGCTGGTGGCGGCCTGGCTGGAGGCCAGCGCGCTGCACGGCGGCCTGCTGATGCTCGCCTTCGGGCTGGGGACGCTGCCGGTGATGATCCCGCTGGGCTGGAGCGGCGTGCGCGCCGCGGCCTGGCTGTCGCGCCCGGGCCTGAAGCGCGCCGCCGCGGGCGTGCTGGCGCTGCTGGGCCTGCTGACGATCGCCGCGCCGTGGCTGGCGCGGGTGCCCGCGCTGCACGCGGCGCTCGAGGCGCTGGGCTGCCGCTCGCTGTGACGGCGCGGCCTCGCGGCCGCGCGGGCTGGTCGCGGCGAGGGGCCGCGCCTAGTGGTCGCGGCCGCGGCCGGCCTGGCGCGGATCGGCCTCGAGGCCGTGGGCCAGCGCGTTGAGCGCGCGCGGGTCGAGCAGGCGCAGCTGGCGGCCGCGCACCGCGATCAGGCCGTCGTCCTGCAGGCGCGTCAGCGTGCGGCTGACGGTCTCGATCACCATCCCGAGGTAGCTGGCGATGTCCTCGCGGCTCATCGGCAGGTGGACCTCGGTCGAGGACTGCCCCAGCGCGCGGTAGCGTTCCGAGAGCGTGTGCAGGAACAGCGCCATGCGCTCGTTGGCGCCCTTGCGGCCCAGCATCTCGAGGTGGTCGTGGTCGCGGCCCATGCTCTGGCCGATGACCCGCAGCAGCTGGTGCTGCAGGCCCGGCACCATCGCCGCCACCTTCTCGAGGTCGCCGAAGGGCACCTCGCACACCGAGGCCGTGGCCAGCGCCTCGGCGTCGCAGCGGTGCTCGCCGGTGGCGAGGCCGTCGAGGCCGATCAGCTCGCCCGGCAGGTGGAAGCCGATCACCTGCTGGCGGCCCTCCTCGTCCAGCGCGACGGTCTTGAACGCGCCGTCGCGCGCGACGTAGAGCGCGTCCAGCCGGCTGCCCACGCGGAACAGCCGGTCGCCCTTCTGCAGCGGCCGCTTGCGCTTGACGATGTCGTCGAGGCGGGCCAGGTCGGCCGCGCCGATCGACGCGGGCAGGCACAGCGCGTGCAGCGAGCACTGCGCGCAGCTCTTGCGCAGGCGGGCCAGGTCGAGGGGGGCGTGGACGTCCATGTGGCTCACTCCCCGGCGGCGCGCTCGGCGGTGTGCTGGCGCAGCCAGGCGTTGACCTCGTCATGCCACTGCACGCTGTTGGCGGGCTTGAGGATCCAGTGGTTCTCGTCGGGGAAGTACAGCAGGCGGCTGGGGATGCCGCGGCGCTGCGCCGCGGAGTAGCTGGCCAGGCCCTGCTCGACGAGCACGCGGTAGTCGAGCTGGCCGTGGATCACCAGCATCGGCGCGCGCCACTCGGACACGAAGCGCGCGGGGTTGTGGCGCTCGTAGGCCTCGGGGTTGGCCCAGGGCGTGCCGCCGTTCTCCCACTCGCTGAACCACAGCTCCTCGGTGTTGGTGCCCATCATCCGGGTGTCGAACACGCCGGCGTGGTTGACCAGGCAGCGGAAGCCGTCCGGCCACTGGCCGGCGATCCAGTTGACCATGTAGCCGCCGTAGCTGCCGCCCAGCGCGCAGGCGCGCTGGCCGTCGAGGAAGGCGTAGCGCTGCTGCGCCGCCGCCCAGCCCTTCTGGAGGTCCTCGAGCGGCTTGCCGCCCCAGTCGCCGCTGATCGAATCGGTGAAGGCCTGGCCGTAGCCGGTGGAGCCGTGGAAGTCGATCATCACCACCGCGAAGCCCTGGCCCGCGTAGGTCTGAGGGTTCCAGCGGTAGTGGAAGGTGTTGCCGAAGCTGCCCTGCGGGCCGCCGTGGATCAGGAACGCCACCGGGTAGGTGCGGCCCTCGACGTAGTCCCAGGGCTTCACGACGTAGCCGTGCACGGTCTCGCCGTTCCAGCCCGGGAACGAGAACTGCTCGTAGCCGCCCATCGCCACGCCGGCCAGGCGGTCGGCGTTGAGGGTGGTGATGCGGCGCTCGGCGCTGCCGTCGGCGCGGGCGACGAAGACGTCGGCGGGCGCGGTGATCGAGTGGCGCAGCAGCGCGAGGGTGTCGCCCGCCAGCGCGAAGCCGGCGATCGAGCTGTCGCGGCCGCTGAGGTTGGTGGCCTCGCCGGTGGCGACGTCGATGCGGTACAGCGCATGCACGCCCACGTCGTCGGTGAGGGTGTAGATCGCGCGGCCGTCGGCGGAGAGCGTGATGCCATCGGCGCTGCGGTCCCAGCCCGGGGCGACCTCGCGGGTGGCGCCGCTGGCGACGTCCATCGCCATGATCGCGAGGCGGTCGGCCTCGAAGCCCGGGCGGCGCATCGCGCGGTAGAACAGCGTGCGGCCGTCGGCCGAGAACACCGGGCCGGCGTCGAGCGCGCGGTTGGCCGCGGTGAGGTTGCGCGGCTCGCCGCGGCCGTCGGCGCGGACCTCGTAGAGGTCGAAGTTGGTCGAGCAGGCCTCGGTGTTGCAGGGCGCGCCGGCGCTCTCCTCGGCCAGGCCGTTGCCGCCGAGGCGCAGCGCGAACACCAGGCGTTCGCCGTCGGGGCTCCAGGCGTAGTCCTCGACGCCGCCGAAGGGCTTGCCCGGCACGTCGCCCAGCAGCCCGTCGCTCACGCGCACCGGCTCGCCGGTGACGCCGTCGCGGCCCAGCTCGGCCACGAACAGCTGGTTCCGGCGGCCGTCGGCCCAGCTGTCCCAGTGGCGCGCGAACAGGGTGTCGTAGGTGACGCCGCTGGCCGCGCGCGGCGCGTCGAGGCGCTCGCGGGTGCAGGCCAGGGTGTCGCAGTCGGGGAAGACCTCGAGGCTGATCGCCACGCGGTCGCCGTCGGGCGAGAGCCGGTAGGTGCCCACGTCGAGCGGCAGCCGGGTGAGCTGGCGCGGCTCGCCGCCGGTGGCCGGGATCGCGAAGAGCTGCTGCACGCCATCGGCGGCGGCGAGGTAGTACACCGTGCGGCCGTCGGCGGAGAACGCCGGCGAATTCATGTTGAGGCCCTCGGGCGTCAGCCGCACCGGCGGCGCGGCGTCGCGGGCCAGCAGGTCCTCGACCCACAGGCCGGTGCGGGCGCGGTTCTCGGCCAGGCTGGCCTCGCGCACGGCGAACACCAGGCGGCGGCCGTCGGGCGAGAGCGTCGGCGCGGAGGCGCGTTCGAGCTCGACGAGGTCGCGCGCGTCGAAGCCGCGCGGGGCGGCGGCGTCGGGCGCGGGCGCCTGGGCGGCGGCGTCGCAGGCGAGGCCAAGGGCCAGCACGGCGGGCAGGGCCGCGCCACGGATCAGCAGTCGGGACATGCGGGGTCACCCTGTGAGGAGCACCCCGGGATGGTAGCAGTCCGGCCCGCCGCCGCCCTCCCCCCGCGCGGGGCGCCCGGCTGCCTATACTCCGGGCCACCTTCACCCGGAGACACCCGGTGTCCCAGCCTGCTTCCTCCATCGCCCCCGTGCCGGTCACCGGCGAGTTCCTCGGCCATCCCAAGGGCCTCTACACCTGCTTCCTGACCGAGATGTGGGAGCGCTTCGCCTTCTACGGCATGAAGGCGCTGCTGTTCCTCTACCTGACCCAGCACCACGGCTTCAGCGACGGCAACGGCTACCTGCTGCTGGGCACCTACGCCGGCCTGGCCTACGCGCTGCCGCTGGTGGGCGGCCTGGTGGCCGACCGCTGGCTGGGCATGCGCAAGGCGGTGATCCTGGGTGGCC
This sequence comes from Lysobacteraceae bacterium, assembly GCA_051859045.1. Lineage (GTDB taxonomy): Bacteria > Pseudomonadota > Gammaproteobacteria > Xanthomonadales > Xanthomonadaceae > JBHYGK01. The sequence continues at coordinate 60,915 of JBHYGK010000006.1, read as the reverse complement.
TGCTGCTCGTGGTCGGCCAGCTGGGCATGGCCTACACCGGCCAGGCGGCGGAGCGCCTCGCCGACGGCACGCGCGTCGCCGACGCGCTGGCGGTGCAGGTGATGTACGCCTCGCTGGCCTTCATCGCGATGGGCGTGGGCTTCCTGAAGCCCAACATCTCGACGATCGTCGGCCGCCTGTACGCCGAGAAGGACGCGCGCCGCGACTCGGCGTTCACCATCTTCTACATGGGCATCAACGTCGGCGCCGCGCTGTCGGGCCTCATCGTCGGCTACGTCGGCGTCGAGTACGGCTGGGGCTGGGGCTTCGGCCTCGGCGGCGTCATGATGGCGCTGGGCGTGCTGCAGTTCGTCTGGGGCACCCGCCACCTGCTGGGCCAGGCCGAGCCGGCCGACCCGGCGGCGCTGGCCGCCCGCTCGCCGCTGGGCCTGAGCCGCGAGTGGACGATCTACCTGCTCTCGCTGCTCGGCGTCGCGGCCGTGTGGCAAGTGCTGCAGACCCGGATCAGCTTCGAGCCGCTGTCTCGCCTGATGGGCGGCCACGAGGTCACCCTGACCGAGGTCGTGGCGGTGGTGCTCAGCCTCGGCCTGTTCGCCTGGTTCATCCGGCTGCTGTTCTCCGGCGTCGAGGCCCGCGCGCGCGGCAAGATGGTCACGCTGATGGTGCTGATCGTGGTCAGCGCGCTGTTCTGGGGCCTGTACGAGCAGACCTACGGCCCGTGGCTGGCGATGGCCGAGCGCACGATGGACCTGACCACCGCGGGCATCACCTGGAACGCCCCGCAGACCACGTCCTTCGGCGCGATCTTCGTGATCCTGTTCACCCCGCTGTTCGTATGGCTGTGGCCGCGGCTCGACCGAGCCGGCCTCAACCCGAGCTACCCGGCCAAGTTCGCCTGGGCGTTCGCGTTCTGCGGCCTGAGCTTCGCGATCCTGGCCTTCGCCACCGGCGTCACCGACGACGCGGGCCGGGTCAGCCTGTGGTGGATGATCCTGGCCTACGCGGCCCTGGTGGCCGGCGAGATGCTGCTCAGCCCGATCGGGCTGTCGGCGGTGACCGCGCTGTCGCTGCCGCGGGTGGTCGGCCTGATGATGGGCGCGTGGTTCCTGGCCTCGGCCTTCGGCGAGATGCTGGCCGGGCGCTTCGGCACGATGGCCGCGATCGACGCCCTGCCCGACGGCCGCTACGACATCCCCGCGGCGCTGGCCACCTACGGCGGCTTCTTCACCACGATGATGTGGTGGGCGCTGGGCGCGGCGGTGGTGATGTTCGTGCTGACCCCGGTGCTGAAGCGCTCGATGCGCGACTGAGCGGCGCCGGCCGCGCGGGCCCGCCCGCGCGGCGCGGTCGCGCGCCGGAGCACCCCGCACGTGACGACGGCGCCCTCGGGCGCCGTCGTCGTTTGCAGCAGGGGCGGCGCGGGCCTCAGTCGGCCTGCGTCACCTGCTCGCCGTCGCCGACGGTGACCCGCGGCGTGGTGCCCGGGCCGATGTGGCGCTCGAGGAACGCGAACATGCGGGTGTACTGCTCCTCGAGGTTGTCCGGGCCGTAGAAGCCGTGGCCTTCGTTGTTCTTCACCAGCCACTCCACCTCGCGGCCGCGGGCCTCGAGGGCGTCGCGGAACACCTCGGACTGGATGATCGGCACGCGCTGGTCGAGGCGGCCGTGGATCAGGAACACCGGGATGTTGAACTCGTCGACGCGCTGCAGCGGCGAGAACTCGGCCAGGCGCGCGGGGTCGCGGCCGATGACCTCCTCGAGGTAGGCCACGCCCGAGCGGCGCTGCGGGATGTCGCCGTGCACGTACATCAGCGACAGGTCGCTCATGCCGACCACCGGGATCGAGCACTGGTAGAGCTCGGGGTCGCGGATGGGCGCCATCATCGACGAGTAGCCGCCGAAGCTGCCGCCGTAGATGCACACGCGCTCGGCGTCGGCCCAGCCCTGCGAGATCACGTAGCGGGCGCCCTCGTTGATGTCGTCCATGATCCGGCCGCCCCACTCGTTGTAGCCGGCCTCCATGAACGCCTCGCCGTAGCCGCCCGAGCCGCGGAAGTTCACCTGCAGCACCAGGTAGCCGCGGCTGGCGAGCACCTGGGTGTCGCGGTTGTAGCCCCACATGTCGCGCGGGCCGTGCGGGCCGCCGTGCGGGTTGACCACCAGCGGCAGGTCCTCGAGCTCGCGGCCCGCCGGGACGGTCAGGTAGCCGCGGATGGTCAGGCCGTCGGAGGCCTGGAACTCGATCGGGCGCACGCTGGCCAGCGCGCGGCCGTCGAGGCTGGAGCGGCGCTTCATCAGGAAGCTGGCGCGGCCCGAGGCGCGGTCGAACAGGTACAGCTCGCCGGGGTTGGTCGGCGAGGTGACCGAGAACATCACCAGCTGGCCGTCCGCGGTGGCGTTGGCCACGTTGACCAGCTGGCCCGGGAACGCGTCGGCGATGGCGGTGTAGATCGCGGTGTCCGGGTGGTCGGGATCGACGATGCTCACCTGCGGCGCGCCGGGCATCGCGATCACGCCGATCACGCCCTCGCCGTCGAAGGTCTCGATGAAGTCCAGCGGGTCGACGATGGGATTGCTCCACACCTCCTCGAACGCGCCGTCGGCGGGGTTGAACAGGCCGACCGTGCCGGGCTCGGCCTGGTTGTCGACGCTGGCGTAGTAGCGGCCGTCCGGGGCCTCGGCGAACACCGACAGGCGCTCGGCGCCGGTGGCGGAGTCGTTGATCAGGCGCCAGCTGTAGTCCTCGCCGTCGCCCTCGCGGATGTACACCCGCGAGGAGCGGTCGGGCATGCCGCAGTTGGCGAAGCGCACGCTGCGGTCGTTGCCGAGCGCGAAGCCGCAGTTGCCCTGCGGGCCGCGCAGCAGCACGCGGCGGGCGCCGGTGAAGGTGTCGACCTCGACCACCTGGGCCGGGTGGCCCTCCTCGCGGCCGAAGGTGGTGAGGGTCATCAGGATGTGGCGGTCGTCGTCGACCAGCGGGTCGAGCAGGCTCACCGACTGGTTGCCGTCGAGCTGCTTGGCGCGCTCGGTGGCGCGGCCCTGGCCGACGCTGCGGCCGACGAAGTTGCGCGCCTGGGTGCCGTCGACGTTGACCGCGTAGAACTCGCCGGTGCCCAGCGGCGCGGCGAAGCTGCCGAACTTGGTCAGGCCGGTGAACACCAGGCGGTTCGGGCCCGACCACCAGAACTGGCCGACGCTCTGGTCGCCGGGCAGCTGGTTGACCTTGAGCACGCGCATGCTCTCGCGCTCGAGCACGACGAGGTTGTCCTTGCCGCGGAACTGCACGGTCACCGCCAGGTGGCGGCCATCGGGCGAGAGCCGGGCGGCGCCGAACTGCTCTTCCGAGACGAAGTCGGCGATCGGGATGAGGTCGGCGCCGCCGTCCTCGGCGAGCGCGGCGGCGGGGCCTGCGAGCGAGGCGGCGAGGATCGCCACCTGGGCGAGGCGGATGCGAAGCGTCATTGGTGTCTCCCCTCCGGTCGTGGTGCCGGGACCGCCCGAGCATACGAAGGCCCCGGGGCCGGGGCCAGTTACCGAGGTCATGCCGGGCGTTCAGCCGTGTCGACGGGGTGCCGGAGTCGATCGCCGCCCCGCCGGCCGCGGCCGACCCGGCTCAGCCGGCGAGCTCGCCGATCACCTGGCGCAGGCCGATCCGCCAGTCCGGCAGCGCCAGCCCCAGGTCGCGGGCCAGCGCCGAGGCGTCGAGCACGCTCCAGGCCGGGCGCCGCGCCGGCGTCGGGTAGTCGGCCGCCGGGATCGCCCGGACCTCGGGCGCGCGCGCCAGCAGGCCGGCCGCCACCGCGTCGGCGAAGATCGCCTCGGCGAAGGCGTGCCAGGACGCCTGGCCCGAGGCCACGAGGTGCCAGGTGCCGTGGGCGTCCGGATGCCGGGCGATCGCCGCCGCGGTGGTCGCGGCGATCCAGCGCGCGGGGGTGGGCGAGCCGACCTGGTCCGCCACCACGTCCAGCGCGTCGCGCTGGGCGCCGACGCGCAGCATCGTGCGCAGGAAGTTGCCGCCGCGCGCGCCGTAGACCCAGGCGGTGCGGAAGATCACGTGGCGGGCGCCGCTGGCCCGGATGGCCTCCTCGCCGGCGAGCTTGGAGGCGCCGTAGGCGCCGAGCGGGCCGGTGGCGTCGTCCTCGCGCCAGGGACGGTCGAGGGCGCCGGGGAAGACGTAGTCGGTGGAGTAGTGCCACAGCGGGATGCCGCGCGCGGCGCAGGCCGCGGCGAGCACGCCCGGGGCCTCGGCGTTGGCGCGATGGCAGGCCCCGGGCTCGGCCTCGGCGCGGTCCACCGCGGTCCACGCCGCGGCGTTGACCACCAGGTCCGGGGCCACGCGCGCGACCAGGCCCGCGAGGCTGGACGGCGCGTCGAAGTCGGCCACCTCGCAGGCGCCGCCGCCGGGCAGCACGCCCGAACGCGTGGTCGCGACCACCTCGCCCAGCGGCGCCAGCGCGCGCAGCAGCTCGAAGCCGACCTGGCCGGTCGCGCCGGTGAGCAGGATCCGCCTCGGGGCGGGCATCAGGCCGCCTCGACCATCGGCAGCCGCTCCGGCGCGACCTCGTCGAGGCACGGCTGGACGGCGTCCTTGCCCGAGAGCAGCGGCTCGGCCACCGGCCAGTCGATCGCCAGGCGGGCGTCGTTCCAGCGCAGGCCGGCGTCGGAGGCGCGGTCGTAGGGCGCGGTGACCTGGTACTGGAACAGCGCGGTGTCGCTGAGGACCACGAAGCCGTGGGCGAAGCCCGGCGGGATCCAGAAGCTGCGCTTGTTCTCCGCGCTCAGCACCACCGCCGTCCAGCGCCCGAAGTGCGGCGAGCCGCGGCGGATGTCGACGGCCACGTCCCAGACCTCGCCCTCGGTGACGCTGACGAACTTGCCCTGCGGGCAGTCCGGCCACTGGTAGTGCAGGCCGCGCAGCACGCCGCGCGCGGAGCGCGAGACGTTGGCCTGCACGAACACGGGCAGGTGCAGGCCCTGGGCCGCGAGGCGCTCGCGGTTGAAGGCCTCGTAGAAGTAGCCGCGGTCGTCGCCGAAGACCTGCGGCTCGACGATCCAGCAGCCCGGCAGGTCGGTCTCGATGGCCTTCACCGCACGACCCCGCGCTTCACCAGGCCCTGCAGGTACTGGCCGTAGCCGTTCTTGGCCAGCGGCGCGGCCAGCGCCAGCAGCTGCTCGTCGCCGATCCAGCCGTTGGCCCAGGCGATCTCCTCGGGGCAGCACACGCGCAGGCCCTGGCGCTCCTCGATGGTCTCGATGAAGTTCGCCGCCTGCAGCAGCGACTCGAAGGTGCCGGTGTCGAGCCAGGCGTAGCCGCGGCCCATCTGCTCGAGGTGCAGGCTGCCGTCCTCGAGGTAGCGGCGGTTGAGGTCGGTGATCTCGAGCTCGCCGCGCGGGGAAGGGGTGAGCTCGCGGGCGAAGTCGCTGGCGCGGCCGTCGTAGAAGTACAGGCCGGTGACGGCGTAGTGGGACTTGGGCTGGGCGGGCTTCTCCTCGAGGCCCAGCACGCGGCCGGCGGCATCGATCTCGGCCACGCCGTAGCGCTCCGGGTCGCGCACCCAGTAGCCGAACACGGTGGCGCCGTGCGTGCGCGCGCCGGCGCGCTGCAGCATCGCGGTCAGGCCGTGGCCGTGGAAGATGTTGTCGCCCAGCACCAGGCAGCTGGGCTGGCCGGCGACGAAGTCGCGGCCGATCAGGTAGGCCTGCGCCAGGCCGTCGGGGCTGGGCTGCACCGCGTACTCGATGCGCATGCCCCACTGCGCGCCGTCGCCGAGCAGGTGCTGGAACAGCGCCTGCTCGTGCGGGGTGTTGATGATCAGCACCTCGCGGATGCCCGCGAGCATCAGCACGCTCAGCGGGTAGTAGATCATCGGCTTGTCGTACACCGGCAGCAGCTGCTTGCTGACGCCGCGGGTGATCGGATACAGCCGGGTGCCGGAGCCGCCGGCGAGGATGATGCCCTTCTGGGTGGCCATGGGTCGTCCTTGGGGAGGGTGGATCAGGCCGCGGTGCCGATGCGCTCGAGGCGGTAGCTGCCGTCGAGCACGCGCTGCACCCAGGCGGCGTTGGCGAGGTACCACGCGACGGTGCGGGCCATGCCGTCGTCGAAGCCCAGCGAGGGCGCCCAGCCGAGCTCGCGCTTGAGCTTCGAGCAGTCGATGGCGTAGCGGCGGTCGTGGCCGGGGCGGTCGGCGACGAAGGTGACCAGCTCGCGGCGCGGGCGCGCGGCCGGGACGCGGGCATCGAGCAGGTCGCAGATCGCGTGCACGACCTGCAGGTTCTCGCGCTCGGCCTCGCCGCCGACGTTGTAGACCTCGCCCACGCGGCCGGCGGCGAGCACGCGCCGGATCGCGGCGACGTGGTCGCCCACGTACAGCCAGTCGCGCACCTGGCGGCCGTCGCCGTACACCGGCAGCGGCTGGCCCGCGAGCGCCTTCTGGATCACCAGCGGGATGAGCTTCTCGGGGAACTGGAACGGCCCGTAGTTGTTCGAGCAGTTCGTGGTCAGCACCGGCAGCCCGTAGGTGTGGTGGAAGGCGCGGACCAGGTGGTCGGACGCGGCCTTCGACGCGGAATACGGCGAGTTGGGGGCGTAGGGCGTGGTCTCGGTGAACGCGCCGGTGGCGCCGAGCGTGCCGTAGACCTCGTCGGTGCTCACGTGCAGGAAGCGGAAGCCCTCGCGCGCCGCGCACTCGAGGCCGCGCCAGTAATCGCGCGCGCACTCCAGCAGGGCCAGCGTGCCGACCACGTTGGTCTGCACGAACGCCGCCGGGCCGTCGATCGAACGGTCGACGTGCGACTCGGCGGCGAAGTGGACGATCGCGTCGGGGCGGTGCTCGGCGAGCAGGCGGGCGACCAGCGCGCGGTCGCCGATGTCGCCGTGCACGAAGGCGTGCAGCGGGTTCGCGTCGAGCGTGGCCAGGGTGTCGCGGTTGCCCGCGTAGGTCAGCGCGTCGAGCGTGACCACGCGGACGCCGGAGGCGACCGCGTCGAGGACGAAGTTGCCGCCGATGAAACCGGCGCCGCCGGTGACGAGCCAGGTGGGCATGCGTGAACTCGGGATGCGGGGGGAGGCGCGCAGGGTAGCAAGGCCCCGTGTCGCCGCGCACCCCGGCCCCGGCCGCGCCGGGCCATCCTCAGAACGGGATCTCGTCGTCGTCCGGGAAGTGCGCGGGCTGGCTGGGCTGGGACGGGGGCGGGCCGCCCGCGCCGCGGCCGCCGCCGTAGCCGCCGCCACCGCGCTCGCCGCCGCCGTAGCCACCACCACCACCACCGCCACCGCCGGCGCGCTCGCCGCCGCCACCGTAGCCACCGCCGCCGCCGGCACGCTCGCCGCGGCCAGCGCCGCCGCCGCCGCCGCCCATGCCGCCACCCTCACCGCCACCGCCGAGCATCTGCATCTCGTTGGCGATGATGTCGGTGCTGTACTTCTCGACGCCGCTCTTGTCGGTGTACTTCTCGGTGCGCAGCGACCCCTCGATGTAGACCTGGCGGCCCTTCTTGAGGTACTCGCCGGCGATCTCGCCGAGGCGGCCGAAGAGCTTCACCCGGTGCCACTCGGTGCGCTCCTGCTGCTGGCCGGTGTTCTTGTCCTTCCAGCTCTCGCTGGTGGCGATGCTGAGCGTGGTGATGGCGGTGCCGCCCTGGGTGTACTTCACGTCGGGGTCGTTGCCGAGGTTGCCGACGATGATGACCTTGTTGATGCCACGGGCCATGGATGCTCACCTTGCTGGGAATGGGGGTGCCGCGGCGAGGCGCCGGGCGGGGTCGGGATCATACCCCAGCCTCCCGCCGGGGGCGCCCCGCCGCCATCGGAGCACCGCCCGGCGCGGCCCGGAGGCCGCCGCCGCGGCGCGTCCGCCCTTGCCCCGGGGGCGCGGCCCGGCGCGCCCGCCGATGGGCGGCGCCCCACCGCGGCGCCTATACTGGCGGCCCGCTCCACGCCCCCCAGACGACACGCCTCCATGGATTCGATGACGCCCGCGGGCACCCCGGACCTGGCCGCGATCCAGGCCCTCGCCGCCGCCGACATGGCCGGCGTGGACGCCCTGATCCGCCGCCGCCTCGACTCCGACGTGGTCCTGATCCAGCAGATCGCCGAACACATCATCGCCGCGGGCGGCAAGCGCCTGCGCCCGATGCTGGTGGTGCTGGCCGCGCGCGCGCTGGGCTACGCCGGCGAGCAGCACCACCAGCTCGCCGCGATCATCGAGTTCATCCACACCTCCACCCTGCTGCACGACGACGTGGTCGACGAGTCCGACCTCCGGCGCGGCCGCAAGACCGCGAACGCGCTGTGGGGCAACGCGCCCAGCGTGCTGGTGGGTGATTTCCTGTACTCGCGCAGCTTCCAGCTGATGGTCGAGCTCGACTCGATGGACGTGATGCGGGTGCTGGCCGACACCACCAACCGCATCGCCGAGGGCGAGGTGCTGCAGCTGCTGCACGTGCACAACCCCGACACCGACGAGGCCGCCTACCTGCGCGTGATCGAGCGCAAGACCGCGGTGCTGTTCGCCGCCGCCACCCGGCTGGGCGCGGTGCTGGCCGGCGCCGACGCGCGCGTGGCCAAGGCCATGGCCGAGTACGGGATGCAGCTGGGCATGGCCTTCCAGGTCGCCGACGACGTGCTCGACTACGCCTCCGACGCCGCGACGATGGGCAAGAACCTCGGCGACGACCTGGCCGAGGGCAAGGCCACGCTGCCGCTGATCCACGCCATCGCCCACGCGGCGCCGGACGTGGCGGCGCGCCTGCGGGCGATCGTCGAGGCCGGCGAGCGCGAGGCCTTCGACGAGGTGCTGGCGGCGATCCACGCCACCGGCGGCCTCGGGCACGCCCGCCGCGCCGCCGAGGGCTTCGCCGACGCCGCCGTGCGCGCGCTCGAGGGCCTGCCGGCCAGCCCGCAGCGCGAGGCGCTGCGCGGCCTGGCCCACTACGCGGTCAGCCGCGGGCACTGAGGCCCGCGGCCGCGCCGCGGCCTCAGTCGGCGAAGGCCTCGTCGAAGAACGCGTCCATCATCACGTAGGCGCGCTTGGCCGAGCGCTCGTGGTACTGGCACATCGGGCCCGCATTGGCGTCCGCCTCGGCGAAGCAGTGCACCGCGCCGGCGAAGTTCACGAACTGCCAGTCGGCGCCCGCGGCGGTCATCTCGGTCTGGAAGGCGGCGATCTGTTCGGCCGGGACGTAGGCGTCGTCGGCGCCGTTGAGCGCCAGCACCGGGGCCTTCAGCGCGCCGGCCTCGGCGGGCAGCGTGGTGGAGAGGTTGCCGTGGAAGCTGACGACGCCGTCGACGTCGGCGCCGGAGCGGGCCAGCTCGAGCACGGTGGCGCCGCCGAAGCAGAAGCCGATCGCGCCCACCCGCTCCACGTCCAGCGGCGTGCCGCCGGCCTGCGCGCGAAGCGCGTCGAGCGCGGCGTTGATGCGCGCGCGCATGCCCGGGCGATCGGCGTACACCGCGCCGGCCGCGGCGCCGGCCTCCTCGGCGTTGGCCGGGCGGACGCCCTCGCCGTACATGTCGGCGACGAACACCACGTAGCCCTGGGCCGCGAAGCCGCGGGCCTTCTCCAGCGCCGAGTCGGTGACGCCCATCCAGTTCGGGACCATCACCAGGCCCGGCTGCGAGGCGCCCTGGGCGGGGTCGTGGACGACGTAGCCGGCCAGCGTGGTGTCGCCGGCGGCGTAGCGCACCGGGGTGGCGACCGGCTCGGCGAGGGCGGGCGCGGCGGCGAGCGCGGCGGCGATGGCGAGGGCGAAGGCGTGCGGGGCGTGGCGCATGGCGGGCTCCTGGAAGACGGTGGGCGGGCGGTGGGTCGGCGCACGGCGGTGCGGCGGCGCGGCAGTATCGGCGCCCTTCCCCGCCGCGCGGTCAAGGGCGCGTGAGCGATCGGCGCCGCCACGGCGACGGCGCGGTCCGCTCAGGCGATGCCGAGGCCCGGGATGGTGCTGATGGCGTCGGGATCGAAGCCCGCGCAGCTGGCGAAGTGCCGGCCGCGCTCGGCGTAGTCGCGGTAGCGCGGGAAGCTGGGCGCGCCCGGCGACAGCAGCACCACGCCGCGGTGCCCCAGCGCGCGCTCGGCCAGGCCCACGGCCTCGTCGAGCTCGGCGGCCGCGTGCAGCGCGAAGCGCCCGCCCACCGCCAGCGGCTTGAGCCGCTCGTGGATGGCGGGGCCGTTCTGCCCCTGGGTGATGACCGCGGCCACCGGGTCGAGCGCGATGCGCTCGGCGAAGGCGCCCCAGTCCAGGCCGCGGTCGTAGCCGCCGACGATGATCGCCACCGGCCGGCCCTTGAAGGTGTCGAGCGCGGCCAGGCTGGCGTGCGGCGTGGTGGCGATGGAGTCGTTGACGAACTCGACGCCGGCGCGCGCGCCCAGCGACTGCAGCCGGTGCGGCAGCGGGCGGAAGGTCTCGGCGTGGTGGGCCAGCGCGGCGGCGTCGTGGCCGAGGGCCTCGATCGCGGCCAGCGCGGCGCACAGGTTGAGCCGGTTGTGGCGGCCGGGCAGCGGCAGCGCGCGGGCATCGAACACCGCGCGCTCGCCGCGGTACACGCCGGTGTCGCGCAGGTGCCAGCCCTCGGGCACGTTGAACAGCAGCCGCCGCGCGCCGGGGGCCTCGAGCGCGGCGATCCGCGGATCGCCGCCGTTGAGCACCACCGCGCCCGCGCCGGAGGACGTGACCAGCGCGGTCTTGTCGGCGTAGTAGCGGGCCTCGCTGCCGTGCCAGTCGAGGTGCTCGGGATACAGGTTGAGCATCACCGACACCGACGGGCGCACCGCGTCGCCGGCCTGGTAGCTGCTGAGCTCGATCGCCCAGGCGTCGGGCGCCGGGGAGGCGTCGACCAGCTCCAGCAGCGGCAGCCCGATGTTGCCCGCGAGCGCGGTGCGCAGCCCGCCGGCCCGCAGCAGGTGGGCGATCAGCGCGGTGGTGCTGGACTTGCCCTTGGTGCCGGTGACGCAGATGGTGGGCGCGCCGGGCCACTCGCCGAACCACAGCCGGGTGCCGCCGGTGAAGCGCGCGCCCAGCAGGCGCGCGTCGCCGGCCGGCGGCGCGTAGGGGCTGATGCCCGGGCTCTTGATGACGAGGTCGAACGCCGCCAGCGCCTCGGCGGTGGGGGCGTGGTCGATGGCCAGGAACGGGTCGCCGAGCGACTCGGCCTCGGTGCGCTCGGACGCCGGGCAGAACAGCGTCAGCGCCTGCACCGGGAAACGGTTGCGGATCGCCCACCACGCGGCCCGGCCTTCGCGGCCGAGGCCCCACAGCGCGACCTTGCGCCCTTCAAGCTCCGACAATCGCACGCAGCGGCTCCCAGCGTCCCGGGGGGATGCCGTGATCATGGGCCGGCGCGAGGTGCTGCGCCAGATCCAACTGGCCCCGAAGGGCCTCGTCGGCCTCGAGCACCGGCAGCACCTCGCGCACGAAGCGCTGCACCAGCGCGTCCTCGCGCCAGGCCGGGCGCTGGGCCAGGGCGGCGAACGCGGCCCGCGACTCGCGGCCTTCGCCGACGCACTCGAAGGGCTTGTGGTCGCCGAACTCCAGCAGCGCGTCGAAGCCGGCCGCCTGGCCGGGCTCGTCGAGCAGGTTGCGGCCGAAGATCCCCACCAGGCGCGGCTTGGGCATGAACACCGCCAGCGCCAGGAACACGAAGTGGCACTTCGGGCACACGCCGCACCAGCGGCTGGCCGGCTTCTCGCCGAGCAGGTGGAAGTTGCGGTTGCAGCTGGAGAACCAGGCGTCGTAGCGGTCGCTGCGGGCGAAGCGCGCGGCCACCGCCAGCTCGCTCAGCGGCCGCAGCAGCGAGTAGTAGGCCAGGTCGGGGGCGACCAGGCGGCGCACCTCGGCGGCGAACATCCGCTCGAAGTCCCAGCCCTTCGACCACTGGTGGTTGACCTCGCCGGTGCCCGGGATGAGGCTGCCGTAGCTCGCCGAGCGCTCGTTGGAGAACACCACCTCGGCGTGGTCGTGCAGCAGCGCCGCCAGCACCAGGATCGCGGAGTTCACCGCGGTCACCGGGATGTGGCCGTTGAGCGCGCCGCGCCGGTTGAGCGCGAACAGGCCCGGGGCCAGCTGGCGCTGCAGGGCCAGCGTGGGCAGGCCGGTGCGCTCGGCGCAGGCGCGGATCAGCGGCGAGCCGCCGACCCAGCACACGGTCTGGGCCACGCCGGCCTCGCGCAGCGCCTCGATCGACACCAGCGAGTCCTTGCCGCCGCCGATCGCCACCAGCGCGCGGTCGGCCAGGCCCAGCGCGGGCGCGGGCGGCATCGCGCCGGCCGCGTGCGGGAAGCGCACGTGGCCCTTCAGCGAGAGCCGGTTGGTGTAGGCGAACTCGCCCAGGCCGTGCTCGTACACCGTCGCCAGGAAGGCCGCGGTGGCGGCGTCGGGCGCGAGGCCCTCGGCGAAGGTGATCGCCGGCGGCACCGCGGCCTTGTAGTAGCTCACGCCGGCCAGCGCGTGCAGCAGGCCCAGCGCGCGGTCCACCGCGGCGCGGCGGGCCGGGTCGAGGACGAACGGGGCGCCGGGGACGGTGATCGCCTCCACCAGCTCGGGGGCCGCGCCGCTGCCGTCCTCGAGCACGTAGCCCAGCTCGATCACGCCGGTGGCCGGGTCGAAGGACCGGCGCGAGAAGTGGAAGGCGCGGATGGCCGCGCGGTCGAAGGCGGGTTCGGCCTGGACGTCGTTCATGCGGTGGGCTCGTCGTCGAGGATGGACTCGCGCGGCAGGTCGCGCAGGTTGTAGGTGGTGCTCATCACGCGGCCGTAGGCGCCGGCGTCGGCGACCAGCAGCACGTCGCCCTCGGCGGTGGCGTCGGGGAGGCGGCGGCGGCGGCCGAGCACGTCGCCGGTCTCACAGATCGGGCCGACCACGTCGCAGGGCTCGCCGTCGGGGGCGTCGAGGCGCGCGAGGTTCTCGATCCGGTGCCAGGCGTTGTACAGCGCCGGGCGCAGCAGCGCGTTCATGCCGGCGTCGGCGCCCACGCGGCGCACGCCGCTCTTGTGGCCGAGCTGGGTGACCCGCAGCAGCAGCACGCCGGCCTCGGCGACCAGGAAGCGGCCGGGCTCGATCCACAGCGCGAACTGCGGGTAGGCCTGCTTCACCTCGGCCAGCGCGGCGGCGTAGGCGTCGAGGTCGAGCGGCTCGGCGTCGGGCTCGTAGGGGATGCCGAGGCCGCCGCCGACGTCGATCGCGGCGATCGTCCCGATCCCGGCCGCCAGCGCCGCCAGCTGCGCGTAGACCTCGCGCCAGTAGCCCGGCTCGAGGATGCCGCTGCCGAGGTGGGCGTGCAGCGCGGTGATCCGCGCGCCGGCGTCGCGGGCGGCGGCGAGGAAGGCCGGCAGGTCGGCGGCGGCGAGGCCGAACTTCGCGCCCTTGCCGCCGGTGCGGACCTTCTCGTGGTGGCCGTAGCCCACGCCGGGGTCGATCCGCAGCACCAGCTCGCGGCCCTGGAACAGGTCCGGCCAGGATCGCAGCACCCAGGCCGAGTCGACGGTGACGCGCACGCCGCGCGCCAGCGCGTCGGCGTACTCCGCGCGCGGCGCGAAGCTGGGCGTGAACAGCACGCGCTCGGGGTCGAGCCCGGGCAGGCTGGCGAAGACGTGGGCCAGCTCGCCGCTGCTGACGCACTCGAAGCCGTAGCCCTCGGCCTCGAGCGTGCGCAGGATCGCCGGGTGCGGGTTGGCCTTGATCGCGAAGAAGCGGCGGTCGACGGCGGCGATGCCGGCCAGCGCGCGGGCGCGCTCGCGGACCGTGGGCAGGTGGTAGGCGTAGCGCGGGGTGGCGGGCGCGTCGGGCTCGCCCTCGCTCCCATCACCCTCGCTCCCATCACGTCCGCGCGCCAGCGCCAGCAGCCGCGGCGCGGCCGCGCGCCACCACGGCTCGGCGCGCCGGCTGGGGCCGTCGAGGCGCTTCCAGCTCGGGCCGAACACCGCCGTCTCCTCGACCGGCATCGCGCCGGCCTGCACCAGCAGCTGGTGCAGGCGCGGCAGCAGGCCGTCGGCCACCGCCTCGTCGACAACGAAGGTCAGGTTGAGGTCGTTGGAGCTCTGCGACACCAGGTGCACGCGCTCGCGGCCGAACTCGCTCCAGACGTCGGTAAGCTTGTGCAGCAGGCCGCGGATGCCGCGGCCCACCAGCGTCACCGCCGCGCAGGGCGCGATCACCTTGACCCGGCAGACCTCGGCCAGGTCGGCGCCGAGCCGCTCGAGCACGTCGGTGCTGACGAGGTTCTCGGAGGGGTCGAGCGACACGGTCACGTTGGTTTCCGAGGAGCCGATCATGTCCACCGACAGCCCGTGGCGGCGGAAGCGCTCGAACACGTCGGCCAGGAAGCCCACCTGCTGCCACATGCCGATGGTCTCCATCGACACCAGCACGATCCCGCGCCGCGAGCTGACGGCCTTCACGCCGGGCACGGTGGCCGCGTCGCCGTCGATGACGGTGCCGGCCAGGTCGGGCCGGGTGGTGTCGCGGATCCACAGCGGCACCCCGGCCTCGCGGCAGGGATGGATGCAGCGCGGGTGCAGCACCTTGGCGCCGGTGGTGGCGATCTCCTGGGCCTCGGCGTAGTCCAGCCGGCTCAGCAGCCGCGCGTCGGGCACCTGGCGCGGGTTGGCGCTGAACATGCCGGGCACGTCGGTCCAGATCTCCACCCGGGCGGCGCCGATGAGCGCGCCGAGGTAGGCGGCCGAGGTGTCGCTGCCGCCGCGGCCGAGGATGGCGGTGCCGCCGTCGGCGGCGCGCGCGATGAAGCCCTGGGTGATGCGCAGCGGCGCGCCGGCGGCGTCGAAGCGCGCGCGCGTGTCCGCATCGCCCTGGCTGTCGCAGCTCACGCTCAGGCGCGCGCCCCAGGCGCTCTGGTGCGGGATCGGCGCGGCGTGCAGCCAGTCGCGCGCGTCCATCCAGTCCACCGCCAGGCCCTGGGCGCGCAGGTAGGCCACGCCCAGCGTCGAGCTCAGCAGCTCGCCCTGGGCCAGCAGCTCGGCCTGCCAGTCGAGCGCGCCGGCGGCGCGGCGCGGGTCGTCGGCGAGCGCGCGCAGCGCGGCCAGGCGCGGGCCCAGCGCGGCCTCGGGATCCAGCCCGAGCTCGTCGGCGGCATACGCCCGGTGGCGCTCGGCGATGGCCTCGAGCATGGCCCGCACCGCGGGGCCATCGGCATGCGCGTCGCAGGCCGCCTGCAGCGCGTTGGTGACGCCGGACACCGCCGACACCACCACCAGCACGCGCGCGCCCTCCTCGGAGGCGCGTTTGCCCATCAGCGACCCGATCGTGTCCCAGCGCTCGCGGCGGGACACCGAGGTGCCGCCGAACTTGAGGACGATCCAGCCGGCCGCGCGCGAGGCAGCGTCCGACCCGGGCGCGATGTGCGTCATGAGGGTCTCGTGTGGTGGAGGGGTGCCGGCCGGCGGCGGTCGCCACGGCGCGGGGTGGCCCGATTATGCGGCAAAACCCCGCCGCGACGGGGCGTCCGGGCGGGGGCCCATCCGCGCAACGGGGCGTCGCGCGGGCGCGGGGATGGCGCCACGCGGGCGGGGCATCGTCTACCCTGCCCGCCCCGCCCCAGGACCACCCCGCCATGCCCAGCGCCTTCGCCCAGGTCGACGTGTTCACCACCCGCGCCTGCTTCGGCAACCCCGTGGCGGTGTTCCTCGACGCCGACCACCTCGACGCCACCGCCATGCAGCGCATCGCGCGCTGGACCAACCTCAGCGAGACCACCTTCGTGCTCGCGCCCGGCGCGCCGGGGGCCAGCTACCGGGTGCGCATCTTCACCCCGGCCCAGGAGCTGCCCTTCGCCGGGCATCCCAGCGTGGGCACCGCGCATGCGCTGCTCGAGGCCGGGCGGATCACGCCGGACGCCGACGGCCGCCTGCTGCAGGAGTGCGCGGCCGGCCTGCTGCCGGTGCGCGTGGAAGGCGCCGGCGCGGACCGCCGGATCCACGTGCGCGCGCCGGACGCGCGCTTCGCCGCAGTGGTCGCCGGCGACGCCGACGCGCTGGGCACCGCGCTCGGCGCGACGCCGCTGCGCGAGCCCGCGCCGGTGGTCGTCGACAACGGCCCGCACTGGTGGTGCGCCGAGTACGCCAGCGCCGCCGAGGTGCGCGCGCTGGCCCCCGACATGGGCGCGCTGGCCGCGCTGACGCTGGCGCGCGGCGCGGTCGGCGTGGCGGTGGTGGGCCGCGAGGGCGACGGCGCCGATGCCGACGTGGCGGTGCGCTGCTTCTGCCCCGCCGACGGCATCCCCGAGGATCCGGTCACCGGCAGCGGTAATGCCGCGCTGGCGGCGTTCCTCGCCCGGCACGGGCGCCTGCCGGCGCCGCGCTACCTCGCCAGCCAGGGCCGCGAGCTGGGCCGCGACGGCCGCGTGGCGATGGCCGTCGAGGCCGACGGCATCTGGCTGGGCGGCGCGTCGACCACCGTGCTCACCGGCACCGCCGCGCTCGGCTGAGCGCGGGGCGGGCCGGCCTCACTCCGCGGCGAACACGCGCTCGCCGCCGACCCAGGTCTGCAGCACGCGCAGCGTCGGCAGTTCGCGCGCCTCGATCGCGGCGGGATCGCGGTCGAGCAGCACGAAGTCGGCCTGCATCCCCGGCGCCAGCCGGCCCACCTCGGCCTCGGCGAAGCCCGCGTAGGCGGCGTCGACGGTGAAGCCGCGCAGCGCCTCGGCCAGCGACAGCCGCTGGCCCGGCAGCCAGCCGCCCGGCGGCCGGCCCGCGAGGTCCTGGCGGGTCACCGCGGCGTACAGCCCGAGGCGCGGGTCCACCGGCTCCACCGGCACGTCCGAGCCCAGCGCCAGGCGCACGCCGGCGTCCATGAAGCGGCGCCAGGCGTAGGCGCCGTCGAGCCGCGCGGGGCCCAGCCGCTCGCCGGCCCAGGGCATGTCGGAGGTGGCGTGGGTGGGCTGCATCGACGCGATCACGGCCAGCTGCGCGAAGCGCGGGATCAGCGCCGGATCGACCACCTGCGCGTGCTCCACCCGCCAGCGCGCGGCGTTGGCGTCGGCCAGGCGCTCGTCGAAGAGGTCGATCACGATCCGGTTGCCGCGGTCGCCGATCGCGTGCGCGGCCACCTGCAGGCCGCAGTCGCGGGCCTTGTCCATCGCCACGCCCAGCGCCTCGGGCGAGGTCACCAGCAGGCCGCGCTCGCCCGGGGCGTCGTGGTAGTCGGCCTCGAGCGCCGCGCCGCGGCTGCCCAGCGCGCCGTCGGCGTACAGCTTGACGCCGTTCATGCGCAGCCGGCCGCCGGCGTGCCGCCACGGGCCCACCGCGCACAGCGCGGCCAGCATCGCGTTGTCGCCGTCGGCGTAGCCGGTGACGCGCAGGGTGAGCTCGCCGGCGTCGGCGACGCGGCGCAGCAGGGCCAGGTCCTCGAGCCGCGTGCCCATGTCGTGCAGGCCGGTCAGGCCGTTCGCGGCCGCGGCGGCCAGCGCGCGCCTCAGGGCCTCCTCGCGGTAGGCGGCATCGGGCGCGGGCACCGCGGCCTCGATGAACTGCGCGGCGGTGTCGATGAACACGCCGGTCGGGCGGCCCGCGGCGTCGCGCAGGATCCGCCCGCCCTCGGGCTGCCAGTCGCCCTCCAGCGCGCGGGTGCTGGCGCGCAGCGCGGCCGAGTTGCCCCAGCTGGCGTGGCCGTCGACGCGCTCCAGCCACACCGGGCGATCGGGGAAGGCCGCGTCGAGGTCGGCGGCGGTGGGGAAGTCGCGCTCGGCCTCGGGCCAGCGGTTCTGGTCCCAGCCGCGGCCCAGCAGCCAGGCGCCGGGCGGGAGGTCGGCGGCGAAGGCCTGCAGCCGGGCCAGGATCTCGGCCTTGGAGTCGGCGCCCATCAGGTCGGCGCGCATCAGCGCGTCGCCGAGGCCCATCAGGTGGCCGTGCGCGTCGATCAGGCCGGGGATGACGGTGGCGCCGCCGCCGTCGAGGTGGCGCTCGCCGGGATAGCGCGCCAGCAGCGCCTCGGCCTCGCCCACGTCGAGCAGCCGGCCGTCCGGGCCCCAGGCCAGCGCGGCCGCCTCGGGCCGGGCGTCGTCGAGGGTGTGCACGCGGACGTTGTGCAGCACGGTGACCGCCGGCGGCGGAGCCAGCGCCGCGGCCGGCGGTCGCGGCGGCTCGAGCGCGAGGGCCGGGGCGGCGAGCGCGGCGGCCAGCAGGCCGGCGGCGATGGTGCGGTGGGACGACGACGGACGACGCGGCATGCGGAGGGCCCAAACGACGGCGGGGGGCCGAGTGTCGGCCCCCCGCGGGTCTTCCTCAAGCGGCCATGGCCCCGTTCACGCCGGGGCGCGGCCGGGCGCGCGGATCACAGCTCCGGCACGGCCTCGACGCGCATGCGGATGCGGTCGCCGGGGTGGCGGTCGGTCTGCACCTGGAACAGCTCGCCGCGCCAGTCGTAGGTGACGTCGTAGCCGAGCACGCGCTCCTCGCGCTGGACGTCGGTGACCACGCGGCAGCGCTCGACGTCGCCGCCGGCGTACACCTCGCCGCGCTGCGCGTCGCGGGCCACGGTGGCGCCGAGCGCGGCGCCGGCGACGGTCATCGCGGTGCGGCCGCGGCCGTCGCCGAACTGGTTGCCGACCACGCCGCCCACGATCGCGCCGAGCACCGGCGCGGCCGAGGAGCGCGGGCGCTCCACGCGCTGGTAGGTGTCGCGCTCGACCCAGCACTCCTCGCGGCTGACCGGCTCGTCGTAGGCCTCGATGATCGGGTCCACGCGCACGACCTGGGCGTACTCGACGCGGG
The DNA here is from genome assembly GCA_051859045.1 of Lysobacteraceae bacterium. GTDB lineage: Bacteria > Pseudomonadota > Gammaproteobacteria > Xanthomonadales > Xanthomonadaceae > JBHYGK01. The sequence continues at coordinate 42,196 of JBHYGK010000006.1, read as the reverse complement.
TCTGCGGGCCCTGGGCGTGGGCGGGCGGGCCCCAGCCGCGGCCCTGCGGGCCATACGGGCCGGCCGCGGCGGCGCCGGCGGCGGTGGCGAGCGCGAGGACGAGGGCGAGCTGGATCGGGCGACGACGGGTCATGGCGGCACTCCTGCGCCGGGACTGGCGCGGGGGGCACGCTAGGCCGGGACGGGCAACGCCGGCTGAATCCGGGCCCGCGAAGCTGAGCGGCCGCCCAACGCCGGCCCGGCGCTCAGCCGGGCGGTGGCGGCGCGGCGACCGGCGCCAACCCCGCCGGGCCCCGCCGCGCGTCCGCCCACGCCGCCACCAGGGCCGCCACGCGGGCCGCGTCGCGGCCCAGCAGCGGGTCCACGTGGCCGCCCTCCAGCCACTGCAGGTCGGCGCCCCAGGCCAGCGCGAGCGCGGCGCTGGTGGCGGCGGGCACGTCGGCGTCGTCGCGCGACGCCAGCACCAGCACCGGGCAGGCCGGGCGGGCCACGGGCAGCCCCGCGGCGGCCTCGGCGAGCACCCGGCCCGGCGCGTCGCGCCAGCGCCGGAACGCATGCAGGGCCGCGGCCTCGTCGGCACCGGGCAGCGCGCGGCGGGTGCCGGCGAGCCGGGCGTCGCGCCCCCAGGGCACCCGATCGGGCCAGGCGCGCGCCTCCGGCGGCCAGGCCGCGCCGGGGACGCCGGCCGGCGGCACGGGATTCACCAGCACCAGCGCCGAGGCCGCGGCGGCATCGGCGATCGCCATCGCGTGCAGCCCGCCGAGGCTGGCGCCGACCAGCAGCGCGCCGGGCCCGAGGGCGCGCGCCGCGGCCAGCGCCGAGGCGCGCTCGTCGGCCAGCGTCGTGGCCTCGAGGCCGGCGTCGGCGGCGGGCAGGTCCGGGGCGGCCACGCGCCAGCCCTCGGCCGCGAACACCCGCGTCCAGACCGCCCACTCCCAGCCGCCGCCGCCGGCGCCGTGCAGCAGCAGCGCGCGCGGCGGGAGGGCGGCGGACGCCGCGGGGACGGGAGCGGAGGCATCGGACATGCGCGCCAGTCTACGGGCGCCGGCGCGCCGCCGGGGGCCGCGCCCCCTTGAATGCCGCCGGGCCCGCCCGCAACGCTGTGGTTCCCCAACGACCGGCCAAGGCAGACCCATGAGCATGCAGCGCTTCCTCGACCAGATGCTCCGCACCGCGCAGTCCCAGATGGGCGGCGCCGCCGGCGCCATCGGCGTCGGCCAGGGCACGCCGGGCCTCGGCGACTTCGCCAAGGGCGCGCTGGGCGGCGGTGCGCTCGGCCTGCTGCTCGGCCACAAGCGCACCCGCGGCACGGTGGGCAAGGTCGCCGCCGTGGGCGGCCTGGCCGCGCTCGGCGTGCTCGCCTACAAGGCCTACAACGACTACAAGGCCCAGCAGCCCGGCAGCGCCGCGGTGCCGGCCCAGGGCACCACCGCCGATCGCGCCCAGGGCGCCGAGGTCGAGCAGCACGCGCGCGGGGTGCTCGCCGCGATCGTCGCCGCGGCCAAGGCCGACGGCCACGTCGACGCGCGCGAGCGCCAGCTGATCGACGAGGGCGTGGCCAAGCTCGGCGCCGACCCCGCGCTGCAGGCCTGGCTGCAGGCCGAGCTGGCCAGCCCGCTCGACCCGGCCCTGGTGGCCGCGCAGGCCAGCACGCCGGCGCTGGCGCACGAGATGTTCCTCGCCAGCGTGCTGGTGGCCGACGAGCAGAACTTCATGGAGAAGGCCTACCTCGACGAGCTGGCCCGCCAGCTGAAGATCGAGCCGGCGCTGCGCCTGCAGCTCGAGCAGCAGGCGCGCGCCGCGGGCTGAGCCCGCGCGGGCCGCGCCGGCGCCCCGGCGCCCGCGCGGCTCAGCGCTTGCGGGGCTTGGGCTGCAGCATCGTGCCGGTGCAGGCCGGCGCGCCGCACAGGCAGGTCCACAGCCGCTTCATCCGCGCGGTGTGCGGCTCGGCCAGCACGATGCCGTAGTTGTAGGTCAGCTCCTCGCCCGGCGCGATGTCGCGCAGGGCCTCGATCCACACCTGGTCGCGGCGCCGGTCGCTGGCGTGCTCCACCAGCACCGCCTGGCAGTTCGGCGCGCAGCCGTGGTTGATCCAGCGCGCGTCGTTGCCCTGCACGTTGGCGTCGATCACCCAGTCGCCGTTGAGCGTGAACAGGAAGGTGTGGCCGGAGTCGGTGTTGCCCTCGTGCAGCGCGTCGGCCTCGGCGTGGCTGCGCAGCTTGCCGACGTAGCGGATGAGCTGCTCGCCCGCGGGGATCGCGCGCACGGCGAACACGCCGTTGCCGTGGATCGGCGAGCGCCGGGCCTCGATCGCGGGGCCGGCGGCGGCGGAGGGGGCGGCGGGACGGGCGGCGGGGCGGGGGCTCGGCATCGGGGCGCGGGTCGTATGGGAGGCGGGCGCGCATTCTGGCCGAAGCACGCCCCGGCGTCCTCACGCGGCGTGGATTGAGCCGGGCCGGTGGAATCCGTACAATTTGGGTCCTGATTCGAGGCCCCGCCCCGGACCACCCCCCTTCCCCACCGAGGCCCAGCCCGCCCACCGCGGTCGCCACGCCCATGCTGCGCGTCACCAAGCTCACCGACTACGCCACCCTCGTGCTGACCGTGCTCGCCGCGCGGCCCGGCGTGGTGCACAGCGCCAGCGAGCTGGCCGAGCGCGCCCACCTCGAGGCGCCCACGGTGGCCAAGGTGCTCAAGCCGCTGGCCCAGGCCGGCCTCGTCGAGAGCTTCCGCGGCGCCAACGGCGGCTACCGCCTGGCCCGCGCGGCGGCGGCGATCACGCTGGTCGAGGTGGTCGAGGCCATGGAGGGTCCGCTGGGCATGACCGAGTGCTCGCTGCACGCCGGCCAGTGCGGCCTCGAGGACCACTGCGGGGTGCGCGCGAACTGGCGCCGGATCAACGACGTGGTCGCCGACGCCCTGCGCGCGGTCAGCCTCGCCGACATGCTCGCGCCGCCCGCGCGCCGCCCCATCCCCCTGCGCCTGGCCCCGGCCGGCGCGCCCATCGAGTAGGCATCCCCATGGCCACCGACGTCACCACCACCGCCCCCGACGCCCCCGTCGCGAACGCCGAGATCCACGCCCAGCTCGCGCGCAAGTACGAGGCCGGCTTCATCACCGACATCGAGTCCGACAGCCTGCCGCCGGGCCTCGACGAGGCCACCATCCGCGCGCTCTCGGCCAAGAAGCACGAGCCGGAGTGGATGTGCGAGTGGCGCCTGGCCGCCTACCGCCACTGGCTCACGATGACGCCGCCGGACTGGGCCAAGCTGTCGATCGGCCCGATCGACTTCCAGGCCCTGAGCTACTACTCCGCGCCCGGCGCGGCGAACGCCAACGCGCCGAAATCGCTCGACGAGGTCGACCCGCGCCTGCTCGCCACCTACGACAAGCTCGGCGTGCCGCTGCACGAGCGCGCCCGGCTGGCCGGCGTGGCGGTGGACGCGGTGTTCGACTCGGTGTCGGTGGGCACCACCTTCCGCAAGGAGCTCGCCGAGGCCGGCGTGATCTTCTGCTCGATGTCGGAGGCCGTGCGCGAGCACCCCGAGCTGGTCCAGCGCTACCTCGGCTCCGTGGTGCCGGTGGGCGACAACTACTTCGCCGCGCTCAACTCCGCGGTGTTCTCCGACGGCTCGTTCGTGTTCATCCCCGCGGGCGTGCGCTGCCCGATGGAGCTCAGCACCTACTTCCGCATCAACGCCGGCCACACCGGCCAGTTCGAGCGCACGCTGATCATCTGCGAGGAGCGCGCGCAGGTGAGCTACCTCGAGGGCTGCACCGCGCCGATGCGCGACGAGAACCAGCTGCACGCCGCGGTGGTCGAGCTGGTGGCGCTGGAAGACGCCAGCATCAAGTACTCCACGGTGCAGAACTGGTACCCCGGCGACGAGAACGGCGTCGGCGGCATCTACAACTTCGTGACCAAGCGCGGCGAGTGCCGCGGCGACCGCGCCCGGATCAGCTGGACCCAGGTCGAGACCGGCTCGGCGATCACCTGGAAGTACCCCAGCTGCGTGCTGATCGGCGACGACTCGGTGGGCGAGTTCTACTCGGTCGCGCTCACCCACCACCGCCAGCAGGCCGACACCGGCACCAAGATGGTCCACGTCGGCAAGCGCACCCGCTCCACGATCGTCAGCAAGGGCATCAGCGCCGGCCGCGGCCAGAACACCTACCGCGGCCTGGTGCGGGTGGAGCGCGGCGCCGAGGGCGCGCGCAACCACACCCAGTGCGACAGCCTGCTGATCGGCAAGCGCTGCGGCGCGCACACCTTCCCCTACATCGAGGTGAAGGACCCCACCGCCACCGTCGAGCACGAGGCCACCACCTCGAAGATCAGCGACGACCAGCTGTTCTACTGCCGCTCGCGCGGCATCGGCGAGGAGGACGCGGTGAGCCTGATCGTCGACGGCTTCTGCAAGCAGGTCTTCCGCGAGCTGCCGATGGAGTTCGCGGTCGAGGCCAAGAAGCTGCTCGAGGTCTCGCTCGAAGGCTCGGTGGGCTGAGGCCCTCCCCCCATCCCGGCGGCGCCCGCGCGACCGCCCCACGCTTCCCACGGACACGACCATGCTGACCATCTCCAACCTCCACGTCCGCGTCGCCGGCAAGGACATCCTCAAGGGCCTCGACCTGGTCGTGGAGCCCGGCAAGGTGCACGCGATCATGGGCCCCAACGGCGCCGGCAAGTCCACGCTGGGCTACGTGCTGGCCGGCCGCGAGGGCTACGAGGTGGTCGAGGGCTCGATCACCTTCCAGGGCCGCGACCTGCTGGCGCTGGAGGCCGAGGAGCGCGCCGCCGCCGGCGTCTTCCTGGCCTTCCAGTACCCGGTCGAGATCCCGGGCGTGAACAACACCTACTTCCTGCGCAGCGCGCTCAACGCGCAGAAGCGCGCCCGCGGCGAGCCCGAGCTCGACGCGATGCAGTTCCTGAAGCTGGTCCGCCAGAAGCTGCAGGTGCTGCACCTCAAGGACGAGCTGCTGCACCGCGCCGTCAACGAGGGCTTCTCTGGCGGCGAGAAGAAGCGCAACGAGATCTTCCAGCTGGCCGTGCTCGAGCCGGCGCTGGCGATCCTCGACGAGACCGACTCCGGCCTCGACATCGACGCGCTGCGCGCGGTGGCCGACGGCGTCAACGCGCTGCGCTCGCCGGAGCGCGGCTTCCTCGTGATCACCCACTACCAGCGCCTGCTCGACTACATCAAGCCCGACGTCGTGCACGTGCTGGCCGACGGCCGCATCGTCGAGACCGGCGGCCCGGCGCTGGCGCTGGCGCTGGAGGCCAAGGGCTATGCGTGGCTGAAGGACCGCGTGGGGCCGGAGGCCGCATGAGCGCGCTGCTCGACTCGCTCGCCGCGGCCTTCGAGGCCGCGCCGGACGCCGCGCGCGAGGCCGGCGGCCTCGGCGACGCGCGCCGCGCCGCGCTGGCCGCCGCGCGCGCCGACGGCCTGCCGACCCAGCGCCTGGAGCGCTGGCGCTACGCCACGCCGCTGCGCGCGCTGGAGCGCCGCGCGTTCGCGGCCACCGGCGCCGCGGGCGCAGGCGTCGACCCCGGCGCGGCGCTCGGCGCCGATGCGCTCGCCGCCGCCGGCGTCACGCTGCCGCCCGCGCCGCGCCTGGTGTTCGTCGACGGCCGCGCGAGCGCCGCGCTGAGCGACCTCGCCGGCCTGCCCGCCGGGGTCGAGGTCCGCGCGCTGTCGGACCTGCTGCGCGACCCCGCCCTGCATCCGCGCGACGTGGCCTGGCTGGCGCGCCGCTTCGACGCCACCGACGAGGCCTTCGCCCGGCTCAACGCCGCGTTCGCGGCCGACGGCGCGGTGGTCCGCGTGGACGCCGGCGTGCGGGTCGAGGCCCCGCTGCACCTGCTGCTGCTCGCCAGCGCCGCCGCCGCGCCCGGCGCGCCCGACCGCGCCTGGCACCTGCGCCACCTCGTCGAACTGCGCGAGGACGCCGCGCTGGTGCTCGTCGAGCAGGCCCGCGCGCTGGGCGCGCACCGCACGCTCGGCAACGCGCTGGCCCAGGTCCACCTCAAGCCGCGCGCCGCGCTGCGCCACCTGCGCGTGCACGACGAGGCCGCCGGCGCCACGTCGCTGCTGCGCACCGATGCCGTCCTCGCCCGCGAGGCCTGCTACCGCCGCGCGGACCTCGAGCTCGGCGGCGGCTGGAGCCGGCACGAGCTCAACGTCGCGCTGCAGGGCGAGGGCGCTCGCCTGCACGCCCACGGCGCGCTGCTCGGCGGCGGCCGCCGCGTGCTCGACACCCGGCTGGCGATCGACCACGCCGCGCGCGACGGCGCCTGCGACCTGGTCTGGCGCGGCCTGGCCGACGGCCGCTCGCGGATCAGCTTCCACGGCGGCATCCGCATCCGCGAAGGCGCCGACGGCACCGCCGCCGAGCTCTCCAACCGCAACCTGCTGCTCTCCGCCGACGCCGAGATCGACACCCAGCCGGTGCTCGAGATCGACGCCGACGAGGTCCAGGCCGCGCACGGCGCCACCGTGGGCCGGCTCGACCCGGGCCAGCTGTTCTACCTGCGCTCGCGCGGCATCCCCGAGGCCGAGGCGCGCGGCCTGCTGACCGCGGCCTTCGCGCGCGAGGTGCTGGGCGTGCTCGGGCACGAGGACGCCGAGGCCCTGGGCCTGGCCGCGCTCGACGCCGCGCTGGCGCGGCCGGGGTTCGGCGCGTGAGCGCCGCCGCCGGCGGGGCCGCGGCCGTCGACTGGGCCCGCGTGCGCGCGGACTTCCCGATCGTCGAGCGCCGCGTGCACGGCAGGCCGCTGGTCTACTTCGACTCCGCCAACACCGGGCAGAAGCCGCGCCAGGTGATCGCGGCGATGGACGATTTCTACGCCCGGCACAACGCCAACGTCAGCCGCGCGGTGCACGCGCTCGGCGGCGAGGCCACCGAGGCCTACGAGGGCAGCCGCTCCCGCCTGGCCGCGCACCTCGGCGTGCGCGCCGACGAGCTGGTGCTGTGCGCGGGCACCACCTTCGCGCTGAACCTCGTGGCCTACAGCTGGGCGCTCCCGCGGCTGCGCGCCGGCGACGTGATCCTGCTCACGCGGATGGAGCACCACGCCAACATCGTGCCCTGGCAGCTGGTGGCCGAGCGCACCGGCGCCGTGATCCGCGTGGTCGAGCTGGCCCCCGACGGCCAGCTCGACCTCGAGGACTGGCGGCGCAAGCTCACCGGCGAGGTGAAGGTGGTCGGCCTGGCCCACGTCTCGAACGTGCTGGGCACCGTGAACCCCGTGCGCCAGCTGTGCGCCGACGCGCGCCGGGTCGGCGCGATCAGCGTCGTCGACGGCTCGCAGGCGGTGCCGCACATGGCGGTGGACGTGGCCGCGCTGGGCTGCGACTTCTACGCCCTCACCGGCCACAAGCTCTGCGGGCCCACCGGCACCGGCGCGCTGTGGGGCCGGCGCGAGCACCTCGCCGCGATGCCGCCCTTCCTCGGCGGCGGCGAGATGATCCGCGAGGTGTCCTTCGAGCGCACCGTCTACAACGACCCGCCCTACCGCTTCGAGGCCGGCACGCCGAACATCGCCGGCCACGTGGGCCTGGGCGCCGCGGTCGACTACCTGCGCGGGATCGGGCTCGACGCCATCGCCGCGCGCGAGTCGGCGCTGCGCGAGCGGCTCGAGGGCCAGCTCGCCGGCATCGACGGCCTGCGCCTGCTCGGCACCGCCCCGGGCAAGGCCGCGGTCACCAGCTTCGCGCTCGAGGGCGCGCACGCCCACGACCTCGCCACCCTGCTCGACCTCGAGGGCGTGGCGGTGCGCAGCGGCCAGCACTGCGCGCACCCGCTGATGCAGGCGCTGGGGGTGTCGGCCACCTGCCGCGCGTCGCTGGCGTTCTGGAACACCGAGGACGAGGTCGACGCCTTCGTCGCCGCCCTGCACAAGGTGCGCCGCCTGCTCGCCTGAGCGCGGCACCCTCCCGACCACCCCGTCCACGGCGCGCCCCGCGCCGCGCCCGCCCCCCCCCCCCCCCCCCCCCCCCCGGCCCCCCCCCCCCCCCCCCGACCCGCCCCCCCACGCCCGCCCGATGACCGCGATCCCCCTGCGCTTCCGCGCCGCCACGCACGCCGACGTCCCCGCCATCGTGGCCCTGGTCGAGTCCGCCTACCGCGGCGACGCCAGCCGCGCCGGCTGGACCACCGAGGCCGACCTGCTCGACGGCCGCCGCACCGGTCCCGACGACGTGCAGGCCTGCCTCGACCGCCCCGACAGCCTGGTCCTGCTGGCCGAGGCCGCCGCCGACGGCGCGCTGCTGGCCAGCGCCCACGTCTGCCTCGACGACGGCTGCGGCTACTTCGGCATGTTCGCCGTCGACCCCACGCGCCAGGCCGGCGGCCTCGGCCGCGCCGTGCTGGCCGAGGCCGAACGCGTGGCCCGGGAGCGCTGGCGCGCGCCGAGCATGCGCATGACCGTGATCGACGTGCGCGAGGAGCTGATCGGCTGGTACCAGCGCCGCGGCTACCGCCGCACCGGCATCCGCAGCCCGTTCCCCTACGGCGACGCGCGCTTCGGCCTGCCCAAGCGCGACGACCTGCGCTTCGAGCGCCTGGAGAAGGCGCTGTGAGCCTCGCGGCGGAAGGCTGGGTGCGGGTCTGCGGGCTGGGCGAGCTGCTGCCGGGCGAGTCGGCGGTGGCCTTCGACGGCGACACCCCGATCCTGGTGGTGAACCTCGACGGCGCGTTCTACGCGCTGGAGGACCGCTGCTCGCACGCCGACTTCGAGCTCAGCGCCGGCCCGATGGTGGACGGCCAGGTGGAGTGCGTGCTGCACGGCGCGCGCTTCGACCCGCGCACCGGCGCGCCGCTGTGCGGCCCGGCGGTGGCGCCGGTGCCGCGCTTCCCGGTGCGGGTGGTCGACGACGCGGTGTGGACCCGCGACGACCGCTGAGCGCGCCGCGGCGCGCCCGGCGGGCCGGGGCTCAGATCGCCAGGCCGTGCGCCGGCGGCACCAGCACCTTCATCGCCAGCGCCTCGGGGATCGCGCCGAGGTAGTCCGATTCGCCCAGGCGCTCCACGCCGCAGTGCAGGTCGCCCAGCCAGTCGAGGAAGGCCGGGATCGCCGCGCCGCGCAGCGGCAGGCCGTGCTGGGGCACGATCATCGCGGGCTTGAGCGCGCGCGCCATGTCGGCCCACAGGCCGGCGACCCGGCGCGAGGCCATGTAGCGGCGGTGGAAGCCGTCCATGTGCGGCACGAGCGAGGGGAAGTCCTCGACCGGGGCGTAGGCCTGGCCGGTGGAGGCGATCATCGAGCTGCCGATGTCGCCGGAGAACAGGATCCGGCTGACCGGGTCGAAGAAGCTGAAGTTGCCCACCGAGTGCAGGAAGTGCGCCGGCAGCGCGTACAGCGCGCTGTCCTCCAGCGGGATCGGTCCGCCGGCGTCGGGCAGCAGGTGGTAGCGGTCGGCGCCGGCCTTGCCCTGGTAGTGCGGCACCCCGTGCGGCACGAAGCGGCCCCAGAGCTTGGAGCACACGATCGTGGCCGGCGTGTAGAGCAGCCAGCGGTCGACCGCGCCGATGATGTCGGGATCCTGGTGCGAGGCCAGCACCCAGGTCAGGTCCTTGGGCTGGACGAAGCGGCTCATCGCCATCGACAGCGGCATGTACAGCAGCGCGCCGCCGGGATCGAGCAGCGCGGAGTCGGTGCCGTGCTGGATCAGGAACTGGTTGGCCTGCACGCCGTCGTCGCCGCGCACGAGGTCGTGGAAGGCGACGCAGCGGTGGTGGCCGTCGTCGTAGAGCACGGTGGACATGGCGGATCCGGGGTCGGGTCGGGGCGCGCAGTGTCCCCGCCCGCCCGCCGCCGCCGGTTGACGCCGATCAACCCGGCGGGGCCTCCGCGTCGGGCGGGGCCAGGCGCATCACCAGCAGGGTGCCCGCGCCGTCGAGGATCAGCCGGCCGCCGGCCCCGTCGGCCCCGAGCAGGGCGCTGTCGCCCGGCTCCAGCGGGCCGTGCCCGGGCCGATCCTTGAACCGCGCGGTCCCGGCGACCAGGTGCACCGCCCAGCGCTCGCCCGGCGCGGCGAAGAACACCATCGCCCCGACCAGCGGCCGCAGCCACAGCGCGCCGTCGACGCGGCCGCGCCGCCACATCAGGTTGAAGTCGCGGGTGGGTCCGGCGTGCAGCCGCGCGTGCAGCGCGCGCTCGCCGGGGAAGCGCGCAATCGCGTGCGGCGGCGCGAGCTCGATCGGCGCGGCCGCGTCGCCGGCCTCGCCCGGCGGCGCCTCCAGCGTCATGCCCTCGCCGCTGAGCAGCACCAGCACCCGCTCGACGCCCTCCAGGCGCGAGAAGGGGCCGTCGCGGTCGACCTCGGCGATCGACAGCCGCCAGTCCCAGTCGCCGTCCGCCGCGCCGGCCGGCCAGCGCAGGACCTCGCGGGTCCAGCCGCCGCCGTTGGCCCAGCGGGTGCGGGTGTAGTCCTCGGCGGGCAGGACGCGGAGGTCGAGGGGCGCGGCCATGCGGGGTCTCGGCGGGGCGGGCCGCCAGTCTACGGGCGCGCCCGCCGCGTGCCAGCCGGGCGCGCCCCCGGCCGGGCGCCTCAGCCGCCCGGCGCGGGCGCCGGGGCGACCTCGCCGACGAGGATGCGGTCGATGTTGCGCTCGACCGTGCGCAGGCCGATGCCGCTGACCTCGACCAGCTGCTCGGGGCTGCGGAACGGGCCGTTGGCCTCGCGGTACTCGACGATCAGCGCGGCCTTCGCCACCCCGACGCCGACCAGCACCCGGGCCAGCTCGGCGGCGTCGGCGCGGTTGATGTCGACCTGGTCGACGGCAGCCGCGGCCGGCGTCGCGGCCGGGGCGGCGGCGGCGGGCGCGGCGGGGCGGTCTGCGCGAACGCCGGGGCGGCCGCGGCGAGCGCGGCGAGGACGAGGGGCAGCAGCAGGGAGGCGGTGCGGGACGGGGTCATGGCGGTCTCCTGGACGGATGGCGGGGATGGGCCGCCGCAGGCCGCCGGGGCGGCCCGCGAGGGCGTGGCCAGTGTTCCGCCCGCGCGCGCCGCGCCCCATCGCCGGACGCCCCGCCGCCGGCTGCGCCGAGGCCGGCGCGCGCCATCGGCGCACGCCCCGCCCGGGGTCGGCCACGGACGACCCGGCCCGGGGCGCAGGCGTACACTGTCGCCCCCCAGACCGCCGACGCCGGAGCCCCCCGCCATGGACCACGCCCATCCCGCCCAGCCGCAGCCCGACGCGCTGATCGAGCGCACCTGGGACGAGCAGATCGTCCCGCAGCTGGTGGAGTACATCCGGATCCCGAACAAGTCGCCGATGTTCGACGCCCAGTGGGCCGAGCACGGCTACATGGACCAGGCGGTGGCGCTGATGGAGGGCTGGGCCCGCGCGCAGCCCATCCGGGGCATGCAGGTCGAGGTGGTGCGCCTGCCCGGCCGCACCCCGCTGATCCTCATCGACATCCCCGCCACCGGCGAGGACAACGGCGACGCCGTGCTGCTCTACGGCCACCTCGACAAGCAGCCCGAGATGACCGGCTGGGCCGAGGACCTCGGCCCGTGGCTCCCGGTGATCAAGGGCGACAAGCTCTACGGCCGCGGCGGCGCCGACGACGGCTACGCGCTGTACGGCTCGCTCACCGCGATCATGGCGCTGCAGGCGCGCGGCGTCCCGCACGCGCGCTGCGTGGTGCTGATCGAGGCCTGCGAGGAGTCCGGCAGCTACGACCTGCCCTACTACGTCGACCACCTCGCCGACCGGATCGGCCAGCCCTCGCTGGTGGTCTGCCTGGACTCGGGCTGCGGCAACTACGACCAGCTCTGGTGCACCACCTCGCTGCGCGGCCTGGCCGGCGGCAACCTCAGCGTGACCGTGCTCGAGGAGGGCGTGCACTCCGGCGACGCCTCGGGCGTGGTGCCGTCGAGCTTCCGCATCCTGCGCACCCTGCTCTCGCGGCTCGAGGACCAGGAGAGCGGCCGCATCCTCGCCGAGGCCCTGCACGCCGCGATCCCGGCCGAGCGCGTGGCCCAGGCCTCCCGCGCGGCCGAGGTGCTGGATACCGCGATCTTCGAGAAGTTCCCGTTCCTGCCGGGCATGGTCCCGATGCACCACGAGCTGCACGAGCTGGTGCTCAACCGCACCTGGCGCCCGGCGCTCTCGATCACCGGCCAGGACGGCCTGCCGCCGCTGTCGAACGCCGGCAACGTGCTGCGCCCGCACACCGCGGTGAAGCTGTCGCTGCGCCTGCCGCCGACCCTCGACGGCGACGCCGCGGGCAAGGTGCTGACCGAGCTGCTGCTGCGCGACCCGCCCTACGGCGCGAAGGTCGAGTTCCACCTCGAGAAGAGCTCCACCGGCTGGAACGCCCCGGCGATGAGCCCGTGGCTGTCGCACGCGATCGACCACGCCTCGATGGAGGCCTTCGGCAAGCCGGCGGTGTACATGGGCGAGGGCGGCACGATCCCGTTCATGGGCATGCTCGGCGAGAAGTTCCCCGGCGCCCAGTTCATGATCACCGGCGTGCTCGGCCCGCACTCCAACGCCCACGGCCCGAACGAGTTCCTGCACATCCCCACCGGCAAGCGCGTCACCCAGGCGGTGGCGCACGTGATCGGCGAGCACTACCTGGCCAGCCAGCGCGGCGAGACCACGGGCGCCGGCGCGGTCCCGGGCGGCTCGCGCTTCGAGGGCCGGCCCTGCTGCTGAGCCTCCTCCGGGGGGGCGCGGGGGCCGACTCCGGCACCCGCGTGTCGGCGAAGTGACGATCGGCGGGGGTCCGTGACCCCCGTCACGGTGTAGGCTTCGCGCCCCGGCGCATCCCGCGCCCCGGCCCGCCCCGCGCGGGCCCGATCCCGGAGCCTCCCCCTTGTTCACCAAGCGCATCCTCGCCGCGGCGCTCGCCGCGCTGTTCGCGTCCGCCGGCTGCTCGCCGTCCGCCGACGCCCCCGCCACGCCCGCCGCCGAGACCGCCGCCGCCGACGGCGCCGTCGCCCCGCTGGGCTTCCGTGGCCGCACCCTGGCCAACGGCCTGCAGGTGTTCGCGCTGCGCGACACCTCCACCGCCAACGTCACCATCCAGGTCTGGTACCGGGTGGGCTCGAAGGACGACCCCGAGGGCCGCTCGGGCTTCGCGCACCTGTTCGAGCACCTGATGTTCAAGGCCACGCGCAACCTGCCCAACGAGACCTTCGACCGCCTGACCGAGGACGTGGGCGGCGGCAACAACGCCTTCACCGCCGACGACGTCACCGCCTACCACGAGGTCGTGCCGGCCAACCACCTCGAGCGCCTGCTGTTCGCCGAGGCCGACCGCATGGGCTCGCTGGTGGTCGACGAGGCGGTGTTCGCCTCCGAGCGCGCCGTGGTCCAGGAGGAGCTGCGCCAGCGCATCCTCGCCGAGCCCTACGGCCGCCTGTTCGGCCTGTACCTGCCGCGCGAGGTGTACCAGCAGCACCCGTACCGCCGCGCCGGCATCGGCTCGATCGATGAGCTCGACGCCGCCACCCTCGAGGACGTGCGCCGCTTCCACGCCACCTACTACCGCCCCGACAACGCGGTGCTGATCGTCGCCGGCAACTTCGACGACGCCCAGCTCGACGCCTGGGTCGACCAGTACTTCGCCCCGCTCGCCAACCCCGAGCGCGAGGTGCCGCGCCACGCCGTCGCCGAGCCCGAGCAGACCGCGCCGAAGGCCGCCGACTACTACGCGCCGAACGTGCCGCTGCCGGCCGTCGTCGCCGCCTGGGACCTGCCGGCCTGGGGCCACCCCGACCGCGCCGCGCTCGAGGTGCTCGACGGCATCCTCAGCACCGGCGAGAGCTCGCGCATGTACCGCACCCTGGTCTACGACCGCGCGCTGGCGTCCGACGCCTCGTCCTGGGTCGACATGGGCCAGCAGGCCGGCATGCTCGTGACCTACGCGATCGCCGCCGAGGGCGAGCCGCTGGCCGACGTCGAGGCCGGGCTGCTCGAGGTCATCGCCGGCCTCGCCAGCACCCCGATCACCGAGGCCGAGCTGGCCGAGGCCAAGGCCGAGCTGCTCGCCGGCGCCCTGCGCGGCCGCGAGGGCATCGAGGACCGCGCCAGCACCCTGGGCTGGTCGCTGATCAACACCGGCGGCCCCGCCGCCGCCGACGCCGAGGTCGCCGCCCTGCTGGCGGTCACCGTGGCCGACGTGCAGCGCGTGGCCGGCACCTGGCTCACCGAGGCCCGCCGCAGCGTGATCCGCTACCGCGACGAGTCCGAGCGCCCCGAGGGCGTCGCCAACGAGGCCATGCCGGCCCCGGTCGAGGCCCCGGTCAAGCTGGCCGACCTCGCCACCGACTACCGCGTCGACGTGCTCGCGCCCGAGGCCGAGCGCGTGGCCCTGCCGACCCCGGGCGAGGCGCCGGACGTGCGCATGCCCGAGGTCGTCGAGCGCCAGCTGGCCAACGGCCTGCGCGTGTTCGTCGCCCGCCGCGAGGGCCTGCCGCTGGTGTCCGCGCGCCTGGTGGTCCCGGCCGGCACGGCCGACGACGCCGAGGGCCGCACCGGCACCGCCGCGATGCTCGCCACCCTGCTCACCCAGGGCAGCACCACCCGCGGCGCGCCCGAGGTGGCGGCCGAGATCGAGCGCCTCGGCGCGGTGATCGGCGCCGACGCCGGCCGCGACGCGTCCTTCGTCTACGCCAACAGCCCGGCGGTCGCGTTCCCGCAGACCGTCGCCCTGATGGCCGAGCTGGTGCGCACCCCGGCGCTGAGCGCCGAGGAGCTCGAGCGCGGCCGCGACCAGGCCCGCGACGGCCTGTCGGTGGCGATGAGCCAGCCCGGCCCGATCGCCAGCGCGGTCGCCTCCCGCCTCGTCTACGGCGACGCGCCCTACGGCGAGCCGGGCGCCGGCACGCTCGACGGCCTGGCCGCGATCACCCGCGAGGACGTGGTCGGCTTCCACGCCCAGCGCTACTCGCCGCAGGGCGCCAGCCTGGTGTTCTCCGGCGACATCACGGTCGAGGCCGCGGTGGCCCTGGCCGAGCAGGCCTTCGGCGACTGGGCGGCCCCGGCCGTCGCGGCCGAGCGCCAGGCCGATCCGGCCGGCGAGGCCCCGGCCCCGCGCGTCGTGGTCGTCGACCTGCCGGGCTCCGGCCAGGCCGCGGTCACCATCGCCGGCCGCGCGCTGGCGGTCGATGACGCCGACCTGCACGCGCTCGAACTGGCCAACGCGGTGCTCGGCGGCGGCTACTCCGCCCGCCTCAACCGCCTGATCCGCATCGAGCGCGGCCTGAGCTACGGCGCCGGCAGCTCGCTCGGCGCGCGTCGCGACGAGGGCCTGGTGGTCGCCTCGACCCAGACCCGCAACGACGCGGCCGCCGAGGTCGTGGCGCTGATGCTGGGCGAGTTCGCCCGGATCGGCGCCGAGGCCACCCCGGAGGCCGACATCGCCCCGCGCGTGGCCACCCTGGTGGGCGAGTTCGGCAGCGCGATGGAGAGCGTGGACGGCCTCGGCGGCGCGGTCGCCGGCGTGATCGCCGAGGAGCGGCCGCTGGCCTCGCTGCCCGGCTACCCCGAGCGCGTGCGCGCGGTCACCCCGGCCCAGATCCAGGCCGCCGGCCAGCGCTACCTCGCCCCGGAGCGCCTGAGCATCGTGGTGGTCGGCGACAGCGCGCAGTTCGTCGACGCCCTGCGCGCGGCGCACCCGCAGCTGGAGCTGATCCCGGCCGACCAGCTCGACCTCGACACCGCCGCGCTGCGCTGAGCCCGCGGCACCCGCGCCAGGCGGCCCGCCCGGGCCGCCCGGCGAGACCACGACGCCCCGGCCTGCCGGGGCGTCGTCCTGTCCGGGGTCCGGGGCCTCGACGCCGGGGCGGGCGTAAAGGGATCGCGTAGCCCCGCTACGGCCGCCGGCAGAACGCGCATCGCGCGCTGGCGGCGCGCGCGCGGCGCGGGAACCATGCCGGCATCCCTCCGAGGCCACCGCCATGCCCCGACTGCTCTCCGGCTCCCTCCGCGCCCGCCTGCTGCTGCTCGCCGGCCTCGCGCTCGCGGCGACCCTGCTGGTCGCCGGCCTCGGCCTGTTCGGCATGCACGACGCCAGCCGCCGCGCGCAGAGCCTGTACGCCGACCGCGTGGTGCCGCTGCGCGACATCAAGGCCATCGCCGACGCCTACGCCGTGAGCATCGTCGACCTCGCCCACAAGACCCGCGACGGCGCGATCGGCTGGGAGCAGGCCGTGCGCGACGTCGACGCGGCCAACGCGCTGGTGCACGAGCGCCTGGCCGCCTACCGCGCCACCGTGCTGGTGCCGCGCGAGGAGGAACTGCTGGTCGAGCTGGCCCCGCAGCTGGAGGTCGCCGACGCCGCGGTCGCCGACCTGCGCGCGCTGCTCGTGGCCCGCGACGCCACCGGGCTGGCCGCGTTCACCCGCGACCGCCTGTACCCCGCGATCGACCCGATCTCGACCACCCTCGCCGCGCTCGTCGAGGTGCAGCTGGTGGTCGCCGAGGAGGAATACCTGGCCATCCAGGCCGCCTACCGGCGCAACCTCGCGGTCGACGCCGGCGTGGTGCTGGCGATCCTGCTCGCCGGGGGCTGGCTGGTCCGGCGCATCATCGTCGCCATCCTCTCCAGCACCCGGCGCATGCAGCGCGCGCTGGAGGCCGCGCGCGAGGGCCGCTTCGAGCACCGCGCGAACGCCGCCGGCGGCGACGAGATCGCCCGCGCCAGCCGCGACCTCGACCGCACGCTGGAGACCCTGCAGGGCCTGTTCGGCGAGGCGCGGCGCACCGCCTCGGCGTTCGCCGCCGGCCGCTTCGGCCAGCGCATGCACGGCGAATACCGCGGCGAGATGGCCGCCTTCGCCGGCGACCTCAACCAGTCCTTCGCCCAGGCCGAGGCGGCCGGCGCCGCGGTGGCCTCGGCGGTCGTGGCGATGGCCGACGGCAAGCCCTTCGAGCGCTGGGACGGCCGCCACCTCAAGGCCGAGGGCGTGTGGAGCGAGATGCTCGCCAGCGCGGGCCAGACCCTGAAGGCCAACGACGCGATGCTCGCGGGCTTCCGCCAGGTCATGGACGCCGCCGCCAACGGCGACCTCTCCGGCCGGGTCGACACCGACGCCGCGCGCGGCTTCGCGAAGGCCATCGGCCACAGCGCCAACAGCCTGATCGCCTCGGTCGACGCCAGCGTGGCCGCGATCGGCCGGATGATGGCGGCGCTGGCCGACGGCGACCTCACCCAGCGCCTCGAGGGCGACGCCCGCGGCGTGTTCGGGGAGATCCAGGCCTCGGCCAACCTCACCGCCGAGCGCCTGGCCGGGATCGTCGGCGGCATCCAGGGCTCGAGCCGCCTGATCAACGCCGCGGCCGCGGAGGTCTCGGCCGGCAGCACCGAGCTCAGCGCGCGCACCGAGCAGCAGGCCGCCCAGCTCGAGGAGACCGCCGCGGCGATGGAGGAGCTCAACTCCACCGTGGCCGCCAACGCCCACGCGACCCGCGAGGCGCGCACGCTCTCGCACCGCACCGCCGGCGTCGCCGGCGACGCCGGCCACAAGCTCGACCGCCTCACCGGCACCATGCAGGCCATCGAGGCCAGCGCGAAGCGGATCGGCGAGATCGTCACCGTCATCGACGGCATCGCGTTCCAGACCAACCTGCTCGCGCTCAACGCCGCGGTCGAGGCCGCGCGCGCCGGCGAGCAGGGCCGCGGCTTCGCGGTCGTCGCCGGCGAGGTGCGCGCGCTGGCGCAGCGCTCGGGCGACGCCTCGCGCGAGATCCGCGCGCTGATCGCCACCTCGATGGCCGCGGTGGCCGACGGCAGCGCCCAGGTCGACGACGCCGGCGGCACCATCGGCGGGCTGGTCGACGACGTGCGCCGGCTCGACGCCTTCATGGCCGAGATCGCCGCCGCGACCGAGGAGCAGGCCACCGGCCTGGGCCAGGTCGCCACGACGGTCAGCCAGATGGACCAGGTGACCCAGCAGAACGCGGCCCTGGTCGAGGAGGCCTCGGCGGCCGCCCGCTCGCTCGAGGAGCAGGCCGAGGCGCTGGTGGGGGCGGTGGCGGTGTTCCGCCTCGACGCGACCCCGGCGCGCGCGCCGCGCCGGCTGCGCGTCGCGGCCTGAGGCCGCGCGGACTCAGCCCGTCGCGCTCAGCCCGTCGCGCGCAGCCGCGCGTCGAGCGCCGCCAGGCGCTCCGGCGTGCCGATGTCGGCCCAGTCGCCGGCGTGGTGCTGCCCATGCACCGCCCCACGGCCCATCGCCGCGCGCAGCAGCGGCGCGAGCTTGAAGCGCGGCGGCGTCGCGTCCGCGCCCGGCGCGCCGCCGACCACCTCGCGCCAGCCGTCCAGCAGCGCGGCGCGGTAGACGCCGATCCCGCTGAAGGTCAGCCGCGTGCCGGCGGGATCGTCGCTCGACACCCGGCCCTCGGCGTGCAGGTGGAAATCCCCGCCCGGATGCTGCGGCGGGTTGTCGACCAGCACGAGGTGGGCGAGGCCCGCAGGCGCGTCGGGCAGCGTGCCCAGGTCGAGGTCGCACCAGACGTCGCCGTTGATCGCCAGGAACGGCGCCTCGCCCAGCCAGGCCCGCGCGTTGAGCAGCGCGCCGCCGGTCTCCAGCGGCTCCGGGCCCTCGTCGAGGTAGTGGATCCGCAGCCCCCAGCGCGCGCCGTCGCCCAGCGCCGGCGCGAAGCGATCGCCCAGCCAGCTGGTGTTGATCGCCACCTCGCGCACGCCGCGCGCGGCGAGCCGGGCGAGGTGCCAGGCCGCCAGCGGCTGGCCGCCGGCCTCGAGCAGGGGCTTGGGCGTGTGCAGCGTCAGCGGGCGCATCCGCTCGCCCTTGCCCGCGCACAGCAGCAGGGCCTTCATCCGCGCGGCCTCAGGCGCCGGCCGCGGCGGCGGCGGCGCGCGCATCGAACACCGGCCGCACCCGCTCGCGCAGCACCCAGGCCAGGTCGGCCAGCGCGGGATGGCGCGGCAGCACGTCCTCGAGGTAGCCCAGGAAGCGCGCGGCGTCGGCGATGTAGCGGTCCTTGCCGTCGCGGTGCTTCAGGCGCGCGAAGATGCCCAGCACCTTCAGGTGGCGCTGGATCCCGATCAGGTCGGCGTCCCACAGGAAGCGCTCCAGCGCCGGCACCGGCAGGCCGGCGGCCGCGGCGCGCTGGTGGTAGCGCGCGAGCCAGGCGCGCGCGCGGGCGTCGCTCCAGCCGTGGAAGGCGTCCTTGACCAGGCTCAGCGGGTCGTAGGCGATCGGCCCGACCACCGCGTCCTGGAAGTCCAGCACCGCGAGCCCGCCGCCCTCCGCCGCCAGCGGCATCAGGTTGCGCGGCATGAAGTCGCGGTGCACCAGCACCTGCGGCTGGGCCAGCGCGGCGTCGATGAGCCGGCGGTAGGCCAGGGCCAGGCGGTCGTCGAGCGCGCAGTCCAGCGCGATGCCCAGCTCGCGCTCGAGGAACCACGCGTCGAACAGGCGCAGCTCGCGCAGCAGCAGGTCCTCGTCGTAGCGCGGCAGGCCGGCCGGCGGCGGCGCGGCCTGGAGGCGCAGCAGCTGGTCGATCGCGCGGTCCATCCACGCGTCGGCCGCGGCGTCGTCGACGCCCTCGGCGGGCAGCACGTGCAGCAGGGTGTCGCGGCCGAGGTCCTCCAGCAGCAGGAAGCCGGCGGGGCGGTCCTCGGCCAGCACCCGCGGCACGCGCACGCCGTGGCGCTCGAGGTGGGCGCGGACGTCCAGCCAGGGACCGACCTCCTCCAGCCCCGGCGGGGCGTCCATCAGGATCACGCTGCCGCCGTCCGCGCGGCGGGCGCGCCAGTAGCTGCGGAAGCCCGCGTCGGTGCTGGCGCGCTCGAGGTCGACGTGCTCGTCGAGCGCGGCCCGCACGAAGGCGTGGCCGGCCGCGGCGCGCTCGGCGGAGAGGTGCGGCGGCGCGGCGAAGGCGGAGGCGGCGGGCGGGGTGGCGGGGGCGGTCATGCGCGGCGGGGCTCGTGTGGGGCGTGCGGCGGGGGGCACAGGGTAAACTCCGGGGCCCCGCGGGCCCAGCCGCCCGCACCGAGAGCCCGCGATGACGCCTGCCGCCCATCCCCTGCTGCCCGTGCTGCTGTCCGGCGGCGCCGGAACCCGCCTCTGGCCGCTGTCGCGCGAGGCCTACCCCAAGCAGTTCCTGCCGCTGGTGGGCGAGCGCAGCCTGCTGCAGGACACCTGGACCCGGGTGGCCGCGCTGGCCGAGCGCGCGCCGCTGGTGGTGGCCAACGAGGAGCACCGCTTCCTGGCCGCCGAGCAGCTGCGCCAGGTCGACGCCGCCCCCGCCGCCATCCTGCTCGAGCCGGTCGGCCGCAACACCGCGCCGGCGATCGCGGTGGCCGCGCTGCAGGCGCTGGCCGACGGCGGCGACCCGCTGCTGCTGGTGCTGCCCAGCGACCACGCCATCGCCGATCCCGCCGGCTTCCGCGCCGCGGTCGCCGCCGCGCGCGCCGGCGCCGAGGCCGGCGCCCTGGTCACCTTCGGGATCCAGCCCACCCACCCGGCCACCGGCTACGGCTGGATCGCCTACCCCGCCGGCCCCGGCCTGCGCCCCGTCGAGCGCTTCGTCGAGAAGCCCGACCGCGCGCGCGCCGAGGCGATGCTCGCCGCCGGCGGGCACGCCTGGAACTCCGGCATGTTCCTGTTCCTCGCCTCGCGGGTGGTGGCCGAGCTCGAGCGCCTGCAGCCGGCGATGCTGGCCGCCTGCCGCGCCGCGCTGGCCGGCGCGAAGCGCGACAGCGACTTCGTGCGCCTCGCCCGCGCCGCCTTCGAGGCCTGCCCGGCCGACTCGATCGACTACGCGGTGATGGAGCACACCCGCGACGCCCAGGTGCTGCCGATCGACGTGGGCTGGAGCGACGTCGGCGCGTGGAGCGCGCTGTGGGACATCGCCGAGCGCGACGCCGCCGGCAACGCCCACCACGGCGACGTGATCGCGCTCGACTGCCGCGACACCTACGCCTGGAGCGAGCGCCTGGTGGCGATGATCGGGCTGGAGGGCGTGGTCGTCGTCGAGACCCCGGACGCCACCCTCGTCGCGGCCAAGGACCGCGTGCAGGAGGTCAAGGAGGTGGTCGCGCGCCTGAAGGCCTCCGGCCGCCCCGAGAGCAACCTGCACCGCAAGGTCTACCGGCCCTGGGGCGCCTACGACTCCATCGACACCGGCGAGCGCTTCCAGGTCAAGCGCATCACGGTCAAGCCCGGCGGCACGCTGAGCCTGCAGATGCACCACCACCGCGCCGAGCACTGGATCGTGGTCAGCGGCACCGCCAAGGTGACCCGCGGCGACGAGGTGCTGCTGCTGTGCGAGAACCAGTCCACCTACATCCCGCTGGGCGTGAAGCACCGGCTCGAGAACCCCGGCAAGGTGCCGCTCGAGCTGATCGAGGTGCAGTCCGGCAGCTACCTCGGCGAGGACGACATCGTCCGCTTCGAGGACGTCTACGGCCGCCAGGCCTGAGCACGCCATCCCACCCACCGCACCGGAGCCCCACCGCATGGCCATCAAGTCCGTCAACGATTTCCTCGCCGCCACCGCCGAGCGCGACGCCAGCACCGAGGCCTTCGAGCTCGAGAGCCCGTACATGCTCGAGGTGAAGCTCGACGGCCGGGTCTGGTCCAAGGCCGGCGCGATGGTGGCCTACCACGGCCAGGTCGGCTTCAAGCGCGAGGGCATCCTCGAGCAGGGCCTCGGCAACCTGCTCAAGAAGGCCGTCAGCGGCGAGGGCCTGAAGCTGATGAAGGCCGAGGGCCGCGGCCGCGTGTACTTCGCCGACGGCGGCAAGAAGGTCACCCTGCTGCGCCTCGCCGGCGAGTCGATCTTCGTCAACGGCAACGACGTGCTGGCCTTCGAGGAAGGCCTCGAGCAGCGCATCACGCTGATGCGCCGCGTGGCCGGCATGATGGCCGGCGGCCTGTTCAACATCCGCCTCTCCGGCCACGGCCTGGTGGCGATCACCTCGCACTTCGACCCGCTGACGCTGCGCGTGCGCCCGGGCCAGCCGCTCTACACCGACCCCAACGCCACCGTGGCCTGGTCGGGCTCGCTGACCCCGGACTTCAAGACCGACATCTCGATCGGCACCTTCCTCGGCCGCGCCTCGGGCGAGAGCGTGCAGATGAAGTTCGAGGGCGACGGCTGGGTGGTGGTGCAGCCCTACGAGGAAGTGGCCTACGCGGCCGCGGCTGGCTGAGGCCGCCGCCCCCGGCGCGCGGCCGCCTCAGGCGGCCGCGTCGTCGCCGAGCACGCCGCGCAGGAAGGGCACCGTCAGGCGCCGCTGCGCGGCCAGGCTCTCGCGGTCCAGGCGCTCCAGCAGCCGGGTCAGCCCGGCCAGGTCGCGGCCCACCCGCCGGAACAGGTAGTCGAGCACGGCCTCGTCGAGCACCAGGCCGCGGCGCTGCGCGCGCGCGCGCAGCACGGCGCGGCGGCCCTCGTCGTCGAGCGGCTGCAGCGGCAGCCGGGTGCATTGGCCGAGCCGCGAGCGCAGGTCGGGCAGGCCGAGGCCCAGCGCGTCGGGCGGCGCGTCGGCCGCGTACAGCACCGCCGCGCCCATGGTCCGCGCGCGGTTATGGAAGTGGAACAGTGCGACTTCGTCCTCGCGGACGCCGGCCACGTGCTCGAGGCCGTCGAGGCAGACCAGGTCGGCGCCCTCGAGCGCGGCCAGCGCGTCCTCGCAGCGGCCGCGCGCGCTGGCCATCGGCAGGTAGGCCGCGCGACGCCCGGCCGCGTGGGCCTCGGCGCAGGCGGCCATCAGCAGGTGGCTCTTGCCGGAGCCGGCCGGGCCGCTGAGCAGCAGCCAGTCGGCGCGCTCGCCGCGGGCCACCGCGGCCAGCAGCGCGAGCATGCCCTCCGGCGCGCCGAGGAAGGCCTCGAAGCGCTGGTCGGGCGGGAAGCGCAGGGCCAGCGGGAGCTGGGCGCTCATCGGCGCCTCTCAGGCCGACGGCGGGGCGGGCGGCGCCGCGGCGTCGCCGGCGTCCGCGGCCTCCGCCGGGGCCGCGGGCGGCGGCCCCGCGCCCTCGTCGGCGCCGTACAGGCGGCTGGCGGTGTAGCGCTCGTGGGCGTAGCGCAGCAGCACGTTGACCACCGCGGCCACCGGCAGCGCGATCAGCACGCCGAGGAAGCCGAACAGCTGGCCGCCCGCCATCACCGCGAAGATCACCGCCACCGGCCCCAGGCCGATGCGCTCGCCGACCAGCCAGGGCGTCAGCACGTAGCCCTCGATCATCTGCCCGGCCACGAACACGCCCAGCACCAGGCCCACGTGCAGGGCGTCGCCGTGTTGCACCAGGGTGGCGATGACCGCGGCGATCACGCCGATCGCGGTGCCGAGGTAGGGCACGAAGCTCAGCACGCCGGCGAGCATGCCGATCAGCAGCGCCAGGTCGACGCCCACCGCCCACAGGCCCAGCGAGTAGATCGTGCCCAGGCCCAGCATCACCAGCAGCTGGCCGCGCAGGAAGGCGCCCAGCACCACGTCGGACTCCTTCGCCAGCCGCGCCACGGTGGGCTCGAGCGGGCGCGGCAGCAGGTCGCGCACGCGCGCCACCATCAGGTCCCAGTCGCGCAGGAAGTAGAACGTCACCAGCGGCACCAGCACCACGTTGGCCGCGAAGCCCATCAGGGCGAGGCCGGAGCGGCCGATGTGGCCGAGCACGGTGGCCGCGGCGCCGCCGGCCTCCTGCCAGTGGCCCTTGATGGCCTCCACCAGGTAGCCGGGGTCGATGTACTCGCCGAGGTCGATGCGCGCGCGCGCCTCGATCCACGGCAGCGCGGTGCCGCGGAACCACTCGAGGTAGGTCGGCAGCGACTCCACCAGCAGCGCCACCTGGCGGTAGAGCATCGGCAGCAGCACCACCAGCACCGCGGCCAGCACCAGGGTCATCAGCGCGAACACCAGCACCACCGCGGTGGTGCGCGAGCGCCCGCGGGCCTCGAGGCGGTCGACCAGCGGGTCGCCCATCCACGCCAGCAGGGCCGAGATCACGAACGGGGTGAGCATCGGCGCCAGCTGCCACAGCACCACGCCCACCAGGGCCGCGAGCGCCAGCCACTGCCAGCGGCGCGAGACCTCGTCGCGGCCGGCGGAGGCGTCGGTCGGCGACGGCGGCGGGGCGGAGGCAGGAGCGGTCATCGGGCGGTCCTCAGCGCGCGGGCTGCAGGTCGAAGGCCGGGGCGGCGCCCTCGGCGGCGGGCTCGGCCGCGCGCAGCACCTGGCCGCCGGCGACGAGCGCCGCGAAGCCCTCGAGGCCGGTGGCCAGGTCGAGGCGCACGGCCAGGCGGCCGCGGTCGGCGTCGACCTCGGCCGGCACCATCGCGGTCACCACCGCGAGGCCCTGCAGGTAGCCGCTGACGCGCAGCCAGTCGGCCTGGTCGCGGACGCCGCGGATCTCGATGACGTGCACGCCGGGGGTGCCGGCGACGAGGGTGACGGCGTCGCGCGCGGCCAGCGCGTCGGCGGCGCCGTCGGCGCCGGCCGCGATGGCCTCGCGCGGATCGGCGAGGTCGCTCGTCCAGCGCCCGATCTCGCTGCCGTCGGCGTCGACCAGGGCCCAGCGGGCCACCCAGCCGGCGCCGCCGCGGGCGAGCGTGCCGAGCAGGCGCGGGGCGTCGCCGTAGCGCGCGGCCAGCGGCTCGAGCGCGCCGGCGTCGAGCGCCTGCACGGCGGCCACGCCGGCCTGTTCGATCTCGCCGCCTTCGGGCAGCCGGAACGCGAGGCCGCGCTCGGTGCCGCGCGCGAGCAGGCTGCGCACGGCGTTGACCTGGCCGCGGCCGACCAGGCGCGCGCCGCGGCCGTCGTCGATCGCCAGCCACAGCTGGGGCACCGGCCGCGGGGCCGGCCACACGCGCAGGCCGAGGCCGGCGGCGAGCGCGTCCACGCGCGGCTGGTCGAAGCGGGCCACCAGCACCTGGCGGGTCACCGGCACGCCGCCGATGAGCTCCTGGTCGGCGCGGTAGCGGTGCCCGGCGAGCAGCGAGGCCGCCTCGCCCAGCCGCGCCGCGACCTCGGGCCGCGCGGCGGCGCCGGCGTCGCCGCTGAGCTTGCCCAGCACCTGGCCCAGCGCGCGCGGCAGGGCCGCCTCGCGGGCGCCGGCGTCCTGCGAGGCCACCTGGACCTCGCCCTCGTACAGGCCGGCGTCCTGGGCCCGGGCCGCGGGGGCGAGGGCCAGCGCGGCGAGCAGCAGGAGGGCGGCGGCGAGCGCGGCGACGGCGCGCGGGGCGGGGGACGACAGCGGCATGGGGGGCTTCCGGGCGGGGGCGGCGCGAGCCGCCGGGGGCAGGGCATGGTGCCGCAGCCGGCCCGGGGCGTCCAACCGCCGGGGCCGAGGTCCGGCCCCGGCGGGGCGTCGCGCGGGGGCGCCGGGGCCGACGGCGCTGCTAGAATGTGCGCTTTCCGCGACGGGCCGCGCCGTGACCTCCAAGACCCCCCTCACCTACCGCGACGCGGGCGTCGACATCGATGCCGGCAACGACGTCGTCGAGCGCATCAAGCCGCTGGTCAAGCGCACCTTCCGCCCCGAGGTCATGGGCGGACTGGGCGGCTTCGGCGCCCTGTTCGACCTCTCCGGCCGCTGGAAGGAGCCGGTGCTGGTCTCGGGCACCGACGGCGTGGGCACCAAGCTCAAGCTGGCCCAGCAGCTCGGCCGCCACGACACCATCGGCATCGACCTGGTCGGCATGTGCGTCAACGACGTGCTGGTGCAGGGAGCCGAACCGCTGTTCTTCCTCGACTACTTCGCCACCGGCAAGCTCGACGTCGACACCACGGTCGCCGTGGTCGGCGGCATCGCCAAGGGCTGCGAGCTCTCGGGCTGCGCGCTGATCGGCGGCGAGACCGCCGAGATGCCCGACATGTACGGCCCCGGCGAGTACGACCTGGCCGGCTTCACCGTCGGCGCGGTCGAGAAGGCCAAGCTGCTCGACGGCGCCGCCGTCCGCGAGGGCGACGTGCTGCTCGGCCTGGCCAGCTCCGGCCCGCACTCCAACGGCTACTCGCTGATCCGCCGCATCCTCGCGCGCGCCGGCAGCCCGCTGGACCTGGTGCTGGCGGACGGCGTCGCGCTGGGCGACGCGCTGATGGCGCCCACCCGGCTGTACGTGAAGCCCGTGCTCGACCTGCTCGCCACCCAGGGCGCGCACCAGCCGATCCACGCGATGGCCCACATCACCGGCGGCGGCCTCAGCGAGAACATCATCCGCGTCATCCCCGACGGCCTCGGCCTGGCCATCGAGGCCTCCACCATCGTGCTGCCGCCGGTGTTCGACTGGCTGCAGCGCGAGGGCGCGGTGGAGGCCCACGAGATGTGGCGCACCTTCAACTGCGGCGTCGGCTTCGTGCTGGTGGTGGCCGCGGCCGACGAGGCCGCCGTCAGCGCCGCCTGCGCGGCGCACGGCCTCGCCCCGCGCCCGATCGGCCGGGTGGTGAAGGCCGCCGCCGGCGCCAGCGCGCACGACCGCGTGCGCATCGGCTGACGATGCGCCTCGCCGTCCTCGCCTCCGGGCGCGGCAGCAACCTGCAGGCCCTGCTGGCGGCGCGCGCCGCCGGCCGGCTGGCGTTCGAGCTGGCCGGGGTGTTCTCCGACCGCCCCGAGGCCCCGGCGCTGGCGCTGGCCGCCGCGGCGGGCGCCCCGGCGCTCGCCCTGCCCCCCCGCGCGCACCCCGACCGCGCCGCCCACGACGCGGCCCTCGGCGACGCCGTGGCCGCCGTTCAGCCTGACCTCATCGTGCTGGCCGGCTATATGCGCGTCCTTGCCGACGCGTTCGTCGGCCGGTTCGAGGGCCGCATGCTCAACATCCACCCGTCCCTGCTGCCGAAGCATCCCGGCCTGCGCACGCACCAGCGCGCGCTCGAGGCCGGCGACGCCTGGCACGGGGCGAGCGTCCACTTCGTGGTGCCGGCGCTCGACGCCGGCCCGGTGGTGGCGCAGGCGCGGATCGCGGTCCTCCCCGGCGACGACGCCGAGGCCCTGGCCACCCGGCTGCTGCCGCGCGAGCACGCGCTGCTCGTCGCCAGCGTGGCCCTGTCCGCCTCCGGCCGCCTGGCCCAGGACGGCGCCCGCGTCCGGCTCGACGGCCGGCCGCTGGAGCGCCCCCTGCGGCTCGGCGACGACGACGCCCTGCACCCCGAGGATTGACCGATGACGCGCCTCCGCCCCGCCCCGCTGCCGCGCTCCGCCCTGCTCGCCGCCGCCCTGCTCGCCTCCGGCCTCGCCGCCGCGGCGCCGGCCGCGGCGACCCCGCCGGCCGCCCCCGCCCCCGCCGCCGCGCCCGCGCCCGCCGGGCTGCAGGCCTACATCGCCGAGTACGAGGTGCTGCGCAACGGCAGCCCGATGGGCCGCAGCACGGTGCGCCTGCAGCGCGTGGACGCGGGCAGCTGGGAGCTGGTGTCGGAGACCGTGGGCACGTCGGGGATGGCCGCGGTGGCCGGCGTCTCGATCCGCGAGCACTCGCGCCTGGCCGTCGCCGACGGCCGCGCGTCGACGCTGGGCTACGACTACCGCCAGCGCGCCGCGCTGCGCACCCGCGAGCGCAGCCTGGTGCTCGACCCCGCGCGCGGCATCGTGCGCAGCCGCGACCGCGACCAGACCGTCGAGCTGCCGCTGAGCCCGGGCCTGCTCGACCGCCAGGGCGTGCTGGTGGGCCTGATGCTCGACGCCGCGGCCGGCCGCCGCGGGATGCTCGAGTACACCGTCGCCGACCGCCGCGCGGTCGAGGTGCACCGCTACCGCACGGTCGCCGAGGAGGCCGTCACGGTCCCCGCCGGCGCGCGCCGCGCGCTGCGCGTGGAGCGCGTGCGCGAGGGCGACGCCGGGCGCACCACCACCACCTGGCTCTCGCCGTCCGACGGCTGGGTGCCGGTGCGCATCCTGCAGATCGAGGACGACGGCGAGCGGCTCGAGAGCCGGCTCGTGGGCCTGACCCGCCCGCGCTGAGCGCGCGGCGCCGCCCGGCCCGGCCTCGCGCCGGGCCGGGCGTCAGCCGGGGATGCGGCGGATCCGCGCGCCGAGCACCCCGAGCTTCTCCTCGATGTTCTCGTAGCCGCGATCGATGTGGTACACGCGATCGACCACGGTCTCGCCGTGGGCGACGAGGCCGGCGAGCACCAGCGAGGCCGAGGCGCGCAGGTCGGTGGCCATGATCGGCGCGCCGCTGAGCCGGGCCACGCCCTGCACGATCGCGGTGTTGCCCTCCACGCGGATGTCGGCGCCCAGGCGCTGCAGCTCCTGCACGTGCATGAAGCGGTTCTCGAAGATCGTCTCGGTGATCACGCCCACGCCCTCGGCGACCGTGTTGAGCGCCATGAACTGCGCCTGCATGTCGGTCGGGAACGCCGGGTAGGGCGCGGTGGTGAGGCTGATCGCGCGCGGGCGGCGGCCGCCCATGTCGAGCTCGATGCTGTCGGCGGTGGTGGTGATGTGGGCGCCGGCGCCCTCGAGCTTCTGCAGCACCACGTCGAGGGTGTCGGCGCGGGCGCGGCGGCAGGTGACGCGGCCGCCGGTCATCGCGGCGGCCACCAGGAAGGTGCCGGTCTCGATGCGGTCGGGCTGCACGTCGTGGCGGCCGCCGGCCATGCGCTCGACGCCGTGCACGGTGATGCGCGAGGTGCCCGCGCCCTCGATGCGCGCGCCCATCGCCATCAGGCACTCGGCCAGGTCGACGACCTCGGGCTCCATCGCGCAGTTCTCGAGCACGCTGGTGCCCTCGGCCAGGCAGGCCGCCATCAGGATGTTCTCGGTGCCGGTGACGGTGGCCATGTCGAACACGAAGCGGCCGCCCTTCAGGCGCTTGGCCGCGGCCTTGATCATGCCGCCCTCGACGCGGACGTCGGCGCCGAGCGCCTGCAGGCCCTTGATGTGCTGGTCGACCGGGCGCGAGCCGATCGCGCAGCCGCCGGGCAGCGAGACCTCGGCGTGGCCGTAGCGCGCCACCAGCGGGCCCAGCACCAGGATCGAGGCGCGCATGGTCTTGACCAGCTCGTAGGGCGCCACGGTCGAGGTGATCGTCGAGGGGTCGGAGATGATCCGCAGCTTGTCGTCGACGGTCAGGCTGACGCCCATCGCGCCGAGCAGCTCCATCGTGGTGGTGACGTCGTGCAGGTGCGGCACGTTGCCGATGTCGACCGGGCCGTCGGCGAGCAGGGTCGCGGCGAGGATGGGCAGCACGGCGTTCTTGGCGCCGGAGATCTGGACTTCGCCGCGGAGCGGCTCGCCGCCGTTGATGATGATCTTGGCCATGGGGCTTCCAGTGGGCGCGTCGCGACGGGGCGCGGGCGCGGGGCGACGGCGTCGGGGGCGGGGCGCGGCTCAGCCGCGGCCGGCTTCCCCGGGGGTGAGGGTCTTCAGGGCCAGCGCGTGGATCTCGCCGCCCATGCGCTCGCCGAGGGTGGCGTAGACCATCCGGTGGCGGGCCAGCGGCAGCTTGCCGGCGAAGGCCTCGCAGACCACGGTGGCCTCGAAGTGCACGCCGTCGTCGCCGCGGACCTCGGCGCTGGCGCCGGGCAGGCCGGCCTCGATCAGGTCGCGGATGATGCTTGCGTTCATGGGGGGCTCACGAAGGCGACCCGGCGCTGGGCCGGGGCGGGTATAGAATGCGGGTCCGCATTTTAACCGGAAAGGCGCCCCGGCGCCGCGACCCGATGCCCCAGCCCCACGCCAGCCCCGCCGCCGCCCCCGCCACGCCTCCCGGCGACGCCGCCCTGCTGGCGTCCGCCCGCCGCGTGATCGGGATCGAGGCCGAGGCCCTGGCCGCGCTGGAGCGCCGCCTGGACGGCGCCTTCGCCGAGGCCTGCCGGCTGATCCTGGCCTGCCGGGGCAAGGTGGTGTGCTCGGGGATGGGCAAGTCCGGCCACATCGCCCGCAAGATCGCCGCCACCTTCGCCTCCACCGGCACCCCGGCGTTCTTCGTCCACCCCGGCGAGGCCAGCCACGGCGACCTCGGCATGATCGCCCCCGAGGACGTGGTCATCGCGATCTCCTACTCCGGCGAGAGCGACGAGCTGCTCACGATCGCCCCGGCGCTGGCCCGCCAGGGCAACCGGGTCATCGCGATCACCGGCCGGCCGGGCTCGCGGCTGGCGCGCGCCGCCGACGTCCACCTCGACGCCAGCGTCCCCACCGAGGCCTGCCCGCACAACCTCGCCCCCACCTCCTCGACCACCACCGCCCTGGTGCTGGGCGACGCGCTGGCGGTGGCCCTGCTCGACGCGCGCGGCTTCACCGCCGAGGACTTCGCCCGCTCGCACCCGGCCGGCGCGCTCGGCCGGCGCCTGCTGCTGCACATCCGCGACGTCATGCACGCCGGCGACGGCGTGCCCAAGGTGCCGGCCGACGCCCGGCTGAGCGAGGCCCTGGTCGAGATGAGCCGCAAGCGCCTGGGTATGACCGCGGTGGTCGGCCCGGACGACGCGCTGCTGGGCATCTTCACCGACGGCGACCTGCGCCGGCTGCTCGACGACGCCGCCGTCGACCTGCGCGGCACCCCGATCGCCGAGGTGATGGGCCGCCGGCCCAAGACCATCGGCCCGGACCGCCTGGCCTCCGAGGCCGCGCACATGATGGAGGAGCACCAGGTCAGCGGCCTGCTGGTCGCCGACGCCGGGGGCCGCCTGGTGGGCGCGCTCAACATCCACGACCTGCTGCGCGCCCGCGTGGTCTGAGCCCGCCATGCCCTTCTCCCCGCACGACGACATGCCCGCCGACATCCGCCGCCGCGCCGCGGCCGTGCGCCTGCTGGCGCTCGACGTCGACGGCACCCTGACCGACGGCCGGATCCTGCTCGACGGCGGCGCGCTCGAGCTCAAGGCCTTCTCGGTGCTCGACGGCCAGGGCCTGAAGCTGGCCCAGCGCATCGGCATCGAGGTCGCCCTGGTCACCGCCCGCTCCAGCGAGGTGGTGGCCCGCCGCGCCCGCGAGCTCGGCATCGCCGAGGTCCACCAGGGCGTGCGCGACAAGCGCGCCTGCGTGCTCGGCCTGCTGGCCGCGCGCGGCCTGGAGCCCTCGGCGCTGGCCTACATGGGCGACGACCTGCCGGACCTGGCGCCGATGGCGCTGGCCGGCCTCGCCGTGGCCCCGGCCAACGCCCACGCCTGGGTCCGCGAGCGCGCCCACTGGCGGACCCGCGCGGCCGGCGGCGACGGCGCCGCGCGCGAGCTGTGCGACCTGCTGATCGGCGCCCAGGGCCAGGCCGACGCCGTGCTGGCCTCGTTCCTGCCGCCCGCGGACCCGGCGGCATGAGCGGCCTCCTCGCGCGCCTCGCCCCCGGGCCCCGCGCCCGCGCGATCCTGGTGCTGCTGCCGCTGGTGGCGGCGACCGGCTGGGTGGCCTGGCAGCTGCGCCCCGACCCGCCGCCGCCGGACTTCATCGGCCCGCCGCGCTCCGACTACCAGCTCTCGCGCTACGAGCTCGTCAGCCTCGACGAGCAGGGCCGCGAGGCCTTCAGCCTGACCGGCCCCGTGCTGGCCCGCGACCCGCTCACCGGCACCCTGGCGCTCGAACAGCCCCGCTTCGAGTTCCCGGTCGGCGAGGGCGCGGGCGACGCGCGCTGGGTGGCCGAGGCCGAGGACGGCTGGGTCAGCGAGCGCGCCGAGGAGGTCCGCCTGAGCCGGGACGTCGACATGCGCGGCCCGCCCCGCGAGGATGGCGGGGCGATGCGCCTGCGCACCGAGCGGTTGACGGTGCGCCCGCGCGCCTCCACCGCGTCCTCCGACGCCGAGGTCGTGCTCACCGACCGCGGCCTCGTCCATCGCGCGAGCAGCCTCGAGGCCGACCTCCAGGCACGCCGCGTCCAACTCACGAACGTCAGGGCCCGCCATGTCCCGTCCCGCTAAGGTCGCCGCTCCCGCCCTCGCCCTCGCCGCGCTCGCCGCCGCGCTCGCCGCCGGCCCCGCCGGCGCCGCGTCCACCGACCGCCAGCAGCCCATGAGCCTGGACGCCGACTCCCAGGACTCGCTGCTCACCGACGACGGCCGCTCGCTGTTCCGCGGCAACGTCCGCGTCCAGCAGGGCACGCTCGACATCCGCGCCGACCTCGGCACGGTGAGCTACCGCGGCGGCGAGATCGCGGTGATCGAGTTCACCGGCAGCCCGGCCACGCTGACCCAGCGCCAGGACGACGGCACCCCGATGACCGTGCGCGCCAACGCCATCACCTACGACCTGCAGGCCGACCGCGCGGTCGCCACCGGCGGCGTCACCATCGAGCAGCCGCGCGGCACCATGAGCGGCGAGCGGCTGGTGTACGACCTCAAGACCGGCCAGGTCACCGGCGGCCTCAACGACGACGGCAGCGCGGCCGGCCGCGTGCGCCTGGTGCTGCAGCCGCGCGCCGCCGGCGCCGCGGCCGCGCCGGCCACGCCGCCCGCCGAGGCGCCGGCCACGCCGCCCGCCGCGCCGGCGGAGGGCGACTGATGCTCGTCGCCCAGGGCCTGCGCAAGCGCTACAAGCAGCGCGACGTGGTGCACAGCTTCGGCCTCACCCTCGACGCGGGCGAGGTGGTGGGCCTGCTCGGCCCCAACGGCGCCGGCAAGACCACCTGCTTCTACATGATCGTCGGCCTGGTGGCCTCCGACGGCGGCAGCATCGTGCTCGACGGCGAGGACATCTCCTCGCTGCCGATGCACCAGCGCGCGCGCCGCGGCGTCGGCTACCTGCCCCAGGAGGCCTCGGTGTTCCGCCGGCTCACGGTCTCGCAGAACATCGAGGCGGTGCTGGAGCTGCGCGAGGACCTCGACGACGCCAGCCGCGCCCGCGAGCTGCAGGGCCTGCTCGACGAACTGCAGATCGGCCACGTCGCCACCCAGCTCGGCGCCAGCCTCTCGGGCGGCGAGCGCCGCCGGGTCGAGATCGCCCGCGCGCTGGCCGCGAAGCCGCGCCTGATGCTGCTCGACGAGCCCTTCGCCGGCGTCGACCCGATCTCGGTCGGCGAGATCCAGAAGATCGTCCGCCACCTCAAGGCCCGCGGCATCGGCGTGCTGATCACCGACCACAACGTCCGCGAGACCCTGGGCATCTGCGACCGCGCCTACATCCTGCACGCCGGCGCGGTGCTCGCCGAGGGCAGCCCGGAGTCGGTGCTGGCCAATCCCGACGTGCGCCGGGTCTACCTCGGGGACCAGTTCCGCCTCTGACGCCATGAAGCCCGCCCTCCGCACCGCGCTCGGCCAGCAGCTGGCCCTGACCCCGCAGCTGCGGCAGGCGATCCGCCTGCTGCAGCTCTCGGCGGTGGAGCTCGAGGCCGAGCTGACGCTGGCGATGGAGTCCAACCCCCTGCTCGACCGCCTCGAGGACGAGGACGAGGACGGGCACGTCCCCGCCGGCGCCGACGGCCACGACGCCGGCGCGCCCGAGGCGCCCGACGAGGAGCGCGCCGACGCCGGCGAGGTCGAGCTGCTCGAGCCCGGCGACGCCTGGGACGACGGCCCGGGCCAGGAGGACTGGGAGCCGGCCGAGGGCGGCAGCGGCAGCGGCGCGGGCGGCGGCGACGAGGAGCGCGAGGACGCGGCCGGCGACGAGGACCTGCGCGCCCACCTGCGCTGGCAGCTGCAGATGGGCCACTTCTCGCCGCGCGACCGGCTCATCGCCGAGGCGCTGATCGACGCGATCGGCGACGACGGCTACCTGCTCGAGCCGCTCGAGGCGATCCGCGACGCGCTCGCGCCGGGCCTGGTGGCGGCCGAGGACGAGGTGCTGGCGGTGCTGCACGCGATCCAGCGCTTCGACCCGGTCGGCGTCGGCGCGCGCAGCCTCTCGGAGTGCCTCGGCGTGCAGCTGGCGATGCTCGACGACGCCACCCCCGGCCTCGCGCTGGCGCGCCGCCTGGCGGCGGCCCAGCTCGAGGCGCTGGCCAAGCTCGGCGCCGACCGCCTGGCCGCGCAGCTGGGCGTGGCCGCCGACGCGATGGCCACCGCCGTGGCCCTGCTGCGCAGCCTCGACCCGCGCCCCGGCGAGCGCGCCGCGCCGACCCGGGTCGAGTACATCAAGCCCGACTGCCTGGCCTTCCGGCAGGGCGGCGTGTGGCGGGTCGCGCTGGCCGGCGGCAGCCAGCCGCGGCTGGGCATCAACCGCCACTACGAGGGCCTCGCGGCCCAGGCCCGGGGCGAGGACGCGAGCTACCTGCGCGGCCAGCTGCAGGAGGCGAAGTGGCTGCTGCGCGCGCTCGAGACCCGCGCCGACACGCTGCTGCGGGTGGCGCGCTGCGTCGTGCGCCAGCAGTCGGCCTTCCTCGAGCATGGCGCCGAGGCGATGCGCCCGCTGACCCTGCGCGAGGTGGCCGAGGAGGTCGGCCTGCACGAGTCGACGGTCTCGCGCGCCACCTCGCGCAAGTACCTGCTCACCCCGCGCGGCACCTTCGAGTTCCGCCACTTCTTCTCCAGCGGCGTGGGCACCGAGGACGGCGGCAACGCCTCGGCCACCGCGATCCAGGCCATGCTGCGGCGCATGATCGAGGCCGAGGACCCGCGCAAGCCGCTCTCGGACGCGAAGCTGGCCGACGACCTCAAGGCCGCCGGCATCCCCGTGGCCCGCCGGACCGTGGCAAAATACCGCGAAGCCTTGAACCTCCCGGCCTCCCACGAGCGGCAGCGGCTGTCCTAGAACGCCATGAGCATGCGCCGCGCGGCCCCGCGCGCCACCCCCCGCCTCCAGCCATTGACCCTCCCGGACATCCGGGCCTAGGGTGGTCGCGCGGCGTGGCCGCGCGCATCGCCCGCCACCACGCCGTGCCCACCCACGCTCCCGTCAGGAGGCCTCACATGCGGATCGACATCAGCGGACACCAGATCGAGCTCACGCCCGCCCTGCGCGACTACGTCGACGCCAAGCTCGCGCGCGTCGCGCGGCACTTCGACCACCACCTCGAGGCCCGGGTGGTGCTCTCGGTCGACAAGCTCGAGCAGAAGGCCGAGGCCACGCTGCTGGCCACCGGCCGCACGCTGCACGCCGATGCCTCCGCCGCCGACATGTACGCCGCCATCGACGCCCTCGGCGACAAGCTCGATCGCCTCGTGCTCAAGCACAAGGAGAAGATCACCGACCACCACCGCGGCGAATCCCCGCTGCGCAGCCCGACGGCCGACTGACCCCTCATGCAATGGCTCGACCTGCTGGCGCCCACGAGGGTCCTGTCCAGCACCACCACCAGCAAGAAGCGCCTGCTCGAGACGCTCGCCACCCTGCTCAGCGATGGGCAGGGCGGCGCGCTCGAGGGCAGCCTGTTCGACGGCCTGTGCGCGCGCGAGCGCCTCGGCAGCACCGGCCTCGGCCACGGCGTCGCGATCCCGCACGGGCGCGTCGCCGGCCTGGGCTCGGCGATCGGCGCGTTCGTGCGCCTCGCCGAACCGGTCGACTTCGGCGCGCCCGACGGCCAGCCGGTGGACCTGGTGTTCGCCCTCGCGGTGCCCGAGCACTTCACCCACCAGCACCTGGTGCTGCTCTCCGAGCTCGCCGAGCGCTTCTCCAGCGAGGCCTTCCGCGACGCGCTGCGCGCGGCGCCGGACGCCGCCGCCCTGCTCGCCGTGCTGCGCGAGGGCGCGGATCCGCGCAACGCCGCGGCATGAACGCGCGCATCAGCGCCCGCGAGCTGTTCGACCAGCAGCAGGCGCGCCTCGGCCTGCGCTGGCTCGCCGGCCTGGCCGGCGAGGGGCGGGTGCTGGAGGCGGGCGAGACGGTGTCGCGCCGGCCCTCGCTGGCGGGCTACCTCAACGTCATCTACCCCAACCGGGTGCAGATCCTCGGCACCGAGGAGCTGGCCTGGCTGGACTCGCTCGACGCCCGCCTGCGCTGGGAGACCATCGCCAAGATCATCGAGACCCGGCCGCTGGCGCTGGTGGTCTCGAAGGGCCAGGCCTGCCCCGGCGACCTGCTCGAGGCCGCCGAGGAGTCCGCCACGCCGCTGTGGGGCTCGCCCAAGCGCGGCCACGAGCTGCTGAACTTCCTGCAGTACCACCTCGCGCGCACGCTGGCGCCGCGGGTCACGCTGCACGGCGTGTTCATGGAGCTGTACTCGATCGGCGTGCTGATCACCGGCGACTCCGGCGCCGGCAAGAGCGAGCTGGCGCTGGAGCTGCTCACCCGCGGGCACCGGCTGGTGGCCGACGACGCGCCGGAGTTCACCCAGATCGCGCCCGACGTGCTCGACGGCACCTGCCCCGAGCTGCTGCACGACCTGCTGGAGGTCCGCGGCCTCGGGATCATGAACGTGCGCGAGATGTTCGGCGACACCGCGGTGAAGCGGAACAAGTACCTGCGCCTGATCGTGCACCTGGGCCTGCCCGGCCAGGCCGAGCCCAGCCAGCCGGTGGACGCGCTCGACCGCATCACCGGTGGCGGCCACACCCGCCGCGTGCTCGACCTCGACGTGCCCGAGATCACCCTGCCGGTGCGCGCGGGCCGCAACCTCGCCGTGCTCACCGAGGCCGCCGCGCGGCTGCACATCCTGCGCAGCAAGGGCATCGATCCCGCCGCCGCGTTCCTCGCCCGCCACAACCACTTCCTGCAGCGCAGCGCCGACTGACATGAGCGAGCCCGCCCGCCCCGTCCTCACCGTGATCTCCGGCCTGTCGGGAGGCGGCAAGTCGCTGGCGCTGCGCACCCTCGAGGACCTCGGCTACACCTGCGTCGACAACCTGCCGGTCGCCCTGCTGCCGGACTTCGTGCGCTCGGTCGAGGTGGTCCCCGGCGAGCCCGCGCCGAAGCTGGCGGTCGGCGTCGACGTGCGCGCCCGCAACGCCGACCTCACCCAGCTCGGCGACTGGCTCTCGGCCGTCGGCGCGCTGGGCTTCGACCACCGGCTGGTGTTCTTCGACACCACCGACGCGGTGCTGCTCAAGCGCTACGCCGAGACCCGCCGCCGCCATCCGCTCTCGCACGCGGGGCTCGCGCTGGCCGACGCCATCGTGCTCGAACGGCAGATGCTGCGCCCGGTGCTGGCGCTGGCCGACATCGTCATCGACACCTCCGAGCTCAACGTCCACCAGCACCGCCGGCGCGTGATCACCGATCTCGGCATGGCCCAGCCGGGCCTGTCGGTGCTGGTGGAGAGCTTCGCCTACCGGCGCGGCGTGCCGGCCGACGCCGACTTCGTGTTCGACGCCCGCGCGCTGCCGAACCCGCACTGGGACGCCCGGCTGCGGCCGCTGTCGGGCCGCGACCCGGCGGTGCGCGAGCACCTCGACGCCGACCCGCTGGCCGTGCGCTTCCGCGACGGCGCCTGCGGCTTCATCGCCGAGTGGCTGCCGCGCTTCGAGTCCGAGACGCGCAGCTACCTGACCGTGGCCTTCGGCTGCACCGGCGGCCGCCACCGCTCGGTGTGGCTGGCCGAGTCGCTGGCCGCGGCCCTGCGCGCCGCGGGCCGCGACGACGTGCACACCTTCCACCGCGAGATCGAGTGAGCCGTGGCGCCGCCGCGCCGCCGCCTGCTACCTTCGCGGCCATGAACGCCGCCACCCCCGCCGGACTCCTGCTGGTCACCCACGAGGGCGTCGGCGCCCCGCTGCTGCGGGTCGCCGCGCGCCTGCTCGGCCGCCTGCCGCTCGACGCGGAGGCCTTCGACGTGCCCTTCGACGCCGACCTCGACGCCCTGCTGCCGCGCGCCAGCGCCGCGCTGCGCCGGGTCGACCGCGGCGGCGGCGTGCTGCTGCTCACCGACCTCTACGGCGCCTCGCCGGCCGCGCTCGCGCGCCGTCTCGCCCAGCTCGGCACGCCGGTGCGCCGGGTCTCGGGCCTGGGCCTGCCGATGCTGCTGCGGGCGTTCAACTACGCCGACTACGACCTCGACGCGCTCGCGGCCGCGGTCGCCACCGGCGGCCGCAACGGCGTGGTGGCCGACGATGCGTGAGCGCGAGATCCCCGTCGTCAACCGCCTGGGCCTGCACGCGCGCGCCGCGGCCAAGCTGGTGCAGCTGCTCTCGGGCTTCGAGGCCCACGCCACGCTGGTGGCGCGCGGCCGCGAGGTCAACGGCAAGAGCATCATGGGCGTGCTGATGCTGGCCGCCGCCGCCGGCACCAGCGTGGTGCTGCGGGTGGATGGCGTGGACGAGGAGGCCGCGCTGGCCGCGGCCGAGGCGCTGTTCGCCCGCCGCTTCGACGAGGAGGCCTGATGCGCGCGGCGCTCTCGGCCCACGGCGCGGCGAAGGGCCTCGCGCTGGGCCGGGTGCGGCTGCGCCTGCCGCAGGCCTTCGAGGTCACCGAGCGCCGGGTCGGCGCCGACGAGGTGGCCGACGAACTCGCCCGGCTGGCCCGCGCCATGGACGCCACCCGCCAGGCCCTGCACGACCAGCGCTCGCGCCTGCAGGGCGCGCTGGCGCGCGAGCTGGGCGAATTCCTCGACCTGCACGCCCTGATCCTCGACGACCCCGAGCTGCGCCACGGCCTCGAGGCGCTGGTGCGCGACGGCCGCTACGCCGCGGAGTACGCGCTGAAGCTGCAGCGCGACCGCATCGCGGCGGTGTTCGAGGGCATGGACGACGACTACTTCCGCAGCCGCCTGGAGGACCTCGACCACGTGGTCGGCCGGCTGCGCGCGGCGCTGCACCGCGGCGAGGCCAGCGAGGCCCCCGAGGGCCTGGCCGGCGAGGTGCTGGTCAGCGACGCCGTCGGCCCCGCCGAGCTGGCCCAGCTGCAGGCGCGCGGCGTGGTCGCGGTGGTCACCACCGGCGGCAGCGTGCTCAGCCACAGCGCGATCCTCGCCCGCAGCCTGCACCTGCCGCTGGTGGTCGGCGCCGGCGACGCGCTGGCGCTGGCCGACGACGGCGACGTGGTCATCGTCGACGGCGAGCGCGGCGAGGTGGTGCTGCGCCCGGACGCCGCCGACCTCGAGGCGCATGCGCTCAGGCGCGAGGTGCTCGCCGCCGAGCACCGCCGGCTGCAGCGCCTGCGCGGCCGGGCCACCCGCTCGCGCGACGGCGAGGCGCTGCGCCTGCACGCCAACGCCGAGTCCGCCGAGGACGTCGCCGAGGCCCACGCGCTGGGCGCCGACGGCATCGGCCTGTACCGCACCGAGT
The DNA here is from genome assembly GCA_051859045.1 of Lysobacteraceae bacterium. Lineage (GTDB taxonomy): Bacteria > Pseudomonadota > Gammaproteobacteria > Xanthomonadales > Xanthomonadaceae > JBHYGK01. The sequence goes on along the minus strand of JBHYGK010000006.1, from coordinate 3,262 downwards.
TCCTGTTCCTGCGCCGCAGCGAGCCGCCGGGCGAGGACGAGCAGTTCGAGATCTACCGCGACCTCGCCCTGGCCATGCCCGGCCGCCCGGTGGTGCTGCGCACGCTCGACCTCGGCGCCGACAAGGTCGACGCCAGCGGCATCGTCCAGCGCGGCGAGCCCAACCCCGCGCTCGGCCTGCGCGGGGTGCGCCTGTCGCTGGCGCGCGGCGCGCTGTTCGAGGCCCAGCTGCGGGCCATGCTGCGCGCCTCGGCGTTCGGCGACGTGCGCGTGCTGGTGCCGATGGTGGCGCGCCGCGAGGAGCTGGTCGCCGTGCGCGCCCTGCTCGCCCGGCTGCGCGACGCGCTCCGCGGCGAGGGCCACGCCACCGCCGCGCACGTGCCGCTGGGCGCGATGATCGAGGTGCCCGCCGCGGCGCTGGCCCTGCCCGCGATCGGCGACCTGGTCGACTTCCTGTCGATCGGCACCAACGACCTGGTCCAGTACGTGCTGGCCGCCGACCGCGACAACGAGGCGCTCGGCGACCTCTACAGCCCGATGCACCCGGCGGTGCTGCGGCTGCTGAAGGAGGTGATCGCCTTCGGCGCACGCCGCGGATTGCCGGTGTCGGTCTGCGGCGAAGTGGCCGGCGACCCGGTGCTGGCCCCGGCCCTGCTCGCGCTGGGCCTGCGCGACTTCAGCCTGCACCCGTCGGGCCTGCTCGCGCTGCGCGACCGCCTCGGCGGCCTCGAGCTCGCCGCGCTGCGCCGCCGCGCCGCCGGCCTGCTGCGCTGCCCGGACCAGGCAGGCATCGCGCGCTGGCTCGCGCGCGCCTGAGCGCGGATAATCCCGGGCTCGCGGTACGCCGCGCCCCCCTCCCCGCCGTCCCCCGCGCATCGGAGCCCGCATGGCCGAGTCGATCCGCCACGACAAGACCGCGCGCCAGCTGAGGCTGCTGTCGGACGCGCTGGACGCCGGCCGCCTCGGGCCGGTGCGGCGGATGGTCAACACCCTCTCCACGGCCGAGATCGGCAACCTGCTCGAGTCGCTGCCCCCGGGCAAGCGCGCGATCGTCTGGGGCCTGGTCGATCCCGAGGACGACGGCGAGGTGCTGGTCCACGTCGGCGAGGAGGTCCGCGAGAGCCTGCTGGCCGAGATGGACACCGACGAGATGGTCGCCGCGGCCGAGTCGCTGGACATCGACGACCTCGCCGACCTGGTCGAGGACCTGCCCGACCAGGTCATCGACGAGGTGCTGAAGTCGATGGACCGCGAGAACCGCGAGCGCCTCGAGCAGGTCCTGTCCTACCCCGAGGACAGCGCCGGGCGCCTGATGAACCCCGACGTGATCACCGTGCGCGCCGACGTGACCGTCGACGTGGTGCTGCGCTACCTGCGCCTGCGCGGCGAGATCCCGGAGCACACCGACCACCTGTTCGTGGTCAGCCGCCGCCACCAGTACCTCGGCCGCCTGCCGCTGGCCGCGCTGCTCACCCGAGACGCCTCCACCCCGATCAACGAGCTCATCGACGACGAGCAGCCGGCGATCCCGGTCGACGCGCGCTCGGCCGAGGTGGCCACGCTGTTCTCCGACCACGACTACGTCTCGGCGCCGGTCGTGGACGCGGCCAACATCCTGCTCGGCCGGATCACCATCGACGACGTGGTCGACATCATCCGCGACCAGGCCGAGCACCAGGTGCTCAGCGCCGCCGGCCTCGACGAGGACGAGGACCTGTTCTCGCCGGTCACCCGCGCCTCGCGCCGGCGCATGGTCTGGCTGGGCGTGAACATGCTCACCGCCTTCGTCGCCTCGAGCGTGGTGGGGCAATTCCAGGACACCCTCGAGCGCGTGGTCGCGCTGGCCGTGCTGATGCCGATCGTGGCGGGCATGGGCGGCAACGCCGGCACCCAGGTGCTGGCGCTGATGGTCCGCGGCCTGGCCCTGGGCCAGGTGGGCGCGTCCAACGCGCGCACCCTGCTGTGGAAGGAGGTCCGGGTGGCCCTGCTCAACGGCGTGATGCTCGGCGGCGTGGTCGGCGTGGCCGCGTTCGCGTGGTTCCAGGACGCGGCGCTGAGCCTGGTGATCGGCGCGGCGCTGGTGATCAACCTGCTCGCGGCGGCCCTGACCGGCGTGCTGGCCCCGCTGACGCTCAAGCGCATGAACCTCGACCCGGCGCTGGCCGGCGGCGTCATCCTCACCACCGTCACCGACGTGGTGGGCTTCCTGAGCTTCCTCGGCCTCGCGACGCTGGTGCTGCTGCGCTGAGCCGCCGGCGCGGCCGCGCCGGTCGCGCGCGCGCCATCGCCTCGGGCCCGCCGGCACGCTCTCCTCCACGCCAAAAAAGAAGGGGCCCCGCGAGGGGCCCCTTCGGTGTCACGCGTCCACGCGGGCGTGGACGATGCCGCGGCGGATCAGAACTTCTGGGTGTAACGCAGGTACGGCGTGCGGCCGTAGGCGTCGTACAGCGCGAAGTTGAAGTTGCGGCCTTCGAAGGCGATCAGCTCCGGCAGCTCGTTCTCGAGGTTGTTCACGCCGACCGCGAGGGTGCCGTTCCACGGGGTGTTCCAGGAACCCTGGATGTCGTGGAGGGTCTGCGACGAGTAACGACCGTTCTCGTCGATGTGGCGGATGTTGTAGTTGAACGCGAAGTCCGAGATCTCCCAGGTGTTGAGGAGGGTCGCGCGGAACTCCGGGAAGCCCTCGGTGCCGGCCTCTTCCTCACCCGCGTCGACCGTGAAGCTGGCGACGTAGGAGACGGCGAGCTGGTTGCGCAGGGTGCCCCAGTCGCCGAACTCGAAGTTCGTGCGGACGTTGGCGTCGAAGCCGTCGGTCTCGACCACGCCCTGGTTGAAGTAGCAGTTGTCGATGCGGGTGACGCGGCCGTCGATCGGATCACGCTGCAGGCCGCACGGGGCGCCCGGGAACGGATCGGTGTCACGGCCGATGTCGATGTTCACCAGCTCCTGCGAGCTGAAGAACTTGACCCGGTCCTCGATCTCGATGTTGTAGTAATCGAGCGAGACGTTCAGCCACGAGGTCGCATCCCACACCACGCCGGCCGACCACTGGGTCGACTGCTCCGAACCGAGGTTCGGGTTGGCCTGGCGGAAGGCGTTGATCTGCGTGCCGTTGTAGCCGCCGGTGCGGCCGCAGTAGACCGCATCGGTCTCCGGCACGCCGGTGTTCGGGTCGATCTGGCGGTCGCTGTTCGGATCGGTCAGGCCAGGCACGTCGAGGAACGACAGGCAGGTCTGCGGATCGAACACGGAGTCGGCCGAGA
>JBHYGK010000005.1:0-78672 GCA_051859045.1 Lysobacteraceae bacterium | reverse complement strand
CGCCGCCCCGCGCCGCCCCGCGCCGCCCCGCCCCGCGCCGCCCCGGCCCGCCCGCGCCGGCGCGCCGGGCCCGGAAGGGTGCTAGCGTCGGCGCCCCGTCGCCGGAGTCCGCCCCATGAAGCGCAGCCTCGCCCTCGCCACCCTGTCCGCCGGCGTGCTCGCCGGCCTCGCCCTGGCCAGCGCGCAGGCGCAGGAGGCCGCGCCGGCCGCGGCCGCCGCCCCGGCCACCACCGCCCTGCACTGCGGGCGGGTGTTCGACGCCCGCGCGGCGCGGATGCTGGGCGAGCACACGCTGGTGATGGCGGGCGGCCGGATCAGCGCGGTGCGCGCCGGCGCCCCGACCCCGGCCGACGGACCGGTGGTCGACGCCAGCGACGCCACCTGCAGCCCGGGCTGGATCGACATGCACGTGCACCTGGGCAGCCAGAGCAGCCCGGCCAGCTATGCCGAAGGCTTCCGACTGGATCCCGAGGACTATGCCTTCCGCGCGGTGGGCTACGCCGGGCGCACGCTGGACGCGGGCTTCACCACCGTCCGCGACCTCGGCGGCGAGGTCTCGCTGGCCCTGCGCGACGCGATCAACCAGGGCCTGGTGCCCGGCCCGCGCATCTACGCCGCCGGCAAGTCCATCGCCACCACCGGCGGCCACGCCGACCCCACCAACGGCCTCAACCACCAGCTCAGCCACCTGATCGGCCCGCCCGGCCCCACTGGCGGCGTGGTCAACTCGCCCGACGAGGCCCGCCAGGCCGTGCGCCAGCGCTACCAGGACGGCTCGGACGTCATCAAGATCACCGCCACCGGCGGCGTGCTCAGCTACGCCCGCTCGGCCGACGCGCCGCAGTTCACCGAGGACGAGATCGCCGCCGTCGTCGCCACCGCGCGCGACTACGGCTACCGCGTGGCCGCCCACGCCCACGGCGAGGAGGGCATGCGCCGCGCGGTGGCCGCGGGCGTCGACTCGATCGAGCACGGCACCTACATGAGCGACGAGGTGGCGCGGCTGATGCGCGAGCGCGGCACCTGGTACGTGCCCACCATCTCGGCCGGCCGCTTCGTGGCCGAGAAGGCCGAGATCGAGGGCTACTTCCCCGCCATCGTGCGGCCCAAGGCCCGCGAGGTGGGCGCACTGATCCAGGCCACCTTCGCCCGCGCGCACCGGCTGGGCGTGCCGATCGCGTTCGGCACCGACATGGGCGTGGGCCCGCACGGCGAGAACGCGCGCGAGTTCCTGTTCATGGCCGAGGCCGGCATGGCCCCGCTCGACACGCTGCAGACCGCCACCTGGAACGCCGCGCGGCTGCTGGGCGAGGAGGACGAGCTGGGCCTGATCGCCGAGGGCTACCACGCCGACGTGGTGGTGCTCGACGGCGACCCCGCGGCCGACCTGGCCACCGTGCTGCGCCCGCGGCTGGTGCTCAAGGCCGGCGAGGTGGCCTTCCGACGCGGCGAGTGAGCCCGGCGCGGCGCGGGCTGGCTTGGATTCCCCGCCGGCTGGCACCATGACGGGCCGCGCCGGATGTCCCGGCGACCCGCGAGCCCCCCGATGACCGCCTCCGCCGCCCCCAAGCCCCACGTCTTCGACGCCACCGTCGCCACCTTCGAGCGCGACGTGCTGCAGCGCTCGCTGCAGGTGCCCGTGCTGGTCGACCTGTGGGCCACGTGGTGCGGCCCCTGCCAGACCCTGGGCCCGCTGCTGGAGAAGCTGGCCGCCGAGTACCACGGCGCCTTCGAGCTGGCCAAGATCGACGTGGACGCCGAGCAGGAGCTGGCCGCGGCCTTCCAGGTGCGCTCGGTGCCCACCGTCATCCTGATCAAGGGCGGCCAGCCGGTGGACGGCTTCCCGGGCGCGCTGCCCGAGGGCCAGCTGCGCCAGTTCCTGGCCCACCACGGCATCAGCCCGGCCGAGCCGGCCGCGGCCGAGGAACCCGCCGACGCCGTCGACACCCCGCCGCCCTCGCCCGCCGAGCGCCTGGCCGAGGCCCGCGCGGCCGTCGCCGCCGAGCCCGACCAGGACGCGCGCAAGCTCGACCTCGCCCTGGCCCTGGCCCGCGCCGGCGAGGTCGACGAGGCCGCCGCCGTGCTCGACGCCCTGCCCGCCAACCTGGCCACCGACGACCGCGCCATCAGCACCCGTGCCAGCCTGGGCTTCGCGGCCCTGCTCAAGGACGCCCCCACGCCCGTGGCGCTGGAGGCCCGGATCGCCGCCGACCCGCGCGACCTCGCCGCCCGCCACCTGCTCGGCGCGCACCGCCTGGTGGCCGGCGAGCACGAAGCCGCGCTGCAGCAGTTCCTCGAGATGCTGCGCACCGACAAGGCCTACGAGGGCGGCCTGCCGCGCCGGGCCCTGATCGACGCCTTCGTGGTGATCGAGGATGCCGACCTGGTGGGCGTGTACCGCCGCAAGATGGCCAGCCTGCTGCTGGTCTGAGGCCCGCCGGGCGGGGGCGCGCCGCCCCCACCGGCCCCGCCGCGCTGGGCAAGCGCCCCCGACACTGGCACCCTACGCGGCCGTATCCGCCCCCTCGAGCCGTCCGATGAGCCCCGGCACCCTGCGCCTCGTGATGAACCTCTGGCCGCCCTACCTGTTCACGGGCGTGCACGTGAAGCGCATCGCGGACGACTGGTCCTCGGCCGAGGTCGAGCTGCGCGCGCGCCCCTGGAACCGCAACTACGTCGGCACCCACTTCGGCGGCACGCTGTTCTCGATGACCGACCCGTTCTTCATGCTGCTGGTGCTGCGCAGCCTCGGGAAGGACTACATCGTCTGGGACAAGCAGGCCGAGATCGACTTCGTGAACCCCGGCCGCGGCCTGGTGCGCTGCCAGTTCCAGGTGCCGCGCACCGCGCTCGACGACATCCGCTCGGCCACCGCCTCGGGCGAGAAGTACCTGCGCTGGTTCGAGACCGAGATCCGCGGCGACGACGGCGTGGTGGTGGCCCGGGTGCGCAAGCAGGTCTACGTGCGCCTGAAGCCGGGCCGCCAGGCCGCCTGAGCCCCCCGGCCCCGGCGGGCTGACCGCCCCGGCCCCGCGGCGTATGCTCCGGGGCCCGCCTGCCCCCGGACGCCCCGTGGACCGCACCACGCCCCAGCCCGACGCGCCGCCCCGCGCCCACGCCGGCCCCGCCGACGAGGACGCCATCGGCCTGCCGCACATCCCCGGCTACCGCATCCTGCGCAAGCTCGGCCAGGGCGGCATGGCCACGGTCTGGCTGGCGGTGCAGGAGTCGCTGGAGCGCCAGGTCAGCATCAAGGTGATGGCCCGCGAGGCGCTGCTCGACGAGATCTCCAAGCAGCGCTTCGAGCACGAGGCGCGCACCATCGCCAAGCTCGAGCACCCCTGCATCGTCTCGGTGCACGAGGTCGGGCGCACGGCCGAGGGCCGGCTGTACTACGTCATGCCCTACCTCGCCAACGGCGACCTGGCCCAGCGCGACTTCGCCGGCGACGAGCCGCGGATCGCCGAGGTGCTGCGCTCGCTGCTCTCGGCGCTGGAGTACGCGCATGCGCGCGGCATCGTGCACCGCGACGTCAAGGCCGAGAACGTGCTGTTCGACAACGCCGACCGGCCGCTGCTCACCGACTTCGGCATCGCGCTGAGCAAGCGCGACAAGACCCGCATCACCACGGTGGGCCTGGTGGTCGGCTCGGGCGGCTACATGGCCCCCGAGCAGGCCCGCGGCGACGACGTGGACGGTCGCGCCGACCTGTACTCGGTGGGCGTGCTGGCCTTCGAGCTGGTCACCGGCCGGCTGCCCTTCCTCTCGCCCGAGGCGCTGGCGCTGGCGCTGATGCACGCCCAGGACCCGGTGCCGCGGCTGCCGCCCGAGAAGCGCCACTGGCAGGCCTTCATCGACCGCGCGATGGCCAAGTCGCCCGACGACCGCTACCGCAACGCCGCGCAGATGCAGCGCGCACTCGACCGCGTGGCGCTGCGCGCCGGCGACGCCCCGCCGGCCCGGCTGCGGCGCGCGCTCGACGCGATCCGCCACGACCGCGCCTGGCGCAGCCCCGGCGCGATGCTCGCGCTGGGCGGCGTGATCGCCGCCGGCCTCGCGCTGGCCTTCGGGCCGGGGCTGGTCGAGCGCCTGCGCGCCGACGACACCCCGCCGGCGTTCTTCACCGGCCGCGAGGACGCGCCCGCCGACGCCGACGCCGCCGACGCGGCCGAGGCCCTGCCCGCCCCGGCGCCGGCCGACGCCACGCCCGCCGAGGCGCTGGCGCTGGTGGCGGAGGCCGAGGCGATGATCGCCCGCGGCGCGCTCAGCCGCCCCGCGGGCGCGAACGCCGGCGAGCGCCTGCTGGCCGCGCAGGCGCTGGCCCCGGCCGCGCCGCAGGTGCTGGCCGCCCTGGAGGCGCTGGAGGGCGCGTTCGCGCAGCGGCTGGTGCGCGCGCTCGACGCCGGCCAGCTCGACGACGCCCAAGCGCTGTTCGAGCGCGCCCGCGAGTTCACCGCCGCGGCCGGGCGCAGCGCCTCGCCGGGCTGGCGCGCGCTGCGCGCCGGCGCGCTGGAGGCGCTGGTGCGCCGGGTGGACGAGCGCATCGCCGTGCGCGACGTGGCCGGCGCCGAGGCCACGCTGGCGCGCGCGCCGGCGTTCGGGCTCGACCCCGCGCATCCCGACCTGGCCGCGCTGCCCGAGCGCATCGCCGCCGTGGTGCCGCTGGCGCCGGGCGACGTCGTGCCCGGCGCCGGCCCCGAGGCCGTGCTGGCGAGCGTGGACGCCGCCGGCGCCCCGCGGCTGGCGGTGATGCGCGAGGAGGTCTCGCGCGGCGACTACGCCGCGTTCGCGCGCGCCACCGGCCGCCCCGAGGCGCGCTGCCACAGCCGCCTGAGCGTGCTGCAGGTGGTGCGCCGGCGCAGCTGGGGCGACCCGGGCTTCGCGCAGTCCGACGCGCATCCGGTGGTGTGCGTCAGCCAGCCCGATGCCGTGGCCTACGCGGCCTGGCTGTCGCAGCGCACCGGCGAGCGCTGGCGCCTGCCCACGCTAGCGGAGTGGCGCGCCGGCGCGCTGGGCGGCGCGCCCGCGCCCACCTGCGCCTCCGCGCGGCTGGACTGCGGCCGCGAGCGCGGCACTGCGGCCGGCGGCACGCTCGCGGCCAACGCGCTCGGCCTGCGCCACGTCAGCGGCAACGTCAGCGAGTGGACCGCCGACTGCGCGGGCGAGGCCTGCCGCACTGCCGGCCCGGGCTGGCGCGACGCTCCGCGCCTGCGCGGCGCCGACGCCAGCGAGGACCAGACCGCGGCGCGCGGCTACGACGACGTCGGCCTGCGCCTGGTGCGCGCGCTGCCCTGAGCCGCGCCGCCCGCGCGCGGCCGCCCGGCCCCGGCCCCGCCGACGCCACGCCCACGCGCGCGGCGTCTACACTCGGGCCATGAGCCCTCCCCTCGCGTCCCGCGTCACCGCCGCCCGCCTGCAGCGCTGGTTCCTCTCCGGCCTGCTGACGCTGCTCCCGATCTGGCTGACCTGGATCGTGTTCGCCTTCGTCTTCGGCCTGCTCTCCGACCTCGGCAAGCCCTTCGTGGGCCCGCTGCTGGGCGGCGTGGCCGCGCTGTTCCCGAACGCGCTGGGCTGGGTCGCCGAGGGCTGGGTGCTGACCGCGCTGTCGCTGGTGGCGACCCTGGTGTTCATCCTCGGCGTGGGCTTCTTCGCCCGGCGCCTGGTCGGCCAGCGCGCGCTGGAGGCCTTCGAGGCGGTGATCGGCCGCATCCCGCTGGCCAAGACCATCTACGGCAGCGCCCGGCAGCTGCTCGACATCCTGCAGACCAAGCCCGGCGGCGGCCAGCGCGTGGTGCTGATCGATTTCCCGCACAAGGACATGAAGGTGGTCGGCTTCGTCACCCGCACCCTGTTCGAGGAGGGCACCGGCCGCGAGCTGGCCGCGGTGTACGTGCCCACCACGCCCAACCCCACCTCGGGCTACCTCGAGATCGTGCCGGTGGAGCACCTGGTGATGACCGACTGGAGCGTCGACCAGGCCATGACCTTCATCATCTCCGGAGGCGCGGTGGCGCCCGACACCGTGCCGTTCTCGCGCCGCGGGCGGCTCGACGACGCCGGCTTCCACGGCGACTTCGACGACCGCCAGGCGTCCGCCGCGCCCGACGCGCCCGACGCCGCCGCCGCGCCCGCCCGCCCGACCCCGGACCCCGCCGCGTGAGCGCCGCGGCCGCGCACCCGCTGCACGACCGCGGCACCCGGCTGTTCCTGGTGCTGGCCGGGTTCTTCGTGGCCAACGCGCTGCTGGCCGAACTGATCGGCGTGAAGATCTTCGCGCTCGAGGACACGCTCGGGCAGCCGCCGTTCGAGTGGAACCTGTTCGGCCAGTCGGGCTCGCTGAGCTTCACCGCGGGCACCCTGCTGTGGCCGGTGGTGTTCGTGATGACCGACGTCATCAACGAGTTCTACGGCAAGCGCGGCGTGCGCACGATCAGCTGGCTCACCGTGGCGCTGATCCTGTACGGCTTCGTGTTCGCCTACGCCGCGATCGCGCTGGCGCCGGCGGAGTGGTGGGTGGCCGCCGCGGCCGGCCAGGGCGTGCCCGACTACCAGGCTGCGTTCGCGGCGGTGTTCGGCCAGGGCCTGTGGACGATCGCCGGCTCGGTCACCGCGTTCGCGGTGGGCCAGCTGATCGACGTCAGCGTGTTCCACCGCATCCGCGCGGCCACCGGCGAGCGCCTGGTGTGGCTGCGCGCCACCGGCTCCACCGCGGTGTCGCAGCTGGTGGACAGCTTCGTGGTGCTCTACATCGCGTTCGTGCTCGGCCCGCAGCAGTGGTCGATGTCGCTGTTCTGGGCGGTGGGCACGCTGAACTACCTCTACAAGATGGCCGCGGCGATCGCGCTGATCCCGCTGCTGTACCTGGTGCGCGCCGGCATCACCCGCTACCTCGGCCGCGCGCGCGCCGCCGAGCTGCGCGCCGCCGCCGCCAACTGACCCCACGGAGCCCCCTCGCATGCCGCACGCCTCGCCCCGCAGCGCCACGCCCCACAGCGCCTCGCTCCGCATCGCCGCGCCGCGCCGCCTGCTCGCCACCGCCCTCGCCGCGTCCCTGGCCCTCGCCCTGGGCGCCTGCGGCGCCGGCGACGCCGGGGACGCCGCCGCCGCGGACGCCCCCACCGGCACGAGCGCCGCCGCCCCGACGCCCGAGGCGCGCGCCGAGGCCCAGCGCGCGGCCACGCAGCTCTTCGCCGACTACTGGGAGGCCCAGCTGCGGCTCAACCCGCTGCGCGCCACCCAGGTGGGCGACGCGCGCTACAACGACCAGCTGCCCGACCTGTTCTCGGCCGACTACCGCGCCGAGGTCTCGGCCTCCAACCGCCAGTGGCTGGCGCGCGCGCAGGCCCTCGACGCCGACGCGCTCGAGGACGACGCCGCGCTGAGCCTGCGCATCCTGGTGCGCGGCCTCGAGCGCGAGATCGAGGGCGAGCGCTTCCCCGGCTGGATGCAGCCGCTCAACCAGTTCTCGTCCTTCCCCAACCAGCTCGCCCAGCTGGGCTCGGGCACCGGCGCGCAGCCCTTCGCCACGGCGGCCGACTACGCCGCCTGGCGGGCCCGCGGCGCGCGGGTGCCGGTGCTGGTGGACAGCATGATCGCCAACATGCGCGAGGGCATCGCCGCCGGCGTGGTGCAGCCGAAGGTGCTGATGGAGCGCGTGCTGCCGCAGCTCGACGCGCTGATCCACGACGCGCCCGAGGACACCCTGTTCTGGCGCCCGGTGGCGACGATGCCCGAGGCCATCGGCGGCGAGGACCGCGCCCGCATCGAGGCCGAGTACCGCGGCATGATCGCCGACGAGCTGATGCCGGCCTTCCGCCGCCTGCGGGAGTTCGTGGCCACCGAGTACCTGCCGGCCTGCCGCGACACCCACGGCCTGGCCGACCTGCCCGACGGCGAGGCCTGGTACGCGTTCAACGCCGCGCGCAGCACCACCACCGCGATGACGCCCGAGGAGATCCACCAGGTCGGCCTGGCCGAGGTGGCGCGCATCCACGGCGAGATGCGCGGCGTGATGGCGCAGGTGGGCTTCGCCGGCGACCTGCCGGCCTTCTTCGCCTACATGACCACCGACCCGCGCTTCGAGTTCGCCAGCGAGCAGGCGCTGCTGGACGCGTACAACGCGTTCGGCGAGGCGCTGGAGCCCGCGATCACGGCGCAGTTCACCCTGCTGCCGCGCGCGGGCTTCGAGATCCGCCCGGTCGAGGCCTACCGCGCGGCCTCGGCGGCCGGCGGCAGCTACCAGCGCCCCAGCGAGGACGGCACGCGGCCGGGCATCTTCTACGTCAACACCTACGACCTGCCCTCGCGCAAGACCTGGGACGTGGCCTCGCTGTACCTGCACGAGGCCAAGCCCGGCCACCACTTCCAGCTGGCGCTGCAGCAGGAGCTGACCGGGCTGCCGATGTTCCGCCGCTTCGGCGGCGAGATCGCCTTCTCCGAGGGCTGGGGCCTGTACGCGGAGTCGCTGGGCGACGCGCTGGGCGCCTACGCCGACCCGCACCAGAAGTTCGGCGCGCTGCAAGCCGAGCTCTGGCGCGCGATCCGCCTGGTCGTCGACACCGGGCTGCACGCCAAGGGCTGGACCCGCGAGCAGGTGATCGACTACATGCTGGCCAACTCCGCCACCACGATGACCGAGGCCCGCGCCGAGGCCGAGCGCTACATGGCCATCCCCGGCCAGGCGCTGGCCTACAAGGTGGGCCAGCTGCGCATCACCGCGCTGCGCGCGCAGGCCGAGCAGGCGCTGGGCGATCGCTTCGACGCCGCGGCCTTCCACGCCGAGGTGCTGCGCGACGGCTCGGTGCCGCTGGACGTGCTCGAGGCCAAGATCGCGCGCTGGATCGACGCCACCCGCGACACCCCCCGCGACGGCGGCGGCGCCGCCGCCACCGCCACCCCCACCCCGGAGACCGCCCCGTGACCCCGACGCCCCTCGCGCTGTCGCTCGCCGCGACCCTGCTGCTGGCCGCCGCGCCGGCCACCGCCGCCGCCACGCCCGCGCCGGCCAGCGCCGCCGCGCCCGTCCCGCCGGCCGAGCTGCCGCTGCTGCGCGAGATCGCGCTGGCGCCCTCGGCCGCGCGCATCGAGGCCGACATCCGCACCCTCGTGGGCTTCGGCACCCGCCACACCCTGTCGGAGACGGCGTCCGACACCCGCGGCATCGGCGCCGCGCGGCGCTGGATCTTCGCGGAGTTCGAGCGCATCTCCGCCGCCTGCGGCGGCTGCCTCGAGGTGCGCTACTCCAGCGAGGTCGTCTCGGGCCTGCCGCGCATCCCCGAGCCCACCGAGGTGACCAGCGTGATCGCGATCCAGCGCGGCACGTCCGACCCCGGGCGCTACGTGATGATGGCCGGCGACATCGACTCGCGCGTCACCGACATCATGGACGCCACCTCCGACTCGCCCGGCGCCAACGACAACGCGTCGGGCCTGGCCGGCACGCTCGAGGCCGCGCGCGTGCTCAGCCGGCACCGCTTCCCGGGCACCATCGTCTACGCCGCGCTGGCTGGCGAGGAGCAGGGCCTGGTCGGCGGCCGCATCCTCGCCGACGAGGCGCTGCGCGAGGGCTGGCGGCTCACCGCGGTGCTCAACAACGACATGATCGGCAACATCCGCGGCATCGACGGCGTCATCGACAACACCACCGCGCGCGTGTTCGCCGAGGGCACCCGCCACACCGAGACCCCCGAGGAGGCCGCCCAGCGCCGCTTCACCGGCGGCGAGGTCGACTCCCCCAGCCGCAACCTCGCGCGCTACATCGAGGCCGTGGGCGAGCGCTACGTGCCCAACCTCGAGGTGATGGTGGTCTACCGCCTCGACCGCTTCGGCCGCGGCGGCCACCACCGGCCCTTCAACGACGTGGGCTACCCCGGCGTGCGGGTGATGGAGACCCACGAGCACTACGACCGCCAGCACCAGGACCTGCGCACCGAGGACGGCCGCGTGTACGGCGACACGCTCGACGGCGTGGACTTCGACTACGCCGCCAAGCTCACCGCGCTGAATGCCGTCGCGCTGGCGGGCATGGCGCTCGCCCCGCCGCCGCCGGCCGACGTCACGATCGCCGGCGCGGTCATGGCCGACACCACGCTGCGCTGGACGCCGGTGCCCCCGGCGCTCTCGCCCACGCTGGCGGGCTACCGCGTCCACTGGCGCCTGACCACCGAGCCCACGTGGACGCACAGCGTGTTCGTGCCCGGCGGCGCCGCGTCCGAGCACGTGCTGCGCAACGTGGTCATCGACAACTACTTCTTCGGCGTCTCGGCCGTGGCGGCCGACGGCAGCGAGAGCCCGGTGGTGTTCCCGGGCGCCGCGGGCAGCTTCGGCGGCTACGTCGCCACCCCGCGCCCCCGCCCGGCCGACTGAGGGCCGGGCGGCGCACGCCGCGCGGGCGCGGGACTAGACCTCGACGACGTCGCCCGGCCGCGCCAGCCGCGTGCGCACGCCGAAGCGCCGGGCGATGGCCTCGGCCATCGGCTCGCGGGCGCGGTCCTCGCCGTGCACCAGCACCACCTTGGGGTGCCCGCCGTCGGCGTCGCGGGCGGCGCCGTACCAGTCGAGCAGGCCGGCCTGGTCGGCGTGCGCCGAGAGCCCGCCGATGGTGTGGCGCTGGGCGCGCACGTGGATCTCCTCGCCGAAGATCCGCACCTCGCGCTGCCCGTCCACCAGCCGCCGGCCCAGCGTGCCCGCGGCCTGGTAGCCGGCGAACACCACGTGGGCGTTGGGCCGGCCGAGGTTCTGGCGCAGGTGGTGGCGGATCCGGCCGCCGTTGCACATGCCCGAGCCCGCGATGATGATCGCGCCGCCGGTGAAGCGGTTGATCGCCTGGCTCTGCGCGACCTCGCTGGTGGCCACGAGGTTGGGCAGGGTGAAGGGGTTGCGGTGCCGCCACGCGCGCACGGCGTCGGCGTCGAACAGGCCGTGGTGGTGCTCGTAGACGCGCGCCACCTTCGTGGCCATCGGCGAGTCCAGGAAGATCTGCCAGCGCGACAGCGTCCAGGCGTCGTAGTGCTCGGCCATCCAGTACAGCAGCTCCTGGGTGCGGCCCACCGCGAACGCCGGGATCAGCACGTTGCCGCCCTCGCGCCAGGCCTGGTCGAACACCGCGCCGAGCTCGGCCACGGTGTCCTCGCGCGGGCGGTGCAGGCGGTCGCCGTAGGTGCTCTCGAGCAGCACCAGGTCGGCGCGGCCGGGCGGCGCGGGGTCGCGCAGGATCGGGGTGCCGTGCATGCCCACGTCGCCGGAGAACACCAGCACGCGCTCGCGGCCGCCGCCCTCGTCGGCGCGCAGCTCGACGCTGGCCGAGCCGAGGATGTGGCCGGCCTCGCGCAGCAGCAGGGTGATCCCTGGCAGGATCAGGCGCGGCACGTCGAGCGGATGCGGGGCCAGGCGCGCGAGCGTGGCCTCGACGTCGTCGAGGTCGTACAGCGGGACGGCGGGCGGGGCGTGGGCGGGGCGGCGGCGGTTGTCGCGCTCGGCGTCGGCCTCGGCCAGGCGGGCGCTGTCCTCGAGCATGATGCGCAGCAGGTCGGCGGTGGCCGCGGTGCAGTGGATCGGGCCGCGGAAGCCGCGCCGCACCAGCAGCGGCAGCCGGCCGCAGTGGTCGATGTGCGCGTGGCTGAGCACGACGGCGTCGAGCGCGGCGGGATCGAAGCCGAACGGCGCGCGGTTGCGCGCCTCGTCCTCGCGGCCGCCCTGGATCAGGCCGCAGTCGAGCAGCAGCCGATGGCCAGCGGCCTCGACCTCGTGGCAGGAGCCGGTGACTTCGCCGGCGGCACCGTGGAATCGGACCAGCATGCAGGCACCTCGTCGCGACGCGGCCCCGCAGGGTACTCCACCCGCGCCGGCGCGCCAGCGGCCCCGGCCCCGCCCGCGGGCCATGACCTCCGACACCGCCCCCGCCCCGGCGCGGAGCGCTAAGATCGGGGGGCGCCGGACCCGTCCGCCCCGCCCCGCCGAGCCCCGTGCCGGCGCCGCGCCGCGAGCCCCGTCCCCCGCCCGCCACTCCAACCACCACCATCCGGCCTCCGGGCCCGGGAGACCCACGTGACGTCCCGTCCTTCGCTCCGCCGCGCCACCCGCGCGTTCAAGCCGCTCGCCCTCGCCTTCGCCGTGACCGCGGCGCTCGCCGCCTGCACCGCCGAGCCCGCCCCGGAGGCCGCCGCGCCGGCCCCGGCCGCCGAGCCGGCCCGCGTCATCACCGCCACCACCCCGGCGATCAGCTTCGCCGCCAGCGACGTCGACCCGTCGATCCCGGTCTGCCAGGACCTCGCCGGCCACGTGAATGCCCGCTGGCTCGCCGCCAACCCGGTCCCGGCCGACAAGACCACCTGGGGCAGCTTCGAGATCCTCCAGGAGCGCTCGTTCGAGATCCAGCGCGCGCTGGTCGAGGACGCCGGCGCCGACGCCGCCGGCACCGGCACCCGCAAGCTGATCGGCGACATCTGGGCCACCGGCATGGACGAGGCCGCGGTCAACGCCGCCGGCCTCGCGCCGATCCAGGCCGAGCTCGACGCCATCGCCGCGCTCGCCGACCCGGCCTCGATCGCCGCCCACCTCCGCCAGAGCAACCTCGAGGGCCGCGGCGTGGTGTTCGGCTTCGGCCCGCAGGCCGACTTCAACAACCCCGAGCTCAACATCGCCTACGCGACCCAGGGCGGCCTCGGCCTGCCCGACCGCGACTACTACACCGGCGACCGCGCCGACTACGTGGCCGCCCGCGAGGCCTACCGCGCGCACATCGCCGCGACCCTCGTGCTCGGCGGCGCCAGCGCCGAGGACGCCGCGGCGCAGGCCCAGGCCGTGTTCGACTTCGAGGCCCGCCTCGCGTCGAAGTCGCTCTCCAGCGCCGAGCTCTCGCGCGACGTCTCGCTGTACTACAACCCGGTCACCCTGGCCGAGGCCGACGCGATCAGCCCGAACTTCCCGTGGACCGCGCTGTTCGAGAGCCACGGCGTCGCGGCCCCGGCGATGTTCTCGCTGGCCCAGCCCGACTTCCACGCCGAGGTCAGCACGATGATCGCCGAGGTCCCGGCGGCCACCTGGCAGGCCTACCTGCGCTTCCACGCGATCGACAACGCCGCGCCCTACCTGGCCGACGCGTTCGCCGAGGAGAACTTCAACTTCTACGGCCGCACCCTGCGCGGCCAGCAGGAGATGCGCCCGCGCTGGCAGCGCGTGCTCGGCGCCGTCAACGGCACCGTCGGCGAGGCCCTGGGCCAGGAGTACGTCGAGGTGGCGTTCACCCCGGAGGCCAAGGCGCGCATGGAGCAGCTCGTCGCCAACCTCGGCGAGGCGCTGAAGGTGCGCCTCGAGAACCTCGAGTGGATGAGCGCCGAGACCAAGGCCAAGGCGCTCGAGAAGTGGGCCAGCTTCACGCCCAAGATCGGCTACCCGGACCGCTGGCGCTCGTGGGAGGGCCTGGCCACCTCGCGCGACAGCTACGCGGGCAACCTGATGGCGGCCAACGCCTTCAACTACCGCTTCGAGCTGGCCAAGATCGGCCAGCCGGTCGACCGCAGCGAGTGGGGCATGACCCCGCAGACGGTCAACGCCTACTACAACCCGCTGGCCAACGAGATCGTCTTCCCGGCCGCGATCCTGCAGCCGCCGTTCTTCGACGCCAACGCCGACGACGCCTTCAACTACGGCGGCATCGGCGCGGTGATCGGCCACGAGATGATCCACGGCTACGACGACCAGGGCAGCCGCTTCGGCCCGACCGGCAAGTTCGAGAACTGGTGGACCGACGGCGACATGGCCGCCTTCGGCGAGCGCACCGGCCAGCTGGTGGAGCAGTTCGACGCCTACGAGTCGATCGACGGCCTGCACGTCAACGGCACCCTGACGCTGGGCGAGAACATCGCCGACCTCGGCGGCCTCACGGTCGCCCACGCGGCCTACCTGGCCTCGCTGGGCGGCAACGAGGCCCCGGTGATCGACGGCTACACCGGCGAGCAGCGCCTGTTCCTGAACTGGGCCACCGTGTGGCGCCGCGGCTTCAAGGACGAGGAGCTGAAGGTGCGCCTGACCACCGACAGCCACGCCCCGGCGAACTTCCGCGCCATCGGCGCGCCGTCGAACATGGCCGCGTTCCAGGCCGCGTTCAACTGCGCGAGCGGCGACGCGATGGTGCGCGAGGGCGAGCAGCGCATCTCGATCTGGTAAGCGCAGGCTGGCACACGCATGGGCGGGCCCCGCGGCCCGCCCATCGGCGACACCCGGGAGGCCGGCGGAGCGATCCGCCGGCCTTTCGCGTGCCGGGGCCCGCCCCTGCCGCCCGGCCGCGGGCTCAGGTAGGCTGCGCGGCCTCCTCCGCCTCGGCCCCATGCGCATGACCCTGCTGCCCGCCCGCACGCCCCGCCTCTGGATCTGGCTGCTCTGGCTGGCGTGCTTCTACTCGGGCTGGGCCTGGCTGGTGGTCGGCGGCGAGCGCTGGGACGTGGTGGCCGCGCACTGGCCGACCTCGCTGACCATGTTCTTCGGCAGCTACGTCGCCGGCGCCACGCCGATGGGCGGCGGCACGGTGGCGTTCCCGATCCTCGTGCTGGCCTTCGACCTGCCGGCCACGCTGGGCCGCGACTTCAGCTTCGCGGTGCAGTCGATCGGCATGACCAGCGCCTCGATCTTCATCCTCGCCCGGCGCCAGCCGCTGGCGTGGTCGATGCTGCGCGGCGCGCTGCTGGGCACCGTCGTCGGCACCCCGCTGGGGATCGCCTTCCTCGCGCCGCACGTGCCGGCGCTGCTGATCAAGCTGGTGTTCGCGGTGGTCTGGGCGAGCTTCGGCGTGCTGCACCTCTACCGGCTGCGCGAGATCGCCGCCAACACCGGCGTCAACGGCTTCGACGAGCGCTGGGACTTCAAGGTGGGCCTCGGCATCGGCCTGCTCGGCGGCGCGGGCGTGGCCTCGGTGACCGGCGTGGGCATCGACATGGTGCTCTACGCCGCGCTCGTGCTGCTGTGCCGGGCCGACCTGAAGGTCGCGATCCCGACCTCGGTGCTGATCATGGCCGCCACCTCGCTGGTGGGCATCGGCTTCAAGACCCTCACCTCCGGCGTGGAGCCGGGGGTGTTCGGGCACTGGCTGGCCGCGGCGCCGGTGGTGGCGCTGGGCGCCCCGCTGGGCGCCTTCGCCGTGAGCCTGGTGGGGCGGACGCCGACCCTGCTGTTCGTGGCGGTGCTGTGCGTGGGCCAGTTCGCCTGGACCTGCTGGGTGGAATGGGGCGCGCTGGGCGTCGGCGGCGTCCTCGCCGCCTGCGTCGCGGTCGGCGCCTGCCTGCTGGTCTTCGAGCGGCTGCGCGGTATCGGGCTGCGGCTGGCGGCCGGCGAGCCGATCGGCCGCGCCGGGGACGCCCCCGGGGCCGACGCGGTCCCGCCGGGCACCCCGGGCCACTGAGCCCCCTGCCGGGGCGGCCGGGTTGCTAGAATCACGCCCCCTTCGCGACGACCGGCCACGCCCCATGACCTCGACCCGCACGCCCCTGCTGCGCTCGCTGCCCGCCGCGCTCGCGCTGACGCTGGCCCTCGGCGCGGCCTCCTCGGCCCAGGCCCAGCGCGGCGCGGCCGCCCCGATCGCCTGCGCCGACTTCCACGCCAACACCAACGCCGCCTGGGTCGCCGCCAACCCGCTGCCGCCGGGCGTGCCCGCGCTGGGCCGGCTCTCGCAGCTCAATCTCACCGCGCTCGAGCAGCAGCGCCAGCTGCTGATCGCCGCCGCCGCCAGCCCGGCCGACGAGGAGCAGCGCCTGCTCGGCACCTTCTGGACCTCGGGCATGGACGCGGCCGCGATCGAGGCCGACGGCCTGCAGGCCGTGCAGCCCCTGCTCGCGCGGATCGACGGCATGCGCCGCCCGCGCGACCTCGCCACCACCCTCGCCGCGCTGCATGCGGCCGGCGTGCCGGTGCTGTTCAACGTCGGCGCCGACGTCGACCTGCGCGACTTCTCCAAGACCATCGGCTACCTCACCCAGGGCGGCCTCGGCCTGCCGGACCCGGCCTACTACACCCGCGAGGACGCCGACACCCGCGCCCTGCTGGCGCGCTACCGCAGCCACGTCGAGCAGGTGCTGGCCGCCTCGGGCGTGCCGCAGGCGCAGCTGCAGCAGCAGTCGGGCTGGATCACCTCGATCGAGATGCAGCTCGCCGCCGCCTCGCAGGACCTGGTCGCGCTGCGCGACCCCACCGGCGTCTACCGCCCCACCGAGGTCCGCGCGCTCGACCGCGCCTACCCCGCGCTGCGCCTGCGCGACTTCCTCGAGGCCCAGGGCGTCGAGGCCGACAGCATGAGCCTCGGCCAGACCGCGTTCTTCGAGGCCGCCAACCGCCTGCTGCGCGAGCGTCCGGTCGAGGAGTGGAAGGCCTACCTGCGCTTCCACGTGCTCAACGCGCTCTCGCCCTTCCTGGGCCAGTCCTTCCAGGCGCCGTACTGGTCGACCTACCAGCAGCTGCTGCAGGGCCGCGACCAGCCGCCGCCGCGCGAGGTCTGGGTGGTCACCGCCACCAACCAGGCGCTGGGCGACCTGCTGGGCCGCGAGTACGCGCAGCGCCACGTCACCGACGAGCAGCGCGCCCGCGCCGCCGAGGTCATCGCCAACGTGCGCGGCGAGCTGCGCGAGGCCCTGGGCCGCGTGTCCTGGCTGCAGCCCGCCACCCGCGAGGCCGCGCTGGCCAAGCTCGAGCGCCTGAGCATCGAGGTCGGCCAGCCCGAGGAGCCGCTGCCGGTGGACGGCCTGGCGTTCACCCCCACCAGCTTCGCCGGCAACGCGCTCGCCGCGGCCGGCTGGCGCCACCGCCGCGAGATGGCGGCGATCGGCCGCGCCACCGCGCCGGGCCGGCGCTGGCCGACCCCGCTGCAGGTGCCCGACCTCAGCTACGACATCGACGAGAACCGCCTGGTCGTGACCGCGGCGATGCTGCAGTCGCCGGTGTTCGACCCGGCCTCCGGCGCCGCCGCGCAGTACGGCGCGCTGGGCGCGCTGGCGGGCCACGAGCTCAGCCACGCCTTCGACGAGAGCGGCCGCCAGTTCGACGCCGAGGGCCGCCTGCAGGCCTGGTGGACGCCCGAGGACGTGGGCGCCTACGCCCGGCTGCAGGAGGCCATGGCGAGCTTCGCCGGCGGCTTCGAGGTGGCCC
Source organism: Lysobacteraceae bacterium (assembly GCA_051859045.1). Taxonomy (GTDB): domain Bacteria; phylum Pseudomonadota; class Gammaproteobacteria; order Xanthomonadales; family Xanthomonadaceae; genus JBHYGK01. The sequence continues at coordinate 61,542 of JBHYGK010000005.1, read as the reverse complement.
CGGGCCTGCGCGTGAACGGCACCCAGACCCGCGCCGAGAACCTCGCCGACCTGGCCGGCCTCGAGCTGGCCTGGGCGGCCTTCAACCGCGAGCAGCCCGCCGCCACCCAGGCCGACAAGCAGGCCTTCTTCCGCGCCTGGGCCTCGCTGTGGGCCCGCACCACCACCGACGAGGAGCTGCGCCTGCGCCTCGCCACCGACATCCACGCCCCCGCCCGCTTCCGCGCCAATGGGCCGCTGCAGAACTTCGCCCCGTTCGCGGAGGCCTTCGGCTGCCGCATCGGCGGCATGATGCAGCGCCCGGCCGAGCAGCGGATCACGATCTGGAACTGATGGACATCTTCCTCCCGGGCCAACGCTGGTTCTCCACCGCCGAGCCCGAGCTCGGCCTCGGCACCGTCCTGCGCCCCGCCGCGCGCTCGGTGCAGATCGTCTTCACCGGCTCGGGCGTGGTCCGGCAGTACGCCATCGGCTCCGCGCCGCTGCTGCGCGCGGTGTTCCGCCCCGGCGAGCGGGTCCGCTCCGACGGCGAGGAATACGTCGTGGAGCGCGTCGAGGACGCGGCGGGCCTGGCCCGCTACCACGTCGGCGGCGGCAAGGTCCTCAACGAGGGCGAGCTCGACGCCGAGCAGCCGGTCTCGCAGGCGGACACCCGCCTGCTGGGCGGCCGCGTCGACCGCCACGACAAGTACGAGTTCCGCCTCGAGGCCCTGCGCCAGCGCGCGGCCGCCCGCGCCCATCCGGGCTGGGGCGTGCTGGGCGCGCGCGTCGACCTGGTGCGCCACCAGCTGCGCGTGGCCGAGACCGCCGCCTCCCGGCGCCCGCCGCGCCTGCTGCTCGCCGACGAAGTCGGCCTGGGCAAGACCATCGAGGCCTGCCTGGTCACCGCGCAGCAGCTGGCCTCGGGCCGGGTGAAGCGGGTGCTGGTGCTGGTGCCCGACAGCCTGGTCAACCAGTGGTTCGTCGAGCTGCTGCGCCGCTTCAACCTGTCCTTCGCGATCTTCGACGAGGAGCGCTGCGAGTCCAACGAGCTCGACGGCCGCCCGCACAACCACTTCGAGGACGAGCAGTGCGTCATCGCCAGCGTCGACTGGCTGGCCTCGCACCCCAAGCGCGCCCAGCAGGCGATGGCCGCCGGCTGGGACCTGCTGCTGGTCGACGAGGCCCACCACCTGGCCTGGACGCCGGCCTTCGCCAGCCCCGGCTACACGCTGGTCGAGCAGCTCGCGGCCAAGACCCCGGGCCTGCTGCTGCTCACCGCCACGCCCGAGCAGCTGGGCCTGGGCGGGCACTTCGCCCGCCTGCGCCTGCTCGACCCGGCGCGCTACACCGACCTCGCCGCGTTCGAGGCCGAGCAGCGCCAGTGGGTGGGCCTGTCCGACCTGGCCGAGCGGCTGGCCGACGGCCTCGCGCTGTCCGACGCCGACCACGCCGCGCTGGCCGCCCTGCTGCCCGAGGCCGCCGACGCGCTGCCCGCGCGCCTGGCCGCGATCGCCGCCGGCGACGGCGACGAGCGCGACGCGCTGCTGGCGATGCTGGTCGACCGCCACGGCACCGGCCGGGTGATGGTGCGCAACCGCCGCGCCGCGGTGGGCGGCTTCCCGAAGCGCCTGAAGCACGTGGCGCGCCTCGACGGCGCCGACGACACGCTGCTGGCCGCGCTGCGCGCGGAGTTCCTGCACGACACCGGCGACGCCGACGACGAGCCCGAGCACGACTACACCACCGACCCGCGCCTGGACTGGCTGCTGGCCACCCTCGAGCGGATCGCGCCCGCCAAGGCGCTGCTGCTGTGCCGCTCGCGGGCCAAGGTGCAGGCGCTCGAGGAGGCCCTGCGCCTGAAGTCCGGCCTGCAGGTGGCGCGCTTCCACGAGGACATGAACCTGCTGCAGCGCGACCGCAACGCGGCCTGGTTCGCCGACCCCGAGGGCGCACGCCTGCTGGTGGCCAGCGAGATCGGCGCCGAGGGCCGCAACTTCCAGCACGCCCAGCACCTGCTGTTCTGGGACCTGCCGCTGCACCCGGACATGCTCGAGCAGCGCATCGGCCGCCTCGACCGCATCGGCCAGCGCGGCGACGTGCAGCTGCACGCGGCCGCCGTGGCCGGCAGCGCCCAGGAGGTGCTGCTGCGCTGGTACGACGAGGGCCTCGACGCGTTCTCCGAGGCCATCCAGGACGGCTCGAACCTGCTGCGCGAGTTCGGCGACGCGGTGGTCGCGCTGGCCAGCGGCGCCGACGGCCGCGAGCGCGAGTCCGCGCTCGCCGACCTGGTCCGCGACACCCGCGCGCGCCACGCCGAGTTCGCCGAGGTCATCCGCCGCGGCCGCGACCGGCTGCTGGAGTTCGGCAGCCAGCGCGGCGACGACGCGCTGCTGCACGCGCTCGCCGAGGACGACGCCCGCGCCCGCGAGGACGACTTCCCGCTGCGCACCCTCGAGCAGCTCGGCGTGCACCACGAGCCGCTCGACCACACGCTGTGGCTGCTCGACCCGGAATACATCACCGTCGACGGCTTCGACGAGCTCAAGGCCGGCCCGCGCCAGGCCACCACCGACCGCGCCACGGCCATCGCCCGCGACGACGTGCTCTACCTGCGGGCCGACCACCCGCTGCTGCTCTCGGCCACCGAGCTGCTGCTCTCGGGCGAGGCCGGCAACGCCGCCTTCATCGTCGACGACGCCCTTCCCCCGCGCACGGTCATCCTCGAGGCGGTGTACGTGCTGGAGTGCGTGGCGCACAAGCGCCTCGACGCCGAGCGCTACCTGCCGCCGACGCCGGTGGTGGTGGCCATCGACACCCGCCTGCAGTCGCGCGACGCCTACCAGCCCTCCGAGCGCTCGCGCATCCGCGCGGCCGACCGCGAGATCGACCTCAGCCCGATGCGCAAGGTGATCGCGGCGCTGGTGCCGCCGATGCTTGAGCGCCTGCAGGCGATGGCCGTGGAGCGCGCCGCCGAGCAGGTGGCCGCGGCCGTGGCCAAGGCCGATGCGCTGCTCACCGGCGAGCTCGAGCGGCTGGTGGCGCTGTCGAAGGTCAACCCGGCGGTGCGCCCGATCGAGATCGCCAAGCTCGAGGTCGAGCGCGAGCAGCTGCTGGCGGCACTGCCCGGCGCGCGCCCGCGCCTGGACGCGCTGCGCCTGGCGGCCTCGGCCGACTTCCTCTCGCTGCGGCGCTGAGGCCCGACGCGCGACGCCCCGCGCGAGGCGGGGCGTCGTGGGGCGTCGCCGGGGAGCGCGCGCTTACGTGACCAGGCGCGGCCCGCGGGGCCGGTTCACTTGACCAGGCGCGGCCCGCGGGGCCGCTTGGGCGGGAACGGCGGCTTGCCCTGCCAGTAGCGCAGGGTGAGCCAGCCGAAGACGGCGCCGCTGAGGTTGCTCAGCACCACCACGGGGCCGGCGTTCCAGCCGAACACCACCTGCAGCACCACGATGACGATGAACAGCGTGCGCGCCTTCATCGGGATCGGCGGGATGATCAGCATGATCGTCTGGTTGGGATCGCGGATCACGAACGCCAGCAGCAGGCCCATGATCGCGGGGGTGAAGCCGTAGGCCGGGCCGATCGGGCCCATCGCCGGCAGCAGCAGGGTCGCGGCGAGGTACACCACGCCCGCGCCGGCCACGCAGTTCACCAGGTAGGTCAGGAAGCGCCGGGTGCCCCAGCTGTACTCCATCTGCGCGCCGAACATCACCAGGATCAGGCCGTTGATGAACAGCCCGAAGCTGGTGTCCACCAGCGCGTAGGTCACCACCTGCCAGGGCATGAAGCCGGCCTGCAGCGGCCTGAGCACCAGCTGGTCGAGGATCGCCTCCTGGCGGAACAGCACCAGCGCGAGCACGAAGCTCATCGCGATCAGGATGCCGCGGATGGCGGGGGTGATCTGGAACGGCATGCTCGACTCCGGTGGCGGGCCGTGGCGCGCGGGGCGCGTCGGGCCGGGAGGCGCATTCTGCCACCGCTCGCGCGTCGCGCGCCTGCCCGCCGGCCGGCCCGCCCCGGCTCAGCCCCAGATCAGCGCATCGAGGCTCGGCGCGGCGCGCTGGCCGCGCACCCGGCCGCCCTCGACCCGCACGCCCTCCGCGCGCAGGCGCGCGACCTGCTCGGCGTGCGGCGCGCTGCCGTCGGGGAAGGCGATGCGGCCGTCGCTGCGGACCACGCGGTGCCAAGGCAGGTCGTCGACCGCGGCCTCGCGCAGCACGCGGGCGACCAGCCGCGCGCGCCCGGGCAGGCCGGCGCGGCGCGCGAGCTCGCCGTAGCCCACCACCTCGCCCGCCGGCACCCCGCGCAGCGCGCGCACGATCGCCGCCGCCCGCGCGGCCGGCGTCGGCGCGAGCGCGGCCGCCGCGACGCGCGGGGCGGGGCGAGCGGTGCGAGGCGTGGCGGTGGCGGGAGACTTCGCGCGCATCGGGGGCTAGCATACGGGTCCACGCCGCCTCCAAAGCCACCGCCATGCAGAACTTCGAGCAGATCCGCAGCCACCTCGCCGGCCACTACACCGTGCGCACCTCGGAGCCGTTCCTGGTCTGCGTCGAGCTGTCGCTGGTGCAGGGCACGCGCCACCAGGCGATCTTCCTCAGCGAGCTCGAGGACGACGACGGCCGCAAGTACCTGCGCGTGAGCACCGCGATCGGCCCCACCACCGGCCTCGACGCGCGCAAGGCGCTGGCGTTCAACTGGGAGAGCCGGGTGGGCTACCTCGCGATCAGCGAGCTCGACCACGTGCCCTACCTGCAGCTGTGCGAGAACCGCCCCTACGCCGGCCTCGACGCGGCCGAGCTCGACCGCCTCGTGCTCGAGATCGGCGGCGTGGGCGACGCGATGGAGCGCGCGATGTCGGCGGGCGGCGACCTGCTCTGAGCCCAGCGCCCGGGGCGCCCGCGCGGCGCGCTGTCAGGAGTTTCCCGACAGCGGCCGACCGGCGGTGAACCGCTACACTCGTCACACTCCGTGACGGGCTGTCCCGAGACACGGAGCCCACCACGACCGGACTCCGCATGGCCCTCACCGCCCTCGTCGTCGACGACAGCCGCGTCTCGCGCATGATCATCAGCGCGATGATCCAGGACCTGCGCCCCGGCGCCTGGACCATCGAGGAGGCCGCCGACGGCGCCGAGGCGATCGCCCGCGCCGACGCCTGCAAGCCCGACCTGGTCACGCTCGACATCAACATGCCGGTGATGAACGGGTTCGACGCCGCCGTCGAGATCCGCGCCCGGCACCCGTTCGCCACCCTGGTGATCTTCAGCGCCAACGTGCAGGCCTCCAGCAAGGCCCGCGCCGAGGAGCTCGGCATCCGCTTCATCGCCAAGCCCATCACCGAGGCCGTGGTGCGCCAGGCGCTCGAGGCCTGGGAGGCCGATCGTGGCTGAGCTCACCCCGATCGAGCTCGACGTGCTGGGCGAGGTGTTCAACATCAGCGTCGGCCAGGCCGCCGCCTCGCTCAGCGAGCTCACCGGCGAGTCGGTCAGCATGAGCGTGCCGCTGGTGCACATCCTCACGCCCGACAAGCTCGTCGACCTGCTCGATCCCGAGCGCAGCCGCCGCATCACCTCGGTCTCGCAGACCTTCGCCGGCGACGTCACCGGCTCGGCGCTGCTGATGTTCCCCGGCGAGACCAGCCTCGAGGTGGTGCGCCTGATGCTCGGCTCGCAGACCCCGCTGTCCCAGCTCACCGAGATGGAGCAGGACGCGATGTGCGAGATCGGCAACATCATCCTCAACACCTGCTTCTCGACCTTCGCCGACATGCTGGGCCAGCACTTCGAGTGCTCGCTGCCGCAGTTCCAGATCGCCGCCACCGAGCACCTGCTCGGCGACGCCGGCGAGCTCGACCAGGTGCTGTTCGTGCAGATCCAGCTCAGCCTCGAGGAGCGCGACATCGAGGGCTTCGTGGCCTTCCTGCTGGGCGCGGACTCGCTGGCGGCGCTGCGGGTCGCGCTGGCGGCGTTCCTGGCCCGCGCGGGAGGCGGATGAGCGCCGCGCTGCCGCCCGGGCTCGCGGAGGCGGTGCTGGGCAAGCTCGAGTCCGGCGTGCTGGTGCTCGACGCCCAGCAGCGCGTGGTGCTGCTCAACGCCTGGCTGCGCCGGGCGATGCCCGCGCCGCCGGCCGACCCGGTCGGCCTGCCGCTGGCCAGCGTGTTCCCCGAGGTCCGCGGCACCCGGCTCGAGCAGGCGGTGGGCCAGGCGCTGGCGCGCGGCCTGCCCTCGGTGCTCTCGCCCGGCCTCAATCCACACCACCTGCGCCTGGTCGACCCGGGCACCGGCGCGCACGCGCCGATGGCGCAGTCGCTGCAGGTGATGCCGCTGCGCCTCGGCGCGGCAACGCTGTGCGTGGTGGCGGTGAACAACGTCTCGGGGTCGATGCGCCGCGAGTCGCTGCTGCGCGAGCAGGCCGAGAAGCTCGGCGCGCTCTCGCTCACCGACGAGCTCACCGGCGTCGCCAACCGCCGCCGGCTCAACCAGGCGCTGGCCGACGAGCTGCGCCGCGCGCGCCGGCACGGGCATCCGCTGGCGGTGGCGCTGCTGGATATCGACCACTTCAAGGCCTACAACGACCACCTCGGCCACGTCGCCGGCGACCACGCGCTGGCGCGGGTCGGCGACGAGCTGCACGGCCAGCTGCGGCGCGCCGGCGACCTGCTGGCGCGCTACGGCGGCGAGGAGTTCTGCGTGCTGCTGCCGGAGACCGCCGAGGGCGAGGCGCTGGCCTACGCCGAGGCGCTGCGCCGGCACGTCGAGGCCATCGGGCTGCCGCACCCGGCCAGCCCCACCGCGCCCTCGCTGACGATCAGCGTGGGCGTGGCGGCCTGCGGGCCGGCGGGCGCGTGCTCGGCGACCTCGCTGCTGCTGCAGGCCGACCGCGCGCTGTACGAGGCCAAGCTGGCTGGCCGCAACCGCACCCGCGCGGTCAGCGGCGGCACGCCCGCGGCCTGAGCCGCGGAACGGGGGCCGCGCGCGGGCTCAGGCCCAGCCGAGGCCCTTGAGCGCCTCGAGCATGAAGAACGCGATGCCGCCCGCCGCCGGGATCGTCAGGATCCAGGCCCAGACCATGCGCTCCACCACCGACCACTTGATGGCGTTGAGCCGCTTGGCCGTGCCCACGCCCATGATCGCGGACGAGATGTTGTGGGTGGTGGACACCGGGATGCCCAGGCTGGAGGCCAGGGTGATGACGCTGGCGGCCGCGGTCTCGGCCGCGAAGCCGTGGATCGGGTGCAGCTTCACCAGCTTGTGGCCGAGGGTCTTGATGATCCGCCAGCCGCCGGCGGCGGTGCCCGCGGCCATCACCAGCGCGCAGGTGACCTTGATCCAGGTGTCGATGTCGCCGTCGCGCATCGCGGCCTCGGTGGGATGCAGCCAGGCCAGCCAGCCCGGCAGGTCGTCCAGCGTGCCGGCCTGCTGCCCGGCCACCAGCGCCAGCGCGATGATGCCCATCGTCTTCTGCGCGTCGTTGAGGCCGTGGGCGAAGCCCATGTAGCCCGCCGAGACGATCTGGGCCTTGCCGAAGAACGCGTTGACCCAGCGCGGCCGGGCGATCCGCGCCAGCGGCCCGCCGGCGCGGCACATGCCCGCCAGGATCGCGAACAGCAGGCCCATGATCGCGAAGCCGGCCAGGAAGCCCAGCACCGGCGAGGAGAACATCGGCAGCACCACCTTCCACAGCACGCCGGCGCCCTTGTAGAAGGGCTCGGCGGGCTGGCTCCAGATGATCGCCGACCACTGGATGTCGGCCGCCGCCAGCGCCGCGCCGCACAGCCCGCCGATCAGCGCGTGCGAGCTCGAGCTCGGCAGGCCGAACCACCAGGTCAGCAGGTTCCACACGATGCCGCCGGTCAGCGCGCACAGGATGACCTGGCTGGTCACCTGCACCACCTGCTGGTCGATCAGGCCCGAGGCGATCGTCTTGGCCACCGCGGTGCCCCAGAGCGCGCCGATCAGGTTCATGCCGGCGGCCAGGGCCACCGCCTGCATCGGCGAGAGCACCTTGGTCGCCACGACCGTCGCGATCGAGTTCGCGGTGTCGTGGAAGCCGTTGATGTACTCGAACACGAGCGCGGTGATGATCACCGCGATGAGCAGGGTGAGCACGGGGGCGCCCTCAGCTGTTCTTGAGGACGATCTGGTAGGCGACGACGCCGGCCTCGCGGCAGCGGTCGATCGCCTTCTCCAGGATCTCGAAGAACTCCTTGATCAGGAACATCTGCTGGCCGTCGTAGCGGCCGGAGTAGATGTCGCGGTAGAGCTCGAGCATCAGCCGGTCGGCCTCGTTCTCGATCGAGCGCAGGCGGTCGTTGAGCGCCTTCATCTCCTCGAGCTTCATCTTGCGCAGCTGCCGGACCATCTCGACCACCACCTTCGCGGCCTGCTCGAGCATGGCCGCGCGCGGGGCGAAGTCGATGCCGGCCAGGAACGTCGTGGCCAGCGCGTAGCGCTCGGCGAACTTCTCGACCTGCTTGGGGATGCGCACCAGGGCCGAGTTCAGCGCCTCGATGTCCTCGCGCTCCAGCGCGGTGACGAAGCTGTTGACCAGCTCCTCGTTGATCCGGTCGGCGACCCGGCGCTCGCGCTCGCGGGCCAGCCGGAAGGCGTCCAGCGCCGGCTCCTTGCCGCCCTCCTTGAGCATCGCGTGCAGCGCGGTGGTGGCGTCGGCGGCGGCCGAGGCGGCCTCGTCGAGCAGGCCGAAGAACTGGTTGCCTTTGCCGAAGATGGTCTGCAGCGAGAACATGCGGGGCCTCGGGGGTGCGGGAGCAGGGGCGCGGCGCGGGACCGGGGCCCCGACGCGCGGGGCGGGCGGTCGTCGCCGCGAGGTGACGAAACGATGACACCCATATTACACCCCGGCCCCACCAGGACGCTCCCCCGGCCCGCCGCCGCCCCCTCCCCGGACCGCCGGGCCGGGTGGCCGGGCCAGCTGTGGCATCATCCGCGTCCCTTCACGCTCCACGCCCCGAGGATCCCGAGCCGGCACCCGGTCACACGGATGCCCTGGCCGCCCATGAACTACGCACTGCTGGTCGTCATCGCCCTGATCGCCCTGAACGGCTTCTTCGCCATGTCGGAGATGGCGGTCGTCACGTCTCGCAAGCCGAGGCTCAAGCAGCTCAGCGAATCCAGCGCCGGCGCCCGGCGCGCCCTGGCGCTGTCGGAGAACCCCGAGCGTTTCCTGTCCACGGTGCAGGTGGGCATCACGCTGATCCCCTACCTGAATGGCATCGTCGGCGGCGAGGCCTTCGGGCTCGTCCTGGGCGCCTGGCTCGACGAGGTGATCCCGGCGTTGGCACCGGCCACCGCCATGACCATCGGAAGCGTGATCGTCGCTGTGGTGGTGACCTTCGTGACGATCGTTTTCGGCGAGCTGGTGCCCAAGCGTTTCGCGATCGCCCACCCGGAGCGCATCGCCGCGGTGGTCGCCCTGCCGATGAGCATCGTGGCGGTGATCGGCACGCCTGCGGTCTGGCTGCTGTCGCTGTGCACCCGCACCACGCTGCGCCTGCTGGGCCTGCGCGACAACGACACCGCGGCGGTGACCGAGGAGGAGATCCGCATGATGGTCTCCGAGGCGCACGACGCGGGCGTGTTCGACGCCGGCGAGCGCAACATGGTCAACCGCGTGCTGGGCCTGGGCGACCGCACCGCCGAGAGCCTGATGACCCCGCGCACGCGGATCGGCTGGCTGGACGTCGAGGCCAGCCTCGAGGAGAACCTCGCCACGATGGCCGAGACCCCGTACTCGCGCTACCCGGTGCAGCGCGGCGGCGACGCCGAGGTGGTGGGCATCCTCGAGGTGAAGGCGCTGGCCGGCCGCCTCGGCCGCCCCGACCCCGACCTGTTCCGCGAGCTGCGCCCGGCGCTGTTCGTCTCCGAGTCCACCGGCGCGCTGAAGCTGCTGGAGATCTTCCGCGAGGAGCAGCAGCCGCTGGCGCTGGTGGTCGACGAGTACGGCGACATCCAGGGCATGGTCACCGCCAACGACGTGCTGCACGCGGTCATCGGCCGCACCCAGGTGCACGAGGGCCACGACGCCGACCCGCTGGTGGTCACCCGCGAGGACGGCTCGATGCTGGTCGACGGCGGCCTGCCCACCGAGGACCTGCGCGAGCTGCTCGGCCTGGGCGTGCTGCCCGACGAGGAGGACCACGACTACAACACCCTCGCCGGCATGGTGATCGCGCGCTACGGCCGCATCCCGCACGTGGGCGAGTACTTCGAGTTCGCCGGCTGGCGCTTCGAGGTGATCGACCTCGACGGCCCGCGCGTCGACAAGCTGCTGGTCTCGCGCGTGGCGGCGCCGGACGCCTCGCCCGCCGAGGCCGTGTCCTGAGGATGGGCACGGCGGCGTTCACGCTCGGGCTGGCATCCTCCCGCCCGACATGACGCCCGCCGACGCCATCCCCACCACCCGCGCGCTGCTGGTCGCCCTCGCCGAGGGCGGCCCGCCGGACGAACACCTCAGCTTCCACCGCCTGCTCGACGAGCTCGGGCGGCGCGCGTTCGGCATGCTGATCCTGCTCGCCACCCTGCCCGCCTTCCTGCCGCTGCCGGTGGGCGCGGGCGCGATCTCCGGCCCGCTGGCCAGCCTGCTCGGCCTGCAGCTGCTGCTGCTGATGCGCCAGCCCTGGCTGCCGGGCTTCATCGGCCGGCGCGGCATGACACGCGCCAGCCTGGCCACGTTCGAGCGCCGCATCGGCCGCGTGCTGGGCTGGGTCGAGCGCATGGTCAAGCCGCGCGGCGGGCGGATGTTCGAGCGCGGCGCCGCGCTGGCCTTCACCGGCGCGCAGCTGGTGGTGGTGGGCGTCCTGCTGTCGCTGCCGATCCCGCTCACCAACTACCCGCTGGCGATGCTGATCGTGCTCTACGCGCTGGCCCTGCTGGCCCGCGACGGCCTGATGCTGGGCCTGGTGTGGGTGCTGGGGCTGGGGACGATCGTCGCGGCGGTGGTGCTGTCGGGCACCGTGGCCGAGGCCGTGCAGGCCAGCTGGGCCGCGGTGACGCAGTGGTTCGCGGCGGCCGGGGCCGGCGCGGGCGCCGCCGCCGGCTGAGGCCGCGCGCGGCTCAGACCAGCATCGCTCAGACGAGCATCCGCCGCTCGAAGTCGGCCGCCGTCATCGGCCGGCCCAGCCAGAAGCCCTGGGCCTGGTCGCAGCCGCGCTCGCGCAGCACCGCGTACTGGCCCTCGTTCTCGACGCCCTCGGCGACCACCGTGATGCCCAGCGAGTGCGCCATCGCGATGATCGCGGAGGTCAGGGCCAGGTCGTCGGGGTCGCGCAGCACGTCGGCGACGAAGCTGCGGTCGATCTTGACGCCGTCCACCGGCACCCGGCGCAGGTGGCTGAGGCCGGAGAAGCCGGTGCCGAAGTCGTCCAGCCACACCTTCACGCCGGTGGAGCGCAGCCGCGCCAGCAGCGCGCTGGCCTGGACCTCGTCGCCCAGCACCGCGGTCTCGGTCAGCTCGATGTGCAGGCGCTTGGGCGCCAGGCCCGACTCCTCGAGCGCGGCCGAGACCACCTCGGGCAGGTCGCCGGAGCGCAGCTGGCGGGCCGAGACGTTGACCGACACGAACGGCGCCTCGCCCTGCGGGCCCTTCCAGCGCATCGCGTCGAGGCAGGCCTGGCGGATCACGTGGCGGCCGAGCTGGTCGATCAGGCCGCTCTGCTCGGCGACGTCGACGAACACCGACGGCGGGATGACGCCCTCGGTGGGGTGCTGCCAGCGCAGCAGCGCCTCGGCGCCCACCAGGCGGCCGTCGGCGAGCTGGAAGATCGGCTGGAAGTTCAGGCTGAGCTCGCCGCGCTCCCAGGCCCCGCGCAGGTCCTGCTCCATCTGCACGCGGCGCTCCACCGCCTGGTCCATGGCGCGGGAGTAGAAGCGGTAGCAGTTCTTGCCGGCGACCTTCGCCTGGTACATCGCGATGTCGCCGTTCTTCAGCAGCAGGCCGGCGGAGCTGGCGTCGTGCGGGAACAGGGTCACGCCGACCGAAGCGCCGAGGAACACCTGGCGGCCGTGCACGGCGATGGGCTGCTGGAGCTCGGCGATCAGCGCGTCGGCGATCTGCGCGGAGAGCATGCGCATGTCCTCGCCCATCACCAGGGCCACGAACTCGTCGCCGCCGAAGCGCGCCACCTCGGCGCCGGCGCCGCCCAGGCGCTCGACCGAGGCGCGGATGCGCTGGGCGAACTGGGTCAGCACGTCGTCGCCGGCGTCGTGGCCGAGGGTGTCGTTGATGCGCTTGAAGTCGTCGAGGTCGACGAACATCAGGGCCAGCTCGCCGCTGGTGCCGTCGAGGGTCAGCAGGCGCTGGTCGAGCAGTTCGCGGAAGGCGAGCCGGTTGGGCAGGCCGGTGAGCGCGTCGCCGTAGGCCATCCGGCGGACCTCGCGGTCGTGCCGGGCGACGCCGTCGCTCATGCGCCGGAAGGCGCCGATCAGCTCGCCCACCTCGTCGGTGCGGCGGGTCTCGAGGTCGCGCAGCTCGTAGCGGCCGGCCTCGATCTCGCGGGCGGCCTCGGCCAGGCGGCGGATCGGCCGCACCAGGCCGCGCTGCATCGCGTACATCAGGCCGGTGCACAGCGCCAGCAGCAGCCCGAGCAGCAGCAGCAGGTCGCGGAAGTGGGCGCGGCGGGCGACGTCCACGCGCTCGCGCAGCGCGGCCTGGGCCAGCGCCTCCTCGCGCTCGATGCCGGCCAGCGAGTAGCCCACGCGCACGCCGCCGAGGCGCTGCTGGCCCACGCGCACCGGGTGGGCGACGTCGAGCAGGCTGCCGGCGAGCTGCAGGTGCAGGCCGCTGGCGCCGATGGCCTCGTAGGCCAGCGGGTCGTCCATCAGCCGGCCGAAGGTGGGGATGTCGCCCGAGCCGTCGTGCAGCACCCGGCCCTCGTCGTCGAACACCAGCACGTAGGCCACGTCGGGCTGGCGCAGCGCGGCGCGGGCCAGCTCGCCGACGGCGTCGAGGTCGAAGTAGTACAGCGGGTTCGCCAGCGCGTCGGCCAGCTGCGCGGTGGTGGCCTCGCCGCGCGCGCTCAGGGCCTGGCGCAGCATGGTGGCGGTGGACTCGCGGCCGAGCTCGCGGACCTCCTCGAGCGCGCGGGCCTGCTGGCGCCAGGCGGCGGCCGACAGCGCCACCACCAGCAGCAGCGCCAGCCCCACCACCGCCAGCACGCGGGCCTGCAGGCCGAAGCGCATCACTCCACCTCCAGGCGGACCCGGCGCGCGCCCTCGCGCAGGCGCTCGAGGCCGCGGCCGGTGGCGTCGTCGATCGGCAGGAAGCGGGTGGTGCGGAAGAAGGCGCGCAGCGCGTCGCCGGCCTCGGGGTCGCCGGCGGCGTCGAGCAGCACCTCGCGCAGGCGCGCGCGGACCACCGGGTCGAGGTCGGGCCGCACCAGCTCCATCGCGCGCGGCACCGGCTCGCTGGCGTGGATGACCTGCATGTCGGCGCGGAAGCTCTCGGGCATGCGCTCGAGCTGGGCCCAGTCGAGCTCGCTCATGGCGCCGACGTCGACCAGCCGCTTGTGCACCCAGGTGGCGATGTTGATCTCGGTGCGGGCGAACACGTAGCCCACCTCGCCCGCCTGCGGGCGGTCCTCGGGCGAGAGCATCAGCAGCGGCCGGTGCCCGGCGTCGAGCAGCTCGAGCATGGGCACGAAGTAGGCGCTGGTGGAGGACGGGTTCTGCATCGCGATGCTGCGCCCCGGCAGGTCGGCCAGGCTGGTGATGCCGGCATCGCGGCGGGCGAAGAACACGGTGCGGTAACTGCTGGAGCCGCCGCGCTCGGTGAGCACCAGCGGCTCGGCCCCGGCGCGGTCGGCCAGGATCATGCCCATACTGGCGGTCTCGGTGACCCAGTCGACCCGGCCGCGGCGCATGTAGCTCTGCATCTGCGCGGGGTCGCGGGCCATCAGCACGCGGCCCTCGCGGATGCCCACGTCGCGCATCCGCGGCACCACGTAGTCGAGCAGGGCCTGCAGCTGGTCGTGGTGGGCGCGCGGGTCGTCGCTGATCCGGCCCAGCACCAGCACGCCGGGGTCGGCCGCCGCGGGCGCGGCGGCGCCCAGGGTGGCGGCCAGGCCCAGCAGCAGCGACAGCAGCGGCGCGGACAGCCGGGCACGGAGGCCACGGCCTGGACGCGGACGCTCGGCGGCGGGGCGGGAATGGATGGTCACGGGCCTCACGGGGCTGGAAGCAGGGCCGCGCGCGACGCCGCCGGCGCGGTGACGCCAGGGGGTCGGCTGGAGACGGGACGATACAAGAATCGCTCCCACCCGCCCAGCACCGGACTCACCCGCCGCGGGCCAGCCGGGCCATGCGCTGGGCGTCGGAGAGGATGCCGCGCAGCAGCCGGACCTCGCGCGCGTCGAGCCCGGCGCGCAGGAACAGCCGGCGCAGCCGCTGCAGGCTCATCTCCGGCGCGCGGCCCTTGTGGAAGTCGATGTCGTCCAGCGCCTCGGCGAAGTGCCCGAACATGCCCTCGAGCTGGCCCTGGGTGGCCGGCGGCTCGGCCTCGTCCAGCGCCGGGGGCGCCGGCCGCGGCGGGACCAGCCCAGCCTCGAGCAGGGCCACCCGCAGCTCGTAGGCCATCACCTGCACCGAGGCGGCGAGGTTGAGCGAGCTGAAGGCCGGGTCGGCCGGGATGTGCACCGCGGCGTGGCAGCGCTGCAGCTCGTCGTTGGTCAGGCCGGTGCGCTCGCGGCCGAACAGCAGGGCCACCCGGCCGGCGGGCGCGGCCTCGAGCAGGCGGGCCGCGGCCTCGCGGGGGCTCAGCTCGGGCAGCGGGACGGTCCGGCTGCGGGCGGTGCAGCCGAGCACGAAGACCGCCTCGGACACGGCCTCTTCGACGCTGGCCACGACCCGGGCCGCGGCCAGGCGGTCGTCGGCGCCGGCGGCCATGGCGAGGGCGTCGGGATGGTCGACCGGGTGCTCCGGGGCCACCAGCACCAGCCGGGGCAGGCCCATGGTCTTGATCGCGCGCGCCGCCGCGCCGAGGTTGCCGGGGTGCTGGGTGCCGACCAGGACGATGTCGATCGGGGCGGCGCCGGGGGTGTCGTGGGGGGTGCTCATGCGGGGTCTCGGGCTGGGTCTGGGGCGGGGCCGGCCGGGGCCGGGAGGCGGCGGCCGGGGGCCGGTCCGCGGGAAATGGGAGGCGCCGCGGCCGCCGCGATGCTAGACTCCGCGCCCCCCGGGGCCCGAGCGCCGCCGGCTCGTTCTTTTCCCTTCCCCCGGGTGCGGTGAGCGCATGCAGAAGCCTGCAGTCAACATCATGGTCAAGGCCGCGCGCCTGGCCGGCAACGTGATCCTCCGCCACATGGCCAAGCTCGACAGCCTCAACGTCGTCGAGAAGGCGCGGCTGGATTATGCCAGCGAGGTCGACGCCCTGGCGGAGAAGGAGATCATCCGCGAGCTCCGCCGCGCCTTCCCCGAGGCCGCCTTCCTCGGCGAGGAGTCGGGCCTGAGCCACCGCGCCCGCACCACCTTCGTCATCGACCCGCTCGACGGCACGTCCAACTTCCTGCGCGGCTTCCCGCACTTCTGCGTGTCGATCGCGATGGTCGAGGGCGGCGAGCCGATCCACGCGGTGGTCTACGACCCGATCCGCAACGACATCTTCTCGGCCTCCAAGGGCTCGGGCGCGCTGCTCAACGACAAGAAGATCCGCATCGGCGAGCGCCGCGACCTGCACGGCGCGATGATCACCACCGGCTTCGCCCCGCGCGAGCGCAAGCGCATCAGGCCCCAGCTCAAGACCATCGAGGCCCTGCTCGAGACCGCCGAGGACGTGCGCCGCACCGGCTCCGCCGCGCTCGACCTGGCCTACGTGGCCTGCAGCCGCACCGACGCCTACTTCGAGGCCGGCGTGAAGCCCTGGGACATCGCCGCCGGCATCCTGCTGGTGCGCGAGGCCGGCGGCCGGGTCTGCGACTTCAAGGGCCGCGGCGAGCAGCTGCTCGACGGCGGCCAGGTGGTGGCCGGCAGCCTCAAGCTCAGCGAGATGCTGCAGAAGGTCATCGTCGACACCGGCTACGCCGCGTCGTTCGACTGGAAGAGCGACGAGGACGCGCGCCTCTGAGGCGCGCGCGCCCGCCCCGCCCTCCGGGGCCCGGACATGAAGAAGGCCCGCTCGCGCGGGCCTTCTTCGTTTCCGCCGCGCGCCCGGCCTGGCCGGGCGCCGCCGGGCTCAGGGCCGGCGGTCGAGCTCGGGGTCGACGGTCGGGCGCAGGGCCAGGTCCTGCTTCTGGATGCCGAAGGCCCACAGCAGCGGGCAGGCCACCACGATCGAGGACAGCGTGCCGATCACGATGCCGAACATCTGCGCCTTGGCCATGCCCTCGAGCGAGGGGCCGCCGTAGAGGAACAGCGCGTACATGGTCAGGAACGCCACCACCGAGGTGATCACGGTGCGCGAGAGGGTCTGGTTGATGGCGCGGTTGAGCACCGAGACCGGGCCGTCGTCGTGCTTGCTGCGGAAGCTCTCGCGGACGCGGTCGAAGATCACGATGGTGTCGTTGATCGAGAAGCCCATCACCGAGAGCACGCCGGCCAGCACGGCCAGGTCGAACTCCCACTGCATCGCCGAGAACAGCGCGGTGGTGAGCACCACGTCGAACAGCGTGGTGATGATCGCGGCGACCGCGAACTTCCACTCGAAGCGGCTGATGATGTAGACGCCGAAGCCCAGCGCCACGAACACCACCGCCAGCAGGCCCTTCTCGGCCAGCTCGCGGCCGAACTGCGCGCTGACGAAGTCGCTGTCGACCACGACGCCCGGGTTGCCGTCGACCTGGACGATGTCGAGGATCGCGCCGCCGGTCTGCTGCGCGTTGGCCGCGGCCGCGCCCTCGCCCTCGCGGGGCTGCAGGCGGACCATCACCTCGGCGTCGGAGCCGAAGGACTGCACCACCGCGCTGGGGTAGCCGGCCTCGGCCAGCGCCTCGCGGGCCTGGTCGAGGTCGATCGGGTGCTCGAAGCGCAGCTCGGCGACGGTGCCGCCGGTGAAGTCCAGCGCGAAGTTCAGGCCGCGCGTGGCCAGCAGGGCGAAGGAGCCGAGGATCAGGGTGACCACCATGACCAGCGCGGCATGGCGCAGGGCCATGAACGGGATCGAGGTGTTGTTCGGGATGAGGGTGAAGAACTTCACGGTCGGCTCCGGGTCAGATCCAGATCCGCTCGAGCTTGCGCCGGCGACCATAGATGAGGGTGGCGATGCCGCGCGACACGGTGGTCGCGGTGTACACCGAGGTCAGGATGCCGACGACCAGCGACACCGCGAAGCCCTGGATGGGGCCGGTGCCGAAGATGTACAGCGCCACGCCGGCGAGCAGCGCGGTCATGTTGGAGTCGAAGATCGTGCCCGAGGCCTTCTCGTAGCCCTCGCGGATGGCCGCCAGCGGCTTGAGCCCGGCGCGCAGCTCGTCGCGGATGCGCTCGTTGATCAGCACGTTCGCGTCCACCGACATGCCCACCGTCAGCGCGATGCCGGCCAGGCCGGGCAGCGTGAGGGTGGCGCCGAGGATCGACATCACCGCGACCACCAGCAGCAGGTTGAACAGCAGCGCGAGGTTGGTGATCAGGCCGAAGGTGCGGTAGTACACGAGGAAGAACGCCAGCACGAACAGGAACGAGAAGGTCACGGCCTTCCAGCCGTTCTCGATGTTCTGCGCGCCGAGGCTCGGGCCGATGACGCGCTCGGCCACGATGTCCATCGGCGCGGCCAGGGCGCCGGCGCGCAGCAGCATCGCCAGCTCGGAGGCCTCCTCGGGCGAACGCAGGCCGGAGGTCTCGAAGCGGCTGCCGAACACGCCGCGGATGGTGGCGGCCGAGATGACCTCCTCGGTCTGGCGCGAGCTGCGCACCTCGACGCCGTCGACCACCCGCACCACCGGCACGCGCTCGACGAACACCACGGCCTGGCGCTTGCCGACGTTCTCGCGGGTGAACTCGAACATGCGGTCGCCGCCGGCCGAGTTCAGCGTGATGCTGACCGCCGGGGTGCCGTTGTCGGACATGGTGGCGGTGGCGTTGGTGAGCTGGTCGCCCGACACCGTCAGGCGCTTGGAGAGCAGGATCGGGATCGGCGCGCCGCCGGTGGGGTTGCGCTCGTAGTACACGCGCGCGTCCGGCGGCACGGTGCCGTTGCGCAGCATGGCCTGCAGGTCCTGGCCGGGGTTGTCGATGACCGGGCGGAACTCCAGCGTGGCCGTGGAGCCGAGGATGCGCAGCGCCAGCGCCGAGTCCTGGATGCCCGGCAGCTGCACGACGATGCGGTCCTCGCCCTGGCGGGTGATGACCGGCTCGGCGACGCCGATGGAGTTGATGCGGGTGCGCAGCGTGGAGATGTTGGTGTCGACCGCCTCGCGGACGATGCGCGCGATCTCGGCCTCGGTGAGGTGGCCGATGACCACGTTCTGGTCGGGGTCGGCCGGGTCGAGCGTGATCTGCGGCAGCTGGCGGGCGATGCGGCCGCGCACCTCGGCGGTGTCGGCCTGGTCGCGCAGGGTGACCCGCATGCCGTTGGCGTCGACGGTGACCGCGGCGCCCTGGATGTCGTTGTCGCGCAGGATCGCGCGCACGTCCTCGGCCAGCGCGACCTCCTTCTTCTCGATCGCGGCCGCGCGGTCGACCTGCATCAGCAGGTGCACGCCGCCCTGCAGGTCGAGGCCCAGCGTCATCGGGCGGGCGCGGATGGCGTCGAGCCAGGCCGGGACCGTGGAGGCCAGGTTGAGCGCCACCGAGAAGTCCGAGCCCAGCGCCGGCCGCAGCAGGTCGGCCGCGCGGATCTGGTCGTTGGTGTCGGCCAGGCGCACCAGCAGGGCCGTGCCGTCGATGGCCACGTCCTTCGCCTCGATGCCGGCCTCGGCCAGCAGGCCCTCGACGCGGGTGTCGAGCGCGGCGTCGACCGCCTGACCGCGCAGGCCGATGATCTGCACCGCGGCGTCCTGCGGATAGAGGTTGGGCAGGGACCAGATCGCCGCGACCACGAGGATCAGGACGGCGACGGCGGCTTTCCAGCGGGCGAACTCAAGCATGGCTGACTCGATCCGTGCGGCCGTGGGCGGCCGGTCGGCTAGACGGGTGGGGACGGCGTGAAGGCTTCACAAGCCCGGCGCGCGCCCCGGCCGACGCCGGGGCGACGGGGCCGGCCGGCTCAGGCGGCCTTGAGGGTGCCCTTGGGCAGGACGGCGCCGATGGCGCCCTTCTGCAGCTTCACCACGGTGTTCTCGGCGATCTCGACGCCGACGAAGGACTCGCCCAGCTCGACGATGCGCCCGGCGATGCCGCCGGTGGTGACGACTTCGTCGCCCTTGGCGAGCTTGGAGAGCATCTCGCGCTGCTCCTTCGCGCGCTTCATCTGCGGGCGGATGATCAGGAAGAAGAACACCACCACGAACACGCCGAGCATGACCAGCGAGCCGTACGGGCTGGGCTGGGCGGCGGCCGCGGCCTGGGCGTGAGCGGGGGAGATCAGGAGGTCGAGCAGGGACATGGGGCGGGACCTGGGGCTGTGGTTCGGGCCGCCGAGTATGCCAGAGCCCGCCAGCCCCTGCCCCACCGCCCGGACGCGCGGGCCGGGACGGCGCCGGGCGCCGCCCGGCCGGGGCTCAGCCCGGCTCGCCCCGGGCGCGCTCGGCGTAGAAGGCCTCGCGGAACTCGGCGAACCGGCCCTGCTCGATCGACGCGCGGATCCCGCGCATCAGGTCCTGGTAGTAGTGCAGGTTGTGGATGGTGCCCAGCATCGCGGCCAGCATCTCGTTGCACTTCTCCAGGTGGCGCAGGTAGCTGCGGGTGAAGCCGCCGGCGCAGGCCTGGCAGCCGCACTCGGGGTCGATCGGGCGCAGGTCGTGCTCGTACTTGGCGTTGCGGATGCGCACGGTGCCGAAGCGGGTGAAGAAATGGCCGTTGCGCGCGTTGCGGGTGGGCATGACGCAGTCGAACATGTCGATGCCGCGGGCCACCGCCTCGACGATGTCCTCCGGCCGGCCCACGCCCATCAGGTAGCGCGGGCGGTCGGCGGGGAGCTGCGGGCAGGTGTGCTCGAGCATCGCGTTGCGCTCGTCCTCGGGCTCGCCCACCGCCAGGCCGCCCACGGCGTAGCCGTCGAAGCCCACCTGCTGCAGGCCCTCGGCCGAGCGCGTGCGCAGGGCCTCGTGGGTGCCGCCCTGGACGATGCCGAACAGCGCCGCGTCGTTGCCCGCGTGCGCGGCCTTGCTGCGCTCGGCCCAGCGCAGGCTCAGCTCCATGGACTTGCGCGCCACCGGCTCGGTGGCCGGGTACGGGGTGCACTCGTCGAAGATCATCACGATGTCCGAGCCCAGCGAGCGCTGGATGGCCATGCTCTCCTCGGGCCCGATGAAGATCTTCGCGCCGTCGACCGGGCTGGCGAAGGTGACGCCCTGCTCGGTGATCTTGCGGCGCTTGGCCAGCGACCAGACCTGGAAACCACCGGAGTCGGTGAGGATGGGCTTGGGCCAGCGGGTGAAGCCGTGCAGGCCGCCGTGGGCCTCGATCACGGCCGTGCCCGGGCGCAGCGCCAGGTGGAAGGTGTTGCCGAGGATGATCTCGGCGCCCAGCGCCTCGATGTCGCGCGGCAGCATGCCCTTGACCGAGCCGTAGGTGCCCACCGGCATGAAGGCCGGGGTATCGATGGTGCCGCGCGGGAAGGTGAGGCGGCCGCGGCGGGCCGCGCCGCTCTGCCCCAGCAGCTGGAAGGCCATGCGGCTCATGCCGAGGCCTCCGCGTGGGCGGCCGCGTGCGGCGTCGGGAACAGCAGCATGGCGTCGCCGTAGCTGAAGAAGCGGTAGCGCTGGCGCACCGCGTGGGCATAGGCGGCGAGGATGCGCTCGCGGCCGCAGAACGCCGACACCAGCATCAGCAGCGTGCTCTCGGGCAGGTGGAAGTTGGTCAGCAGCGCGTCGACGCTGCGCACGTGCACGCCGGGGTGGATGAAGATGCTGGTCTCGCCGGCATAGGGCTGCAGCTCGCCCCCCAGCGACGCGGTCTCCAGCGCGCGCACCACCGTGGTGCCCACCGCCACCACGCGGTGGCCGGCGGCGCGGGTGGCGCGGATGCGCTCCACCAGCTCGGCGCCCACGTTGAGCCACTCGCTGTGCATGCGGTGCTCGTGCAGGTGCTCCGCGCGCACCGGCTGGAAGGTCCCGGCGCCCACGTGCAGCGTGACGTGCCCGATGCCGACGCCGCGCGCCTGCACGGCCTCGATCAGCGCCTGGTCGAAGTGCAGGCCGGCGGTGGGCGCGGCCACGGCGCCGACCTCGCGCGCGAACACGGTCTGGTAGCGCTCGGCGTCGTCCTCGCCCGGCAGGCGCTCGATGTAGGGCGGCAGCGGCAGGCGGCCGGCGCGCAGCAGGAACTTCTCCAGCGTGGAATCGCCGTGCTTGGCCGAGGGCGCGAAGCGCACGCGGTAGAACGACTCCTCGCGGCCCAGCACGGTCAGCACGCCGCCGGCGTCGAGGTGGATGGTCATGCCGGGCTTGGGCGACTTGCTCACGCCCATCTGCACGCGCGCCTCGTGGTCGCCCAGCAGGCGCTCCACCAGGATCTCGACGCGCCCGCCGGTGGCCTTGTTGCCGAAGATCCGCGCCGGGATCACCCGGGTGTCGTTGAACACCAGCAGGTCGCCGGGCTCGAGCCACGCCGGCAGGTCGCGCACGCCGGCGTCGACGAAGCCCGCGTCGGCGGCCTCGCCCTCGGCGCGCGGGGGGACGACCAGCATCCGGCTCGCGGAGCGCTCGGGCAGCGGGGCCTGGGCGATCAGCTCGGGCGGCAGGTCGAAGGTGAAGTCGCTCTTCTTCAAGGGGAGGGGCCGGGACGCAGGGGGCGCGCATTATCCGTGCCCGCGGGCCGCAGCGCGAATCCGGGCCCGGCCCCGCCCGCGCCGGCCGCTACAGCCAGCCGTTCTGGCGCGCCAGGCGGTAGGCCTCGATCCGGTTGGCCGCGCCCAGCTTGCCGATGGCCTCGGACAGGTAATTGCGCACGGTGCCGGGGCCGAGGCCCAGGCGCTCGCCGATCTCGGCGCTCTTCACGCCCTCGCCGGCCAGCCGGAGCACCTGGCGCTCGCGCTCGCTCAGCGGGTCGGCCTCGCCCCAGGCGGCCACGGCCAGCGCCGGGTCGATGACCCGGCCGCCGCGGTGCACCTGGCGCAGCGCGTCGGCCAGCTGCTCGCTGGGCGCGTCCTTGAGCAGGTAGCCGCGCACGCCGGCGTCCAGCGCCCGGCGCAGGTAGCCCGCGCGCGCGAAGGTGGTGACGATCACCACCCGCGTAGCCAGGCCCGCGGCGCGCACGCGCTCGGCCAGCTCCAGGCCGGTCAGGCCGGGCATCTCGATGTCGGTCACCAGCAGTTCGGGGGCGTGGGCCTGCAGCGCGGCCCACGCGGCCTCGCCGTCGGCGCAGGCGGCCACCACCTGCAGGTCGTCCTCCAGGCCCAGCAGCGCGGCCAGCGCGCCGCGCACCAGGGCCTGGTCCTCGGCCAGCACCAGCCGGATCACGGCGCGGCCTCGATGGCGCGGCCGCGCGGCGCGCTGAAGCGCAGCCGGGTGCCCTCGCCCGCCGGGCTGTCGACCTCGAGCCGGCCGCCCAGCGCGGCCACGCGCTCGCCCATCCCGCGCAGGCCGTGGCCGGCGGCGCGCTCCAGCGCCCCGCCGCGGCCGTCGTCGCGCACCTCCAGCACCCACTCCCCGCGCCCGGGCTCGCCGGTGGCCACCAGCTCCACCTCGACGCGGCGCGCGCCGGCGTGGCGCAGGACATTCGTCACCGCCTCGCGCAGCGCCAGCGAGAACGCGGCCTCCACCTCGGCCGGCACCGCCAGCGCGGGCAGGCGGTGGTCGAGCTGGATGTCGGACTCCAGCAGGGCCAGCCGCGCCGCGGCCAGCTCGGCCTCGAGGCCAGCCGCGCGGATGCCGGTGACGGCCTCGCGCACCTGGGCCAGCGCGTCGCGCGCCACCCCCTCGAGCTCGGCCAGCTGGGCCTCGGCGGCGGCCTGGTCGCGCGCCATCAGCCGGCGCGCGAGCTGGGTCTTGAGCACCACCAGCGACAGCGTGTGGCCCAGCACGTCGTGCAGGTCGCGGCCGATGCGCTCGCGCTCGGCCAGCGAGGCCAGGCGCTTGATCTCGTCCTGGCTCAGGCGCAGCTCGGCGTCGCGGCGGGCCTTGGCGCGGCCGGCCAGGATGCCTCCGACCGCCAGGCCGCCAATGAGCGCGATCACCAGGCCCACGCCCAGCGCGACGCGCAGGTCGGGGATCACGATGGCGAACTGCAGCGTCATCGCGGCCCACACCGCCACGCTCCAGGCGACGGTACGCCGGGCCGGCCACACGGCGGCCGCCAGGGTCATCGCGTAGATGCTGAAGGTGTTGCCGCCCACGTTGAACGGGATCAGCGCGTGCCCCAGCAGCGCGCAGGCCACGATCAGCACCGCGCGGGTGCGCGGCGTGGTGGCGGCGCGCACGAACACGAACCACAGCGGCAGGAAGGCCAGCACCGCGGCCGCGCTGGCGAGGATCGGGGTCGCGCCCACGTCGCGGGCGAACACCAGCGGCAGGGCCACGAACACCAGGTAGACCAGGCCCAGCAGCGGGTGCTGGCCGGGCATCGAGGCGGCCTCGAGGACGGCGGCGTCGGCGCCGCCGCGCGGGGGCGCGGCGGCGGCGGCGGGATCGAGGTCGGCGGCGGGGCGGAGCGGGCGCATGCGCCTAGCGTACTTCGACCGCGTCGATCGCGAACGCGAACGGGCCGGGATCGGTGGACGCGGTCACCACGACGCCGCGCAGCCGGCCCAGGTCGACCCCGGGCAGGTCGGCGAGCGCGATGCGCGCCTCGGCCCAGCCTGCGCCGGTGGGCAGGGTGACGGTGGCGGGCATCGCGCGGTCCTCGCCGCTGAACACCATGACGCGGACCGGGCGGCCATCGCCGCGCAGCTGGAAGACCAGCGCCTCGCGGCCGCGCGCATCCACCGGCTGCATCGGCGCCGCGCCCACCACCCAGAACGCGCCCGCCCACGGCGGCGCGCCGCCGGGCTGGGCCACCACCGCGCCGCGCACCTCGAGCGCGCCCGCGCTGCCGTCGGCGCCGCCGGCGACCAGCGCCAGCGCCACGTCCGAGCGGCCGCCGGCCATGCGGTCGGTGGTGGGGATCCAGCCCGCGCCGGCGCTGGCGTCGATCGCCTCGCCGTCGAAGTGGCTGACCGGGCCGGCGGCCAGCGTCGCGTCGGCGGCGGCCGGGGCCGCGGCCGCGCGCTCCACCGGGCGGCCGTTCTTCCAGATCCGGGCGATGGCGCGGGTGGCGGTGATGTCGGCCGTGGGGTCGCCCGCGACCAGCACGAGGTCGGCGCGCAGGCCCGCGGCGATGCGGCCGCGGTCCTCCAGCCCGAAGGCCCGCGCCGGCGCCGAGGTCGCGGCCACCAGCGCCTCGAGCGGGCTGAGCCCGGCCTCGACCAGCAGCGCCAGCTCGCCGTGCATCGAGGCGCCGTGCGCGGTGCCGGCGTTGCCGGCGTCGGTGCCGGCCAGGATCACCACGCCCGCGGCATGCAGCCGGCGCACGCTCTCGCGGGCATTAGGCAGCAGGTCGGCCACCGGGGTGGCGTCGCCGTGGTCGTGCTCGTGGTGGGTGGCGCCGGCCTCCTCGCTCCGCCAGCCGATCGCCGCGGTGAGCTGCTGCACCTGCGCGGGCGAGAGCCACTCGGCCAGGCGCGGGTCGCGCTCGAGGCCCTGGCGGGTGTCGCCGAAGGCCGCGATCACGCTGAGCGTGGGGATCACCGCCGCGCCGCGCTCGCGCGCCAGCGCCACGATGGCGTCATCCGCCGGCGCGTCCTGCCACACGTGCACCAGGCCGTCGGCGCCGTCGCGCAGCGACGCGCGCGCCGCCTCCTGCGCCGACACGTGCACCCACGCGCGCAGGCCCTCGGCGTGCGCGGCGTCGATGACGGCCTTGGCGGTGGCGTCGTCGAGCGTCGGCATGCGGGTGTCGTCGGTGTAGACGTGCAGGTCCTCGCGGGCGAGCTTGATGAAGGCCGAGCCCTCGGCGCGGCGCGCCGCCACCCAGGCCGGGGCCTCGGCGGGCGTGGCCAGGGTCGGCACCGACATGCCGAACTGCGTGCCGTGGCCGCCCTCGGCGGTGGCAAGGGTGCCGGCGCCGAGCAGGTCGGCCTCGGCGGTGGCGTCCAGCGAGGCGCGCTGGCGCGCGGCGGCGGGCAGCAGGCGGTGGTCGCCGAACATGTCGATCACCGTGGTGGTGCCGAAGCGCAGCGCGTCGCGCCTGGCCTCGCCCCAGGCGTGCACGTGGGCGTCGATCAGGCCGGGCATCAGGGTGTGGCCCGCGCCGTCGACCACCGGCAGGTCGGCGTCGGCGCCGGTGGCCGGGCCGAGCGAGGCGACCAGGCCGTCGCGCACCACCACGTCGATGCCGGCCTCGAGCAGGCGCTCGCCGTCGAAGACGCGCGCGCCGCGGATCACGAAGGCCGACGGCGCCTCGGGCGCGGCCGGCGCGGCGGGCGCCGCGCGCTCGCGGGTGGGGTCGAGGCCGCCGCCCAGCAGCAGCGCGCCGAGGGCGATGGCGCTGGCGAGGGCCAGCCAGACGGGGGTGGGGGGCAGGCGCATGGCGATCTCCGGTGATGGGGCGTACGCGCTTCGACGCGTGGGCGGTGCGGATGTGACGGGGCGCGCTCAGCGCGCCCGCATCCGCCACTCCGCCAGCGACAGGAACAGCGCGGCGGTCAGCAGCAGCACCGCGGCATGCAGGCCGAAGCGCACGTCCTGGGCCTGCCCCACCGCGCCCAGCGCCATCTCGGCCAGGTGCCACGAGGGCCAGATCACCGCCAGCTTCTGCAGCGCGGTCGGGAACGCGAACAGCGGCATCCACAGCCCCGAGAGCACCGACATCGGCAGGTAGACCAGGTTGACGATCGCCACCGCGGCCTGGCCCTTCACCAGGCTGCCGATGAACAGGCCGATCGCGCAGAACGGCAGCGAGCCCAGCAGCAGCACGCCCACCAGCTGCAGCCAGTCGCCCAGCCCGATCTCGACGCCGCCGGCCAGCACGGCCACCGCGCTCAGCAGCAGCACCACGCACAGGCCGGTCACCAGGCTCATCGCGATCTTGGCGAAGAAGTAGGCCGCGATCGGCATCGGCGAGACGCGCTTGAGCTCGAGCAGCCCGCTCTCGCGCTCCATCGCCAGGCCCACGCCGAAGCCGAACAGCGCCGGGCCGATCACGCCGAACACGCCATAGGTCGCGAGCAGGTAGGTGGCCTTGTCGAAGCCGCCCCACTGGCCCGGCAGCACGATCGCGAACATCGCGTAGAACACCACCGGGAAGGCGATGGTGGGCAGCGCGAAGGCCGGGGTGCGGGCCATGCGCAGGATCTCGCTGCCGGCCTCGCGCAGGTACAGCGCGAGGATGCGCGAGGCGGGCATGGCGGCGGGGGCGGGCGTGGTCGGGGCGGTCATGGCGGCGTCCTCGGGTGTCGTGGCGGCGGCGGTGGCGGTGCGGATGGCGGCGATGCGGGTGGTGGCGGCGGCGCTCACGGCGCCGCGCCCGGGCGGGTCAGGGCCACGAAGGCCTCCTCCAGCGACAGCGCGCTCACCTCGAGCTCGGCGCAGGTCGGATCCGCGGCGAGCAGGCGGCGCACCAGCGCGTCGGGCGCGCGGCTGCGCATCAGCAGGCGGCCGCCGGCGGACTCCAGCGCGTCCACCTCGGGCCAGGTCACCAGTTCGGCGGCGGCGAGCGCGGTGCGCGCGGCGACGCGGCTGCCGGTGGTGCGCGCCTTCAGGCCCGCCGGGCTGTCCTCGGCCAGCACGCGGCCCTGGCCGATCAGCACGATGCGGTCGGCCAGCGCGTCGGCCTCCTCGAGGTAGTGGGTGGTCAGCACCAGGCTGGTGCCGGCGTCGCGCAGGCCGCGCAGCACGTCCCAGAAGGCGCGGCGCGCCTCGATGTCGAGGCCGGTGGTGGGCTCGTCGACGAACAGCAACGGCGCGCGGCCGCAGATCGCGAGCGCGAACTGCACCCGGCGCTGCTGGCCGCCCGAGAGCGCCTGGTAGCGGCGGCGGGCCAGGTCGGCCACGCCGGCCAGGGCCAGGGTCTCGGCCACCGGGCGCGGGTCGGGGTAGTAGCCCGACCACAGCGCCACCAGCTCGGCCACCGCCAGCGTCTCGGGCAGGTTGGCCTCCTGCTGCATCACGCCGATCCGGCGGCGGGCCGCGTCGTCGCGCGGGTCGAGGCCGAACACCCGGGCCTCGCCGGCGTCCGGGGCCAGCCGGCCGGTCAGCAGGCCCAGCGCGGTGGACTTGCCGGCGCCGTTGGGACCGAGCACGGCGAGCACCTCGCCGGCGTGGACGGTGAGGTCGATCGGCTGCAGCGCGGTGATCGGGCCGTAGGCCTTGCGGGCGCCGCGCAGGGTGGCGACGGCGGGGGCGGTGGAGGCGGCGTGCTGGGTCATGGTCGTGGCTCGCTGGAGGCGTGGACGCATGCTCGCGATCCGGCCCGGGCGCGTGCAGTGGAGGCTGTCAGCCGCGCCGCATGACACCTGTCACCCGGCCCCGGACCGGGCCGTCCGGCGGGTTTCAAACGCCCGGGGGTTACGGGCGCGAAGGCCGGGTGATACCATCGGCGAGTCGTTTCATATCAACCACTTACGCGGCAAACGCGCCCTTCCGGGGCCACGTGCTGCAGCCCGGGAGACCCGCATGTCCCTGCTCCACACCCTCGCCGCCATCCGCGGCCACGGCGGCGCCGTCCGCACCCCCGGCCTGGACGACGCCACGATCGAGCGCCTGGGCGCGCAGTTCCCCGAGCTCGCCGAGGCCGTCGCGGCCGCCGCCGAGCGCTTCGCCGCGCTGGCCGCCGAGTTCCCCGAGATCGTGTCGCTCGACGAGCAGGCCCAGATCGACGCCGTGCTCGGCGACTACGTCAATTTCTACGCCGACGACGCGGTGAACCCGTACGTCGCGCTGGCCGCGCGCGGCCCGTGGGTGGTCACGCTGAAGGGCGCGGTGATCCACGACTCCGGCGGCTACGGCATGCTCGGCGGCGGCCACGCGCCCAAGCACGTCATCGAGGCCATGGCGCAGCCGCAGGTCATGGCCAACGTCATGACCGCCAACCTCAGCCAGCTGCGCCTGGCGCGCGCGCTGCGCGCCGAGCTGGGCCACACCCGCGGCGCCTGCCCCTTCGAGAAGTTCCTGTGCCTGAACTCGGGCTCGGAGTCGGTGTCGCTGGCCGGCCGCATCGCCGACGTCAACACCAAGCTGCACACCGATCCGGGCGGCCGCCACGCCGGCAAGCGGGTCAAGCGCATCGCGGTCAAGGGCGCCTTCCACGGCCGCACCGAGCTGCCGATGCTCTACTCCGACTCCACCCGCCCCACCTACGCCAAGCACCTGGCCAGCTGGAAGCACCACGAGCCGCAGCTGATCACCATCACGCCTTACTCGGTGGAGGAGCTGCGCCAGGCCTTCGCCGACGCCGACGCCAACGGCTGGTACATCGAGGCCATGTTCCTCGAGCCGGTGATGGGCGAAGGCGACCCGGGCCGCCAGGTCACCCCCGAGTTCTACGCCGCCGCCCGCGAGCTCACCCTCGCCCACGGCACCCTTCTGCTGGTGGACTCCATCCAGGCCGGCCTGCGCGCGCACGGCGTGCTGTCGATCGTCGACTACCCGGGCTTCGAGGGCCTCGACGCGCCGGACATGGAGACCTACTCCAAGGCGCTCAACGCCGGCCAGTACCCGCTCAGCGTGCTCGCGGTGAACGCGCGCGCCGCCGGCCTGTACCGCAAGGGCGTGTACGGCAACACCATGACCACCAACCCGCGCGCGATGGACGTGGCCGCGGCCGTGCTGGGCTCGCTGACGCCCGAGCTGCGCGCCAACATCCGCGAGCGCGGCCGCGAGGCCGTGGCCAAGCTCGACGCGCTGAAGGCCGAGCTGGGCGGGCTGATCACCAAGGTCCAGGGCACCGGCCTGCTGTTCAGCTGCGAGCTCTCGACGGACTTCAAGTGCTACGGCACCGGCTCCACCGAGGAGTACATGCGCGAGCACGGCATCGGCGTGATCCACGGCGGCGTCAACTCGCTGCGCTTCACCCCGCACTTCGCCATCACCTCCGCCGAGCTCGACCTCGTGGTGGCCGCGGTGAAGCGCGCGCTGCTCGAGGGCCCGCGCAAGGCCGAGAGCGCCGCGGCCTGAGGTCGCGCGCGGCGCGGGGCGCGGGGCGCGGGGCCGCCCTCCGCGCGAGCGCCACGCACCACGCATCGCTGAAAACACGACGGGCCGGCGGATCACTCCCCCGGCCCGTCGCCTATTGGGAACCCGCGAAAGATTTGAAAATTCGGAGAAACTACAGCCCACCAAGCGCCGAAGAAATCAAAAAGCTCACAAGTATCTCCAGGCAAGCATTGAAGCATCGTACTCAAGGGCTGGACCAACATCTCTCGCCGTCCAAAAAGCAACGGAGCTGGGCGAAGGAGCATTTGCCACAAAGAGCTCATCGAGGTTTCCGCCAGACATGGAAACCGCACATTCGGAGTGAACCCCGCCTTCATCGACGGTTGCAATGCCAATTTTTGCAACTAGAAGATCTACACGCCTGTAGACACGATCAACGACGCATTCTTGGCCGACTCCATTCAAGCAAAGGACCGCCAGATGACCAAGTTCCGTAAGCCCATCCGCGCCAACAGAGAGCCGACCGCCGAATTTCCAGGCCATCCCAGAGTCCCAATGCAGCATGAGATCCCATGCCATACAAGCAGTCTGAGCCGAAGGCCAAGAAACCATCAGTACTTTACCGCCAATAAAATCGGCGAGCCCTCCGGGACCAAACCCCTCCAGCTCTATTGCCTCAGTTCTGCGCAATTCTATCTCCTAGGAGGATAATGAAGCGTTTCATGGGGCTTCGATCCATTAGGGGGAATATCGATACTTCGACCACCGCTACTGTTGACCTCCCTGCCGAATACCCCATTCTCACCCAACATTGCTTCTGGCGGAGCACTTACGTTTTCACCCGGTTGCACCTCGCGCACCCCGCCAGCGAGCTTCTCTAAGTCAGCATCATAATCCCCGACCCCCCCGTTGTCAGAGGTAAGCGTGCCGGATGTAGCCCGCGTGCCGCTCTTGTTCAGCCGCGGATTTTCACCAACGAGGTCTTCAGGCAAAGGGGGTGCTTCAGCACTCGGCTCGGCAGACTCGTTTGTCTGAATCAGGTTCTCGAAAAACTCGATGATCGTTGGGGCCTGTGCCGCAGCTCCGCGGAGAGTCACAGCACTTCCTGCTTCTGCAGCCCCGCTAGCACCAGATGTGCCAATCTCCTCAGCAATCTCGGCACAGATCCTCGCATTTGCGGGACTACCGCCACACCGCGCATGGCTTTGCCGGCCATCTGGATCAGTAAAGCTATACGGATTGCTATTGGCGTAGCGAGATCGGTGGAACTGACCAATAAGACCGCCATAAGCAGTCACAGGATCAGAGGACAAGAACAGGCCGATCTCAGGATCATAGAAGCGCTGCTGCATTTGGATCAGGCCGGTAGCCGGATCCTGCTGGTGGCCGGTATAGCCGATCGTGTCGTCAATGACGCCATCCATCGGCGCGCCATAGCTCAGATGGCGCTCGCGGCGAACCACCGTTCCGGTCTGGTCGGTCTCGGCGATGGTGCTGCCGAGCATGTCGGTGTGCATGTAAGTGGTTGCGCGCGGCGTGGTGTTGGTCCAGCTGATGAAGCTCTTCGCCACCAGGGTCGAGCCCAGATAGACGTAGTCAGTGCTGCCGTACTTGCCGCTGAAGTTGTCGGCCTCGCCGCGCAGGACGCCGTCGAAGGTGTAGTAGCTCACCCGGACGTCGGGTGACGCGAAGGTATGCTGCGCGCGGTCGCGCCACTGGGTCACCCGGCGGCCATGCACGTCATACTCATAGCGCACCTCTCCGCCGGAGTGCTGCATGCCGGTGAGGCCCGTGACGCGGGCGAGGCGCCCGGCCATATCGAAGGTCCGCACCTGCGTCGGACCCGAAGTCGGATAGACCGGCGTCCGCGAAATCTGCTCACCTGCCGCGTTGTAGGCGTAGGTCGTCTGCGTCAGCGGGCCCGGCACGCTGACCGAGCTGAGCTGGTTGCGTCCGTCGTAGTTGAACGTGCGGGTCTGCGTGTTCTCACGCCAGGTGCGGATGTTGTCGAGGTAGTCGTAGGTGAAGGCTTCCTCGGTGCCGTTGCCGTAGCTGGCGGTCAGCAGGCGGTTGATGCCGTCGTAGGTCATCGAGCGCGTGCCGTTGGGCGTGACGGTGTCGGTGAGCGCCACCACGTTGCCCACGGCGTCGTAGTCGTAGCTGTCGTCCACGATCATCGCGCCGCTGCGGGCCACCTGCGCGCGGTCCAGCATGCCGCGCTGGTTCAGGGCGGCGGTGTACACCGCGCCATTGCCGTAGGTGAAACTCTTCAGCGCACCGTTGGGGAAGTAGGTGGCGTTGGTGGCGAAGCTGCCGGCGCGGGTCGGCTGGCCGAGCGCGTTGGGCGCGAAGTCCAACGTCAGACCGAACGAGGGCATCGCCTCGGTCCACGGATCGCGGTAGGTCGACACATGGCCGTGCGGATCGTGCTCCCAGCGGAACGCGTACTGGCCGATGCCCGGGCGATTGATGTGCTCGCGGGTGATCAGGCCGCGGCGGTTGTACTGGTAGCTCCAGATACCTTCGGTGCGATCCACATTGGCGCGCGTACCAGTGGCCAGCTTGCCGTCGGCGAAGTAGGTGTAGGTCTCGTCCGGAGTGCTGTCCGGATAGTCCACCGACAGGAGGCGGTTGCGCGCGTCGTAGCTGCGCTCGATGCGCTCGAAGGCCGGTACGTCGTCGCGGTCGCAGGTCAGGCTGGTGCGCGAGGAGCCACGCGCGCTCCAGGCCAGGTTGCCGGCCGCGTCGAAGGCCGAGAACGTGGCGCCGGTCTCGGGCTCCACCGCCTTGCACAGGCGGCCATGGGCGTCATACACCCAGTGCCGGCCGAGGTCGCCACGCTGGATGCGCACCGTGCGACCGAAGATATCGCGCTCGATCACCGTGGCCCGCTGTTCGGGCTCGTTGACCTGGGCGACGTTGTCATACGACGGCTCGCCGTGCGCCCAGAAGTACTCCACGGTCTGGAAGCCACGCGGATTGGTGGTCTGGCGCAGGAAGCCCGGCAGATAGGCGATGGTCGTGGCCAGTACGCCATGCTCGCTGTCCTGCTCGGAGCGCACCGGGCGGCCGAGGGCATCGAACTGCTGGCGCGAACCGAGCGTGATCGCCGCCCACGAGCTCGCCGAGCCCACTGGGTACGAGGTGAACAGCTCGCGCCCGTCGAGATCAAACCGCTTCGCGGTGAAGCGCGTGGTGGCGGCGGCGTTGCTGGTGTCCTGCTCGCGCTCGAGGATCGGGCGCCACAGGGCGTCGAAGTAGATGTCCTTGCGGTAGGCGCCGCGGGTGATGCTCTGGCGCCAATGGCCAGCTGGAATGCCGAACTCCACCGTGGCAATTCGCTGGAAGCTCGAGTTCACCGGCAACCAGGACTGCACGTCACCCGTGGGGAACGTGGTGCTGCTGCGGCGGCCCATGCTGTCGTAGCCGTACTGCGTGGTGTAGCCGAGCTCGTTGGTGACCGACGTGATCCGGCCCAGCGGGTCGACCACGGCCGACACGTTGGCGCCGTCGGCGAACTGGATGGTCCTCGGGATGCCGCGGTACCAGCTGGAGAACGTGGTCTGGTTGCCGCCGCCGTCGCGCACCCAGGCCACGGTGCCGTCGGCGTTGTAGGACAGCGTCTGCGCGGTGAGCCCGAACTGGCGGGCCTCCACCGGCAGGCCCGTGGCGGGATCGAAGATGGTCTCGCCCTCCACGACGCCGGTGTCGACGTTGATGCGGCGGCGCGGCTGGCCGATCACCCAGCGCGCGGTGTCGTTGAAGAACTCAGTGCGAGCGGTGCGGCTGTAGCCCAGCGAGCTCGACTCGGTTTCCTGGCGGACCTGGAAGAACTCGAGGTCGATGTCGGTGGCCGCCCAGTGGAACTGGGCCTGGTCCTGGTGGATCGTGCGCGCCTTGGCCGGCAGCTCGCCCGGCTCCAGGAACCCGCCCTGGAAGCCGACAGAGAAGGGACCGCTCGTCAGCTCGCCAAACTGCAGGTACGCGTTGTCGATGCGCCGCAGTTCGTCGCCGGTGGAGGACAGGATGCGATGGGTCAGCAACTGGGCTTCATCGGCGCGGTAGTGGGCGCCAAAGATGTGCTCCTCCATCCTACCATCAGGGTGGTTCACCACCACCTGGCGATGGCCGCGCGCCTGGAAGGTACCGGCGCCGGAATCCACCACGTCGGTGTACTGGTAGGTCCACGCGCCCGCGGTCAGCGCCGGCCCGAAGATGCGCTTGGACTTCAGCACCATCAGCTCGGAGACCACAGGCTCCTTGCTGGTCCACATGTGGGGCTGGAGGTAAGGCGAGTCGAGGTCGACGGCGCCATTGCGCCCGTCTGCCATGACCCGATCGATCCAGTTCGACGGCAGGCCGCGGCTGCAGGACTCGAACGGCACGCCAGAGCGATACAGGCGCTCGTTGGCCACCTCGAAGATGCCCGAGGCGCCCGAGGGACTCGTCGCGCTGAGGCTGACGACACCACGATTGATCCGACGGCCAGAGGAGCACTCGTAGGGACCACTCTCGTAGTTCCCGGGATGGGTCTCGCCGAGCTGCATGCCGACATAACGCTCATGCGTGGCGAGCGCACCGAAGTTGAACTGCCAGGTGCTTGCGTCTGGATAGGTGACGCGCGTCAAGCTGCCGTTCGTGTTGTAGGCATACGACACAGTCGTGCCGTGGCCGGTGATGCTCGCGATTCGCCCCTGCGCGTTGTAGGCCAGCGACAGCGTGCGGCCGTCGCTGGAGCTCACGCCGGTCAGACGGCTCCCCGACCACGTGTAGGTGACGGCATTGCCGAAGCGGTCCTCGACGCGGGTCGGATAGAGGCGAAGCTCCGAGCGATTCACCCGCGAGGTGGCCATGAACGTGACCTGGGTCAGCGGAGTCGTCATGACATCCCGCTTCACGTCCACGAGGGTGCGCTGGACCATCCAGTTGAAGTGGTAGCGCGTGCCATCTGGCGCGATGCCGACGAAGCCATCGCCACCCTGCCCGCTCGCCAGGCTGGCCGTGCAGGCGAAGCGCCAGCCCGAGCTCGCATCAATCCACCGGACGTTGGCCACATTGCCGGGCATCTGGAAGCCTGACACCTCGGACGCCAGGCGCAGCTCCCCCCCCGATCCACCCGCATTAAGGCGCGGCCGCTCGCTGAACTGCCCGGCAATCCAGACGGCGCCCGTATTGGTGTCGTAGTAGGACTTCGGCGACGCCTCGACGCCATTGGTCGGCGACGAGCAGCGCATCAGCGGCGCGCTGGTGGAGACATTCCAGCCGTCCTGGGTGCGGAACGTGCCGCCGATGTACGGCAGGTCGATATCCCACTCGCCGAACAGGCCCTGGTAGCGCGTGTGGATGTCCTGGTTACGCTCGCTCCACTCCACCGGCAGCAGCGAGTTGGACACCGTAAAGCGGCGCGACACGCCGACGGGCAGGGTGTTGTTTCCCGGCACCGAGAGGTCGGTCTGGCGGAAGCTCAGCGTGCCGTTGAACAGGTTCACCGAGTCGCCGAAGACATCCGCGCCGTGCGCGGTGATGGCCTCGGTCTTGGCGACGTGGTCGGCGTATTCCTGGCTGGGATACAGCGCGCCGGCGGTCTGCGCGCCCAGCGGCTGCGCGTGCATGGCGGCGCACAGCGCGAGGAACACCGGCGCGGCGGCGCGGAGGGACGTCCGTGTGGTCATGGTCGTGTCCATACTGGCCACGGGCGGGATGCCCGGGCGCTCTTTTGAGGTGTGCAGATGCTGGAGCGCCTGCGCGTGCGCGAGGAAGCTCACTCCGGCACGAGCGATGCGCGTTCCCTCTCCGGCACTTTTCCGTTAGGCCTCACCACGGCTGGCCTGCGCCTCAACCGGACCGCGAGGCGAGGTGATCGGCGGGGGCCGGACTGCCGGCCATTCGCTACACTCCCGCCATCGCCCACACCGGCCACGCCCGAATGAAAATCGTCGAAGTCCGCCACCCGCTGGTGCAGCACAAGATCGGCCTGCTGCGGAACCAGGGCCTGAGCACGCGCGAGTTCCGGCAGCTGGCCGGCGAGCTGGCCAGCCTGCTCACGTTCGAGGCCACCGCCGACCTCGAGACCGAGGAGGTGGTGGAAGACGGCTGGGCCGGCCCGGTGAAGGTGCGCCGGCTCAAGGGCGCCAAGATCACGCTGGTGCCGATCCTGCGCGCGGGCCTGGGCATGCTGCCCGGCGTGCTCGACCTGATCCCGGCCGCCAAGGTGAGCGTGGTGGGCCTGCAGCGCGACGAGGACACGCTGCAGCCGGTGCCCTACTTCGAGAAGCTGGTGGGCCGGATGGACGAGCGCATCGCGCTGATCCTCGACCCCATGCTGGCCACCGGCGGCTCGCTGGCCGCCACCGTCGACATGCTCAAGCGCGCGGGCTGCACGCGCATCAAGGGCCTGTTCCTGGTGGCCGCGCCGGAGGGCCTCGAGCACCTGGAGTCGCTGCATCCAGACGTCGAGGTCTACACCGCCGCGATCGATACCGGCCTCAACGAGCACGGCTACATCGTGCCGGGGCTGGGCGACGCGGGCGACCGGATCTTCGGCACGCGCCACGACTGACGCCGGCACGACCGACCCCGCCGCGACTGACGCCGCCACGACCGAGGCCCCCCGCATGCACCTGCTCACCGCCGCCGCCGACCTCCCGCTGCACCGGCGCCTGGCCGAGGCGGGCTTCGAGTCCAACGACGACTACACCCACGCGCTGCGCTGCCTGGCCGAGCAGCCCGCCGGCGCGCTGCGCGTGCTGCACGTCGACGGCGCCGCCGGCCGCCGCAAGACCGCCTTCGCCCAGGCCCTGGGCCGCGCGCTGGGCTTCGACCACGTGCTCTACCACGACTGCGCCGAGCCCGAGCCGGCCGCCGTCGCGCAGCCCATCGAGCTCGACGACGGCAGCCTCGGCCCCGCCGAGCCGCCGCTGCCGCGGTTCGAGCGCGCGCTCACCGAGGCCTGCGCGTATTCCGAGAGCGCCAGCGTGCTGCTGATCCTCGACCAGCTGCAGGCCCAGCCCTTCGCCGACCACGTGCGGCTGTACCGCTTCGCGATGGAGCGCGAGTGGAGCAGCGCCGCCGGCACCGTGCAGGCGCATCCCGGCCACCTGCTGCTGGCGGTGATCAGCGAGGGCCCGCTGTACCACTCGCTGGCCAAGTGCGCGTTCCGGGTGTGGACCGACGCGCAGCGCGCCTACCTTGACTACCGCCCCGCCGAGCACGGCCTGGGCCGCGAGGCCGAGCCGCTGTTCGCGGCGCTGGGCGCGCTGCTGCAGGCCATCGACGCCAGCCCCACGCCCAGCGAGTTCGGCCTGCTGCTGGGCGACCTGCTGGCGCGCGTGCACGGCGAGGAGGCGCTGCGCGCCTCGCTGTTCGGCCGCATCGAATCGCTCGACCGCGGCCGCCTGCTGGGCCCCGAGGCCGCGGCCCCGCTGCGCGGCGTCATCGACGAGCTCACCCGCCTGCTCGGCGGCGAGCAGATCGAGCTCAGCGCCGAGGGCTGAGCGCGGCGCAGGCGCGGCTCATCAGGCCGCGGGGGCGCCGACGCAGGGCTCCGCCGCCTCCAGCGTCCGCCACCAGGCCTCGCGCAGCTCGGCCATGCCCTGCCCCGTGAGCGCGCGCGCCGCGACGTCCTGGTCGTCGGCGGTGGCGAGGCGGCGGAAGCCGTCGATCCCGTGCGCGGCCACCAGCTCGTCGGTGAACGACCAGGCCTGGGCATAGAACGGCGGCGCATAGCGCAGGCGCTGCTCGAGCGTCAGCGCGAAGCGCGCCGCGCTCGCCGGGGCATAGCGTCCGCGGCGGCCGTCGATGCCCACCAGCGCGCGCATCGCCTCGCCCTCGGGCGAGCAGCGCAGCGCCTGCAGGTCGGCCAGCCCGCGGGGCAGGATCCGGCTGCGGTGGTAGCCGCCGGCGGCCCGGTGCGCGGGAGCGTCCACCACCGCGGCCGCCACGTGGTTGGCGAAGCCCTCCGCCGTCCACTCCGAGCGCCGCCACGACCACGGCGCCAGCACGTGCACCAGCTCGTGCAGGTAGGGCGAGACGCCGCGCCGCACCTGCGCGGCGGGCAGGAAGATCCACGGCGCCGCCGCCCCGGTGACGCGCGGGCCGGGCGACTGCACCTCGACGAACAGCTCGGGCCGGCCGCCCGCGGGGCCCTCGACGCCGGCGTGCGGGCCGAGGTGGGCGAGGATCGCCGCCGCGCCGGCGTCCGCGCGGCGCAGGAAGGCCGCGGCCTCATCGGCCGCCAGGCTGCCGGGCGCCAGCCAGATCACGACGTGCCGGCCCTCGAGGCGCTCGGCCGAGGCGCGCAGGGCCTCCACGCGCGCCGCGTCCTCGCGCGGGTTCGCGGCGGCGCCGGCGGCGCACGCGAACGCGAACCACAGCAGCGCAAGCACGCGAACGCCTCCGCGCCTCGAGGCAGCACCGCTCAACGCGGCGGGGCTCAGAGCAGCGTGATCATGACCCAGCGCCACACCAGCAGCGCCGAGGCCGCCAGCAGCGCCAGCCACGTCAGCAGCGTGCCCCACATGCGGCCGAACGAGGTGCCGGCGCTGCCGGACAGGCCGATGGCGTGCAGCACGCGGCCCAGCAGCAGCGCGCCGCCCAGCACGTGGGCCACCCACAGGTGCGCGCCCTGCAGCTGCAGCTCCACCAGCAGCACCAGCAGCAGCGTCAGCGGCACGTACTCGACGAAATTGGCCTGCACGCGGATCGCGCGCCCCAGCGCCGGGATGCCGCCGTCGCCGAGGCCCACCTTGTGGATCCGGCGCTGCTTGACCACGTTCCAGGCCAGCACGAGCAGCAGCAGGCCGAGGAAGGCGGCGTAGAGCGGGGTGACGACGGGGATGGCCATGCGCGGGGACTCGCTGATGCCCGGCGGCGCGGGCGGAAGCCGTGGATGCTACCCGGCCCGCGCGGCGGCGACAGCCCCGGCGGCGGCGGGGCCGGCCGGCGCTACAGCAGCCCTTCGCGCCAGGGCCCGGTGATGGCCACGCTGAAGCCCGGGGTGTAGACGTTGGCGAACAGCCAGCGGCCGTCCGGCGAGAAGCACGCGCCCGCCCACTCGGCGGAGCGGAAGTCGCCGCGGAAGCCCATCTCGCCGGCCAGGCGCACGTCCTGCTCGGCGAAGGTGAACAGCTCGCCCGCGCCCTCGGCCAGGCCCGCGCCGGCCAGGCCGTACAGGCGCTGCACGGGCTGGTCGGAGTCCTCGCACACCAGCAGGCCGCCGCGCGGGCTCAGCACCACGTTGTCGGGGTAGTCGAGCACGCCGGGATCCGGCGACTCGTACACCAGCACCAGCTCCTCGCGCGAGGGCAGGTAGGCGAACACCTGGCCGCAGCCCGCCTCGCCGCCGTTGGTGGCGGTGAAGTAGACGATGTCGTCGCCGACGATGCAGCCCTCGAGCCGGGTGAACCAGCTGCCGCCGTTGGCCCGGCCCTGGCGCTGCACGCCGGTGGGCTCGCCGTCATGCATGCCGCGCTCGGGTTGCTCCACCTCGACCCAGCGAACGCGCAGGCGCTCGCCGGGGCGCAGGCCCGTGCGCAGGTCGTCGTGGCCGGGCACCGAGAGCATCTGCAGGCGGCCGCCGCGGACGAGCTCGCCGGGGACGGTCGGCAGGCAGCGGTAGAAGCCGGCTGTGGGATCGCGGTCCTCGGTGAGGTAGACGATGCCGCTGGCCGGATCGACCACCGCGGCCTCGTGCTTGAACTGGCCCAGCGACAGCAGTGGCTCGGGCCGCGCGAGGCCCGTGGCCGGCACCTCGAACACGAAGCCGTGCGGCTGGCGCAGCGCGTAGCTGAAGTCGTCCTTCAGGCGCACGACGCCGGCGTCGGAGGCGAACTCCTCGCCGCTCAGCCAGCTGCCCCAGGGCGTGACGCCGCCGGAGCAGTTCTGCAGCGTGCCGCCCAGCGAGGCGCGGGCCTCGAGCAGGCGGCCGGCGCGCGCGTCGAAGCGCAGCGTGGTGGTGCCGCCGGAGCAGGCCGCGTCGTAGGTGCCGGGCGCGTCGCAGAAGCTGCCGGCGCCGGTGACCTGCTCGTGGTTGCGCACCAGCGTGAGCACGTCGCCGTCGGCGCGCACGAGGCCCATGCCGTCGTGCGCGGCGGGCGTGGGCCGGCCGTCGGCCATCGGGGCGCCGGCCCAGCCGAAGGTGAGGTAGGTGAAGCCCTCGGGCAGCTTGAGCAGCGGCAGGCCCGTGGTGAGGTCGCGCACCGGGCGCAGCGGGCCGAAGCCGGGATGCGTGGCGCGGCGGCCCGCGATGCCGGCCTGGGCCAGCAGGCGGCCCACCGGCGAGAGGCCGAAGCCGGCGGCGGCGAGCATCGAGGCGTGGCGCAGGAAGCGGCGGCGGGCGGGCGAGGTCGAGGTCATGGCGTGGGGGCGCTGGGACGTGGAGCCACGCGATCGGGCCGCGCGGGACGAGGACGGGAGCCTAGCCGCCCCGGGCGACCCGCCGATGACAGCGGATCGCCCGGCGCGGGGTCAGCGCTTGCGGGCGCGCTTGCGTCCGCCGCCGCCGCGCGAGCCGCGGCCACGGCCGCGACCGCCCCCGCGACGCGCGCGCAGCGCGATCACCACGATCACCACGAGCAGCGCGATGCCGCCATAGACCAGCATCGTGCGGTCCTGGCCCTCGATCGCGGGCAGGCGCCAATCGCCGCCGCCGAGGCCATCGAGCAGGCCGGGGCCGTCGGCGGCCGCGGCGGGCGGCGGCGCGCCGGCGTCGGCCACGGCGTCGCCAGGCGTCGCAGGCGTCGACGGGCCCACCGGCTGGGTCGCGCCGGGCAGCACCCAGCGCCCGCCCTGCAGCACCAGGCCGGTCGGGGCCTCGGGCGCCGGCAGCATGCGCCAGCGCAGGCGGACGTCGCCCAGCTGGGGCGCGGCGGGATCGGCCGCGCTGGTCAGGCCCTCGCCGTCCGGGCCGAAGCTGACCGCCATGTTCGGCGGCAGCCGCGCGGGGTCCGGCCGCAGCGGCCGCCAGCCCTCGCTGCGCGCGAACGCGGCGGGGTCCACCGGATGTCCGTCGAGGGTCACCGTGGGGCTCTGCCAGCGCCCGCCGACGATCGGGAACTCGCTGGGATTGGCGTGCCCGCGCGGCTCGCGGAACGCGCCGGAATCGACCAGGCCCGCGCGCCACTGCAGCGCGTAGCGCGGCGTGGCGCCGCCGGCCACCTCGACCCACTGGTACATCTCGACCCGGCGCTCGAGCGCGATCGCCGCGGCCTCGACGCCGAAGTCGGGATCGCGCACCGGCGCCGGGCGCAGGCGCTCGGCCAACGCCGGCGAGGCCAGCGCGAGCGCGAGGACGGCCGCCGCGGCAAGGCGCGCGGCCACGCCGCGCGGGCGGACGCGCTGGATCACTCGGCCGCGCCCGGCGACGCGGCGATCTCGACGCCGGTGGCGATGATGCGCCAGGCGCGCGCGGCGTCCTCGGCGGCCATCGCGGCGTGGTGCTCGGCGTGCTCGCCGCCGGCGTCGTCCGCGTGCGCCGGCTCGGCCGTGGCGGCCGCGGCGGCCTCGGGATCGGCCGGCACCGGCTCGAGCGTGCCGGCGACGATGGCCTCGCCCTGCGAGTCCTTCGGGATCACGAACACGTGGTTGGTGTTGACCCGCGCGCTGACGCCGTCGCGCTCGATCACCAGCCAGCAGCCGGCGTTCTGGCAGACCTCGGTGATGCGGCCGCTGAAGACGCCCGGGGCGTCGTCGTGCGCATCGGCATCCGCCAGCGCGGCGTTGATCGCCACCGGCGCGACGCCGGCGGGCAGGGGCGCGCCGTAGGACGCGGCGGCGGCGGGGAACGCGGCGCCCGCGAGGGCGGACGCGAGGGCGGCGAAGGCGATGGCGCGCATGGCGGGAGTCCTGTCGGCGGAGGCGCGGGCGGTGCCGCGCGGGGCCACAAGCTTCCCGCGCGCGCCGCGCGAGGGCAAGCCTCGGCGGCGCCGTGCCCGCGGCGCGCCCTCAGGCCGCCAGCGGTTCGCCGCGCAGCTCGACGCGCTCGTCCACCGGCACGTAGCGGCCCTTGGCGTCGCGCGCCACGCCGGCCATCGCGCAGCCCGGGTCGTGGGTGAAGAACAGCCGCACGCCGCGCGCCAGCATGTCCTCGAGGAAGGCCTTCTTCTCGTCGATCACCAGCTCCGGCGCGCGGTCGTAGCCCATCGTGATCGGCACGTGCACCCACGCGCGGCCGGGGATGAGGTCGGCGCAGAACACCACCCCGCCCTGCCCG
The DNA here is from genome assembly GCA_051859045.1 of Lysobacteraceae bacterium. Lineage (GTDB taxonomy): Bacteria > Pseudomonadota > Gammaproteobacteria > Xanthomonadales > Xanthomonadaceae > JBHYGK01. Next base: position 20,183 of record JBHYGK010000005.1, on the reverse strand, counting down.
CCCGGCCCGACGATCTCGGCCAGCAGCAGGCCCGGCGTGTGGCCGTCGCTGGCGTGGAAGCGCACCGCGTCGCCCAGGCTGGGCGCGGTGCCGCCGTCCTCGACCAGCTCCAGCCGGCCGGAGGCCTCGAGCAGCGCGTTGAGCTCGGGGACGTAGCTGGCGCGGTCGCGCGGATGCGGGTCGCGCGCGCGCGCCCACTGCCGCGCGCCCACCACGAATCGCGCGTTGGGGAACAGCAGCCGCGCCGGCTGGCCGTCCTCCCAGGCCGCCAGCAGCCCGCCGGCGTGGTCGAAGTGCAGGTGGCTGAGCACCACCACGTCGACGTCCTCGTGCGACACGCCGGCCGCGGCCAGCGAGTCCAGCAGCACGTGGCGCGACTCCTGCACGCCGTAGCGCTCGCGCAGCTTGGGCTCGAAGAACGCGCCGATGCCGGCCTCGAACAGCACGGTCTTGCCGCCGAGGTCGCGCGCCAGCAGCGCGCGGCAGGCCAGGTCGATGGCGTTGTTGGCGTCCACCTCGACCCACTGCGCCCACATGGCCTTGGGCGCGTTGCCGAACATCGCGCCGCCGTCGAGGCGCTGGGAGTTGCCGGTGATGGAGTGCAGCTGCATGGCGGGCCTCGTGGGTGGCGTCGCGGGAAGAATGGGGGATGGGCTCAGCGGAAGATCGCGCCGTCGCCCTCGGCCTCGACGGGCGCCTCGGCGGGGGCGTCGCCCTGCGCGCCGGTGCCGCCCTTGCCGACGCCGGGCCAGCGCGGGTCGCTGCCGGCCTCGACGGCGCCGGTGCCGAGGTGCCAGGCCGCGACCTGCATGTTGCCCCAGCTGCGGTCGCCGACCTGGACGTCGTGGCCCATCGCGCGCAGCGCCTCGGCGTCGGCGTCCGACAGCGCGCCGGGCTCGACGCTGACCACGTCGGGCAGGTACTGGTGGTGCAGGCGCGGCGCCTCGGCCGCGGCCTGCGCGCTGGCGCCGTCCATCAGCTCCAGCAGCCCCACCAGCACCATCGTGATGATCCGGCTGCCGCCCGGCGTGCCGATGACGGCCACGCGGTCCGGGCCGACCAGGAAGCTCGGCGTCATCGAGCTCAGCGGGCGGCGGCCCGGCGCGATGGCGTTGGCGTCGTCGCCGACCAGGCCGAAGGCGTTGGGCGTGCCGGCCTTGATCGAGAAGTCGTCCATCTCGTTGTTGAGCAGGAAGCCGGTGCCCGGCACCACCACCGCGTTGCCGTAGGGCAGGTTGACGGTCTGGGTGACGGCCACGAGGTTGCCCTCGGCGTCGATGATCGAGAAGTGCGTGGTGTCGGGCCGCGCGGGCGCGTCGGCGACGCCGGGCAGCAGCGCGCTGGGCGTGGCGCGCGCGGGGTGGATGCCCGCGCGCAGGCCGGCGGCGTAGTCGGGGCTGAGCAGGCGCTCGAGCGGCATCGCGACGTGGTCGGGATCGCCGAGGTAGAGCGCGCGGTCGCGGTAGGCGCGGCGCATCGCCTCGATGAGCAGGTGGGTGCGCGGCACGGTGGGCTGCGCGGCGTAGTCGGCGCCCTCGAGGATGTTGAGGATCTCGGCCAGCGCCACGCCGCCCGAGGACGGCGGCGGCGCGGTCACCAGCCAGTGGCCGCGGTGGCGCACGCGCAGCGGGGCGCGCTCGACCACGCGGTAGTCGGCCAGGTCGGCCTCGGTCCAGATCCCGCCGGCGGCGCGCACGCCGGCCACCAGGCGCGCGGCGTAGTCCCCGCGGTAGAGGCCCTGGGCGCCCTCGGCGGCCAGGCGCTCGAGCGTGCGGGCGTAGTCCTCGTTGCGCATCAGCGTGCCGGGCGCCGGCACCGCGCCGTCGACCAGGAACAGGCGCGCGGCCTCGGGGCTGGCCGCGATGGCGTCGCGGCGGAAGCCCAGCATCGCGGCGTTCTTGCTGCCGAACGGCCAGCCCGCGCGGGCCTGGCGGATCGCGGGGGCCAGCGAGGCCGCCAGCGGCAGGCGGCCGTAGTGCGTGGCGAGGTGGTCGAGCCCGGCCGGCAGGCCCGGGATGGCCGCGGCCAGCGCGCCGTCGATGCTGGCGCGCGGCACCGGCTCGCCGTCGGGGCCGAGGAACATGTCGCGGGTGGCGGCGCCGGGGGCGCGCTCGCGCGCGTCGATGAACACCTCGCGGGCGTCCTGGCGGTCGTCGGCGGCCACGTGCAGCAGCATGAAGCCGCCGCCGCCCAGGCCCGAACTCTCGGGCTCGACCAGGCCGAGCATCGCGCTCGCGGCGACCGCGGCGTCGAAGGCGTTGCCGCCGGCGGCCAGCACCTCGAGCGCGGCGTCGGTGGCCAGCGCGTGGGCGGTGGCGACCACGGCCTCGCGCGGGCGCGCCGCGCTGGCCGGGATCAGCGGGGCGGCGGCGGCGGGCGCGGGGCTCCGCGCGACCTCGGCCTGCAGCGGGGCCGCCGTGGCGAGCAGCAGGCCGGCCAGCAGCAGCGCGCGCGCGGCGCGGGAGGTCAGGCGTGCGATGGCGCTCATGCGGCGGCGTCTCCCCGGGTCAGGTGGTGGTATTTCTCGAGCAGCCCCTCGGGCGTCTCGGGATGCTGGGGATCGAGCTCGATGCACTCCACCGGGCACACGACGACGCACTGCGGCTCCTCGAAGTGGCCGACGCATTCGGTGCAGCGCTCGGGGGCGATCTCGTACACGACCTCGCCCGCCGTGATCGCCTGGTTGGGGCAGGCCGGCGCGCAGACGTCGCAGTTGATGCAGGTGGCATGGATGATCAGCGCCATGGGCGGAAGTATGACCGGTTCGCCAAACGCGCGACGCCCGCCTCGTGGAACGGGCGGGCGTCGCGATGGAACGGGGCGCCGGCCGGGGCCGGCGCGCGGGGCTTACTTCGCCTCGTGGAAGACGAACTCGGCGCCCGACGGGGCCACGGCGGCGGCGACGCGGTCGCGGTCGACGGCCTGGCCGATGAAGAGCACCTTCACCTCCGGCAGCGAGTTCGGGCCGGCCTTGGTGAAGGCCTCGACCACGAGGTCGGCCATCTTGGCGGAGTCCGGCGAACCGAAGGCCAGCATGTTGCCCGGCAGCACGGTGCGCTCGACGGTCTCGCTGACCGCGGTCAGCTGGCGCTGGTAGGACTCCTCCCAGCCCTCGCCGCCCTGCGCCGGCAGGTAGTACATGAAGGGCGAGTTGTTGATGCCGCCGAGGTTGGCCTGCACCACGGAGACGAGGTAGCCGCGCCAGGCGGTGTCGTCGCCGTCGGTGGGCGCGACGAGCGGGGCCGGGGCCGCTTCGACCGGGGCGGCGACCTCTTCCTGGCCGCAGGCGGCGAGCATCAGGACGACGGCGAGGGAAAGCAGGAGCTGGCGGAGGCGCAGAGTCATGGTGACACCCATTGATTGATGAAGGGGATGGAACGCGAGGGATCGACCCTCAGCCGTCGCGACGCCACTTGGCCTTGAGCGCGGCGGCCACCGCGGGATGCACGAAACCCGAGACGTCGCCGCCGAGGCGGCCGATCTCGCGCACCAGCGAGGAGGAGATGAAGCTGTACTGCTCGGCCGGGGTCAGGAACAGCGTCTCGACCTCGGGGATGAGATGGCGGTTCATGCTGGCGAGCTGGAACTCGTACTCGAAGTCCGACACCGCGCGCAGGCCGCGCAGCAGCACGCCGGCGCCGACTTCGCGGACGAAATGCGCCAGCAGCGTGTCGAAGCCGCGGACCTCGATGTTGGGCAGGTCGGCCAGCGCCACGCGGGCCAGCTCGACGCGCTCGTCGAGCGAGAACGCCGGGCCCTTGCCGGTGCTGGCGGCGACGCCGACCACGATCCGCTCGAACAGCGGCGAGGCGCGGCTGCACAGGTCGATGTGGCCGTTGGTGATCGGGTCGAAGGTGCCGGGGTAGACCGCGATGCGATGGCGGGCCGCGCTCATGCGTCGGAAGGATCCTGGGGGCCGGGGACCGGCGGGGCGGAGGGCGCCCGGAGTGTAGCAGCGTCCTCGCCGGGGCTGCGCCACACGGCGTAGGCGACGTCGCGGGTGGCGCCCTCGCGGTGCGGCGACCAGCCCGGCGGCGGCGCCACCGGCGCCTCGCGCGGGGCCTCGACGTACACCCACGCGCCCGGCGCGAGGTGCGGGGCCAGCGCGGCGAGCGCGGCGGCGTGCAGGCCGTCGGCGAAGGGCGGATCGAGGAAGGCCAGGTCGAAGCGCCGCGCCGGCGGCCGGCGCAGCCAGGCCAGCGCGTCCACCGCCTCGACCTCGGCGCCCGGGGCGGCCAGGCGCTCCACGGTGGCGCGCAGCAGCGCGGCCAGCGCGGGGTCGCGCTCGAGCATCAGCACCGAGGCGGCGCCGCGCGAGCTGGCCTCCAGGCCCAGCGCGCCGGTGCCGGCGAAGGCGTCGAGCACGTGGGCGCCCGGCAGCCTCGGGCCGAGCCAGTTGAACAGCGTCTCGCGCACGCGGTCGGCGGTGGGGCGCAGGCCGGGGCGGTCGGCGACCGGCAGCTTCGAGCCGCGCAGGCGGCCGCCGATGATGCGCACGCTGCCGGTGGCCGCGGGCGGCGCCGGGGCCGGGCGGCGGGGGCCCGGCGGGGGCGGGACGCGGCTCATCGCGGACGCTCCGCCGGCGGGGCCGGGCGCGGTCGGGAGGGGCGGGGGGCGAGTGCTACCATCGCCGCATTCTCATCGAAATGCCCCCCGCGATGTTCAGTTTCTGGAAGAAGAAGCCGGCCACGCCCGACGCCCCGGCGGCCACCGACGCCGCCGCGCAGGCCCCCGAGGCCGCGCCGGCCGCGGCCGACGCCACGCAGGCCGACGCCTCCCGGGCCGACGCCACGCAGGCCGACGCCATGCACGTCGATGCCGCCGCGCCGCCCGCCCACCCGCTCGCCGACGCCCTCGGCCGCGCCTCCGGCCTCGGCGGCACCTCGCCCGCCGACGGCGCCGCGCTGGCCGGCCTGCTCGTCGAGCCGCACCTCGACCACCCGGGCTCGCCGCCCGAGGCGCTCGCGCACATCGCGCGCACCGAGGCCGTGGCGCACCTCGCCGACGAATCGCCCGCGGCCACCGCCCCCGCCGCGCCGGGCAAGCCCGGCTGGCGCGAGCGCCTGCGCGGCAGCGGCTTCGCCCGCGGCCTGGCCTCGCTGTTCACCCGCAACCCCGCGCTCGACGAGGACCTGCTCGAGGAGATCGAGACGGCGCTGCTGGTGGCCGACGTCGGCGTCACCGCGACCACCGAGCTCGTGGACGGCCTGCGCCGGCGGATGAAGCGCCGCGAGTTCGCCGACGCCCGCGCGCTGTTCTCCGCGCTGCGCGCGGACCTGCTGGCGATGCTGGCGCCGATCGCGGTGCCGCTGGTGATCGACCCCACCGCCAAGCCCTTCGTGATCCTCACCGTCGGCGTCAACGGCGTCGGCAAGACCACCACGATCGGCAAGCTGGCCAAGCGCTTCCAGGACGAGGGCCACGCCCTGATGCTGGCCGCGGGCGACACCTTCCGAGCCGCCGCGGTCGAGCAGCTCAAGGCCTGGGGCGAGCGCAACGGCGTGCCGGTGGTGGCCCAGGGCTCGGGCGCCGACGCCGCGTCTGTGGCCTTCGACGCGCTGCAGGCCGCGCGCGCGCGCGGGCTGGACGTGCTGATCGCCGACACCGCCGGCCGCCTGCACACCCAGGCCGGCCTGATGGCCGAGCTGGGCAAGATCAAGCGCGTGCTGGGCAAGCTCGACGACGCCGCGCCGCACGAGGTGCTGCTGGTCATCGACGGCACCACCGGCCAGAACGCGCTCTCGCAGCTGCGCCAGTTCCGCGAGGCGGCCGGCGTCACCGGCCTGGTGGTGACCAAGCTCGACGGCAGCGCCAAGGGCGGCGTGCTGTTCGCGCTGGCCCGCGAGTTCGGCGTGCCGATCCGCTTCGTCGGCCTCGGCGAGCGCCTCGAGGACCTCCGCGTGTTCGATCCGGAGGCCTTCGTCGACGCGCTGCTGCCGGAGAGCCTCGGGGCCGCCTGAGTGGCGCGCCCCGGCCGCCGCGCCGCGCCCCCCGCCGCGAGCACGACCGCGAACGCGACCGCCGCGCCGCGCCCGCCGCGGCGCTGGCGCCGCCGCCTGGCATGGTCGCTGGGCGTGCTGGCCGCGCTGGCGCTGCTGGCCAGCCTGCTCGTCGGCCGGCTGCTGCAGCCCGAACGCCTCGGCCCCCTGCTGCTCGCGCGCGGCGGCGACGCGCTGGGCCTCGTGCTCGAGGCCGAGGCCTTCGACTACCGGCTGCGCCCCGCCCCGGCCGTGGTGCTCGAGGGCCTGCGCGCCAGCGACCCCGCGAGCGGGGCGACGGTGCTGCGCGCCGAGCGCCTGGCCGCCTCGCTGCCGTGGTCGACGCTGCGCGCCGACGCCGGCGCGACGCCCACGATCACCGCGCTGGCGCTGGAGGGCTGGACGCTCGACCTCGCCGCGCTGCAGGCCTGGCAGGCGGCGCGCCCGGCGGGCCCGCCCGCCGCGCTGCCCACCCTCGCCGAGGGCCTCGCCGCCGAGGACGGCGCGCTGGCCGGCGAGGGCTGGACGCTGCGCATCGCCTCGCTCGCGCTGCCCCGCCTCGCCGAGGGCGCGCCGGCGACGCTCGAGGCGGACGGCGCGCTCGAGGTCGGCGCGGCGGCCTGGCCGTGGCGGCTGCGTGCGTCCGCCACGCCCTCGGGCGCCGACGGCCTCGCGCTGGACGCCCTCGACCTGGCCCTCGGCGGCGCCGATGCGCCCGAGGCGCTTCGGCTGACCGGCGCGCTGGCGCTGGCCCGCCCCACCTGGCTGACGCTCGAGGGCCGCCTCGATGCCTGGCCGCTGGGCTGGCCGGCGCTCCCCGCCCTGCCCGCGCCGCTGCGCCCGCCGGGCGCGGCCAGCCCGCTCGCGCTGGTGCTGGCGCTGCGCGAGGAGGCCGGCGCGACCGCCCTCGCGCTGGCGCTGTCGCAGGACGCGCCGGCGGACGCCGCCGCGCCCCTCGCGCCTGGTGCCCTCGCGCCCGATGCCGCCGCCCCCGCCACGCCCACCACGCTGGCGATCGACGGCCCGCTCGAGGCGTTCGCCGGCTGGGATCCGTCCGCGCCGGGCGACCCGCTGCCGGGCGTCTCGCTGCGCCTGCAGGCCCCGCGGCTGGAGATCGACGGCGCGCTGCTCGAAGGCCTCGAGATCGAGCTCGCGCCGGCCGACGCCGATGCCGAGGCCGAGGCGGCCGCCGACGCGGACGCGCCGCCGCGATGAGCGCCTTCGCCGAACACCTGCTGGCCTGGTTCGACCGCCACGGCCGCCACGACCTGCCCTGGCAGCACCCGCGCACGCCCTACCGGGTGTGGCTGAGCGAGGTGATGCTGCAGCAGACCCAGGTGGCGGTGGTGATCCCCTACTTCGCGCGCTTCACCGACGCCCTGCCCTCGCTGCCCGCGCTGGCCGCGGCCGAGGAAGACACCGTGCTCGGCCTGTGGGCGGGGCTGGGCTACTACTCGCGCGCGCGCAACCTGCACGCCGCCGCGAAGGCCTGCGTGGAGCGCCACGGCGGCGAGCTGCCGCGCGCGCGCGCCGCGCTCGAGGCGCTGCCCGGCATCGGGCGCAGCACCGCCGCCGCGATCCTGGCCCAGGCCCACGACGCGCCCGAGGCGATCCTCGACGGCAACGTCAAGCGCGTGCTCGCGCGCGTGCACGGCGTCGCCGGCTGGCCCGGCGCGCCGGCGGTCGAGAAGCGGCTGTGGGCGCTGTCGGACGCCGCGCTGCCCGCCGCGCGGCTGGCCGACTACACCCAGGCGATCATGGATTTCGGCGCCACCCTGTGCACCCGCGCGCAGCCGGCCTGCGCGATCTGCCCGCTCAACGACGACTGCGTGGCGCTGCGCGAGGGCCTGACCGGCGCGCTGCCCACCCCCAAGCCCGCCAAGGCCGCGCCCACCCGCGAGACGCGCATGCTGTGGATCGAGGATGCCGACGGGCGCGTGCTGCTCGAGCGCCGCGCCGGCCCCGGCGTGTGGAAGGGCCTGTGGTCGCTGCCCGAGCTGGCGGTGGACGCGGCGCCCGGCGCCGCCGCCGCGCACGTGCCCGAGGCCGCGCTCGACGCGGCCCCGGAGGCGCTGCCGGACTTCGAGCACGTCTTCAGCCACTACCGCCTGCGCGTGCAGCCGCTGCGCTGGCGCGGCGTCGCCGCCGCTACACTGCCGCCCCGCGTCGCCGATGCCGCTCCGGCGGCCTCGCCGCGGCGCTGGTTCGCGCCCGACGCGCTGCCGGCGCTCGGCCTGCCCGCCCCGATCCGCACCCTGCTTGGAGTCCCCCGCCCGTGAGCCAGCCCCGCACCGTGTTCTGCGCCAAGCACCAGGTCGAGGACGAGGGCCTCGCCTTCGCCCCGTGGCCCGGCCCCCTGGGCCAGCGCGTGTTCCTCGGGATCGGCCGGCGCGCCTGGGGCGAGTGGCTCGCGCACCAGACGATGCTGATCAACGAGCAGCGCCTGTCGCCGCTGGACCCGAAGCACCGGGCCTACCTGGGCGAGCAGATGGAGAAGTTCCTGTTCGGCGGCGAGGCCGACGCGGTGCAAGGCTACGTGCCGCCCGACGCGGGCTGAGCGCCGTGCGCGTGCCCGGCGCGAGGCCGGGCAAGCGGGGCGTGGGTGAGCCGGCATGGATCAGCCGGCGCGGATCAGGCGACGTGGGTCAGCGGCTCGCCGCCGCGGCCGAGCGCTCGACCTCGAGCGCACGCAGCGCGCGCAGGTCGACCGGGCGGATCTCGAGGATGCGGCAGCGGTCGCGGCCCACGGTGACGTAGTCGAAGGTGCTGACGATGTTGCCCGGGCCGCTGCTCAGGCCGATGGCGTGCGCGAACGGCAGGTCGATGCAGGACTCGTCCACGCTCAGCAGCCAGCCCTGGCGCTGCGAGGTCTCCACCAGCACGGACGTGTCGCCGAAGGTGTTCCAGCCCTGCAGGCGGGTATAGCGGAAGTCGCGCACCGGCTCGCCGGCGACCGAGCGCAGGTCGTCGAGGCGCTGGGCGTCGCGCTCGGCGCGGGTGTTGGAGGCGCTGCAGCCGGCCAGCAGCAGGCCGAGGGCGAGGACGGGGACGAGGCGGGTCGCGGCACGGATCATGGGGCGCTCCTGTGGCTCGGTGGGGGACCGACGTTCCAACGCGCCGGGCGCCCGGATCGTCGCACCCCGCGCGGCGCGATGCACCTCGTCCCCGCCGCGGGCGCGGGGAGGCTTGCCGAGCCTCGCGGACGCCGCTATGATTCGCGGCCTTCGACGGCGCATGCCGCTCGATGCGGCCGGGTAGCTCAGTTGGTAGAGCAGGGGATTGAAAATCCCCGTGTCGGCGGTTCGATTCCGTCCCCGGCCACCATTCATGCCAAACCCCGCGCGGCCCAGCCTCGCGGGGTTTGTCGTTTCAGGGGCCGCCCCCACGGCCACCGGAGTCACGCCGCATGCCGCACCCCGCCCCGCCGCGCCCGTGGTCCGCCGTCCCGGCCGCCTTGGCCGTGGCGCTGGCGCTGGCGTGGACGCCGCCCGCCGCGGCCAGCGTCGCCGGCGAGGGCGTGCGGGTGGGCGCGGCCACCGGCTGCCGCGGGAGCGTGCAGGCCGACGGGCGCTGGCGCTGCCGGCCCGCGCCCGCCTCGGCGCTCGAGGTCGTGGTCGAGCGCGCGGGCGGCCGGCTGCAGGTGCGCGTGGCCTGGGTCGAGCCCCTGCTCGACGCGCCGCCGCGCGCCGAGGACACCGCCGACGCCGCGCGCTGGATCCGCGCCCTCGGCACGCTCTACCTGCGCGGCCAGGAGGACGCGATCGCCACGGCCTTCGCCGGTCGCGGCCGGCGCGCGTTCCAGCGCGACGGCACCCGGGTCGCGATCGACGTGCAGGCCGGGATCTCGACGATCGACCGCCGCGCGGTGTTCACCCTCGCGCCGCGCCCGGCGCCGCCCGTGGTCCCGCGGGTCCGTCCGTCCGAGTGACCCGGCCCCGGCGTCCTGCGCGGACGCCCGCACGCGTTGGATCGCGGGCCTCCCCACGGAACCCGTCGCGCATGAACCTCCCCGCGCCCCTCGCCCGCGCCGGCCTGCTGGCCGCCCCGCTGGCCCTCGTCCTCGCGCTGTTCCCGTCCGCGCCCGCGCGCGCGGCCACCGTGGCCGAGGAGGGCGCGCGCGTCGCCGCCGCCACCGGCTGCCGCGGCGGGCTCGAGGCCGACGGCCGCTGGCGCTGCCGCCCGGGCCCCGGCTCGGTGCTGGAGCTGGTGGTGCGCAACGAGGCGCGCCGGCTGCTGGTGGAGCTGAGCTTCGTCGAGCCGCTGCTCGACGCCCCGGCGCGCGCCGAGGACACCGCCGATGCGCGGCGCCTGATCACCGCGCTCGGCGCGCTGTACGCGCTGGGCGACGAGGAGGCCATCGCCGCCGCCTTCGCCGGCCACGAGCGCCGCAGCTTCCAGCGCGCGGGCACGCGCATCGTCGTGACCTCGGCCTCGGGCATCGCCACCGTCGACCGGCGCGCGGTGTTCGCGCTGGCCCCGCGCGCCGTCCCGGCCCGGCCGATCGCCGGCCGCTGAGGCGGGCCGGCGCCGCCGCTCAGCGCGGGCGGCGCGCGCGCTCCATCGCCAGCACCCACAGGTCGTAGGCCTGGGCATCGCCGAGCGTGCCGCCCTGCTCCAGCGCGTGCCGCACCAGCGCGCAGGCCGGCGCGTCCTCGGCCGCGGCCAGCAGGGCCAGCGCGTCGGCCTCCTCGAGCCGGCGCGGGCGCGGCTGCAGGCCGCGCTTCTCGGCGGCCTCCCACAGCGCGACGCGGGCATCGGCCTCGCCGCCGGGCTTGGTGCCCGGCCGCACCACGGCCAGCGGCCCCTCGCCGCAGCCGCCGGCCTTCGCCTCGTCGCGGGCCTGGGCCAGCAGGCGCGCGGCGACGTCGTCGGGCGCCGCGCGCAGGGCCTTGGCCAGGCTCCGCGAGAGCACCGGCGCCACGGCCTCGGCCACCGCCGACACCGGGGCGTCCTCGCCGGTCATCTGGTGCTGGCCCACGCGCGCCCAGGCGCGGTCGGCGTGGCGCACCACCAGCGCGCGCTCGCGCTCGGCCGCGCCGCGCATCAGCACGGCCAGCGCGCCGGCATCGGCCTCGCCCATCGCCGCGCGCGCCTGCAGCAGCTCGATGAGCTGCTCCCAGCGGATCATCGCGCGCTCCAGCGTGCGCCCGCGGGCGTCGACGACGCGCACGCCGCGCACGCCCTGCTCGATGCGCAGCGCGTCGTACTCGTAGATGTCGTCGCCGGGCGTGGCCAGCGCGCGCTCGACCAGGTGGCGGGTGCCGCCGCCCTTGGTGATCAGGGCGAGGTAGCCCAGGAACTCGGCGTCCGGGCCGGTCCACACGGCCTCGATGCTCTCGTCGGCGGGCGAGCTCTGGTGCACGCCCAGCAGCGCGCCGGGCGCCATCGTGCGGGTGTCGCCGGCCATGAACAGCGCGACGCAGGCCGACGCGCAGTCGCCGCTGATGTGGGTGTGCAGGTCGGGATGGCGCTCGAGCTGCCAGGCCGCGTTCATGCTCGGGCCGAGCAGGCCGCCGGGGCTGTCGAGCAGCAGGTAGGCCGGACGCCCGGGCGGGGCGTCGCGCAGGAAGCGCTCGACCTTCTGGATCAGGCCGGCGCCGAGGTCGCCCTCGATGCGCAGCAGGTCGCCCGGCGCCTCCACGTAGGTGCGCGGCGACCACGGCGGCGGCAGCGCGACCGCGCCGGCGGCCGTCGCCCCGAGCAGCCCGGCCAGCCCCACGGCCAGCGCGGCGGCGAAGCGCCCGGCCCGTCCCTCGATCCCGCGTCGACCGCCCGTTGCGTGCATGGTCACTCCCTGTCCGGCCCGGCGCCGGCGGGGAAGCCTAGCCCAGCCCCCGGGGCCGCCGCACTCGGGGCCGACCCGGGTTGACGCGGGTGCCGGGCCCGCGCCGGGCCCGCCCGCCGCGCGTCGATGGCGCCTTCGCGCCCGCCTGCTATCCTCCGGCGCCCGTACCCCAGCGGATGGATCCATGCACGCGACCGCCCCGCCACGCACCGCCCCCGCGCCCGCCGCCCCGCCGGCCGCGCGCGCCGCTCCCCGGACGCTGCGCCTGCTCGCGCTCGGCCTGCTGGCGCTGCTGCTGGCCGGCTGCGGCGGCGGCCCGGTGGTGCGGGTGTTCCCGCCCGAGGCCCGGGTCAACGAGATCACCGTGCTGCCCTCGGGCGAGTGGCAGGTGTCGCTGCGCCTGCAGAACTTCTCGACGGTGCCCATGCGGATGGACGCCATCGACGCCACCCTCTCGGTGAACGGCATCGCCGCCGGCACGATCGCGGTGCGCCCGGGCTTCGAGGTCGGACCGTTCACCTCCGACGTGCACGCCTTCACCCTGCGCCCGACGCCGGCGGCATCCGACGCCCTCGTCGCCGCGCTGGCCTCGCGCCGCGCCCTGCCCTACGCCATCGCCGGCACGATCACGAGCACCGAGCCGCGCGACCGCACCTGGCCCTTCGATTTCGACAGCGCGCTCAGCCCGGTCCCCGGGCTCGACGGCGTGCTGCGCTGACCCCCACGGAGATCCCCGCATGAACAGCTATACCGCCCCGCTGCGCGACATGAAGTTCGCCCTCTACGACGTGGTCGGCGTCGAGGCGCTGTACGCCCGCCTGGGCGCGCACGCCGCGCAGCGCGACGTGATGGACGCGGTGCTCGAGGAGGCCGCGAAGTTCAACCAGAACGTGCTCGCCCCGCTCAACCAGGTCGGCGACGCCGAGGGCTGCCTGCACGACAAGGCCAGCGGCGCGATCACCACGCCCAAGGGCTTCAAGGAGGCCTACGCGCAGTTCGTCGCCGACGGCTGGCACGGCCTGACCTCGCCGGAGGAGTACGGCGGCCAGGACCTGCCGCAGAGCTTCGGCATCGCGCTCAAGGAGATGATCGACGCGGCCAACCTGGCCTGGGGCAACTACCCGCTGCTCTCGCACGGCGCCACCGAGGCGCTCAGGCACCACGGCGAGGACTGGCAGAAGGAGGTGTTCCTGCGCCCGATCATGGAGGGCCGCTGGACCGGCACGATGTGCCTGACCGAGCCGCACTGCGGCTCCGACCTCGGCCTGCTCAAGACCCGCGCCGAGCCGCAGGCCGACGGCAGCTACGCCGTGCACGGCACCAAGATCTTCATCACCGCCGGCGACCACGACTTCACCGACAACATCGTGCACCTGGTGCTGGCCCGCCTGCCCGACGCCCCCGCCGGCGTGAAGGGCATCAGCCTGTTCATCGTCCCGAAGGTGCAGGTCGCGCGCGACGGCGCGCTGGGCGCGCGCAACGCCGTGAAGGCCGGCTCGATCGAGCACAAGATGGGCATCCACGGCTCCGCCACCTGCGTGATGAACTTCGACGGCGCCCAGGGCTACCTGATCGGCCAGCCGAACAAGGGCCTCGCGGCGATGTTCACCATGATGAACACCGCGCGCCTCGCGGTCGGCATCCAGGGTCTCGGCCTGATCGACCGCGCCTACCAGAACGCGCTGGCCTACGCCCGCGACCGCCTGCAGGGCCGCTCGCTCGGCGGCGCGCAGTTCCCCGAGAAGCCGGCCGATCCGCTGCTGGTGCACCCGGACATCCGCCGCATGCTGCTGACCTGCAAGGCGCTCGGCGAGGGCAGCCGCCTGCTCGCCTACCACGCCGGCACGATGGTCGACCGCATCGAGCGCGGCGAGGGCGAGGACGCGCGCGCGGCCGACGAGCTGCTGGGCTTCCTCACCCCGATCGTGAAGGCCTGCCTGACCGAGTGGTCGATCGAGTGCACCTACCACGCGCTGCAGTGCTTCGGCGGCCACGGCTACGTCGCCGAGTGGGGCATGGAGCAGCTCGCGCGCGACGCCCGCATCACCACCATCTACGAGGGCACCACCGGCATCCAGGCGCTCGACCTGCTCGGCCGCAAGGTGATCGCGCTGCAGGGCGCGGGCCTGCGCCAGATGGCGGGCGAGATCGAGGCCTTCCTGAAGGCCGAGGCCGGCAACGCGGCGCTGGCCGAGTTCACCGGCCCGCTCGCCGCCGCCGTCCAGGAGTGGATGGCGCTGACGATGGAGGCGGGCCAGCGCGGCGCCGCCGACGGCAACGAGATCGGCGCGGCGGCCTACGACTACCTGTTCTACTCGGGCTACGTGCTGCTGGCGTACTGGTGGGCGAAGGCCGTCGCGGTGGCGGACGCCTCCGCGCACGACGCCGCCTTCAAGGCCGCCAAGCGCGAGACCGCGCGGTTCTACTTCGCGCGCCTGCTGCCGCGCACCCGCACGCATGCCGCCGGCATCCGCGCCGGCGCGGCCAGCCTGCTCGGCCTCGCCGACGCCGGCTTCGACAGCTGACGTGGACCGGGCGGACGCGGCCATGGACCTGCCCTGGCGCATCCGCCACGCGAGCGACGAGGACCGGGGCTTCATCCTCGGCCTCGTGCCGCGCTTCAGCGCCTTCGAGCTCCCGGCCTGGCGCACCCGCCGGGAGCTCGACGACGGCATCCGCCGCGACCTCGGCACGCGGCTCGACGACCTGCCGCCGGGGAGCTGGATGTTCATCGCCGAGGACGCCGACGGCACGCCCGTGGGCTTCCTGCACCTGATGCAGTTCGCCGACTTCTTCACCGGCGGGCGCAACGGCCACGTCTCCGACCTGGCCGTGGCCGAGGGCTTCGACGGGCGCGGCATCGGCCGCCTCCTGCTCGACTTCGCCGAGGGCTTCTGCCGCGACCGCGGCTTCGAGCGCATGCAGCTGGCGGTGTTCCCGGGCAACACCCGGGCGCTGGCGCTGTACGAGGCGCTGGGCTACGGCATCGAGATGCACCGGATGGTCAAGCCGATCCGGCGCTGAGCCACGCCGCGGCCGGCGGGGCCGGTTCGCGCAACAATCCATCGCTTCATCGCGATATTTACGTCGAGTTCGGAACGCCCGAGTCTCCAGCCACACGCCTGCTGGAGCCTCGCCATGTCCGCCACCGCCCTCGCCTCCCCCGTCCCGACCCTGCGGCGACGCGCCGCCGCCGCCCTCGCCACCCTCGCCCTGCTCGCCGCCGCCGCGCTCGGCGCCCCCGCCGCCCGGGCCGATGCGCCCGACGAGCTGCGGATCGACTACGCCACCTACAACCCCGTCTCGCTGGTGCTGCGCGAGCAGGGCCTGCTCGAGCGCGCGCTGGCCGAGGACGGCATCCGCGTGCGCTGGGTGCAGTCGCTGGGCTCGAACAAGGCGCTGGAGTTCCTCAACGCCGGCTCGCTCGACCTCGGCTCCACCGCCGGCGGCGCCGCGCTGCTCGGGCACGTGAACGGCCAGCCGATCGTGGCGGTGCACGCCTTCTCGCAGCCGGAGTGGGCGAGCCTGGTGGTGCGCGGGGACAGCCCGCTGCGCGGGGTCGCCGAGCTGCGCGGCAAGCGCATCGCGGTCACCCGCGGCACCGACCCGCACATCTTCCTGCTGCGCGCGCTGGCCGAGGTGGGCCTCGGCGAGGACGACGTGCGGCTGGTGCTGCTGCAGCACGCCGACGGGCGCGCGGCCCTGCTGCGCGGCGACGTCGACGCCTGGGCCGGGCTGGACCCGCTGACCGCGGCCGCCGAGCTCGAGCACGGCGCGCGCCTGCTCCATCGCGACCCGGGCTTCAACTCCTGGGGCGTGCTCAACGCCCGCACCGCCTTCGCCGAGGCGCATCCCGCGCTGCTGGCGCGGGTGCTCGCCGCCTACGCCGAGGCGCGCGACTGGGCGCTGGCCAACCCCGAGGCGCTGCGCGCGCTGCTGGTGCGCGAGACCGGCCTCGACGACGCGGTGGTGGCGCGCCAGCTCGAGCGCACCCGGCTCGACACCGGCCCGCTCGACGCGGCGCCGCGCGCGGCGATCCTCGGCGCCGGCCGCGCGCTGCAGGCCGCCGGCGTGATCGAGGCCGGCGTCGACGTGGACGCGCACGTCGAGGCGCTGCTGCGCGCCCCGGCGGCGCGCTGAGCCCGGCCCGCCGCGCGCGCCATGGCCATGCCGCCCCGCCTCGCCCCCCTGCTGCCCTGGGCCCTGCCGGCCGCGCTCGCGCTCGGCTGGGAGGCCGCGGCCTTCCTCGGCGCGGTGGAAGCCCGCCTGCTGCCGCCGCCGAGCCGGGTCGCCGCGACCCTGTGGGACCTCGCCGTCGACGGCGCGCTGTGGACGCATGCGCTGGCCTCGGGCGCGCGGGTGGCGGCGGGCTTCGTGGCCGGCGCGCTGGCCGGCAGCCTGCTCGGCGCGGCCTGCGCCGCGAGCCCGGCGCTGCGCGCGCTGCTCGATCCCTCGCTGCAGGCGCTGCGCGCGATCCCGTCGATCGCGTGGGTGCCGCTGTTCATCCTGTGGCTGGGGATCTTCGAGGCCTCGAAGATCACGCTGATCGCGCTGGGGGTGTTCTTCCCGGTCTACCTCGGCGTCGCCGGCGCCGTGCTCGGCGTCGACCGCAGCCTGGTCGAGGTCGGGCGCGTGTTCAGGCTGGGGCGCGCGGCGATGCTGCGGCGGATCCTGCTGCCCGCGGTGCTGCCGGCCTGGGTCGGCGCGCTGCGCGCCGGGCTGGGGCTGGGCTGGATGTTCGTGGTGGCGGCGGAGCTGATGGGCGCCTCGGAGGGCCTGGGCTACCTGCTGCTCGACGGCCAGCAGACCGGCCGCGCCGCGGTGATCGTGGCCGCGATCGTGGCCTTCGGCCTGCTCGGTCGCGCCAGCGATGCCGCCCTGGTCGCCGCGACGCGCCCGCTGCTGCGCTGGCGCGACGACCTCTCGCGCACCCAGGAGGCCCACGCATGAGCCGGCCCCTGCTCGCGCTGGAGAACGTCGGCCACCGCTACCCGGGCGCGGGTGCGCCGACGCTCGCGGGACTGTCGCTGGCGGTCGCGCCCGGCGAGATCGTCGTGGTCGTGGGCGCCTCGGGCTCCGGAAAGACCACGCTGGTGCGGCTCGTCGCCGGGCTCGACGCGCCCACCACCGGGCGCATCGCGCTCGACGGCGTCGCGCTCGACGGGCCGCATCCGCGGATCGGGCTGGTGTTCCAGGAGCCGCGCCTGCTGCCGTGGCTGCGCGTCGAGGCCAACGTGGGCTTCGGCCTCGCCGGCGAGCCCACCGCGCGCCGCGCGGCGCGGGTCGCCGCGGCGCTGGCGCGGGTCGGCCTGGCCGGCGTCGCGCGGCGCTGGCCGCGCGAGCTGTCCGGCGGCCAGGCCCAGCGCGTGGCGATCGCCCGCGCGCTCGCCGCCGAGCCCGAACTGATCCTGATGGACGAGCCCTTCTCGGCGCTCGACCCCGCCACCCGCGCCGGCCTGCAGGACCACGTCGCGCGGCTGTGGTCCGGCGGCGACGGCGCGCTGCTGCTGGTGACCCACGACGTCGAGGAGGCCGCGCTGCTGGCCGACCGCGTGGTCGTGCTCGCCTCGCATCCCGGCCGGATCGCGGCGCAGCTGCGGCTCGACGCCCCGCGTCCGCGCGATCGCCGCGGCGACGCGGTCGCCGCCGCGCGGCTCGCGATCCTCGACGCGCTCGCCGACGCCCAGGCCGGCGCCGGCGCCGACGCGCCCCCCGTCGCGGGCGCCGACGCCCGCACGCCCCCCGCCCCGACGCCGCGCCCGCGGCCGCTCCCCTTCGCCACCAGGACCCTGCCATGACCACGCCCCTGCGCCGCGGCGCCCTCGCGCTCGCCCTGCTGCTCGCCCTGCCCGCGCCCGCGGCCGCCGCCGGCGACCCCGCCCTCGACGCGCTCGAGGCGCGCATCCGCGCCCTCGAGGACGAACTCGCGGCCTTGACCGCCGCGGCGCGCGCGCGCGCCGACGCACCACCGCCCGCACCGACGCCCGTCGCCACCGCTCCTGCCGCGCCCGCGCCGACCACGCCCGCGTCGACCGCGCCCGCGCCAACCACGCCCGCGGCGCCCGCCGCGCGCTTCACCGTCGGCGGATTCCTCCGGCTCGACGCCGGCCTCACCCGCACCGACGGCGGCGAGCTGCCCGACGGCGGCGCCGCGCGCGATCTCTACCTCCCCGGCCAGGTCCCGGTGGGCGCGCCGCGCGAGGGCACCGACCTCGACCTGCACGCGAAGTGGTCGCGGATCACCCTCGGGATCGACGAGACCACGCCCGACGGCGATCCGATCGCCGCGCGTCTGGAGTTCGACGCCTTCGGCGGCGCGCTCGGCAGCGAGCAGTCCACCAGCACCTGGGGCCTCACCGTCCGCCACGCCTGGGCGTCCTGGCGCGGCTGGCTGGTCGGCCAGACCTGGACCAACCTGTTCGAGCCGGCCACCTTCGTCGACGGCGTCGACATCGTCGGCGCCACCGACGGCCAGGTCTTCGTGCGCCAGGCCCAGGTGCGCTACACCCGCGGCGCCTGGAGCCTCAGCGCCGAGAACCCCGAGACCACGCTCACCCCGTCCGGCGGCGGCGCGCGGCTGTCCTCCGACGACAACCGCCGCCCCGACCTGGTGGCGCGATACACCCACCGCGGCGAGCGCGCGCAGGTGTACGCCGCGCTGCTGTGGCGCGAGCTGGCGTTCGAGGGCGCCGGCGCCGGCGCGATCGACGCGCGCCGCGACGCCATCGCCGCCAGCCTCGGCGCGCGCGTCGCGCTGGGCCCGCGCGACGACCTGCGCGTCTCGGTCACCGGCGGCGAGGCGATCGGCCGCTACGTCGGCCTCGGCATCGCCAGCGACGCGGTGCTCGACGCCGACGGCACGCTGCGCGCGGTGGACGGGCTCGCCGGCACCCTGGCCTGGCGCCACGTGGTCTCGCCGCGCTGGCGCGGCAACCTCTACGTCGCGGCCTCGCGCTACGACCACGGCGCGCTGCCCGCCGCGGCCGCCGCCGGGGCCACGCACGCGGCGCGCTCGGTGGCCGCGAACGTGTTCTGGACCCCCGCGCCCCGCCTCGACCTCGGCGCCGAGCTGCGCCTCGCCACCCGGGTGCGCGAGGACGCCGCGCGCGGCGAGCTCCACCGCCTGCAGCTGGTCGCCCGCTACAGCTTCTGAGGCCCGGCCGGGGCGCTTGCACGCGCGCCCCGGTTCGTGTGTATCCTCGGGCCCCGATGGACACGTCCACGCCGAGGCTGACGCTCGTCACGCCCGGGGCCCGCCACCCGGCCCTGACGGCATCGACGTCCCCGGCGCCGTCCGCCCCGCTCCCCGATGCCTCCGAGACCTCCGACGTGCCGCCGCCGCGCGTGCTGGTGCTCGACGCGCACGGCCGCATCCTCGACTGGATGACCTGGCAGGACGCCACCTGCCTCTACGTCCGCGACGCGGTGGCCTGGACCCTCGGCGAGCCCTGCATGACGGTGCGCGGCGGCTGGAACCGGGCCGCCGGCGCGCAGAGCCGCATCCAGCTGCATCCCATCATCGCCGCCCGCGGCCACGCCCGGCCCTCGGCGATCGATCCGAGCCCCGCGCTGACCAACCACGCGCTGTTCGCCCGCGACGGCTACCTGTGCCTGTACTGCGGGCAGGCGTGTTCGCGCGCGGTGCTCACCCGCGACCACGTCGAGCCGCTCTCGCGCGGCGGCGCGGACGTCTGGGAGAACGTCGTCGCCGCCTGCCGCGCCTGCAACTCGCGCAAGGGCGGCCGCACCCCGCAGCAGGCGCGGATGCCGCTGCTGGCGGTGCCGTTCCGGCCGAGCTGGGTCGAGCACCTGGTGCTGAGCAACCGCCACATCCTCGCCGACCAGATGGCCTTCCTGCGCAGCCACCTGCCCAAGCGCGCGCGGCCGATGGCCTGAGCGAAGCGTGACGCGCGCCGTTGACCCCGGGGCACGCGCTCGCCAACACTTCACGCCCCCCGCCGCCCGGCGGGGTCGTCGTTCGGGAGTGGGGATGGATCGCACGCTGTGCTTCACCGGGATGGACCGCGCCGAGGGCGAGCAGCTCGCCGCGGCCTTCGAGGAGGCCAACCGCCGCACCGGCGGCGCCTGGCGCCTCGTCCCGGAGGCCGAGGCGGCCACCCTGGTGATCGACGTCGACTCCATCTACGGGCACATGACCTGGCTGCGCGCCCAGCACGGCCCGCAGCGGGTGGTGAGCCTGACCGCCAACCCGCGCGGCGGCCACGGCGCCACGCTGCACCGGCCGGTCGCCGCCGCCGGCCTCGAGGCCATGCTGCGCGAGCTCGACGGCGTCGGCGCCGACGCCGCGCCGGCCCCCGAGGCGCCGCAGGCGCCCGCGATCACGCCGACCGGCGCGGGCCGCGCCGCGGACCCCGCGGCCGAGCCCACCGTGCCGGCCGTCGCGCGCGCGGCGGAGCCGG
>JBHYGK010000004.1:0-81924 GCA_051859045.1 Lysobacteraceae bacterium | reverse complement strand
GGCGGCGGCGGGGCCGGCGGGGCCGGCGCGCGCCCCGCCCCCCCCGCGGCGCTGGCGGCGCCGGCGCTCACTCCGCCGCCGGCAGCACCACCAGCCGGCCGGCGTCGGGGCCGCGCGCGATCACGTCGCGGCGGTACATCGACTCGGCGTGGGCCTGCGGCAGCGCGAACTCGCCGGCGCTGGCCACGCGGATGCGGTAGCGCAGCTCGCCCATCTCGGGGCTCGCCATGGCGTAGAGCACCACGCGGTCCTCGCGCATCTCGGCGTGCTGCAGCGCCAGCGTCGACCCGGGCAGCGCCAGCACCGGGGCCTGCGGCACCGGCGGGGCGTCGCCGCCCTCGCCTTCGCCGGCGTACTCGTCCCCGCCCGCGTACTCGTCGCCCTCGTAGCCCTGCGCGGCCGCCTCGGCGCGCGCGGCATCGGCGTCGGTGGCGCCCGCCTCGCCGGCGGCCGGCGGCTGCAGCACCAGCTCGGCGCCGCCCGGCAGCAGGTCGACGATCGCGATGTCCTCGTAGGTGGCCTCGCCGCGCGAGCGCAGCCGCAGCCGCACCACCAGCTCGTCACCCTGGCGCACCGGGCCCGTGAGCGGGCGGCCCTCGGCGTCGAGGTAGTCGCGCACCAGCTCCAGGCCGCGGTCCTGCACCGCCGGCGGGGCCACGCGGTCGAAGCCCGCCTGCGCCAGCACCAGCCAGGCCGGCGCGCCCTCGCCCGGCGCCACCCACAGGCGGCGGTGCGCGGCGTCGAACGTGCCGCGCACCAGCAGGCCGCGGGCCTCGCCGAAGGGCGCGGGCGCGCCCTCGGCCAGCGCGCGCTCCAGCGTCGGCCGGGCCGCGCCGTCGGCGCCGCCGGCCGCGTCCAGGGCCAGCACCGTCATCGCCACCGACAGCGTGTTGTAGCGGCCGTCGCGCACCGCCTCCAGCAGCGCCGCCACCGCCTCGACCGGCAGGCCGGCGGCCTCGCGCGGGAAGTGGCGGTGCAGCAGGTACACGCGCCACGCGTGGTCGACGCGCGGATCGCGGAACTCCGCGAAGCCCTCGCCGCCCACCGCCGCCTCGCGCGCCAGCCGCAGCTGGATCGCGGCCAGCGGCCGGGCCGCGGCGTCCTGGCGCAACAGCGCGTAGGTCGAAGCCACCAGCAGGCCCGCGGTGTCCTCGCGCCAGCGCTGCGGCTGGTCGCGCTCGAGCTGTGCCTGCACGCCGGCGAGCAGGCCGCCCACCGACTGGCCCTGGCGGGCGAGCAGGTAGGTGGCCAGCGCGCGGGTGCGCAGGGCGTACATCGAGGTCATCGACGCATCCGCGGCGTGCGCGGCCAGCCAACGGTTGCTGGCCTCGAGCAGGTCGTCGGGCACGCGCTGCCCGCGCTCGCGGGCCTCCACCATCGCCAGCGCGGCATAGCCGGTGATGAAGGGGTCGGCCATCAGGCTGGCGTTCCAGTACCCGATGCCGCCCTCGGCGTTCTGGCGGCTGCGCAGCACGTCGAACAGGCCGGCGAGCGACGCGCCCACCGGGGCGTCCGCGGAGGCGAACTCGGGCCGCGATGCCGCCACCAGGCCCGGCAGGCCGCGGCTGAGCAGCTGCTCGGTGCAGGCGTGCGGGTAGGCCTGCAGCCAGGCGCCCAGGCCGTCCACCGCCACCAGCGGCGAGACCGAGGCCGAGAGCTGGCGGGTGGCGAAGGCGTCGTGCATGTCGCGCAGGCCCTCCACCGGCGTGCGGCGATCCACGCGCGCCACGCCCAGGGTGGCCTCGGCCACCAGCGCCGGGCGCACCGAGACCTCGATGCGCCGGGTCGCCGAGCGGCCGCCGGACGAGGCGCGCAGGCCGATCGCACGGGTGCCGGGCTCGGCGCCGACGCGCAGGCGCACGCGCACCGTGCCCTCGTCGCCCGGGGCGAGCGACAGCGGCGCGGGCGGCTCGCCCTCGAGCGCCAGGCCCTCGGGCAGGTCCAGCGCCAGGGCCACGGGCACCGCGGCGTCGCCGGCGCCTTCGGTGGTGTTGCTGATGCCGACCGGCAGCTCGAACACGTCACCGGGCGCCAGATGGGTGGGCAGGGTCGGGGTCAGCACGAAGTCGCCGCGGATGCGCTGGCGGCCCTCCGCGAGGCCCACCCGGCCCGGGGTCACCGCCACCGCCACCAGCCTCAGCTCGCCGTTGAAGTGGTCGGGCATGGCGTAGCGCAGCGTGCGCTCGCCATCGACCTCGACGATGCCCGACCACCACACCGCCGGCGCCTCGCCGCGGCGCTTGAACGGGTTGAGGTGGCGGCCCGCGCCGCCGGCGCCATCGCCGCCGGGGGCGGCCATCGCCACCAGCCGGCTGAACTCGGGCAGCAGCAGGTCGAGGATCTGCTGGGTGCGCACCTGGTGCATGCGCTTGCGCAGGAAGTGGTCGAGCGGCTGGCCGACGCGGTAGCCGGCCACCTGCAGGATGCCCTCGTCCACCGCGAACACCACCACCCGCGCGGGCGCGTCCGTGGCCACGCGCAGCGCCACCTCCTGGCCCGGGCGCGCGGTGGCCGGCGCGTCGATGCGCACGCCCAGCGTGCGCGCCTCGCGGTCGATCGCGAACGGCGCGAGGCCCCAGCTCAGCGGGCTCATGTAGATCTCGTCGGAGCCCGGGTCGCGCAGGTACTGCACGCTGACGTAGGCGTTGCCCTCCACGCCCTCGGGCAGGCGGATGCGCTGCACCGAGCTGGTGGTGTCGGCCTCGAACCAGGCGTGGGCGTAGACGCGGTCGCGCTCGATCGTGATCAGGCCGCGGCCCGGATACGGGGCGCGCAGGCTGAGCTGGATCTCCTCGCCGGGCGCGTAGCTGGCCTTGTCGAGGGTGATGGCCAGCTCGGCGTTGCGGTCGAGCGAGCGGCTGAGGTCGGCCTCGCCGGCCACGGTGTAGTCGACGCTGTTGAGCACGGCGCCGTCGGCGTCGCGCAGCTCCAGCGTGAAGTCGCCCGGCGCCGAGGTGTCCAGGCGCAGGCGCTGCGGGCCCGCGCGCAGCGCGAGCGGCGCGTCGTCGCGGACCTCGCGGCGCAGCTGGCTGACGTAGCGGAACAGGCCGTCGTCGGAGCGGGTGAGCACGCTGACGTGGCGGCGCTCCACGCGCACCGCGCGCAGGCCCTCGCGGGCGATCGCCGCGCCGTCGCGGCCGATCGCCACCAGCTCCACTTCGCGGGCCTGGCCGCGCTGGATCCAGTCCATCGGGTCGGGCGTGCGCAGGCCCAGCAGCCACTCGGCCTCGCTGACCAGGGCCGAGGCGGTGGCGGCGACGCCGCGGCCGGAGCCGGGCTCGAACGCGCGCACCAGCAGGTCGAGCTGGTAGGTGGCGCGATCGAAGCGCTCCAGGCCCAGCGGCAGCGCGGCGCGGCCCTCGGCGTCGGTGCGCGCCTCCTGCAGCGGCTCGGCCACGCCGTCGCGCACCGCGCGCGGGTCGTGGAAGCGGAAGCCCGCCCAGCCC
The DNA here is from genome assembly GCA_051859045.1 of Lysobacteraceae bacterium. Lineage (GTDB taxonomy): Bacteria > Pseudomonadota > Gammaproteobacteria > Xanthomonadales > Xanthomonadaceae > JBHYGK01. The sequence goes on along the minus strand of JBHYGK010000004.1, from coordinate 78,478 downwards.
GCGAAGCTCGGCAGCACCGGGCGCAGGGTCAGGCGACCCTCGACGCGGCGGTCCTGGGCCGGGGTGCCGAAGAGGTTCTCGACCGCCACCCGCGCCTCGAGGGCCTCGGGATGCACCCAGCCGGCGGGGTTCTCGCTGCTCAGGCGCAGGGCCACGCGCAGGGTGTCGGGCTGGAAGTCGCGCACCTGCACGGTGGTCTCGCCCACCCAGGTGCGGCGGTCGTCCTCGCCGAGCGCGAACAGCGCCGCCTGCCAGGGGCCGGTGGCCGCGGACTCGGCCGGGGTGAACGCGGCCTCGGCGAAACCGTCGTCGCCGAAGGCGATGCGGTCGCGGCGCGCGACCGTGCCGGTGGGATCGGTGACCACCAGCTCCATCGGCAGGCCGGCGGGGCTGCGCGACCAGTCGGCCGCGCGCAGCACCAGGCCCAGGTTCACGCGCTCGCCCGGGCGGTACAGCCCGCGGTCGGAGAACAGCAGCGCGCGCAGCTGGCCGGGGTCGTCCGCGTTCGCCTCGCCGCCGACGTCGAAGCGCGAGGTGTCGAGCGTGCGGCTCCAGTCTCCCAATGGCAGGAAGCTGAGGTCGCTGCCGCTGGAGACGGTGAGCATCACCGCGCGGCGCTCGCGGGTGAAGGCGTCGATGTCGGGCAGCACCGCGCGGCCGTCGCCGTCGGTGATCGCCTCGACCAGGGTGGCGCCGTTGCGCGCGATCACGCGCACCCGCGCGCCGGCCACCGCGCCGCCGCCGGAGAGCGACTGCACGAACACCTGGCGGCGGCCGTCGAGCTCGCGCTTGGCGATCACGCCGAGGTCCGTCAGCACCACCAGGCGGCGGTCGCGCTCCCAGCCGGCGTCCTGGGCCAGGGTCTGCTCGGGGGTGAGCGCCGCGTCCTGCTCGCCCAGCTCGCGCAGGCTCAGCAGGAACACGCCGCGCCGCGAGGGGCTGAGCTCGTCGCCGAGGTCGACGCCCTCGTACTGCGCGCGCGCCGGGTCGCCGGCCGGCAGCACGATGCGGCGCTCGCTGCGCTCCACCAGCGCGTCCTCGCTGAAGCTCCAGAGCTGCGGCTGCGCGTAGCGCCCCGAGTTCTCGGCCACCAGGTGGTGCAGCTGCTCGGGCAGCACGCGGGCCACCTCCATCCGCACCGCGGGGATGTTGCGGGCGACGAAGGTGACGCGCCGCTCGCCGCGCAGCGACAGCAGCGCGCCGTCGCCGACGAACTGCAGCAGCTGCGGGTAGTCGGGCACCTGCAGCACGCGCTGCTGGCGCTGGCCGAGCACGAAGCCGCCGAAGCTGCGCAGGCCGCCGGCCACGCGCACGTACAGGCGGCGGCCCGGGGGCGCGCCGTAGCGGGCGCTGTGCAGCGTGGACCACTCGCGCTCGCCCGGCAGCGGCTCGAGCGCCAGGCGCTCGGCGCGCCCCAGCAGCGCGTCGTCCACGTCGCCGTCGCTCCACGGATAGGGCACCGGCCAGCCGCCCTGCGGCTCGGTCTCGCCCGGCTTGGCCACGCGCCGCTCGGGCAGCAGCCACACCTCGAGCCCGGCGGCCACGTCGCGCTCGCGCAGGGCCTGGTTGAAGCCCAGCACCAGCACCTGCTCGGGCTCGTGGCGGGCGTTGTCGACCAGGGTGGCCTCGAGCGAATCGAGCGACACGCTGTACAGCGCCGGCAGCGGCACCCGGGCGGCGGCGGCCTTCGCGCCCTCGCCGCCCAGCGTGCTCTTCACGCCCTCGGCGATGCGCAGCTCCAGGCCGCCGCCGTTCTCCGGCAGCACCAGCGGCGCGGACTGCACCCAGGCCTGCAGGCGGCGCTCGTCGTAGCGCACCGCGTGGGCGGGCGCCGGCAGCTCGCTGCCGGCGCCGTCCTGGGCGGCCAGCACCAGGCGCGGCTCCAGCGTCCCAGCGTCGACCGGGTGCGAGAACGCCAGCGTGTACACGCCGCGCTTCTGCGCCGGGTCCTCGGGGTCCTGGTAGAACTCCTGGGAGGCGATGCGCGCGGTGAAGGGCGCGGTGTCGAAGCCGCGCTCGCCGGCGTCCAGCACCACGCCGGGCGCGAGCGCCTCGCGCGGGTCGATGCGCAGCTCGAGGCGGCGGCCCACCGGCCAGTCCTCGGCCGGCGCGAAGGCCAGCTGGCGGTCGTCGATCCAGGTCCACGTGCCGGCGACGGCGGGCCGCAGCGCAAGGCCGCGCGGCTCTTCGGCGCGCTCGCCCGGCGCGCCGATCACCGCCAGCGGGGCCACCGGGGCGCTGAAGCGCACCTGCAGCGGGGCCACGATGGCCGGGGTCTCGTCGTAGCGGGTCGCGGCGGGGGCGGTGATCTCGACCACGATGGCGTCGGGGGCCGGCGGCGGCTCGCGCAGCGCGATGCCGGCGCCGAACGCGCCCAGCGCCAGCGCGGCCAGGGTGCCGCCGAGCCAGCGCCCGGGATGCCGGGCCACGCGCGCGCGCGCCGCGGTCCACCAGCCGGGCGGCTGCCAGGCCACGTCGCCGAGCACGCGGCGGCCGAGGCCGGCGCGCGGCGCGTCGGGCGCGGGGGCGGCGGCATGCGCGGCGGCGCCCTCGTCGGGACGGGGCGCGCTGGGATCGGTGGACTCGTTCATGGCGATGGCCTGGCCCGGACGCATGCCCGCGCGGCGCCAAGCCGGCGCCGCCTCCTGGGAGTCCGGTACGCCGACAGATTAGCAGCGCCATGGCGCCCGCCATGCGGCGGATTGGTGGCGAAACGCGGGCACGGGGCCGGTGTGCCCGGCGCGTCAGAGGGTGTCGCGGTGCTTGCCCATCCACGGCCGGTACCAGGCGCGGATGCGCGCCATGTCCGCGGCCATGTCGTCGGTGAGCGTGATCGCCTCGCCGATGCCGATCACCTTGTCGGGATAGTGGAAGTAGGCGCACACCACCGGCACCCGCGCCTCGTGCGCGATGCGCCAGAAGCCGGTCTTCCACTGGGTGACCTTGCGCCGCGTGCCCTCGGGCGCGATCACCAGCCACAGCCGGTCGCGGCGCTGGAACTCGGCCTGCATCTCGCCGATCAGCCCGCCCGGGGCCTGGCGGTGGGTGGGGATGCCGCCGAAGGTGCGCAGCAGCCAGCCCAGCGGGCCGACGAACAGCTCGGCCTTGGCCATGAAGCGGATGTCGATGCCCATCGCGAGCTTGGCCGCGATGCCCCAGACCGCGTCCCAGCCCGAGGAGTGCGGCGCGGCGATCACCACCGCCTTGGCCATCGGCGGGAAGGCGCCGACCACGCGCCAGCCACCTAGCCGCAGCACCGTGCGCCCGACCCAGCGGCCGAACGCGTGCCCGGTGCGCGGCGAGCCCTCGGGCACCTCCGCCAGCGTGAACGGCCGCGCCACCCTCAGCCCTCCCCGCTCCAGCCGCCGCGGCCCTGCTTCACCTTCGCGCGCGACTTCTTCTCGGTGATCCGGCGCTCCTTGGAGGCGCGGGTGGGACGCGTGGCCACGCGGGCCTTGGGCACGTGCAGGGCCTCGCGCAGGATCTCGGAGAGGCGCTCGCGGGCGTCCTCGCGGTTGCGGTCCTGGGTGCGGAAGCGCTGCGCGCTGATCACCAGCACGCCCTCGTCGGTGAGCCGGCGGTCGCGCCGGGCGAGCAGCCGCGCGCGCACCGGCTCGGGCAGCGAGGGCGAGGTGGCGACGTCGAAGCGCAGCTCGACCGCGGTGCTGACCTTGTTGACGTTCTGCCCGCCCGGCCCCGCCGAGCGCACGAAGCGCTCCACCAGTTCGGCGTCGGGGATGCGGATGGCGGGCGAGATCAGGAGCATGCGTGGCCGGATGGTAGCGCAGCGCCGGGCGGGCCGGCAGGCCGCGGCGCGGGGCTCAGGCGTCGTCCGCCGGCGCGGCCCAGCCGAACAGCGCCAGCGCGCGCAGGGTCTCCTCGTCCAGCGGCGCCACGGCCCGCACGCGGCCGCCATCGGGATGCGGGAACTCCAGCCGCCAGGCGTGCAGCAGCATCCGGTGCACGCCCTGCATCCGGAACTGCAGGTTGCGCCGCCCGTCGCCGTGGCTGGTGTCGCCGACCAGGTGGTGCATGGCGTGCTTGAGGTGGCGGCGGATCTGCCGGAAGCGGCCGGTGCGCGGGCTGGCCCGCAGCAGCGCGTAGCGCGAGGTGGCGAAGCCGGCCGCGGCCTCGGCGCGCTCGCCGCGCGCGAGCACCGCGAAGTCGGTGACCGCGGGCTTCTTCTGCGGCTTGCCCGGTCCGCCGTCGAGCGGGTGGTCGATCGTGAACGCGTCCTCGGCGGGCCAGCCGCGGCACACGGCCAGGTAGTCCTTGGCGATGGCGTGCTCCATCAGCGCGCGCCCCAGGAACGACGCGGCCTCGCGGTCGAAGGCCAGCAGCAGGCAGCCCGAAGTGGCACGGTCGAGCCGGTGCACGAGGTGGATCGGGCGGTCGAACTGCGCGCGCAGGCGGTCGGCGGCGAAGTCGTCCTCGCCGCGGGCCAGCGCGCTGTCGTGGACCATCAGGCCCGCGGGCTTGGACACCACGGCGAGCCGCGCGTCGAGGTGCAGCACCGCCAGCGCGGCGGCGGCGGGCGCGACGTCGTCGGCGCGGTCCGCCGCCGGGCCGGGAGGGGCCGCGTCGCCGCCGCTCACCGGCGCCGCGGCCACGCGGCGATGAACGCCGCCAGGCCGCCGAGGCCGGCGATCCAGACGCTGGCCGCGATCCCGAGCATGCGCGGGCCGCCGGCCTCCAGGCCGTAGAGCACCGCCGCGGTGACGATCAGCCCGGTGCCGAGGATCGAGAACACCACGTCGCGGCGCGCGTCGCGCGCGGTGTCGACCAGCGCGCGCAGGTCGGCGGAGCGCAGGTTGAGCTCGTGGCGGCCGTCGACCTGCTGGGCCAGCCACGCGTGCAGCAGCCGCGGCATGTCGGGGGCGTGGGTGATCATCTCGGGCGCGCGCTTGCGGAACTCCGCCAGCAGCGTGCGCGGGCTGTAGCGCTCGCGCAGGATGCGCTCGAGCACCGGGTGCGCCACCGCCCAGATGTCGAGCTTGGGGTCGAGCTGGCGCGCGATGCCCTCGATGTTGAGCAGGGTCTTCTGCAGCAGGATCAGCTGCGGCTGCAGCGTCAGCTCGTAGCGCTGCGCGGTGCGGAAGAGCTTCAGCAGCACCTCGCCCAGCGAGATCTCGGCCAGCGGGCGGGTGAAGTAGGGCTCGCACACCGCGCGCGTGGCCGCCTCGAGCTCGTCGATGCGGATCGTCGCGGGCATCCAGCCGGCCTCGACGTGGAGCTCGGCGATGCGGCGGTAGTCGCGCTGGAACATCGCCATGAAGTTCTCGGCGAGGTAGTACTGGTCGCGCGCCGGGAGCTGGCCCATGATCCCGAAGTCGAGCGCGATGTAGCGCGGGTCGGTCGGGTTGGCCGGGTCGACCCAGATGTTGCCGGCGTGCGCGTCGGCGTGGAAGAAGTTGTCGCGGAAGACCTGGGTGTAGAACACCCGCACGCCCTTGGCCGCCAGCGCGCGGCGGTCGACGCCGGCGGCGTCGAGCGCGGCGATGTCGTCGGAGGGGATGCCGCGCACGCGCTCGAGCGTGAGCACGGTCTCGCTGGAGTGGCTCCAGAACACCTCGGGCACGTAGAGGTCGGGCGAGCCCAGCCAGTGCCGGCGCAGCAGGCTGGCGTTGGCGCCCTCGCGCTGCAGGTCGAGCTCGCCGTGCAGCGTGGCCTCGATCTCGGCCACCACCTCGAGCGGGCGGATCTTCTGGCCGCGCGGGTGGTAGCGGTCGACCACCTCGGCCAGCGCGCGCAGCAGCGCGATGTCGCCGTCGATCTGGCGGCCGATGCCGGGGCGCAGCACCTTCACCACCACCTCGCGGCCGGCGCTGCCGTCGGCGTCGCGCAGCCGCGCGGCGTGCACCTGGGCGATCGAGGCCGAGGCCAGCGGCTCGAGCGCGAACTCCGCATAGAGCTGCTCGATCGGACGGTCGAGCGCGGTCTCGATGCACTCCCGCGCCTGCGCGCCGTCGAAGGGCTTGACCCGGTCCTGCAGCAGGGCGAGCTCGTCGGCCACGTCGGCCGGGACCAGGTCGCGGCGGGTGGAGAGGATCTGGCCGAACTTCACGAAGATCGGGCCGAGCTCCTGCAGCGCCAGGCGCAGGCGGGCGCCGCGCGGCAGCGCGGCCTCCTCGGCGCGGGCGCGCACGAAGGGCTTGAGCAGCCAGGTGAAGCGCGCCAGCGGGGTGTCGTCGAGCAGGGTGTCGAGGCGATGCCGCAGCAGCACCCGGACGATGCGCAGCGCGCGCAGCGGCGCGGCGAGGCGGTTCATGCGCCACCCCCGGCCGCGCGCTCGCGCAGCCGCTTGAGGCGCGCCTCGGCGCGCTCGACGCCGTCGCGCACCGCGTCCACGTCGTCGTGGAAGGCGGCCAGCTCGTCGGCGCCGACCACGTCGCGGCGCTCCTCGACGAGGTAGTCGGCCGCGTCGCGGGCGAAGCGCCCGGCGGCGGCGCGGCCGCCGCGCAGCGCCGCGGCCAGCGCGGCGGCCACCTGCGGGCCGAGCACCGGGCCCAGCAGGTCGGCGAAGGGCTTGGCCATGTCGGGGTCGTAGCCCTCGGCCAGGCGCTGCAGGCGGCGCGCGAGCTCGACGTCGCCCGACATCGTCAGCTGGCCCACCGGCGCGCCGGCGCCGGCCGGGCGCAGGAACGGCAGCTGCGACAGCAGCCCGCCGAGGGTGCCGCGCACCGCGAGGTCGGGCTCGTCGCCGCCCGCGGGGCCGACCCGCAGCGCCTCGCCGTCGACGCGGACCTCGAGCGCCAGCGGCGGCGCCGCGAGGGCCAGCCTGACGCGCCGGCCGTCGAGGCCGGCGAGACCCTCGCGGGTCTCGGGATCGAGCGCGAGCAGGCGCGCGAGCAGGGCTTCCAGCGCGCGGCCGGCGAGCGGCTTGAGGGCATCGAGCGGCGAGGCGGGGCGGGGGGCGGCGTCGGTCATGCCGGCATTGTAGGGGGCGCGGCCGCGAGCGGGGCGTCGACCCGGCACGGCGGGGCGTCCGCGCACGCCCGGCCGTGGCGCGCCGGGCTCAAGCCGTCGCGAGGCCCGCCGCGGCGACCCGGGCGAGGCCCTCGTCCATCGACACCCGCGGGGTCCAGCCGAAGTCGCGGGCCGCGGCCGAGATGTCGTACCAGTGCGGGGTGGCGAGCTGCTCGGCGAGGAAGCGGGTCAGCGGCGGCTCGCCGCGCAGCGGCAGCAGGGTCCAGGCCGCCTCCATCAGCGCGCCGGCGGCATAGGCCACGCGGTAGGGCACCGAGCCGTGCGCCTCGGGCGCGCCGACCGCGCGCAGCAGCGCGTTGACGACGTCCTTGATCGGCCGCGGCTCGCCGTTGGAGATGAAGTAGGCGCGCCCGGCGCAGGCCGCGCCCGGGGCCAGCGCCTCGAGCGCCAGGCGGTGCGCCTCGGCGGCGTTGCCGACGTAGGTGGTGTCGACCAGCACGCGGCCGCCGTCGACGAAGCGCAGCCGGCCGGCGCGGGCGCGCTCGGCCAGGCGCGGCAGCAGCTGGGTGTCGCCCGGGCCCCAGATCAGGCGCGGGCGCAGCGCGACGGTGGCCAGCCCGGCGTCGTTGGCGGCCAGCACCTCGCGCTCGGCGATGAGCTTGGTGGCCGGGTATGGCGCCTTGAAGCCCTCGCCGTAGGGCGTGTCGCGCTCGTTGCCGCCCTCCACCGGGTGCCCGGCGCGATGGGTCACGCTGGGCGTGGAGGTGTGCACGAGGCGTGCGATGCCATGCGCGCGGCAGGCCGCGAGGATGTTGCGCGTGCCGGTGACGTTGGGCGCGACGTAGCTCGCGCGCGAGCCCCAGGCGCCGGCCTTGGCGGCGTTGTGCAGCACCGCGTCCATGCCGGCGGTGGCGCGGAGCATCGCCTCGGCGTCGGCCAGGTCGCCCAGCACCTGCTCCACGCCCAGCGGCGCCAGCGCGGGATAGCGGTGCCGCGCGACGCTGCGGACCTGGTAGCCGTGGCGGACCAGCTCGGCGCAGATCGCCTGGCCGAGGAAGCCGCCGCCGCCGGTGACGAGGACGCGGGTCGTGGTCATCGGTGCGGGCTCATCGCGGGCTCTCCGGGGGCAGCGGCCGCGCGGCGGCCCAGGCCGCGAGCTGCTCGCGGCCGATCTTGGCGTTGTGGCGGATGTCCACCGGGAAGCCCGGATGGCGCAGGAAGGTGGCGACGCGGGCGGTGTGCGGGTGGGCCGCGCCGATCGCGCGCAGGGCCTCGACGACGGCGGGGAAGCGCGCCGCGGGCACGCCCTCGGCCAGCTCGACGCACAGCACCGGGCGCTCCGCGCCGCGCGCGCCGACGCCCACCAGCGCGGTGCGCCGCACCTCGGGATGCACGTTGAACACGGGCTCGACCTGCTCGGTGTACAGCGGGCCGTCGGCGGCCTCGACGCGGTGCGCCTTGCGCCCGCAGAACCACAGCCGGCCCTCGCCGTCGAGCCAGCCCACGTCGCCCATCCGGTGCACGACGCGCTCGCCGCCGTCGGGCAGCGCCTCGCGGATCTTCGCCAGCGCGGTGGCGGCGGGGCGGTTGAAGTAGCTGTCGGTGGCGGTCGGGCCGGCGACGGTGATCTCGCCCACCGCGCCGGCCGGCAGCTCGCGCGCGTCGTCCCAGCGCGCGATCGCGTCGTCGCGGATCGCGATGACGCGCACCGTGTTGGCGGCCACCGGGCGCCCCACGCAGGTGCCGGCGCCGGCCTCGGTGGCCGCGCGCGTGGCCTCGAGCTCGCGGCCCTCGATCACGGCCACCGGCAGGCATTCGGTGGCGCCATACGGCGTCCACAGCGAGGCGTCGGCCGGCAGCAGCGCGCGCATCGCCGCGACCACCGCCGGCGGCACCGGCGCGCCGGCGCTGGTGACCCGGCGGATCGTCGGCAGCGGCTGGCCGTGGCGGGCCAGCACGTCCACCAGCGCGGGCGAGCCGAACAGCTGGTCGACGCCGAAGCGCGCGATCGCGTGGTGGAGCCGGCGCGGATCGGCCTTGGCCGGGCGTGTCGGATCCATGTCGGGGATGATCGAGGCCAGCCCCAGGGCCGGGTCGAACAGCGCGAACGGCGGGAAGGTCGGCAGGTCGACGCCGCCGGGCTGGATGCCGAAGGCCTCGCGCAGCAGGTCGACCTGGGCGACGAAGTGGCGGTGGCGGTAGACCACGCCCTTGGGCACGCCGGTGGAGCCCGAGGTGAACAGGATCGCGGCGACGTCGTCGGGCGCGGTGGCCGCCAGCTGCGGGCCCGCGCCGGCGCCCAGCGCCTCGACCTCGGCCAGCGTGCGGCCGCCCCAGCCCCAGCGCCGGCCGACGGTGACCACCGTCTTCACCGAGCCACGGGCCCAGCCCAGCAGCACGCGCGCGGCCTGCGCGAGCGGGATGCCGATGAAGGCCTCGGGCGCGGCCTCGCCGAGGCACTGCTTGAGCGCGCGGCGGTCGATGCCCGGATCCACCAGCACCGGCACGGCGCCGGCCTTGAACAGCGCGAACATCAGCGCGAAGAACGCCGGCGAGGGCCGCACCATCACCACCACGCGGGCGCCGCGGCCGACGCCGAGCATGCCCAGGCCCGCGGCGATCGCGTTGCTGCGCGCCTCGAGCGCGGCGTAGGTGAGCACCTCGTCGTAGCGCGCGAAGCCGTCGGGGCCGCGGCTGCCGGGGCAGCGCATCGCGGCCTGGGCCGGCCGCTCGGCGGCCATCCGCGGCAGGATCGCGGCGATGTTGCAGGGCTCGCTCATGGCGCTGGCCTCGTCGCGGGTCGCCGCGGGCGGCGGCGCGGCGTCGGCGCGCCGCGCCTCGGCCTCAGGCGGTCAGGGGATGGCGCGTGAGGAACTCGCGGATCGCCGGCACCAGCGCGTCGGCGCGCTCCTCGAGCACGTAGTGCCCCGCGTCCGGGAACACCAGCTCGGTGGCGTCCGGCAGCGCGGCGCGGAAGCCGTCGAGGAAGTGGTGGTCGAACACGAAGTCCTTCAGGCCCCAGCCGAGGAAGGCCGGGCGGTCGGCGAACGACGGCAGGGCCTGGCCCGCGCGCTCCACCAGCGACCAGGCGGCGTCGCCCGGCTCCAGCGGGATGTCCTGCACGAAGCGCAGCGTGGCGATGCGGTTGTCCCAGCTGTCGTAGGGCGCGGTGTAGGCGTGGCGCACCGCGGCGTCCATGCGCTGCTCGGTGCCGATCAGCGCGGCGCCGGCGGCGAAGGCGTTGGCACCACGGATCAGCAGCGCGCCCAGCTTGGAGTCGCGGCCCAGCTTGAGCTGCCACGGCATCGCCTTGGCGGCCGGCAGCGGGAACGAGGACGTGTTGAGCACCACCAGGCGCTTGACCCGCGCGGCGTGCTTGAGCGCCCAGCCGAAGCCGATCATGCCGCCCCAGTCGTGCACCGCGAGGGTGACGTTGTCGCCCACGCCGGCGTGGTCGAGCAGGCGCTCGAGGTCGTCGACGCGCGACTGCAGGGTGTAGGCGTAGCGGTCGTCGCCGGGCTTGTCGGAGAAGCCCATGCCGACGTGGTCGGGCACGATGCAGCGGTAGTCGCTGCGCAGGCCCAGCACCAGCTTGCGCCAGTAGTAGCTCCACGACGGGTTGCCGTGCAGCATCACCACCGGCTCGGCGTCGCGCGGGCCCTCGTCGAGCCACGACATCTCGATGCCCTGGCCGCGGTCGAAGCGGCGCGGCTCGAAGGGATAGTCGGGGAACGGGCCGCGCGCGAGCACGCGCGCCTGCTCGGCGGTGCGGGTGAGGCTCACCAGACGACTTCGGCCATCGAGCAGTTCAGGCCCGACCCGATGCCGAGCAGCGCGACGCGCTGGCCCTTGCGCAGGCGGCCCATCTGCCGGAGCTTCGACAGCACGATCGGCACCGAGGCCGGGCCGATGTTGCCGTGCTCGTGGAAGATCGTGTGCACCTTCCGCGGATCGATGCCGAAGGCCTTGAGGAAGGCCTCGGTGTGCGGGCGGCTGACCTGGTGGATCACGAACTCGTCCATTTCGTCGACCACCCAGCCCAGCGCGGAGCGCGCGGCCAGGAAGGTCTTCTGGGCGAGCTTGAGGCCCTCGATCAGCAGCATCCGGGTGTCGGTGACCATGCGGTCGAGGTTGCCGCGGCACAGGCCGTTCCACTCGGTGGCGGCGCGGGTGACGCCGCCGCGGTAGCGCGGGGCCTCCGGCACCAGCTCGGTGCGCGCCAGGACCATGGCGGCGGCGCCGGAGCCCAGCGTCAGCGAGGCGAATTCGTTGCGGAACTCCTCCTCGGTGACGTCGGCGCGGCACATGCGCTCCATCGTCTTCTCGTACACGAGGTTGGCGGTCTCGCCGTCGACGACCAGGGCGTAGTCGATCTCGCCGTGCTCGATCATGCGGCTGGCGATGTCCATGCCGTTGAGGAACGCGAGGCAGGCGTTGGCGACGTCGAAGTTCTGGCAGTGGTCGCTCAGGCCGAGGTTGCCGCAGACGATCGAGGCCGTGCTGGGCTCGAGGTAGTCGCGGCTGACCGAGGTGCTGACCAGCAGGCCGACCCGCTCGCGCGGGATGCCGGCGTCGGCCAGCGCGGCCTCGGCGGCCATCGTGGCGGCGTCGGAGGCGAGCACGCCCTCGTTCCACATGCGGCGCGCGAAGATGCCGGCCACGTCCTGCAGGACGTCGGCCTTGATGCCGAGGCGCTCCATGGTGGGCGCGAGGCGGGCGTTGATCTCGGCGGACGTGATCGACACCGGGGCGTCGATATGGGACAGACCGGCGATGGAGACGTGCTGGAACAGCATGGGCGGCGTCGCTCGAGGCAGGAAAACAAGCCGTCGAACGCTACAGGACTCGCCCACCAGCCGCAAGGCGAGCCCGGGCGACGAGGCGCCCGGCCGGGGCCGGGGCGCCGCGCGCGGCGGGGATCAGCCGTCGATCGGGAAGGTCTCGGCCTCGCCGTCGGCGGGGCGGTCCGCCGGGGCCGGGCGGGCGGGCGCGAGGCCCGCGCCGCAGACGTAGGCGACGAAGCGCTGCTCGCCGCCGCTGGGCTGGTCGACCGGCTGCAGGGTGTCGGCGCCCAGGCCGGCGGCCTCGTTGCGGGCCAGGGTCTCGAGCTCGTCCTGGACCTTGATCGGGTTGCGGCGGTACAGGGCCACCTCGTCCTTCACCGACACCGCGATCTCGCCGCGGCGGGTGCAGGCCTGCAGGGATTCGTCGGCGCGGGCGACCCGGATGGCCGAGGCGGGGGCATCGAGCTTGACCCAGACGCAGCCGCCGGCGAGCAGGCTGGCGAGGGCGGCCGTGGCGAAGGCAAGGGGCAGGGAACGGCGCATCGGGAAGTCCTCGGGAAGCGGGGGAAGCCGGGCGTTCAAACGCAGGCGGGCGGGGATTGTGATCCCCGCCCGCCCGTGCCGGCAATGCGCGCCGGGCCCGACGGCCCGGCGCCATTCATGTGTCGCGCCGGGATCAGCGCTCGACGGGGTTGCCGTCGGCGTCGATCACCTGCACCTCGCCGAGGCCGAGGGCCCGCACGGGCTCCTCGATCTTGGAGAGGTCGCCGACGACCACCCACAGCAGGGCGTCCGGGTTGATCTGGCGGGCCGAGGCGTTCACCTCGTCGACCGTGATCGACTCGTTGCGGGCCTGGTAGCGGGCCACGTAGTCGTCCGGGCGGCCGTAGCGCAGGATGCCGCCGATCGCGCCCATCACCGCGCCGGCGGTCTCGTACGAGCCCGGCAGGGCGCGCACGTTGCCGGCGGTGACGCGGCCCACCTCGTCGGCGTCGGCCGGGCGGGTGCCGGCGGCGAACTCGGTGATCTCGCGGCGCATCTCGGCCAGCGAGTCGGCCGTGCGGTCGATCTGCACCGGCGCCGAGACGATCCACGGCCGCTGGCCGATCGCGCCCTGGGTGAAGCTGCGCACGCCGTAGGACCAGCTCTTGTCCTCGCGCAGGTTCATGTTCAGGCGCGAGGTGAAGGTGCCGCCGATGACGCCGTTGGCGATGTCGAAGTCCAGCGCGCCGTCATCGCGCGTGGACGGCACGGCCTGGCCGACGAGGATGTTGGCCTGGCTGGCGCCCGGCTGGTCGACCAGGTACACCCGCGAGCCGGTCGGCAGCGCGACCTCGGGCAGGGTCGGGGCGGGCACCGGGGTGCCCTCGGCGCGCCAGTCGGCGAACACCGCCTCGAGCTTCGGCACGATCTCCCCGAGCGTGGTGTCGCCCACGACGATCAGCGTCGCGCGGTCCGGGCGGACCTGCTCGGCGTGGAAGTCCAGCAGGTCCTGGCGGGTCAGCGAGGCGATCGACTCGGTGGTGCCGGTGCCGGTGAACGGGATCGCGTACGGGTGGCCCTCGCCATACATCAGCGGCGGCAGCAGGCGCAGCGGGATGGCGTCCGGGCGCGCCTTCTCCTGGGCGATGCCGGCGATCCACTGGGCGCGGACGCGCTCCATCTCGGCCTCGGCGAAGTCCGGGCGGCGGACCACGTCGGCCCACAGCGCCAGCGACTCGTCGAGCTTCTCCTTGATCGCGGAGAGGTAGATGTTCGAGCCATCGAGCGACGCGCCCGCGCCGATGTTGGCGCCCAGCGCCTCGATCTCGGCGCCGAGCTGCAGCGCGCTGCGGCCGCCGGCGCCGTCGTCGAGCATGCTCATCGCGAAGCTCGCGGTGCCCAGCTTGCGGCCCTGGTCGGCCGAGTAGCCGCCCGGGATCTCCATGCTGAACTGCACCACCGGCACGTCGTGGCGCTCGGCCAGCACCACCTGCATGCCGTTGGACAGCGTGGCGCGCTGCAGCGCCGGGAAGCTGAGCTGCGGGAACTCGGTGGTCTGCGGCACGCCCTGCGAGCGGTCGACGTCGGAGGCGATGGTGCGGAAGCGCGGGTCCACCGGCGGGTGCTGGATGGCCGTGTCCTCGCCGTCGACCGGCACCGAGCGCACGTCCGGCGGCGACGGCGGGCGCTCGCCCGGGACCACCACCAGGGTGTGGTCACCGGTGGCGAGCCAGTTCGCGGCCGCGGCCTGGACCTCGCCGGCGGTGGCGGCCTCGATCAGGCGCAGGCTCTCGCGGAAGCAGCCCGGGTCGCCGGCGAACACCATGCACGAGGCGAGCACGTCGGACTTGCCGCCGAAGCCGCCCACGCGCTCGATGCCGCGGATGAAGCCGGCCTCGAACACGGTGCGGGCCTGCTCGAGCTCCTCGTCGGTCGGGCCGTCGGCGATCAGGCGCGCCAGCTCCTCGTCCATCGCGGCCTCGACCACGGCCGGGTCGACGCCCTGCTTGACCTGGGCGACCAGGATGAAGTTGCCGCCGAGCTGGTTGTCGGCCATGAAGGCCGAGACGCTGTCGACCAGGCGCTCCTCGTGCACGAGGCGGGTGTTGAGGCGCGAGGTGCGGCTGCCGCCGAGCACCTGGGCGACCAGCTGCAGGCGCTCGACGTCGGGGTTGCCGAACTCGGCGACGTTCCAGCTGCGGTAGATGCGGGCCTGCGGGACGCGGTCGTTGAGCACCTCGCGGGTGCGCTCGGTGCGCCGGGCCACGTCGACCTCGGGCTGCGGCAGGGTCGGGCCGGCCGGGATGTCGCCGAAGTAGCGCTCGACCTGGGCGCGCGCGGTCTCGACGTCGATGTCGCCAGCGAGCACCAGCACCGCGTTGTTCGGGCCGTACCAGGCGCGGAACCAGTCCTGCACGTCGGTCATCGAGGCGGCGTTGAGGTCGGCCATCGAGCCGATCACGCTCCAGGAGTACGGGTGGCCCGCCGGGTAGCTGGCGCGCGAGAGCGCGTCCCAGGCCTGGCCGTAGGGCTGGTTCTCGCGCTGGCGCTTCTCGTTCTGGACCACGCCGCGCTGCTCGTCGAGCGCCTCCTGGGTCACCGCGCCGAGCAGGTGGCCCATGCGGTCGGACTCCATGAACAGCGCCATTTCCAGCGCCGTGGTCGGCACGTTCTGGAAGTAGTTGGTGCGGTCGTTGTTGGTGGTGCCGTTCTGGTTGGTCGCGCCGACCAGCTGGAAGGGCTCGAAGAACTCGCCGTCGTGGTTCTCGGAGCCCTGGAACATCAGGTGCTCGAAGAGGTGCGCGAAGCCGGTCTTGCCCGGGCGCTCGTCCTTCGAGCCCACGTGGTACCAGACGTTGACCGCGACCACCGGGGCCTTGCGGTCCTCGTGCACGACGACGCGCAGGCCGTTGGGCAGGGTGAAGGTCTCGTAGGGGATGTCGACCTCGGTGGCGGCGGCGGAACCGAGCGCGGAGGACAGCGCGAGGAAGAGAGCACCGGCGCGGAGCCGACGGGGAGCCTTGGACATGGACCTTCACCTCTGCAGGGAGTCGACCCGGACGGGCGTCCGGGGAGGCCCGCATCCTAACCACGCTTCGCCCCCCGGACACCCGTGACCAATGGCCTATCCGGCACGCCGGGCGCGCTTCACGCGCAGCCGACCCGGCGCTCGACTAGGCTCGCCCGCATGCCTGCCCCGCTCCCGACCGCCCGCCCGCTGCTGCTCGCGCTCTGCCTCGCCGTCGCGCCGCCGGCGGCCGCCGGCGACGCGGGCGCCATCACCCTGGCCGCGGAGCGCGCCGACGCGCGCGACGCGGAGGACGGCCGCCTGCTCTACCGCGAGGAGCACCTGCTGCGCTACGCCGACGGGGCCCTGCGCGAGCGCCTGGTCACCTACCGCTGCGCCGACGGCACCGCCTTCGCGCGCAAGCGCGTGGACTACGCGGGCGCGGCGCTCGCGCCGGCCTTCGTGCTCGACGATGCCCGCACCGGCTACCGCGAGGGCCTCGCGCGCGAGGGCGCGGCCGCGCGGGCGCTGGTGCGCGAGACCGCCGCCGCGCCCGAGCGCAGCGGCCCGCTCGCGGCCTCGCCGTCGCTGGTCGCGGACGCGGGCTTCGACGAGTTCATCCGCCGGCACTGGGACACGCTGGTACCGGCCGGCGAAGCCCGGATCGACTTCGTCGTGCCGTCGCGGCTCGAGGCGCTGGGCTTCCGCGTGCGCGGCCTGGGCCCCGGCGACATCGACGGCGTGCCGGCCCAGCGCTTCCGGCTGACGCTGGGCGGCTGGCTGGCCTGGATCGCGCCGCAGATCGACGTCGCCTACGACGCCCGCGACCGCCGGCTGCTGCGCTACGAGGGCCTGAGCAACATCCGCGACGCCGACGGCGACCCGCTGCTCGCGCGGATCGACTTCGCGCCGCCGCCGCCCGCGCCGCCCGCCGAGGCCTGGGACGCCGCCGCCGGCGAGGCGCTGGCGAGCTGCCGCGTCGGCGCCTGAGGCCCCGCCGCGGCTATCATCCGCGGCATGCCCGACGTCATCCTGCTGCAGCCCGAGATCCCGCCCAACACCGGCAACATCATCCGGCTGTGCGCCAACACCGGCGCCGGGCTGCACCTGGTCGAGCCGCTCGGCTTCACCCTCGACGACGCCCGCCTCCGGCGCGCCGGCCTCGACTACCACGAGTACGCGCGGGTGCGCGTGCACGCGAGCCTCGAGGCCTGCCTCGACGCGCTCGGCCATCCGCGCGTGCTGGCCTACACCACCCGCGGCCGGCGCCGGCACGACGAGATCGCCTACCGCGACGACGACGCGCTGCTGTTCGGCTGCGAGACCCGCGGCCTGCCCGACGACGTGGTCGACGCGCTGCCCGAGGAGGCGCGCGTGCGCCTGCCGATGCGCCCGGGCAACCGCAGCCTGAACCTGTCCAACGCGGTCGCGGTGGCGGTGTTCGAGGCCTGGCGGCAGGCGGGGTTCGCCGGCGCAACCTGAGCCTGCGCTGAGCGGGAATCCGCGGAATGACCTCTGGCGGCTAGGCAGCGCGGCGACGCGTCCGGATACTCCGCGGCCCGCTGGGACACCCGGCGGGCGCGATATCACCAATAACGACATCCCAAGAAAGGCTTTCCCCCATGAAGCGTCAGCTGCTGGCCCTCGCGGCCCTCTCCGTCCTGCCCTTCGCCGCCAACGCCGCGGAGCTCTCCTACTCCTACGTCGAGGCCGGCTACAACCTGGTCGACGTCGACCCGCGCGTCGAGGGCGGCGCCCTGAACGGCTCGTACGCCATCACCGAGAACTTCAGCGTCTTCGGCGGCTACTCGCTGGGCGACATCCACAACACCGGCGTCGCGCTCGAGCGCGCCCGCGTCGGCGGCGGCTACAACCTCGGCGTGTTCGGCAACACCGACTTCGTCGCGCGCGCCGGCTACCAGCGCCTCGACACCGACCTGGCCAACACCGAGGCCCAGGACGGCTACTTCGCCGAGGTCGGCCTGCGCGGCCAGCTGAACCCGAACTTCGAGGGCTACATCCTCGCCGGCTACGACAAGTTCGAGAGCTTCCGCGGTGAGCACTACGTGCGCGTCGGCTTCCAGGCCAACATCAACCAGAACTGGGGCATCGTGGTCGACGCGAAGAAGCCCGACAGCTACGCCGAGTTCTTCATCGGCCCGCGCTTCTCGTTCTGATCCATCGCTCCATCGCGGCACCTGGAAGCCCGGCCTCGCGCCGGGCTTCCTCGTTCCGGGCCCGGCGAGGCCGGCGGAATGACCGGCTCCTGAACGCCTCCGGCCGCGTTCAGGGGGCGTTTCGGCGGCCCGCCAATACTCCGCCCACCGCACCACGCGGTCCACAACGACTAGAGAGGCTTTCCCGATGAAGCGCATCCTGCTCACCCTCGCCGTCCTGGCCGCCCTGCCCGTCGCCACCGCGTCCGCCGGCGAGCTCGACTATTCCTACGTCGAGGGTGGCTACCTCAACACCCAGTCCGACATCGACGCCGACGGCGTGGCCGTGAACGGCTCGGTCGCGGTCTCCGACAGCTTCCACCTCTTCGGCGGCTGGAACACCCAGGAGCTCGACGGCGTGGACGTCGACGCCGACGTCTGGCACTTCGGCGTGGGCTTCAACCACTCCCTGAGCACCAGCACCGACCTCGTGGCGCGCGTCGCCTACCAGGAGATCGACGTCGACGCGTTCGGCTTCAGCGCCGGCAGCAACGACGGCTACTTCACCGAAGTGGGGGTGCGCAGCGCGCTGACCGACAACCTCGAGGGCCACCTGCTGGCCGGCTACGAGGACTTCGAGGGCGTGGACGGCGAGTTCTATGCCCGCCTCGGCGGCCAGTACAAGTTCAACCAGGCCTGGGGCGTCGTGGCCGACGTCAAGCTGATCGACGGCGACGAGCAGTACTTCGTCGGCCCGCGCTTCTCGTTCTAAGGCGGCATGCCGGGGCCCCCGCGGGGGCCCCGGACCCCCTCCGGAGCCCGGCCTCGGCCGGGCTTCGTCGTGGAGGAAGGGGGCCGGCCTGCCCGCCCCGTAAACTTGACGTTAAGGTTCGCAGGGTTTAAATGAGGACCCTGCTGCAAGTCATTGATGCCTAAAGGCAACCATGGACGCCCTGCTCCTCGCGCTGCTGCCGCTCCTCGCCCTGGCCGTCGCCGGCCTGCGCCGCGTGCCCGCGCATGAGGTCCACGTGCTGCTCCGCCACGGCCGCTACCTGCGCGCCCTGCCGCCCGGCCTGCACTGGGTGGTGCCCGGCCTCGACCGCATCGGCCACCGGGTCTCGCTGATCGGCCACCACGTCGCGCTGCCCGCCCGCCTCCCCGGCGACGCCGAGGGCATGGCCGACCTCTACTACCAGATCCTCGACCCCGCCCGCGCCGGCGACGCCCTCGCGGGCGTGGACGACTGGATGCGCCGGCAGGCCGACGACGCCCTCGCGACCCTGCCGCCCGCCCCGGATGGCGGCAGCCAGGCCTGCCAGCGCACCGCCGAGGCGCTGAAGGCCGAGCTCAACCGGCGGGTCGGCCGGCTCGGGCTGCGGGTGATCCGCTGCGCGCTGCACCCGGTCGGCTGAGCCAGCACGACGCCCGGCGGCGCCCCCGGCGCCCCGATCGGGCACGCCAATCGGCGATACTGCGCGGCCCGCCCCCGCGACGAGCCCCGCCCTGGACACCATCCCCGCCCTGACGCCCGACCTCGACGCGGGCCTCGCCGCCCTCGGCCTGCCGGCGGGCGGCGCCCTGTCCGAGGGCCTGCTGGCCTACCTGGCCCTGCTGGCGCGCTGGAACCAGACCTACAACCTCACCGCCATCCGCGACCCGCGCGAGATGCTGGTCAAGCACCTGCTCGACTCGCTGGCGATGGCCCCGGCGATGGCCGCGCTGGCCGCCGCCAAGGGCCCGGCGCCGTTCCGCCTGGCCGACGTGGGCACCGGTCCCGGCCTGCCGGGCATCCCGCTGGCGCTGGCGATCCCCGGCCTGCACGTCACCCTGGTGGAGAGCGTGGGCAAGAAGGCGCGGTTCATGCGCGAGGCCGTGCGCCAGCTGGGCCTCGGGACGGCCACCGTGGCCGAGTCGCGGGCCGAGGTGGCCCCGGGCACCGGGACGCACGACTGTCTTACCGCCCGGGCGTTCGGTACGCTGTCGGAGCTCATCCGGGTCGGCGGGCACCTGCTCTCGCCCACCGGCCGGATCCTCGCGATGAAGGGCCAGGTCCCCCACGACGAGATCGCCGCGCTGCCGGCCGACTGGCGCGTGGCGGACCTCCAGCCCCTCGTGGTCCCCGGCCTCGGGGCCGAGCGGCACCTCGTGGTCCTCGCCCGGACCGCCCCTGACGACGCGGCCTGAGCCGCGCGGAGACCCCATGCCCCGCATCATCTCCATCGCCAACCAGAAGGGCGGCGTCGGCAAGACGACCACCGCCGTCAACCTCGCCGCCGCGCTCGTGGAGTCCCAGCGCAAGGTGCTGCTGGTGGACATGGACCCGCAGGGCAACGCGACCATGGCCTCGGGCGTCGACAAGCGCGACATCGGGGCCTCGAGCACCGAGGTGCTGTTCAACGAGGCCACCGCCGAGCAGGCCATCGTGCACGCGGCCGAGGGCTACGACCTGCTGCCGACCAACATCGACCTGACCGCGGCCGAGCTGCGCCTGATGGACGCGCCGAACCGCGAGCGCCGCCTGAAGGACGCGCTGGCGCCGGTGAAGGACCGCTACGACTACATCCTGATCGACTGCCCGCCCTCGCTGTCGCTGCTGACGCTCAACGCGCTGGCGGCCTCGGACGGCGTGCTGGTGCCGATGCAGTGCGAGTACTTCGCGCTGGAAGGCCTCTCGGCCCTGGTCAACACGATCGACGCGCTGAAGCTCAAGCTCAACCCGGCGCTCGAGATCGAGGGCGTGCTGCGGACCATGTTCGACGTGCGCAACAACCTCGCCAACGCCGTGTCCGGCGAGCTCACCCGGCACTTCGGCGACCGCGTGTTCCGCACCATCGTGCCGCGCAACGTGCGCTTGGCCGAGGCGCCGAGCCACGGCCAGAGCATCATCGGCTACGACCGCGCGTCGCGCGGCGGCATCGCCTACCTCGGGCTGGCGGGCGAGATCGTGCGCCGCGAGAAGCAACGCAAGACGGAGAACGCGTGATGGCTGTGAAGAAGCGAGGCCTCGGCCGCGGGCTGGACGCCCTGCTGGGCACCGGGAACAAGGGCGCGGCGCCGAGCGATCCGGGCAGCCCCGAGCCGGCGCCGGGCGACGTGATGCGCCAGCTGGCCGTCGAGCTGCTGCAGCCCGGCAAGTACCAGCCGCGCACCGGCATGGACCCGGCCAAGCTCACCGAGCTGGCCGAGTCGATCAAGGCCCAGGGCCTGATCCAGCCGATCGTCGTGCGCGAGATCGGGCGCGACGCCGATGGCGCCGCCCGCTACGAGATCATCGCCGGCGAGCGCCGCTGGCGCGCCTCGAAGCAGGCCGGCCTGGCCGAGGTGCCGGTGGTGGTGCGCGAGGTCGAGGACCGCGCCGTCATCGCGATGGCGCTGATCGAGAACATCCAGCGCGAGGACCTCAACCCGCTCGAGGAGGCGCAGGCCCTGCAGCGCCTGATCGACGAGTTCGACCTGACCCACCAGCAGGCCGCCGAGGCCGTCGGCCGCTCGCGCGCCGCGGTGTCGAACCTGTTGCGCCTGCTCGAGCTGCCGGCCGAGATCCGCGCGCTGGTCGAGGCCCGCGGCATCGAGATGGGCCACGCCCGCGCGCTGCTCACCCTCGCCCCGCAGGCCGCGATCGCGCTCGCCCGCACCGCCGCCGACGAGGGCCTGTCGGTGCGCGAGGTCGAGCGCCGCGCCCAGCTGATGGCCTCGGGCAAGATCGCCGACAAGGTGGCCGCCAAGCCGCCGCGCAAGGCCACCGACGCCGACATCGCCGCCCTCGAGCGCGACCTCGGCGAGCGCCTGAACACCAAGGTCGCCGTGCAGCACGGCCGCGGCGGGAAGGGCAAGCTGGTCATCCACTACCACGGCGTGGATGCGCTGGAAGGCATCCTCGAGCGCATCCGCGGCCGCCAGGACTGAGCCCGCCGCGATGCGCGTCCTGGTCACCGGCGCGGCCGGCTTCATCGGCGCCCACGTGGTGCGCGCGCTGGCCGCGCGCGGCGACGCGGTGGCCGGCCTCGACAACTACAACGCCTACTACGACCCGGCCCTCAAGCACGCCCGCGTGGCGGCGCTGTGCCCCGACGCGCGGATCGAGCGGCTCGACCTGCTCGACCGCGACGGCCTCGAGGCGCTGTTCGCCGGCTTCCGCCCGGAGCGCGTGGTGCACCTGGCCGCGCAGGCCGGGGTGCGCTGGTCGATCGAACACCCGCAGGCCTACCTCGACGCCAACCTGCAGGGCACGCTGAACGTGCTCGAGGCCTGCCGGGAACACCGGGTCGGGCATCTCGTGTACGCCTCGTCCTCGAGCGTGTACGGCGGCGGCGCGACCCCGCCCTTCTCCGAGGACCAGCGGATCGACCGCCCGCTGAGCTTCTACGCCGCCACCAAGGCCGCCAACGAGGGCATGGCCCACAGCTTCGCCCACGTCCACGGGCTGGCGGCCACGGGGCTGCGCTTCTTCACCGTCTACGGCCCCTGGGGCCGGCCGGACATGGCGCCGGTGCTGTTCGCGCGCGCCGCGCTGGCCGGGCGGCCGATCGAGGTGTTCAACCACGGCCGGATGCGCCGCGACTTCACCTACGTCGACGACATCGTGGCCGGGGTGCTGGGCGCCCTGGACCACCCGCCCGTGGCCGGCCCGGACGGCCCGGCGCACCGGGTGTTCAACCTCGGCAACCACCGGCCGGTGGAGCTGGAGCGCTTCATCGCGATCATCGAGCAGGCGGCCGGGCGGCCGGTGCAGCGGATCTACCGCGACCTGCAGCCCGGCGACATGGTGGAGACCATGGCCGACATCCGGCGCGCCCGCGAGGCCTTCGGCTTCGAGCCCCGCACCCCGCTGGACGTGGGCCTGCCGCGGGTGGTGGACTGGCTGCGCGCCTGGGACCGGCCCGCCTGAGCCCCGCCGGGGGCCCGCGCCGCCCGGCTGGTCAAGTTGCGACCACCCCCGCCCCTCCCGTATAGTGCGCGGCCCGCTGAACCGGCTTGACGCCGGCGGAGCCCCCGGAGCGCGATCCGGCCTCCCAGCGGCCCAGCTGCACCCTCGCCCGCATCGCGTACGGCACCGCCCCCGGACCACCGGCCAGGCGCGCGGCCGCGGGGCCGATGCCTCCCAGGCCATGGGGGGCGCCACCAGGACGATCGATCCACCCAGGAGTTCGCCATGTCCCGAGTTTGCCAAGTCAGCGGCAAGGCCGTGCAGACGGGTAACAACGTCTCGCACGCCAACAACAAGACCCGCCGCCGTTTCCTCCCCAACCTGCATGAGCGCCGCTTCTGGGTCGCGAGTGAGAACCGCTGGATCAAGCTGCGCGTCAGCGCGCATGCCCTGCGGACCATCGACAAGAAGGGCATCGACGTCGTCCTGGCCGAGCTGCGCGCCCGCGGCGAGAAGATCTGAGGAGCACTGAACCATGGCTTCCAAGCGCGACAAGATCCGCCTGATTTCTTCTGCGGGCACCGGTCACTTCTACACGACCGACAAGAACAAGAAGAACACCCCGGCCAAGATGGAGATCAAGAAGTACGATCCCGTCGTCCGCAAGCACGTGATCTACAAGGAAGGCAAGATCAAGTAAGCGCCTGGCGCCCTTGATGCCTCCACGCGAAGCCCGCCCTCCGGCGGGCTTCGTCGTTTCCGGGCCCCGCGCCCGGGCGGCGGCGCGCTCAGCGGCGCGCGCCGCCCGCCTCGGCCTCCAGGGCCAGCCAGCACGCCGCGGCGGTGACCGCGTCGCCCAGCGCGGTGTGGCGCGCCAGCATCGGCACGTCCAGCGCGCGCGCGATCGCCTCGAAGCTGGCGTCCCCGGCGAGCGCATCGGGCCGCCGCGCGTGGTCGCGGCGGCGCCAGCGGTGGGCGAGGTCGTGGCGGGGATTGGGCAGGGCGAAGCCGGTGATCGCGGCGGCGTGGCGGTCGAGCATCGCGGCGTCGAAGCCGATCCGGTAGCCGACCAGCGCACGCGGGCCCAGCCAGCGCAGCAGCGCCTCGATGGCCTCGCGCTCGCCGAGGCCGCCCGCGAGGTCGAGCGGGCGCAGCCGGTGGTGGCGGATGGAGTCGATGCCCAGCGACGCCGGCGGCCGCACCACCGCCTCGAAGCGCTCCGCGAGGTGGATCACGCCCGCGCGCACCGGCACCGCGGCGATCGCCAGCACCTGGTCGCGGGCCGGGTCCAGCCCGCTGGTCTCGAGGTCCAGCGACACCCACTCGCCGGGCGGCGCGGGCGCCAGCAGCGCGCCCCAGGGGCCGGGCCCGTGGCGGCGGCGGTCGCGCCAACGGCGCAGGGCGGCCAGCACCGGCGCGGCCTCAGCTGGCCAGGTGGAACGCGGCGCGGACGTGGTCCTTGAACGCGTTCACCACCCGCAGCGCGTCGCGCAGCAGCTCGCGGTCGAGCCGGCGCAGCGCGCGCACGTCGAGCAGGTTGCCGGCCGCGCGGCCCTCCGCGATCGCCTGCAGCTGGGCGCCGAGCCGCAGCCGCAGGAACACCGCGAGCGCCTGCGGCACGTCGCGGCCGAGCTCGCGCGACAGGGCCCCGGCCTCCATCAGCGCCGCGCAGCGGTCGAAGCTGTTGCGGCGGCGGATGCCGTGGCGCAGCGCCAGCACCCGCACGCCGTGCACCAGCGGGAAGACGCCGCCCTTCTTGAGGTCGGTGCCGTGCTCGCCGCCGCGGACCTTGCCGAACAGGCTCAGCGGGGTGTCGAAGCCCAGCGTGGTGCGCGCGAGCTCGCGCAGCAGCAGCTCGTCGCGGCCGAGCGCGGCGATGGCGTCGGCGACCGGCGCGAACAGCGCTTCGTCGCCGGCGACCGCGCGCGCGTCGAGCGCGATCGAGAGCTCCATCGCGCTGGCCCCGTCGCGGGACCGGCCCCAGTGCGCCACGCGCTCGATCCACTGCGCGCGGGTCATCCGCCAGGCCGGGTTGCGCACCATCACCCCACCCGGGCAGGGCGGGTAGCCGATGTCGGCCAGCGCCTCGCCGAAGCGGCGCATGGCGTCGTCGAGGCCGTCCCAGTCGAGGTCGTCGGCCAGCACCAGCGCGTTGTCCTGGTCGGTCTTGAGGATCTGCTCGCGGCGGCCCTCGCTGCCGAGCACCAGCAGGCACATCCGCCCGCGCAGGGCCTCGGGCACGACGTCCTCGAACACCCGGCGCAGGATGCGCGAGTTGAGCGCGCTGACGAGCTCCATCAGGTAGCTCATCCGCGCGCCCTGGGCATGCAGCTGGCTGACCAGCCGGGTCATGCCGCGCGCGGCGTCGGCGACCTCGGCGAGGTCGGTGGCGCGCTCCAGGCGCAGGCTGATCAGGTGCGAGTGGCTGGCGTAGTGCGCCAGCACCTCGGCCAGGCCGAGCGTGCCCAGCACCGCGCCGTCGTCCTCGACCAGCACGCGCTCGATGTGGCGCTCGGTCATCGTGACCAGGGCCTGGAACAGCACGTCGTTGGCGCGCACGCCGAGCACCGGCCGCTTGGCCAGCGGGCCGACCGGCGCGTCGCGCGGCAGGCCGTCGAGCGCGAGCGCATCGAGCAGGTCGGTGCGGGTGACGATGCCGCGGCCGGCTGCCGGGTCCTCGACCAGCAGGCACTCCACCCGCGCCTCGCGCAGGCGCCGGGCGGCCTCGCCGATCGCGGTGCCCGCCGCGACCGCCACCGCCGGGGCCAGCTGCGCGTCGCGCACGCGGGTGAGCATCAGCTCGCTGACCTCGGAGGGCTGCTGCTGGTTGGCCGCGAGCCGACGCTTGAGCGACAGGCCCTCGTGGAAGTAAGCGGCGAACGCCGGGTTGCCCTCGAGCAGCGCGCGGAACAGCGCGGCGGGCAGCTGGAAGGCGAGCACGTCCTCGGCCGCCTCGTAGCGGTGGCGGGCGCGCCCGGCGATCACGGCCCAGGCGCCGAACACGTCGCCGGGCCCGTAGTCCGCGAAGAGCTGCTGGCCGTCGGGGCGGGCGTCGAGCGCGCGGACGTGGCCCTTGAGGATCACGTGGACCTGCGCGGAGGCCGCGCCGGCCTCGAGGATGCAGGCGCCGGCGGGATGGAAGCCGAGGTCGACGGCCGCGGCGACGCGCGCGCGCTCGGCCTCCGCGAGCAGGTCGAAGGGCGGGGCGTGCAGGTCGAGGCCGGGCACCGGATCCATGCCTCCAGCCTGCCACGGGCGGGCGGGACCGCGCATGCGACCTTCGGCGAAGGCCGGCCCGCGCGGCCGGCGCCGGCGCTAGACTCGGGGCCTGTTCTCGCGGGGGACGCGCGTGGTCGCCGGATGGATCCTGCTGCTGGTGTCGGCGGCCTACGCCGGCCTGCTGTTCGCGGTGGCCTGGTGGGGCGACCGCCGGCCGCTCTACCCCACCCGCACCTGGCTCAGGCCCGCGGTCTACAGCCTCGCGCTGGCGGTGTACTGCTCGAGCTGGACCTTCTACGGCGCGGTCGGCACGGCGGCGTCCACCGGCCTGGGCTTCCTGCCGATCTACCTCGGCCCGGCGCTGATGATGGTGTTCGCCTGGAAGCTGCTCGAGCGCCTGGTGCTGATCACCGGCGAGCAGCGGGTGGTGTCGATCGCCGACTTCATCGGCGCGCGCTACGGCCGCGCGCAGTCGCTGGCGGCGCTGGTGACCTGCATCGCGCTGGTCGCGGCGGTGCCCTACATCGCGCTGCAGTTCAAGGCGGTGGCGCTGAGTGTCGAGGTCATCGCCAGCGACGGCGGTGGCGGCGGCGACGGCGTCCTGCGCGACCCGGCGTTCTGGGTGGCGACGATGCTGGCTGCGTTCGCCATCGCGTTCGGCACCCGCGGCATCGACGCCACCGAGCACCACCACGGCATGATGCTGGCGGTGGCGCTGGAGTCGCTGGTGAAGCTGGTGGCCTTCGTCGCGGTGGGCGTCTACGCGTGGACCCTGCTGCCGGACGGCAGCGGCGAGCGCCTGGCCGAGGGCGCGCGCGCGCTGGCCTCCGAGGGCCTGCCGCGGGGCTTCCTGGCCCAGACGCTGCTGGCCTTCGCGGCCATCGTCTGCCTGCCGCGCCAGTTCCAGGTGGCGGTGGTGGAGTGCGAGGACGTCGGCGACGTGCGCCGCTCGCGCTGGTGGTTCGTGGGCTACCTCGCGCTGGTCTGCGCGATGGTGGTGCCGATCACGCTCGCCGGCCACGCGCTGATCGGGCCCGACGGCGCCCCGGCCGACACCTGGGTGCTGCAGCTGCCGGCGATGCGCGACGCGTCGGCGCTGACCCTGCTGGTCTACATCGGCGGCTTCTCGGCCGCCACCGGCATGGTGATCGTGGCCTGCGTGGCGCTGGCGACGATGGTCTCCAACGACCTGGTGATGCCGCTGCTGCTGCGCACGCGCCGCTACGGCCAGGGCGAGCGGCGCCCGGTGGGCCCGGTGGTGCTGTGGGTGCGGCGCGCCACGATCGTGGCGCTGTGCGCGCTGGCCTATGGCTACTACCGCGGCTCGACCGGCGCCGATGGCCTCGCGGCCTACGGCCTGCTGGCCTTCGCCGCGGTGGCGCAGTTCGCGCCGGCGCTGATCGGCGGCCTGTACTGGCGCGGCGCCAGCCGCCAGGGCGCCCAGGCCGGCCTGCTCGCGGGCTTCGCCACCTGGGCCTACACCCTGCTGCTGCCCAGCATGGCCGGCAGCGGCTGGATGCCCGGCGGCTGGGTCGACACCGGCCCGCTCGGCATCGCCTGGCTGCGGCCGGAGGCGCTGTTCGGCCTGCGCGGCTGGGATGCGCTGACCCACGGCGTGTTCTGGTCGCTGCTGGTGAACGTCGGCGCGTTCCTGGTGGTCTCGGCGCGCAGCCGGCCCAGCTTCGAGGAGCGCCTGCGCGCCGCGCCCTTCCTCGACCCCTACGCCCAGCGCACGCCCTACGCCGGCAGCGCCTGGCAGGGCAGCATCCTGGTCGGCGACCTGCAGGCGCTGGCCGCGCGCGTGGTGGGCGTGCGCCAGGCCCGGCGGGCCTTCCTCGAGCACATGCTCGCCCAGGGCCGCGAGCTGCCGGCCAGCGCGCCGGCCGACCGCGCGCTGCTGGTGTTCTGCGAGCGCCTGCTCGCGGCCTCGATCGGCGCCGCCTCGGCCCGGCGCGCCCTCACCGGCGCGCTGCGCGGCACCGGCATGGAGCTCGCCGAGGTGATCGCGCTGCTCGACGAGGCCGGCCAGGAGCTGCGCTTCAACCGCCAGATCCTCTCGGCCACGCTCGACAACCTCTCGCAGGCGGTCAGCGTGGTCGACGGCGACATGCGCCTGGTGGCCTGGAACCGGCGCTACCAGGAGATGTTCGAGTACCCCGAGGGCATGCTCTACATCGGCCGCCCGGTGGCCGACCTGATCCGCTACAACGCCGAGCGCGGCGAGCTCGGCGAGCCCGGCGAGGACGACGACGTCGCGCAGAAGGTGGCCCGGCGCATCGGCCACATGCGCGCCGGCTCGCCGCACGTCTTCGAGCGCGTGCGCCCGAACGGCCAGGTGATCGAGATGACCGGCCGCGCGCTGCCCGGCGGCGGCTACGTCACCACCTACACCGACGTCACCGACTACAAGCGCGTCGAGCAGGCGCTGCGCGACGCCAACGAGACCCTGGAGGCCCGCGTGGCCGAGCGCTCGGCGGCGGCCGAGGCGGCCAACCGCTCGCGCACCCGCTTCCTCGCCGCGCTCAGCCACGACGTGCTGCAGCCGCTCAACGCCGCGCGCCTGTTCGCCAGCGCGCTCGGCGCCAGCGACGACGCCGCCGAGCAGAAGCGCCTGGCCGAGCGCGTGGATACCGCGCTGCGCGCGGCCGAGGAGCTGCTCGACGGCCTGCTCGACGTCAGCCGCCTCGAGGAGGGCGCCCTGCTGCCCGAGCGCGAGGTGATCGACCTCGACGCGCTGCTGGGCAGCGTCGCCGGCCAGTACGCCCCGCTGGCGCAGGCGCGCGGCCTGCGCCTGCGGGTGGCGCGCAGCGGCTTGCGGATCCGCTCCGACCGCCGCCTGCTCCGGCGCGTGATCCAGAACTACCTCGCCAACGCGCTGCGCTACACCCGCGAGGGCCAGGTGCTGGTGGGCGCGCGCCGCGCGGGCGGCGAGGCGCGCATCGAGGTCTGGGACACCGGGCCGGGCATCCCGCCGGAGCACCTGGCCCAGATCTACGAGGAGTTCCACCGCTTCGAGCAGCCCTCGCCCTGGGGCGAGCGCGGGCTCGGGCTGGGACTGTCGATCTGCCAGCGCATCTCGCGCCTGCTGGCGCACCCGATCGCGGTTCGCTCGTGGCCGGGCCGCGGCAGCGTGTTCTCGATCGCGGTGCCGCGCACGTCGGAGGCGCCGGGCGCGCCCGCCGCGCTGGCACCGGGCGACGCGGGCGAGCTGGCCGGGCTGCAGGTGCTGTGCGTGGACAACGACCGCGAGATCCTCGACGGCATGGCCGCGCTGCTGGGCCGCTGGGGCGTCGGGGTGCGCGTGGCGGAGACCGTCGACGAGGCCCTGGCCGCGATCGACGCGGCCCGCCCCGACGCGCTCGTCGTGGACTACCACCTGCACGACCGGCTCGATGGCCTGCAGGCGCTGGACGCGCTGCGCGCGCGCGCCGGCGCCCCGCCGCTGCCCGCGGCGCTGGCCACCGCCGACGGCGGCGACGCGCTGAAGCGGCGCGCCCGCGAGGGCGGCTATCCGGTGCTCACCAAGCCGCTCAAGCCGGCCGTGCTGCGGGCCTTCCTCGGCGCCTGCCGGCGGACGCCGCCGGGGGCCTGAGGCCGCCCGGCGGCGGGCTCAGTCCTCGTCGGGCGGCGGCGGGCGCACGCCGTCGGGGTCCAGCGCCAGCCGGCCCGCCACCAGCACCGCCTGGGTGCGGTTGCTGGCGCCGAGCTTGCGCAGGATCGCGGTCATGTGCGCCTTCACCGTGGCCTCGCTGACCCCGAGGTCGTAGGCGATCTGCTTGTTGAGCAGGCCCGCGCCGAGCATCGACAGCACCCGGAACTGCTGCGGGGTGAGCTCGCGCACGCGCGCGGCCACGTCGGCCTCCTCGCGGCCCACCGCGCTGGCCTGGGCCACCTGCGGCGGCGCCCAGCGGCCGCCCTCGAGCACGGTGGCGATGGCGTGGCGCAGGGTCTCGGCGTCCGCGGACTTGGGGATGAAGCCCGCCGCGCCGTGGTCGAGCGCGCGGCGGATCACGGTGGGCTCCTCGCGGGCGCTCACCACCACGATCGGCAGCAGCGGCTGGCTGGCGCGCAGGTGCACCAGCGCGCTGAAGCCCTGGGCGCCGGGCATGGTGAGGTCGAGCAGCAGCAGGTCGGCGTCGGGATGCGCCTCGGCCGCGGCGTAGACGCCGTCGGTGGTCTCGGCCTCGACCAGCACGGCGTCCGGCACCACCCGCGCCACCGCGCCGCGCAGGGCCTCGCGGAACAGCGGGTGGTCGTCGGCGATCAGGATGGTCGGCATGGCTCGGGGCATCGCGGCGTCCGCGTCGGGGTCCGCGCGGAGCGTAGCCGCTCCGCCGTCCCCGCGCGCGCTCAGCCGCGCACCAGGCGCTCCTTCACCAGCGAGTCCACGACGCCGGGGTCGGCCAGCGTCGAGGTGTCGCCGAGCTGGTCGGGCGCGTCCTCGGCGATCTTGCGCAGGATCCGGCGCATGATCTTGCCCGAGCGGGTCTTGGGCAGGCCCGGCGCCCACTGCAGGTGGTCGGGGCTGGCGATCGGGCCGATCTCCTTGCGCACGTGGGCCACCAGCTCGGCGCGCAGCGCGTCGCTGGGGGCCGTGCCGGCATTGAGGGTCACGTAGGCGTAGATGCCCTGGCCCTTGATGTCGTGCGGGAAGCCCACCACCGCGGCCTCGGCCACCAGCGGGTGCGAGACGAGCGCGCTCTCGACCTCGGCGGTGCCGATGCGGTGGCCGGAGACGTTGATGACGTCGTCGACGCGGCCGGTGATCCAGTAGTCGCCGTCCTCGTCGCGGCGGCAGCCGTCGCCGGTGAAGTAGGTGCCGGGATAGGTGCGGAAGTAGGTGTCGATGAAGCGCTGGTGGTCGCCGTAGACGGTGCGCATCTGGCCGGGCCAGGAATCGAGCAGCACCAGGTTGCCCTCGGCGGCGCCCTCGATGATCGCGCCGTTGGCGTCCACCAGCGCCGGCTGCACGCCGAAGAAGGGCTTCGTCGCGGAGCCGGGCTTCTGGGGGATCGCGGCCGGCAGCGGGCTGATCAGGATGCCGCCGGTCTCGGTCTGCCACCAGGTGTCGACCACCGGGCAGCGCGACTCGCCCACGACCTCGTGGTACCAGCGCCAGGCCTCGGGATTGATCGGCTCGCCCACGGTGCCCAGCAGGCGCAGGCTGGCGCGCGAGGTGGCCTTGACCGGGCCGTCGCCCTCGCGCATCAGCGCGCGGATCGCGGTGGGCGCGGTGTAGAAGATCGTCACCTTGTGGCGGTCGATCACCTGCCAGAAGCGGCGCGTGTCGGGATAGTTGGGCACGCCCTCGAACATCACGGTGGTGGCGCCGTTGGCCAGCGGGCCGTAGACGATGTAGCTGTGGCCGGTGACCCAGCCCACGTCGGCGGTGCACCAGAACACGTCGTCGGGCTTGAGGTCGAACACGCACTCATGGGTGTAGCTGGCCCACACCAGGTAGCCGCCGGTGGTGTGCAGCACGCCCTTGGGCTTCCCGGTGGACCCGGAGGTGTACAGGATGAACAGCGGATCCTCGGCGTCCATCACCTCCGGCGCGCAGGTGTCGGGCTGGCCCTCGACGACCGCGTCGTACCAGCGGTCGCGCGGCATCTGCATGCCCACCGCGCCGCCCGTGTGGCGCACCACCAGCACGGTCTCGACGGTGGTGGTGCCCGGGCGCTTGAGCGCCTCGTCGACGTTGGCCTTCAGCGGCACGCGCTTGCCGCCGCGCAGGCCCTCGTCGGCGGTGATGATGAGCTTGCTGGCGCAGTCGGCGACGCGGTTGGCGATGGAGTCGGGCGAGAAGCCGCCGAACACCACCGAGTGCACCGCGCCGATGCGCGCGCAGGCCAGCATCGCCATCGCGGCCTCGGGGATCATCGGCAGGTAGATGGTGACGCGGTCGCCCTTGGCCACGCCGAGGCCGCGCAGCGCGTTGGCCAGCCGGCACACGCCGGCGTGCAGCTCGCGGTAGCTGATGTGGCGCGGCGGCGTGGCCGGGTCGTCGGCCTCCCACAGGATCGCGGTCTTGTCGCCGCGCTCGGCGAGGTGGCGGTCGAGGCAGTTGGTGCTGGCGTTGAGCTGGCCGTCGGCGTACCAGCGGATGTGGAAGTCCTCGAGCTTGAAGCTGGTGTCCTTGGCCCGGGTGTAGGGGCGGCTCCAGTCGAGGCGCCGGCCCACGCCGGCCCAGTAGGCCTCGGGGTCGCGCAGGGCGGCGGCGTAGTCGCGCTCGTAGGCGGCGGCGTCGATGGCGGCGCCGGCCTGGAACGCGGCGCTGGCGGGGATGGCGGTGGACATGGCGGCTCCGTCGGCTCGCGGGGACTGGCCCGCAGTGTGCCCCCGGACGCGGCGGGCGCGCAGCCTCCCCGCGCCTAGACCATGGTCTTAGCAGCCTCGCCGCGCGGGGCCGGGTTCGACCAATGGCGAATGGCGGGGGCCCGACCCCGGGCACAGGCTCGCCCCACCACCGCGCCGTCCGAGCGCGGGGATCCACAGGGGGAGGATGGGATGAACACACCGAACACGACGGGCCCGAGGCGCCGTCCGCTGGCCGCCGCGCTGCTGCTCGCGCTCGCGCTGCCGGGCGCGGCCTTCGGCCAGACGGCCAAGGAAGCCGAGCTCGAGGCGCGCATCGCCGAGCTCGAGCGCATGGTCCAGGCCCTGGTCGCCGAGCGCGAGGCCGCGCCGCCGGCCGCACCCGCCGCACCCGCGGCCCCGGCCGCCACCGCGGCGGCGCCCGCCGCGCCGGTGATCCAGGCCACGCCGATCCTGCCGGCGGCGAACCCCGACAGCCGCTTCAGCTTCGGCGGCTTCATCAAGCTCGACGCGATGGTCACCGACACCACCAACGGCGAGATCGCCGATGGCTCGACCGGCCGGCTGTTCTACCTGCCGTCGGCGACGCCGGTGGGCGGCACCGACGAGGGCGCCGACCTCGACATGCACGCGCAGTTCTCGCGCTTCTGGTTCGCGGTCGACAACGCCAGCGCCGAGGGCGACCGCTTCCGCGCCTACCTCGAGTTCGACCTCTTCGGCGGCGCGCTGGGCAACGAGCAGAGCACCAACACCTACGGCGTCGCCGTGCGCCACGCGACGGTGGGCTGGAACCGCTGGCTGGCCGGCCAGACCTGGTCGAACTTCCAGGACGTCGCGGCGCTGCCGGACGCGGTGGACTTCATCGGCCCGACCGAGGGCACCACCTTCGTGCGCCAGGCCCAGGTCCGCTACACCAACGGCGCCTGGAGCGTCTCGGTCGAGAACCCCGAGACCACGATCACGCCCTTCCTGGGCGGCACCCGCATCAGCTCCGACGACAACCTCGCCCCCGACCTCACCGCGCGCTGGGCCACCCGCGGCGACTGGGGCCACTTCACCGTCGCCGGCCTCGCGCGCACGCTGCGCCAGGAGACGGCGCTGGTGGACGAGAGCGAGACCGCCTTCGCGCTCAGCGCCTCGGGCCGCTGGAACATCAACGCCAACAACGACCTGCGCTACATGGCCAGCTATGGCAGCGGCATCGGCCGCTACCTGGGCCTGGGCCTGGCCAGCGACGCGATGCAGCGCGCCGACGGCTCGCTCGAGGCGCTGGATGGCTACGGCGGCTTCGTGGCCTGGCGCCACGCGTTCAACCCGATGCTGCGCGGCAACGTGTTCTACAGCTTCGCCGAGTTCGACAACGACCCGCTGCTGACCGGGCTGGCCGCGACCCGCTCGGCGCAGTCCTGGCACGCCAACCTCATCTACTCGCCCTTCCCCAAGCTCGACATCGGCGCCGAGCTGATCCTGGGCGAGCGCGAGATCGAGTCCGGCGCGGACGGCGACCTGCGCCGCCTGCACATGCACGTCAAGTATTCCTTCTGAGGACCACCACCATGACTCCCGCTCCCAAGCATGCAGGCGCCGCCGAGTACTGGCGGCGCAACCTGCGCCTGATGGCCGTGCTGCTGGCCATCTGGGCGATCGTCTCGTTCGGCGCCGGCATCTTCTTCGCCGACGCGCTGAACTCGATCCGCTTCTTCGGCTTCAAGCTGGGCTTCTTCTTCGCCCAGCAGGGGTCGATCTACGTGTTCGTCGCGCTGATCTACTACTACGCGTGGCACATGAACAAGCTCGAGCGCGAGCTCGACGTCCACGAAGACTGAGGGGCCGCCACCATGTCCGTGCAACTGTGGACCTACATCATCGTCGGGCTGTCCTTCGCCCTCTACATCGGCATCGCCCTGTGGGCGCGCGTCGGCAGCACCAAGGAGTTCTACGTCGCCGGCGGCGGCGTGCACCCGATCATGAACGGCATGGCCACCGCGGCCGACTGGATGTCGGCGGCGTCGTTCATCTCGATGGCCGGCATCATCAGCTTCGCCGGCTACGACGGCTCGGTGTACCTGATGGGCTGGACCGGCGGCTACGTGCTGCTGGCCCTGCTGCTGGCGCCCTACCTGCGCAAGTTCGGCAAGTTCACCGTGCCGGACTTCGTGGGTGACCGCTACTACTCCGACACCGCGCGCCTGGTGGCCGTGGTGTGCGCGATCGTGGTCTCGTTCGTCTACGTCGCCGGCCAGATGCGCGGCGTCGGCGTGGTGTTCAGCCGCTTCCTCGAGATCAGCGTGGAGTGGGGCGTGGTCTGGGGCATGGCGATCGTCTTCTTCTACGCCGTGCTCGGCGGCATGAAGGGCATCACCTACACCCAGGTGGCGCAGTACTGCGTGCTGATCTTCGCCTACATGGTGCCGGCGATCTTCATCTCGCTGCTGGTCACCGGGCACGCGATCCCGCAGGTCGGCTTCGGCAGCACGCTGGCCGACGGCTCGGGCACCTTCCTGCTCGACAAGCTCGACGGCCTGACCACCGAGCTCGGCTTCACACCCTACACCGACGGCTCGAAGTCCACGCTCGACGTGTTCGCGATCACCTTCGCCCTGATGGTCGGCACCGCGGGCCTGCCGCACGTGATCGTCCGGTTCTTCACCGTCCCGAAGGTCCGCGACGCCCGCAAGTCCGCTGGCTGGGCGCTGCTGTTCATCGCGATCCTCTACACCACCGCCCCCGCGGTGGCGAGCTTCGCGCGCGTGAACATGATCGAGACCATCAACGGCGCCGACGGCCAGGGCGTGGTCCGCGCCGAGGCCCCGGAGTGGGTGGGCAACTGGGAGAAGACCGGGCTGATCGCCTGGAACGACGCGAACGGCGACGGCCGGATGTTCTACTCGGGCGACGAGCGCAACGAGATGACCATCGACCGCGACATCATGGTCCTGGCCAACCCAGAGATCGCGCAGCTGCCGGCCTGGGTGATCGCCCTGGTGGCGGCCGGCGGCCTCGCCGCGGCGCTGTCCACCGCGGCCGGCCTGCTGCTGGTGATCAGCTCCTCGATCTCGCACGACCTGCTGAAGAAAGTGGTGATGCCCAACATCACCGAGAAGCAGGAGCTGCTGTACGCACGCATCGCGGCGGCGGCGGCGATCCTAGTGGCGGGCTGGCTGGGCATCAACCCGCCGGGCTTCGTGGCCGAGGTGGTGGCCTTCGCGTTCGGCCTGGCGGCGGCGTCGTTCTTCCCCGCGATCCTGCTGGGCATCTTCGACAAGCGCACCAACACCGCCGGCGCCGTGGCCGGCATGGTCACCGGCATCGTGTTCACCATCGGCTACATCGTGTACTTCAAGGGCATCGTCATCGCCCCGATGGCCGCGAACACCGCCGAGAACTGGCTGTTCGGGATCTCGCCCGAGGGCATCGGCACGGTCGGCATGGTGCTGAACTTCGTCGTGGCGATCGTGGTCTCGCGCCTCACCGCGCCGCCCCCGCAGCACATCATGGACATGGTCGAGGACATCCGCGTGCCGCGTGGCGCGGGCGACGCCTCGCACCTGGCCCACTGATCCCCCGCAGCACGGCGACACCGGCCCGGCCCGCGCGAGCGGGCCGGGCTTTTTCATGGGCACGTCGGCCCGCCGCGGCGGCTCAGCGCGGCGGCGCGGCCAGCTCGACGGCGTCGAGCACGCCGTCGGCGTCGACGTCCTGGGCGCGGAAGCGCGCGGCCAGGCGCTCGCGGTGCACGGCCAGCGGCAGCGCGCGCGCGCTGACGCCGGGCGGGAACTCGTGCGGGGCCACGATGCCGTCGCCATCGCGGTCCATCGCCTCGAAGGCCCGGCCCATGTGGGCCTGGTACTCGGCCAGGTCGACCCGGCCGTCGCCGTCGGCATCCACCAGCGCGAGGTAGGCCCGCGGCGTCGCGGGGCGGCCCGCGACCTCGCGCGGGGCCGGCGCGGGGGGCGGGGGACTGGCGGCGGAGGCGAGCGCGAGCAGTGCGGCGAGGGCGAGGGGCATGCGGCGTGGCCGGTCGGAACGAGGCCCATGATGCCCACGGCGCGCCGGCGGCGCATCCCGCCCCGCCCGGCAGGCTTGCGGCCCGCCCGCGCCGCCGCCACCCTGCGCGCATGCCCGAACTGCCCGAAGTCGAGACCACCCGCCGCGGCCTCGCGCCCCACCTCGAAGGCCGCCGGGTCACCGGCGTGCTGCTGCGCCGCCCCGACCTGCGCTGGCCGATCCCCGACGCGGTGCGCGAGCGCCTGCCCGGGGAGCGCATCCACGCGGTGCGCCGGCGCGCGAAGTACCTGCTCGCCGACACCGACGCCGGCAGCGCGCTGCTGCACCTCGGCATGAGCGGCATGCTTCGGGTGCTGCCCCCGGACACGCCGGTGGGCCCGCACGACCACGTCGACATCGGCCTGGACTCCGGCCGGGTGCTGCGCTTCACCGACCCGCGCCGCTTCGGCAGCCTGCTCTGGCAGCCGCCCGGCGAGGTCCATCCGCTGCTGGCCGGGCTCGGCCCCGAACCGCTGGACGACGCTTTCGACGGCGCCCACCTAGCCCGGCTCGCACACGGCCGGCGGGCGCCGGTGAAGACCTTCCTGATGGACCAGGCCGTGGTCGTGGGCGTGGGCAACATCTACGCCGCCGAGGCCCTGTTCCAGGCCGGGATCGATCCGCGCCGGGCCGCCGGGCGGGTGGCGGACGCGCGCTATGAGGCGCTGGCCGGGGCGGTGAAGGCGATCCTGGCCCACGCGATCACCCGCGGCGGCACGACCCTGCGCGACTTCCTCAACCCCGACGGCGCGCCGGGCTACTTCGAGCAGGAGCTGTGGGTCTACGGCCGCGCGGGCGAGCCCTGCAAGGCCTGCGGGCGCACGCTCAAGGGCGCGGTGATCGGCCAGCGCGCCAGCACCTGGTGCCCGGCCTGCCAACGCTGAGGCGCGGCCAGGCGCCCCGGCCGCGCCGACGGGGGAGGCACTGCGGCCCCGATCCGGCCCGGTCGCGGCCGCGCCACCGACGCGGCGACACCCCGCGGGGGCTATAGTGCCGGCCTGCGATGTCGGGGAGGACACCGTGACCCTGGAAGCACCCGCCGAGATCACCCGTTGGCTCGCCGACGCCCGCGCGGGCGACCGCGAGGCGCTCGACCGCGTGCTCGCCACCCTCTACCGCGAGCTGCACTCGATGGCGCGCCGCCAGCTCGGCATGCAGCGCAACCAGACCCTCGACACCACCGGCCTGGTCCACGAGGCCTACCTCAAGCTCGTCGGCCGCCGCGAGGCGCAGTTCGACGACCGCGCCCACTTCTTCGCCTACGCCGCCTCCGCGATGCGCAGCGTGGTGGTCGACTACGCCCGCCAGCGCCTGGCCCAGAAGCGCGGCGGCGACCTGCACCGGGTCACCGACCTGCCCGAGGACCTCGGCGGCGGCGTGCGCCTAGACGAGGAGATGCTCGGCCTCGACACCGCGCTCAACCAGCTCGCCGAGGTGGACGCCCGGCTGGCCCAGGTGGTCGAGATGCGCTACTTCGGCGGCCTGTCCGAGGCCGAGATCGCGGCCGCGCTCGACCGCTCCGAGCGCAGCATCCGCCGCGACTGGCAGAAGGCGCGGCTGTTCCTGCTCTCGGCCCTGCAGGGCGAGTAGCCGCGGCGGGCGCATGGACAGCGCGCGCTGGAGGCGGGTCTCCGACGAGCTCGACGCCCTGCTGGAGCTGCCGGCCGACAGCCGCGCGCGCCGGCTCGACGCGCTGCGCGCCGACGACCCGGCGCTCGCCGACGAACTCGCCCGCCTGCTCGCGCTCGAGGACACCCGGCCGGAGTTCATGGCCCGCCCGGTGGTCGAGCTGGCGCTGCTGGCCCTGGAGCCCGGCCAGCGCGTCGGCCCCTACCGCCTGGAGCGCCGGATCGGCGAGGGCGGCATGGGCCAGGTGTGGCTGGCCACGCGCGCCGACGGCCTCTACGAGCGCCGCGTCGCGCTGAAGCTGCTGCGGCCGGGCCTCGGCAACGCCGACCTGCGCACCCGCTTCGACCGCGAGCGCCAGATCCTCGCCCGCCTCGCCCACGTCCACATCGCGCGCCTGCTCGACGCCGGCATCAGCGAGAGCGGCCAGCCCTTCCTGGCGCTGGAGTTCGTCGAGGGCATGCCGCTCACCGAGTACGCCCAGCGCGCCGGCCTCGACGTGGAGGCCCGGCTGGCGCTGTTCGCCCAGGTCTGCGCCGCGGTGTCGCACGCGCACTCCAACCTGGTGGTGCACCGCGACCTCAAGCCCTCCAACATCCTCGTCACCCCCGCGGGCGAGGTGCGGCTGCTGGACTTCGGCATCGCCAAGCTGCTCGACGTCGGCGCGGTGCCCGACCCGGAGCTGACGCTCACCGGCATGCGCGCCTTCACCCTGCACTACGCGGCGCCCGAGCAGGTGCGCGGCGAGCCGGTCAGCACGATGACCGACGTGTACTCGCTGGGCGTGGTGCTCTACGAGCTGCTGACCGGGCGCAAGCCCTACCGGCCCGAGCGGCCCTCGGACGCCGCCTGGGAGGAGGCGATCCTGCAGGCCGAACCGCTGCGGCCCTCGCTGGCGGTGCGGCGGCCGGCCGGGGCCTCGACGATCGCGCGCTCGGGGGCGGGCGCGGGCTCCAGCGCCGGCTCGGGCGCCGGCTCGGGCACGGGCGGCGGCGCGGCCAGCCCCGCCCGCGGCGTGACGCCCGGCGCGGCCGAGCACGGGGACGACGGCCGCGGCCTCGCGGCGCGCCGGCTCGCGCGCGCGCTCGGCGGCGACCTCGACAACATCATCCTCAAGGCACTGGCGAAGGCGCCGGAGCAGCGCTACCCCTCGGTGGAGGCGCTCGCCCAGGACCTGCAGCGCCACCGCGAGGGCCGGCCGGTGCTGGCCCGCCCGCAGAGCCTCGGCTATCGCGCCTCGCGCTACCTGCGCCGGCACGCCTGGGCGGTCGGCACCGCGACGGGCGTCATCGCGATCCTCGTCTCCACCCTCGCCGGCGTGACCTGGCAGGCGCGCCAGCAGGCGCTCGAGGCGCGCCGCGCCGACGCGATGCGCGGCTTCGTGATCGCGCTGTTCGAGAACACCGGCGCCGGCAACCGCGACGGCAGCGTCGACGTGCGCGCGCTGCTCGACGCGGGCGTGCGCCGCGCCGAGACCGAGCTGGCCGACCAGCGCCTGGGCCGCTCGGAGCTGCTGGGCCTGATCGCCCGGCTGCGGGTGGGCCTGGGCGACTACCGCGAGGCGCTGGCGGTGCTCGACCGCCAGGCCTCCAGCCTCGGCGATCCCGAAGTGCCCGACACCCTGCGCGTGGAGTCGGTGCTGCAGCGCGGCCGCGCGCTGCGCGCGCTCGGCCAGCCCGAGCGCTGCGTGGAGGCGATGCGGCCGCTGCGGGGCGTCGCCGAGGGCGAGGTCGGCGCGCGCCAGCCGCTCGTCGCCGCGGCCTTCCTCTCGGAGCTGGGCCGCTGCGAGCGCGGCCTGGCCGACTACGCCGCGGCGCGCGTGCTGTTCGAGCGCAGCCTGGCGCTGCGCCGCGGCGAGGGCGACGCCGAGGCCGAGAGCCTCACCGACCTGGCCGCGCTGCTCGGCGACGCCGGCCAGACCGACGGCGCGATCACCGGCATGCGCCAGGCGCTCGACCGGCTGCGCTCGGCGACCGGCGAGCGCAACGGCCTGGGCGTGGTGATCTGGCGCAGCCTCGGCGGCCTCTACCGCGAGCGCGGCGACGTGCCGGCGGCGATCGCCGCGCTGCGCCAGGCCCAGGAGATCGCGCTGACGATCTACGGCGCCGGCCACCCGGCGACCATCGAGGTCCAGCGCCAGCTGGGCTCGGTGTTCAGCGACGAGGGCCGGCTGGCCGAGGCCGAGCCGCTGGTGCGGATGGCGCACGAGCGCCTGATCGAGCGCCTGGGGCCGGCGCATCCGGACGTCGGGAGCACCTGGAACAGCCTGGGCGTGATCGCGTTCGAGCGCGGCCAGCTCGAGGCCTCGGCCAGCGCGCTGCGCCGCGCCGTGGAGCTCTGGCGCAGCCCGGTCGGCGCGCCGCGGCTGCATGGCGGCCTGTTCAACCTGGCCCGGACCCTGCTCGCCGCGGGCGACCTCGACGGCGCCGAGGCGGCGCTGCGCGAGTCGCGGGCGCTGCGGGTGGCCCAGTTCGGCGAGCGCCACGCCAGCGTCGGCGACGCCGAGCGGCTGCTGGGCGAGGTGGCGCTGGCGCGCGGCGACCGCGCTGGCGCCGAGACCCACCTGCTCGCGGCCACCTCGCTGCTCGAGGCCGGCTACGGCCCCGAGCATCCGCGCGCCGGGCGCGCCCGGCTGGGGCTGCTGCGCCTGCGCCTGCTGGCGGCGACGGGCGACGCCGCGGCGCTGGCCACCGAGCTCGACCAGCTGCTCGCGCGCTTCCCCCCGGTGGACGGCGAGCGCCGCAAGCTGGCCTGGCTGGCGCGCGGCGTGCGCGCGGCCTGGCGCTGCGAGGACGGCCAGGCCGCGGAGGGGCTGGAGGCCTTCGGCACGCTCGAGCGCGAGGTGACGCTGGCGCTGCCGGAAGGCAGCTCGACCGCGCGCGAGCTCGAACAGCTGCGCCTGGCCTGCGTCGGCGGGCGGATCGCCGGGCGCTGAGCCGGCGCCGCGCGCGGCGCCGGCGGGCCTACTCGCCGCCCAGCGGCAGGCGCGGCTGCTGCAGCTCGATGCGGCCCTCGCCGCGGGTGATCGCCTTGAACTCGCCGCGGCTCACCGAGACGTAGCGCTCGTTGCCGCCGATCTCGACCTGCGGGCCGTCGGTGACCGCGCGGCCCTGCTCGTCCACCCGCACCACCATCGTGGCCTTGCGGCCGGTGTGGCAGATGGTCTTGATCTCCTGCAGGTTGTCGGCCCAGGCCAGCAGGTACTGGCTGCCCTCGAAGAGCTCGCCGCGGAAATCGGTGCGCAGGCCGTAGGCGAGCACCGGCACGTCGAGCGCGTCGACGACCTCGGTGAGCTGCCAGACCTGGCGCTTGGACAGGAACTGCGCCTCGTCGATGAGCACGCAGCCCAGCGCGCCGCGGGCGGCGACATCGGCCGCCACCAGGGCCTGCAGGTCGTCCTCGCCCTGGAACGCCACCGCGCGCGCGTGCAGTCCGATGCGCGAGGCCACGATGCCCTCGCCGGCGCGGTCGTCCAGGCGCGGGGTGAGGATGAGCGTGCGCATCCCGCGCTCGTGGTAGTTGTAGGCGCTCTGCAGCAGGGTGGTGGTCTTCCCCGCGTTCATGGCGGAGTAGTAGAAGTAGAGCTTGGCCATGCGGCGGGTCGAGGGGGCGGCGGAACGGCCCGCGATCGTGCCAGATCCCGCGCGCCCCTGCCCGATCCGCCGCGCGCTCAGCCCCGGGCGGGCGCGTCGATGGCCTCGTCGCCGGACGCCGCGTCGTCGACGCCCTCGTCCTCGTCCTCGGCCGGCAGCGGCGCCGGCGGCGGCTGGTCGGCGTCGTCCACGGCCCGGCGGGCGGCCTCGAGCTCGCCTTCCGGCGCCACCTCGAGCTCGCCGACGGTGACCCGCGCCCGCGACGGCGCGCGCCACACCTCGTCCTGCCACTCGTAGTAACGCTCGGGGTTCCAGTAGCGCTCGGCGTAGAGGTCGCGGACCTCGATGCTGCTGCCCGCGGGGCCCGGCAGGATGACCCGCAGGTTGCCCTGGAAGCCGGTGCGGCTGCCGGTGACGCGGGCGCGGGTGCGGCGCATCACGCGCTCGAGGCGGGGCTTGGCGGCGGCATCGCCGTACTCCTCGAACAGCGGGCCGCCGACCTCGACCGCGCGCGCGCGCTCGGCCTCGTCGAGCTCCGACCAGTAGCGCTCGCGCAGCACGAGGAAGCTCCGGTAACCACGCTCGGCCGCGAGGTCCATCCAGGCGTAGGCCAGCGCGCGGTCGACCGAGACGCCCTGGCCGCTCCAGTACATCTCCGCGAGCATCGCCTGCGAGGGCTTGTCGGCGTAGCGCGCGGCGCGGCGGAACCGCACGATCGCGTCCTCGGTCTGGCCGCGGCGCAGGAAATACAGGCCGTCGGCGCGGAAGCGCATGTCGGGGTGGCCGTTGGCGAACGCCGTGGTGGCCATGACCTCGCGGTCACGCCCGGAGTTGGCGCGCTCCTCGGTCGGCGGCGGCGGCGGCTCCGGGTCGGAGCGGGCGTCCGAGCGCGCCGGGAGGGCGAGGGCGAGGGCGGCCAGCAGCAGGCCGGCGGACACGGGGCGATGGCGGGGCATGGGGATCCAGGGCGCGGGAAGGGGAGAAGGGGAACGCTGCGCGGGGACGTCAGCGCGGCGGCGGCTCGTCGGCCGCGTCGTCGTCGGGCGCGGCGACCTCCTCGAGGTCGCCGACGGTGACCGTGGCCTCCGGCAGCGGCGAGATCCAGATCTCGTCCTGCCAGGCCCAGTAGTCCTCGGGCTGCCAGTAGCGCGCGGCGTAGAAGCGGCTGCCGTCGACCTCGACGCTGCTGCCGCCCGGGCCGGGCACGCGCACCTTCAGCGCGCCGACGAAGCCGGTGCGGCTGCCGGTGGTGGCACGGCGCGCGCGCTGCATCGCGCGCTCCTGGCGCGGCTTGGCCACGTCGTCGCCGTACTCGGCGTAGAGGCCCTGGCCGACCTCGAGCGCGCGCGCGCGCTCGGCCTCGTCGAGCTCGGCCCAGTAGGCCTCGCGCAGCAGGATGAAGCCGCGGTAGTGGCGCTCGGCGGCCAGGTCCATCCAGGCGTAGGCGGTGGCGCGGTCGCGCGGCACGCCCAAGCCCTTCCAGTACATCTCGGCCAGCATCGCCTGCGAGGGCTTGTCGGCGTGCCGCGCGGCGCGCAGGAACTGGCCGTGCGCGGCCTCGGCCAGGCCGTCCTCGAGGGAGCGGAAGCCCAGCGAGCGGTTGTAGAGGTCGGGATGGGCGCTGGTGTAGAGCACCGCGGCCAGCACCGAGGGGTCCTCGCCGGCGTAGGCGCTGGCGTCGACGGCCTCCTGCAGGGCGGCCTCGACCTCGGCCTCGGCGGGGTCGGCGGCAGGGTCGGCGGCGGGCGCGGCGGCGGCGGGCGCCTGGACGGCCGCGGCCGCGGCGAGCGGCGCGGCGAGCGCGAGCAGCAGGGCCAGCGCGAGCGGCGCGCGGGCGTGGCGGAAGCGGGACGCGGTCATCGGGGGAGGTCCTGGTGGGGCAGGTACGGCCATCCTGCGCCCGCACCCGCCGCGCCAGCCCGGGCCAGTCGTCATGCCCGGGCGCACTGCGGCCCCGGGACCGGACGGACGGCTCGGGTACACTCGCGCCCCGCCCAGGACACCCGCATGCACGGACTCAATCCCCAGCAGCGCGAGGCCGTGCTCGAGGTCGATCGTCCGCTGCTCGTGCTCGCGGGCGCCGGCAGCGGCAAGACCCGCGTGATCACCGAGAAGATCGCCTACCTCGTGCGCCAGCGCGGGA
Source organism: Lysobacteraceae bacterium (assembly GCA_051859045.1). Classification (GTDB taxonomy): domain Bacteria; phylum Pseudomonadota; class Gammaproteobacteria; order Xanthomonadales; family Xanthomonadaceae; genus JBHYGK01. Next base: position 35,311 of record JBHYGK010000004.1, on the reverse strand, counting down.
TGCAGGCCAAGCACGTCGCCGCGATCACCTTCACCAACAAGGCCGCGCGCGAAATGCGCGAGCGCGTCGCCAAGCTGCTGCCCGGCGACAGCGGCGAGGGCCTGACGGTGTGCACCTTCCACGCGCTGGGGCTGAAGTTCCTGCAGCTCGAGCACGCCCGCGCCGGGCTGCGCCGCGGCTTCTCGGTGTTCGACGGCGACGACTCGCTGGGCATCATCAAGGACCTCGCGCCCACCGGCCTGAAGCCCGACGCGCTGATGAGCCTGCGCGAGCTGGTGTCGAAGGCCAAGAACGCCGCGCTCGACCCCGACCAGGCCGCCGCCGTCGCGGCCAGCCCGAAGGAGCGCGAGGCCGCGGCGATCTACCGCGAGTACCAGCAGCGCCTGAAGGCCTTCAACGCGGTCGACTTCGACGACCTCATCCGCCTGCCGCTGCAGCTGCTCGAGGCCGACCCGGACTTCGCCGCCGGCTGGCGCGAGCGCATCCGCTACCTGCTGGTCGACGAGTGCCAGGACACCAACGGCGCGCAGTACCGCCTGCTGCGCCAGCTGGCCGGGCCCAAGGGCCGGATCACCGTGGTGGGCGACGACGACCAGAGCATCTACGCCTGGCGCGGCGCGAACCCCGAGAACCTCGGCCTGCTCGGCCGCGACTACCCCGAGCTGCGGGTGATCAAGCTCGAGCAGAACTACCGCTGCTCCGGGCGCATCCTGCGCGCGGCCAACACCCTGATCGCCAACAACCCCCACGAGCACCCCAAGCAGCTCTGGAGCGCGCACGGCGAGGGCGAGAAGCTGCGCGTGTGGGCCTGCCGCGACGAGGCCCACCAGGCCGAGCGCATGGCCTCGGAGCTGCTCTCGCTCAAGGAGCTGCACAAGGCGCGCTGGAGCGACTTCGCCATCCTCTTCCGCGGCAACCACCAGAGCCGCGCGCTGGAGAAGGCGCTGCAGATGCTGCGCATCCCCTACCACCTGACCGGCGGCACCGCCTTCCTCGACCGCGGCGAGGTCAAGGACGCGCTGGCCTGGCTCCGGCTGATCGCCAACCCCGACGACGACGCCGCGTTCCTGCGCGCGATCGGCTCGCCCAAGCGCGAGGTCGGCGCCACCAGCCTGGCCAAGCTGGCCGAGCTGGCCGGCCACGCCGGCATGCCGATGGCGCGGGCCGCGGAGTCGATCGGCCTGATCCGCCAGCTCAGCCCGCGCGCGGCGGCCGGCCTGGGCGAGTTCACCGGCATCCTCTCGCGGCTGCGCGACGAGGCCGAGGCGCTCGGCGCGGCCGACCTCTGCCGCTCCCTGCTCCAGCGCTCGGGGCTCCTCGCGGCGCTCCGGCAGGAGTGCAAGGACGAGGCGTCGTTCCAGCGCCGCCGGGCGAACCTCGACGAGCTGGCGGAGTGGTTCGACGGCGCCAAGGACGCCCGCCCGGGCGACCTGCCGGCGATGCTGGCGCTGATCGCCCACGCCGACCGCGGCGAGGCCGGCGAGCAGGTCCGGCTGATGAGCCTGCACGCCAGCAAGGGCCTGGAGTTCCGCTTCGTGTTCATCGCCGGCGTCGAGGACGGCAACCTGCCGCACGAGGCCGCGCTGGAGGAGGGCGGCCTGGAGGAGGAGCGGCGCCTGATGTACGTGGGCATCACCCGCGCCAAGGAAGGCCTGGTGCTGAGCCACAGCAAGGAGGCCAAGCGCTGGGGCTCGGTGCAGAAGCTGCTGCCCAGCCGCTTCCTCGACGAGCTGCCGGCGGCCGACCTGCAGCGCGACGGCGACGACCCCGAGGCCGAGGCCGTCCAGCGCCAGGCCCGCACCCGCGCCCACTTCGCCTCGATCCAGGCCCTGCTGGGCGACTGAGGGACGGGCCGGGCGGGGGCCGCCGCCTGACCGGGGCCGGCGGCCGGGTTAGACTCCGCCCCCCGCCCACGACCGCCCCCGGAGCCCCGCATGGCCCTGCGCCCCGCCGCCCTGACCACGAGCCTGCTGCTCGCGGCCCTGCTCGCCGCCTGCGCCGGCGGCCCCGCCGGCCAGCCTGCCTCGTGGGTCGCCCCCGAGGCCCCGGCGGCGCCGTCCGCCCAGGTCGCCACGCTGGCCCCGCAGGCCAACAACCTCGACGCCACGGCCTGGATGCAGACCTCGGCCGAGTACCGCGCCGCGGTCGCCGGCAGCTTCGCGCTGGCCCGCCAGCAGCTCGACGCGGCCCTGGCCGACCCGACCTGGGACGCCCTGCCGCCCGAGGAGCGCGCCGCGATCCGCCCGGCCGCCGGCCTGCCCCCGGCGATCGTCACCGACGCCGACGAGACCCTGATCGACAACTCGCCCTTCCAGGCCCGGCGCATCGCCTCCGGCGCGCAGGGCTTCGACTACGCGGCCTGGGCGGCCTGGGTGAACGAGGCCCGCGCCCGCCCGCTGCCCGGCGCGCTGGCCTTCGCCCAGTACGCGGCCAGCCGCGGCGTGGTCATCTATTACGTCACCAACCGCGACGCCCCGGGCGAGCTCGAGGCCACCATCGCCAACCTGCGCGCCGCCGGCTTCCCGGTGGCCGAGGACGCCTCGAACGTGATGCTGCGCGGCGACGCGCGCGCGCCGGACCGCGAGAAGGGCGAGCGCCGCCGCTGGATCGGCGAGCGCCACCGGGTGGTGATGATGCTGGGCGACAACCTGGGCGACTTCGTGGACGGCATCAACACCGACCGCGCCGGCCGCGAGGCGCTGGTGGACGCGCACGCCGCGCGCTGGGGCACCCAGTGGATCATGCTGCCCAACCCGGCCTACGGCTCCTGGGAGGCCGCGCTGATGCGCGACTGCCCCACCAGCGACGACGCCACGCGCTGCAAGCGCGACGGCCTGCGCACGGAGTGAGGCCGATGCCCGCCGCCCACCCCGCCATCCCCGCCCGCGACCGCCTGATCTTCGCGCTCGACGTGCCGACCCGCGCCGAGGCCACCGCCTGGATCGAGCGGCTGGGCGACGCGGTGAGCTTCTACAAGATCGGGATGGAGCTGCTGACCTCCGGCGAGTACTTCGGCGTGCTGGAGGACCTCGCCGCGCGCGGCAAGCAGGTGTTCGTCGACCTGAAGTTCTTCGACGTGCCGGCCACGGTCGCCTCGGCGGTCAAGGGGCTCACCCGCTACCCGGTGGCGTTCTGCACGATCCACGGCAATGACGGCATGATGCAGGCCGCTGCCGCCGTGAAGGGCGACATCCGCCTGCTCGCGGTGACCGCGCTGACCAGCCTCGACGAGCGCGACCTGCGCGACCTGGGCTTCGCCTGCGACCCACGCGCGCTGGTGGTGAGCCGGGCCAAGGCCGCCCTGGCCGCCGGCTGCGACGGCGTCGTGGCCTCGGGCCAGGAGGCCGCCGACATCCGCGCCGCGGTGGGCGAGCGCCTGCTCGTGGTCTGCCCGGGCATCCGCCCGGTCTCCAACAGCGACGACCAGAAGCGCACCGTCGATGTCGCCCAGGCCTTCGCCGCCGGGGCCGACTACATCGTCGTCGGCCGGCCGATCCGCCAGGCCGAGGACCCACGCGCCGCCGCGCTCGCGATCCAGGCCCAGATCGCCGCCGCGGTGGCCTGAGCCGCCGCGGCCCACCGGGCGGCCCTTGCCGGGGTCCCGCCCGCCCCCTAGATTCGAGCCGGCCCCGGCCGCGCCTCGTCCGCCCCGCGCCCGGCCCCACGCCGCCGCCCCCGTTCCGGAGCCATCGCATGACCGTCCGCGCCCGCCGCCTGCCCCTCGCCTTCGCCGCCCTCGGCGGCCTCGCCCTGCTGCTCGCCGGCTGCGGCGAGGACACCCCGGCCACGCCCGACGACCCGGCCGTGGCCGTCGCCGCGATGGGCGCCGCGCTGCGCGCCAACGACCTCGCCGAGCTCTCGCGCCTGGCCCTGCCCGAGGACCTGCGCGAGCAGGCCCGCGTCCGCTGGGACGAGCAGCGCGCCTCCATGCCCGCCCCCAGCGAGGAGGAGGCGCGGCAGTTCGCCGAGATGATCCAGCGCCTGACCGCCGCAGACGCGGAGGCCACGCTGATGGCCGAGCTCGAGCCGGCGCTCGCCCGGTTCGAGGCCGAGGCCGCCCAGCAGCTGCCGATGATGGCGGCGATGGGCAGCGGCTTCCTGCAGGCCCAGATCGCCAGCAACCCCGACTTCAACGAGAGCCAGAAGGCCCACGCCAACGCCGTGGTCGGCGCGCTCGCCGCGTGGCTGCCCACCGCCCCGATCGCCGAGCGCGACAACGCCCGCGCGGCGATCGGCGCGCTCACCGCCACCGCCCGCGCGATCGAGATCACCGAGCTCGAGCAGTTCCAGCAGCTCGAGTACGACGAGGCCCTGGCCAAGGCCGGGCGCGTGGTCGCCGGCGCGAAGCAGGTCCTCGCCGCCTACGGCCTCGACGCCGACGCCTCGCTCGACGGCCTGCAGGCCCGCCGGGTCTCCGGCGAGGGCGACGCCGCGCTGGTCGAGGTCAGCTATCCGCTGGCCGGGCAGACCGTGAGCTTCCAGATGCCGATGGTCCGCCGCGACGGCGGCTGGTACAGCGCCGAGGCGATCGCGGAGGCCGAGGCCGTCGCCAGCGCCGCGGCCGCCGCCCCCGCGTCCGACGCCGCCACGCCGACCCCCTGAGCGCCGCCGGACCGGCCCCGCCCGGTCCGCGCCGCCCGACGCCCCGCATGGATTCCCGCCACGCCCTCCCGCCGCACGCCGCGCACGCGCCGTCCCCCGCGCGCGCGCCGCTGTGGGCGCGCCTGCTCGGCCGCGCCCTCGAGCCCTGGATCGGCCTGCGCGCCGAGCCGCCGTCCGGCCCCGCGATCGACCCCGCGCGGCCGGTCTGCTACGTGCTCGAGCGCTACGGCCTGTCCAACGCCCTGATCCTCGAGCGCGCCTGCCGCGAGGCCGGCCTGCCCTCGCCGCTGGTCGCCCTGCCGGGCGATCCGCTCGGCCGCGGCCGCGCCTACATCGCGCTGTCGCGCCGGCGCGGCGCGCTCACCGGCCGCCCGAAGAGCCGCACCCACTCCGAGGGCCTGGCCCGCCTGCTCGAGGCGCACCGCCTCGACGCCGCGCTGGACGTGCAGATCGTGCCGGTGTCGATCTACGTCGGCCGCGCGCCGGATCGCGCCACCGGCTGGTTCTCGGTGCTGTTCTCCGAGAACTGGGCGCTGGTGGGCCGCTTCCGCCGCCTGCTGGCGATCCTGCTCAACGGCCGCGACACGATGGTGCAGTTCTCGCCCACCGTGGGCGTGCGCGACATCCTGGCCGAGGACCTCGGCGCCGAGCGCACCGTGCGAAGGCTCTCGCGCGTGCTGCGCGCGCACTTCTCGAAGCTGCGCGCCGCGGTCATCGGCCCCGACCTCTCCACCCGCCGCCTGCTCGCCGACCGCGTGCTCGACGCCGAGCCGGTGCGCCGCGCGATCGCCGAGACCGCCCGCCGCGACGGCATCGGCTACGCCGACGCCTGGCGCCGCGGCCACGCCTACGCGTGGGAGATCGCGGCGGACTACTCGCACAACGTGGTGCGCTCGCTGAGCTTCATCCTCACCCCGTTCTGGAACCGCATCTACGACGGCGTGACCGTGCACCACCTCGACACCGTGCGCGAGGTCGCGCCGGGCCACGAGGTGATCTACGTCCCCAGCCACCGCAGCCACATCGACTACCTGCTGCTGAGCTACCTGCTCTACACCCGCGGCATCGTGCCGCCGCACATCGCCGCCGGCGTCAACCTCAACCTGCCGGTGATCGGCCCGGTGCTGCGCCGCGGCGGCGCGTTCTTCCTGCGCCGCAGCTTCAAGTCCAACGCCCTCTACGCCGCGGTGTTCTCGGAGTACGTGGCGCAGCTGGTGGGCGGCGGCTACTCGATGGAGTACTTCGTCGAGGGCGGGCGCTCGCGCACCGGCCGGCTGCTGCCGCCGAAGGCCGGCATGCTGGTGATGACGCTGCGCGCGCACCTGCGCCAGCCGCGCCGGCCGGTGGTGTTCGTGCCGGTGTACATCGGCTACGAGAAGCTCATCGAGGGCAAGAGCTACCTCGACGAGCTCTCCGGCCAGCCCAAGGAGAAGGAGACGGTGTGGGCGCTGCTGCGCGCCGCGGCCGGCATCCTGCGCCAGCACTACGGCAAGGTGGCGGTGAGCTTCGGCGAGCCGATCCAGCTGCGCGACGTGCTCGACGCGCACGTCCCGGGCGGCGCGCCGACCACCCCGCAGGACCCGGACGACAAGCCGGCCTGGCTCAACCCCGCGGTCGACGACCTGGCCCGGCGGATCATGGTCAACATCAACCGCGCCGCCGACGTGAACCCGGTCAACCTGCTGGCGCTGGCGCTGCTCTCCACGCCCAAGCACGCGATGAGCGAGGCCGACGTGCTGGCCCAGCTGGCGCTGTCGAAGACCCTGCTGCAGGCGGTGCCCTACTCCGACCGCGTCACCGTCACCGACCTCACGCCCGAGGGCATCGTGGCCTACGGCGAGCGCATCGGCGTGCTCCAGCGCACCCGCCACCCGCTGGGCGACGTGCTCTCGGTGCAGGGCGAGACCGCGGTGCTGCAGAGCTACTACCGCAACAACGTGCTGCACCTGTTCACCGCCGCGGCCTGGCTGGCGTGCTGCTTCCAGAACAACCGCCGCATGAGCCGCGCCGGCGTGCTGCGCCTCGGCCGCACGCTCTATCCGTTCGTGCAGGGCGAGCTGTTCCTGCCGTGGACGGAGGACGCGTTCGCGGCGCAGCTCGAGGCCACGATCGAGGTGTTCATCGCCGAGGGCCTGCTGCAGGCGGTGAACGAGGACGAGGGCGGCATGCTGCAGCGCGCCTCGGGCCAGACCGACGAGGTGTTCCGTCTGCGCGCCATCGCGCATTCGCTGCAGCAGGCCTTCGAGCGCTACTTCATCGCCATCTCGGTGCTGGTGAAGAACGGCTCCGGCCGGCTCAGCACCGCCGAGCTCGAGACCCTCTGCCAGCTCACCGCGCAGCGCCTGAGCCTGCTCTACGCCCCGGCGGCGCCGGAGTTCTTCGACAAGACCCTGTTCCGCGGCTTCATCCAGCGCCTGCGCGAGCTGGGCCTGGTGTGGGTGGACGGGCAGGCCAAGCTGGCCTTCGACGAGCGGCTCGACGGCTGGGCGAAGGACGCGAAGGTGATCCTGGGCCGCGAGCTGCGGCACACGATCATGAGCATCTCGCCGGAGACCGCGAAGGCGGCCTCGGCGCAGCCGGCGCCGCCGCAGGCCTGAGGCCGGCGGCGCGGCTCAGGCGTCGAGGTCGGGGATCAGCCGGCTCTCGAGCCGGGCGATGCAGTCCTTGATCAGCAGCTTGCGCTTCTTCAGGCGCTTGACCTGCAGCTCGTCGGCGTCGATGGCCGCGGCCAGCCGCGCGATGGCGGCGTCGAGGTCGCGGTGCTCGCTCTTGAGCTCGACCAGGCGGGTGGCGATGTCGACGGTGGTCTCGGGGGCCATGGGTGCCGGTGGGGGCCAGGGACGCCCCGAGTGTAGCCGAGCCGATGCCCGGCCGCGGGGCGGCCGGTACAATGCGCCGATGACCGCCGCTTCCCCCACGCCCAGCCCCACCGCCAGCCCCGAGCGCGGCCCGTCGGTGGCCTCGCGCAAGCTCGCCAAGCGCCTGCGCCGCCAGGTGGGCCAGGCCATCGCCGACTACGGGATGATCGAGGACGGCGACAAGGTGATGGTCTGCCTGTCCGGGGGCAAGGACAGCTACACCCTGCTCGATGTGCTGCTGCAGCTGCAGGCCAAGGCGCCGGTGCGCTTCGAGCTGGTGGCGGTCAACCTCGACCAGAAGCAGCCCGGCTTCCCGGCCCACGTGCTGCCGGCCTACCTGGAAGGGCGCGGCGTGCCCTTCACCATCCTCGAGCAGGACACCTACTCGGTGGTCAAGCGCGTCGTGCCCGAGGGCAAGACGATGTGCAGCCTGTGCTCGCGCCTGCGCCGCGGCGCGCTCTACGCGCACGCGCTGGCCGCGGGCTTCACCAAGATCGCGCTCGGCCACCACGCCGACGACCTGGTGGCCACGTTCTTCCTCAACCTCTTCCACCACGCCAAGCTGGCGTCGATGCCGCCCAAGCTGCGCAGCGACGACGGCGCGCACGTGGTGATCCGCCCGCTGGCCTACTGCCGCGAGGCCGACATCGCGCAGTACGCGGCCGAGCGCGCGTTCCCGATCATCCCGTGCACGCTGTGCGGCTCGCAGGAGACGCTGCAGCGCAAGCAGGTCAAGCGCATGCTCGAGGCCTGGGAGCGCGAGCAGCCCGGCCGCGTCGACCAGATCGCGCGCGCGCTGGGCGACGTGCGCCCGTCCCAGCTCGCCGACGCGACGGCGTTCGACTTCGCCGCGCTCGGCCGCCGCGGCGACGCGCCGCTGCCCGACGCCCGCGCCTGGCTGGCGGGCGGTGCGGGCGGCGACGCCGACCCCGACGACGCGGCGGACGCCGACGAGGCGCCCCGGCGGCGCCCGGCCCCGCCCGCCGCCGGGTTCGATCCGATCTGGAATCCGTGACCCCCACCGCCCGCCCCGGGCCGCCCGCCGGCCCGGCGCCGCCCCATCCCCGCCGTCCCGCGCCGCGACCGGGCCACCCCCGCGCCGCCGCCCGCCTTTCCGCCCCGCCACGCCCCACCCCGGAGCCGCCATGTTCTTCCGCAACCTGACCTACTTCCGCTTCCCGACCACCCTCGACCTCTCGACGCTGGAGGCGCGGCTGGACGAGGCCCGGCTGAAGCCGGTGGGCCCGCTGGAGATGTTCAGCCGCGGCTTCGTCTCGCCCTTCGGCCGCGAGGACATGGTGCTGGCGCACCGCGTGGGCAGCTGCATCTGGATCACCGTCGGCGGCGAGGACAAGATCCTGCCCGGCGCCGTGGTGAACGAGTTCACCGCGCGCAAGGCCGCCGAGATCGAGGAGCGCGAGGGCCGCAAGCTGGGCGGCCGCGCGCGCCGCAAGATCAAGGACGAGGTGCTGCAGGACCTGCTGCCGAAGGCCTTCATCCGCCCGGTGCGCGCCAACGCCTACCTCGACCTCGAGCACGGCTTCCTGTGCGTGGACACCTCCAGCCGCAAGGCCGCGGAGTCGGTGGCCAGCGAGCTGCGCCGCGCGCTGGGCAGCTTCCCCGCGCTGCCGCTCAACGCCGAGGTGGCGCCGCGCAGCGTGCTGACCGCGTGGATCGCGGGCGACCAGCTGCCCGAGGGCCTGTCGCTGGGCGACGAGTGCGAGCTCAAGGATCCCGTCGACAAGGGCGCGGTGGTGAAGGCCACCCGCCAGGAGCTGCAGTGCGAGGAGATCGCCAAGCACCTCGAGAGCGGCAAGCAGTGCTCGCGCCTGGCCCTGGTGCTCGAGGGCCAGCTGTCCTTCGTGCTCGGCGACGACCTGGTGGTGCGCAAGCTCAAGCTGCTCGACGGCGCCGTGGAGGGCCTCGAGGAGACCGATCGCGACGGCCAGCACGCCGAGCTCGACGCCCGCTTCGCGCTGATGTCGCTCGAGCTCAAGCGCCTGTTCGCGATGCTCGAGGCCGCCCTCAAGCTCAGCCGCGCGCAGGCCTGAGCCCGGCGGCACGGGGCCGGGGTGCGGGCGCGGCTGCGACGGTCCGCGCCCGGGCCGCGTTAGGGTCGATGCGCATGCCGCGCCCGCCCAGGAGATCTCCGATGCCCAGCCCCCTCGCCCTGCTGCTCGCCCTGGCCACCACGGCCGTCGCGCCCGCCGCGCCCGCCGCGACGACCGAGATCGTCGCCCCGGCCCAGGCCGCCGCGCCGGCGCTGTCGGCATGCACGCCCGAGGCCATCGCCGCCGCCGAGCATCCGCGCCTGCGCGAGGGCCGCTGCCGGCGCGAGCTGCGCGAGGCCGTCGCGCCCGCGGTGGCGTCCGCCGCGCCCCAGGCCTGCGAGCCCCTGCAGGGGCCGGACGGCGAGGTGCGCTGCATCCCGGTGCGCGGCGGCGTCAGGACCGCGCCGCCGTCGAGCGAGTCGGGTGCCGCGGGCCGCACCGGGGCCGCGAGGCAGCGCCTGCGCGAGCGCGCCAACGACTGATCCCCCGGCGCACGCGCCGGGACGGCGCCGTCGACCGCGCCCGCCCGCCCGCGCGCGAGGCTTGACCTCGCGCGCAGGCGGCGCAAGCTAGCGCGCATGCCCACGCGCCCCCCACGCGCCGCGCTCGAACGCGAGTCGCTGCCGCTCGCCCTGCCCGACGGCCGCACCGTCGCCCTGCTGCGCGTGCGCGATCCGCGCGCGCGCCGCATCAAGCTGCTGGTCAACGAGAACGGCGTGCGCCTGACCGTGCCGCGCGCGGCCTCGCTGCGCGCCGCCGAGGCCTTCCTGCAGGCCCACCTCGACTGGGTGGGCGTGCAGCTCGACCGCTTCGCGACCGCCCACGAGGCGCCGGCCCTGGTGCCCTTCGAGACCGCCAGCGTGCCGCTGCGCGGCCGGCCGCTGCCGATCGCCTGGAGCGAAGGCCGCTATGCCCGCGCGCGCCTCGAGCGCGCCGAGGGCGCGGGCGACGACGCCGCGCCGATCGCGCTGCACCTGCAGCTGCCGCCGACGGCCCGCCCGGGCACCGCCGGCCGCGTGCTGCGCGACGTCTACGAGGCCGAGGCGCGGCGCGACATCGCGCGCTGGCTGCCGGGCTACCTGCCCGGCCTGCCGCAGCCGCCCGGGCCGATCCGGCTGCGGCCGCTGAGCTCGCTGTGGGGCTCGCTGGCGCCGGACGGCGGGATGTCGCTCGACCTCAGCCTGGTGCTCGGGCCGGGCGAGGCCTTCGAGTACGTGCTGGTGCACGAGCTCTGCCACCTGATCCGCCGCGACCATTCGCGCGCCTACTGGCGCGAGGTGGCGCTGCGCTGCCCGCACTGGCCGGCGATGCGGCGCTGGCTCAACGGCGGCGAGGGGTTGGCGCTGAAGGCCACGCTCAAACGCCTGCTCGCGGCCTGAGGCCGCGCGCGCTCAGGCCACGGCGAGGAAGGGGCCCAGCCAGGCGGCCGCGGCCGCGGCCTGGTCCATGTGCAGGTGGTGGGTGCCGGCCAGCAGCCGCAGCTCGGCCTGCGGCACGCAGGCCAGCCGCGCGGCCCGCGCGGCGTCGTCGAAGTAGGGCGGCGCCGGATCGGCGGCCAGCAGCCGCAGCGGGCAGGCAATCGCGGCCAGCCACTCGCGCACCTGGCCCTCGGTGGCGCGGTGCGCGGTGGTGCCGGTGAGGCGCGGATCGCTCGACCAGGTGAAGCCTCCCTCGACCGGGACGATGCCGCGCTCCACCAGCGCCCGCGCGCAGGCCTCGTCGAGGCCGTTGGCCTGCATCCGCGCGCGCACCGCGGCCAGCGGATCGGGGAACACGCGCAGCGCCTTGCCGCGCAGCGCGCGGCGGTGCGCCATGGCCTCGCGCAGGCGGGCGGCGTGGCTGCCCTCGGCGCCGCTCAGCGCGCCCAGCGCCTCCACCAGCGCCAGCCGGCGCACGCGCTCGGGGGCCGCGGCGGCGTAGAGGCTGGCGATCGCGCCGCCCATCGAATGCCCCAGCAGCGCGCAGTCGGCCCAGCCCAGCGCATCGAGGGCCTCGTCGACGTCGGCGAGCCAGCCGGCCATGGCGTAGTCGCCACCCGGCGGGCGGTGCTCGCTGCGGCCGTGCCCGGGCAGGTCGAGCGCGACCAGCTCGAGCGCGTGGCCGGCGTCGGCCAGCGCGCGGGCCAGCGGCGCGAAGCTGGCGGCGTTGTCGAGCCAGCCGTGCAGCGCCAGCACGCGCGGCGCGCCCGCCGGCGCGGCGAAGCGCAGGCCGGCCAGGCGGCCGCGCGGGGTGTCGAGGCTGAGCTCGCGGACGGGCATCGGGGCGGGCGGGGGCAGGGGCGGCCTCAGCCGGCCACGCCCTCTCGGCGCAGCAGGTCGGCCAGCGCGGCCACGTGCGCCGGCGCGTCGTTCAGCGCCGGGATGTAGCGCAGGCGCTCGCCGCCGGCGTGGCGGAAGATCTCGTCGTTCTCGATCGCGATCTCCTCCAGCGTCTCGATGCAGTCCGCCGAGAAGCCGGGGCAGACCACGTCGATCGTCTTCACGCCCTGCGCGGGCAGGGCCTCGAGGGTCTTGTCGGTGTAGGGCTGCAGCCACTCCTCGCGGCCGAAGCGCGACTGGAAGGTCAGCATCCACTCGCCCTCGGCCAGGCCCGCCGCGGCGGCGATCGCGCGCGCGCCGGCCTCGCACTGGGCGCGGTAGGGATCGCCCGCGTCGATGAAGCGCTTGGGCACGCCGTGGAAGCTCATCACCAGCCGGTCGGCGGCGCCGTGCTCGGCGCGGTGCGCGCGGATCGAGCCCGCCACCGCGGCCACCCAGCCCGGGTCGACGTGGTAGTCGGGGATGAACTGCAGCGCCGGCACCCGGCGCCAGGTGGTGAGCTCGCGGGCGACCGCGTCGAACACCGAGCCGCAGGTCGAGCCGGAGTACTGCGGGTACAGCGGCAGCACGACGATGCGCGAGACCCCGCGCTGCTGCAGCTCGCGCAGCACGCTGGCGATGCCGGGGCTGCCGTAGCTCATCGCCAGCCGCACGGTGGCGCCGGGCAGCGCGGCCTGCAGGCCGTCGGCGATGGCCTGGGAGTTCGAGAGCAGCGGCGAGCCGCGCTGCGGGTCCCAGATGCCGGCGTAGGTGCGCGCCACCTTCGGGCTGCGCAGCGGCAGGATGATGAAGTGCAGGATCGGGCACCACAGCCAGCGGGTCAGGTCGACCACGCGGTAGTCGTGCAGGAACTGGGCGAGGTAGCGGCGCACCGCGCCGCTGGTCGGGGCGTCGGGGGTGCCGAGGTTGGCGACGACGACGGCGGTGCCGCCGTCGGCCGGGGCGTCCGGGGCGGCGCGGTAGGTGCGGTGCAGGGGCATGGGCTGTCCTCGAGGGCGGCGGCACCTTAGCATCCGCCTGCGTGGGCGCCGCGTGGGCGCGGCTCAGACCCGGTTCATCGCCAGCCCCGGATGCTCACGGGCCGCGCCGGGCCGGTCGCGCCCGCCACGGCGCCATGGCCGGCACCCGCCGCCCCTCCTGCCCCAGCCCCGCGGCGCCGCCGCGCGGCCGCCCCTCCACCGGAGCACCCCGATGCGCCTGAGCCTTCGCCCCGTCCTGTCCGCCCTCGCCCTCGTGCTCGCCCTTGGCGCCACCGCCGGCACGGCCCGCCCGGCCCTCGCCGGCCCGGCCGAGGACGCCCGCGCCGTCGAAGCGGTCACCACCCTCGACGAGATGATGCGCGTGCCCGAGAGCGCGATCCCCGAGGCGCTGCTGCGCGACGCCCAGGCGATCGCCGTGATCCCGCGCGTGGTCAAGGCCGGCCTGGTCATCGGCGGCCGCCGCGGCAAGGGCCTGATCGCGGTGCGCGGCGCCGACGGCACCTGGTCGGCGCCCAGCTTCATCACCCTCACCGGCGGCAGCATCGGCTTCCAGGCCGGCGTGCAGTCCACCGACGTGGTGCTGGTGTTCCGCTCCGCCCGCGGCGTCGACTCGATCATGCACGGCAAGTTCACCCTCGGCGCCGACGCCGCCGTGGCCGCCGGCCCGGTCGGCCGCCAGGCCGCGCTGAGCACCGACGAGCAGCTGCGCGCCGAGATCTACTCCTGGTCGCGCTCGCGCGGCCTGTTCGCCGGCATCGCGCTGGACGGCGCCGTGCTCGGCATCGACCACCGCGCCAACGAGCGCACCTACGGCCGCAACACCACGCCGCGGGCGATCTTCGAGGGCCGCGCCACCCCCGGCACCAACGCCGTGGTCGACTTCCGCGACCGCCTCGAGGAATACACCGCCCAGTCCCAGGCCGAGTGAGCGACGGCCGCGCGGGCGCCGCCACGGCGCCCACGCGGCGACGCGGCGGCTGGAGTATCCTGCGCCCCTCCCCCGCATCCTCCGGAGTCGCCATGGGCGGTTTCAGCATCTGGCATTGGGTCATCGTCCTCGTCGTCGTGGTGCTGGTGTTCGGCACCAAGAAGCTGCGCAACGTGGGCCAGGACCTCGGCGAGGCCGTGAAGGGCTTCAAGAAGGGCGTGGCCGACGCCAACAAGGACGAGGCGCCCCCGGCGCAGCTGCGCGACGGCTCGGCCGACGCCCAGGCCGAGGCCGCCAAGGCCGAGCGCGACCGCCAGGGTCCCGCCGCCTGATCCCCTGACGGCGCCGCGTCCGCATGTTCGGCATCAGCGGGTTCGAGCTGGGGCTCGTCGCCCTGGTCGCACTGCTCGTCCTCGGCCCCGAGCGCCTGCCCAAGGCCGCGCGCTTCGCCGGCCTGTGGGTGCGCCGCGCGCGGGCGCAGTGGTTCTCGGTGAAGGCCGAGCTCGAACGCGAGCTGGCGGCCGATGAGCTCAAGCGCAGCCTCGCGGACACCGCCGCGCCGCTGAAGCAGGCGCTGCAGGACGTCGACGCCGGGGTCAAGGCCGGCGCCGCCCAGCTGCAGGCCGAGGGCCGCGAGCTGGCGGACGCGGTGCGCCTGCGCCCGGAACCCGCGCCGCCGGCGGAGGCCGCCGCGGCGCCCGCGCAGGCCCCGGCCGACGCCGCGGCCCTGCCGCCGCCGCCCGCCGCCGCCGAGGCGCCGAGCCACGAGGAGATCGTGCGCCGCAAGATCGCCGCCGCGCTGGCCGCCACGCCCGCCGAGCCCGATCCCGCCGCCGCGCTGGCCGAGGCCGAGCGCGAGGTGATCCGCCTGCGCAAGATCGCCGACGCCGCCAACGCCGAGCTCGCCGCCGCGATGGCCCCGCGCCCGGCCCCCGAGGCCCCCGTGCAGCCCGGGCTGCCGCTCCCGCCCACCGGGGAGACCCGATGAGCGCGCCCGAGGAGCAGAAGGAAGAGAGCCTCGTCAGCCACCTGGTCGAGCTGCGCGCGCGCCTGCTGCGCGCGGTGGTCGGCGTGCTGGTGGTGTTCCTGGCCCTGATGCCGTTCGCGCAGCGGCTGTACGCGCTGGTGGCCGGGCCGATGCTGGCCAAGCTGCCCGACGGCGGCCAGCTGCAGGCGATCGACGTGGCCAGCCCGTTCTTCACCCCGCTCAAGCTGGCCTTCGTGGCCGCGCTGGTGATCGCCGCGCCGTGGCTGCTCTACCAGGCCTGGGCGTTCGTCGCGCCGGGCCTGTACCGGCACGAGAAGCGCCTCGCGGTGCCGCTGCTGGTGTCCTCGGTGGCGCTGTTCTACGCCGGCTGCGCGTTCGCGTTCTTCGCGGTGCTGCCGGCGGTGTTCGGCTTCCTGGCCGCCGTCTCGCCCGAGGGCGTGGCGGTGATGCCCGACATCGCGCGCTACCTCGACTTCGTGCTGGTGATCTTCCTGGCCTTCGGCCTGTGCTTCGAGGTGCCGGTGGCGGTGGTGATCCTGGTGGCGCTGGGCTGGGTCGACGTGGCCCAGCTGCGCGAGGCGCGCGGCTACGTGATCGTCGGCATCTTCATCATCGCCGCCATCATCACCCCGCCCGACGTGATCTCGCAGCTGATGCTGGCGTTCCCGATGATGCTGCTCTACGAGATCGGCATCCTGGCCGCGAAGCTCGTGCGCCCGCGCGCGCCCGACGCCCCCGCCGACGCGGGCTGAGCCCGGGGCCGCGCCCATGGCCGAGCCGACCGCCCCGCCGCGCCCCGCCGGCCTGCACGCGCGCACCCTGGCCTGGCTGCTCGACGCGGCCTGGCTGCTGCCGCTCGGCCTGCTCGCGTCCGCGCCGCTGTGGTGGCCGGCGCTGGGCCGCGCGCGCGCGGCGCACGCCGCGCTCGAGGCCGCGATGCTGCCGCGCATCGAGGACGTCGTGATGGCCGGCGGCACGCCGCTCGAGGCGGCGCAGGCGCTGGCGACGGCGGGCGAGGTGCGCGCCGCGGTGGCCGCGCTCGCGGCCGCGCTGGTGGTGGGGGTGCTCGCGCCGGTCGCCGGCTACGCCGCGCTGCGGCTGGCGCTGGTGCTGGCCACCGAGGGCGGCCGCCGCGACGGGCGCGCCGGCGCCACGCCGGGCAAGCGCGCGATCGGGCTGGAGGTGCGCGCGCTCGACGGCGGGCCACTGGGCCCCGGGCGCGCGGGGCTGCGCGGCCTGGCCGCCGGCCTGAGCTGGGCCAGCCTGCACCTCGGCCACCTGCTGGTGGCGGTGCGCGAGGATCGCCGCAGCCTGCACGACCTGCTCGCGGGCGCGCGGGTGGACTGGGCCCCGGGCCGCGACGCCCCGCCGCGCTGGGCGCGGCGGGCGTGGGCGGGCCTCGTGCTGGCGCTGGGCCTGGCCCTGCTGGCCGTCGCGGCCTGGCTGGGCCACGGGCTGTGGCTGCTGGCGACGCTCTAGCGCGCCGCCGGGGCGCCCGGGCTCAGGCCTCGAAGTGGTCCTGCGCCGGCGCCGGGGCGTCGATCGCCTCGCCGTCGGCCGGGCCCCAGAGCTCCAGCCACGCGCGGTGCATCGACAGCATCGACAGCGCGCCGAACACGGTCGAGAACAGCACGCCCGGCAGCAGGTTCAGCGGCCACGGCATCGCGCCGAACAGCACGCCCAGGATCGCCAGCGGGATCATCAGCACCACGATGATCACCACCCAGCACAGGGTGTTGATGATCACCGGGCCGAGGTTGGCGCCCAGCGCGCGCAGGCCGTCGCCGATGGCCTCGAGGCCGGTGCGGCCGTCGAGCATCGCGCGCGGCAGGGCGAGGTAGAGCACCCACTGGGCCACGATCAGCACCGGCATGGCCAGCAGCATCGCCAGCAGCATCGGCAGCGCGACCGCCATCACCACGGCCGGATCGGGCTGGCCGCCGGCCTGCGACCGCGTGACCTCCTCGGCGAAGGCCTGCAGGGCCTCCATGCCGGCGCCGGCCACCAGCACCGCGATCGCCAGCACCGCCAGCGCGATCGCCACCAGCAGGTACAGGCCGACCACGACGCCCACGCGCGCGAACGCGCCGGGCTGGGTGAAGGCCGCGAACAGGCCCTCGAGGCCCGCGTCCTCGCCGCGGCGGCGGCGCTCGATCGTCCACACCACGCCGGCCTGCAGCACGAAGCCGAGCAGGCCGATCACGACGCCAACCAGCGGCACCGACCCGAACAGCGCGATCAGCAGCGCCATCGCGCCCACCAGCGGCAGCACGGGGCCGGCGGAGGTGACGCCGTCGACGATCCAGCCGGCGCCACGGTCCATCTTGAGCTTGCGGGGGGTCATGGGGGTCTCCAGGGGGGCGATGGGGCGCGCGCTCAGCGGTGCCGGCGGGCGTGGCGGACGAAGCGGCGCAGCACGTCGCGGGCCCGCGGCGCGGCGCGCACGGCGCCCGACGCGGCCAGCGGGCAGCGGCCCTCCTCGCGCAGCGCGTCGGCGCGGGCGTGGATGTAGCCGCGCATGTGCAGCGCGCTGAATTCGGGATGGAACTGCACGCCCCAGGCGTGCTCGCCGACCCGGAAGGCCTGGCAGTCGTCGGCCTCCGAGCGCGCCAGCACCTCGGCGCCCGGCGGCGGCGCCAGCACCGTCTGCAGGTGGGTGACCTGGGCGCGGAAGCGGCCCGGCAGCCCGGCGAACAGCGGGTCGCGCGCGGCCGGGGCGTGCAGGTCGAGCTCGACGGTGCCCATCTCGCGGCCGCGCGGGTTGTAGTCGACCCGGCCGCCCAGCGCGTGCGCCAGCAGCTGGTGGCCGAAGCAGATCCCGAACACCGGCACGCCGCGATCGACGGCCTCGCGCAGCAGCGCCGCAGAGGCCTCGCTCCAGCCGGCTCGGTCGGTGACCATCGCCCCGGAGCCCGTCACCAGCACGCCGGCATGCCCGTCCAGCGCGGGCAGCGGCTCGCCGCTGGACACCCGGCAGGTGGCCACCTCGCGGGCGTGCAGGCCCGCCGCCACGCGGATCCAGTGGGGGAAGGCGCCGTGCCGGCGCATCGAGGGCACGGGGACGCCGGTCTCGAGGATGAGGAAGGGGGCTCGCATCGGCCCCAAGGATGCGGCATGCGGCCGCCCCGGGAAACCCTGCCGGGAGCCATGGTGCGCGGGGCCCGGCCTCGGGCCGGGCCCCGCGCCCGCTATACTTCGCGGCCATTCCCGTTGCCCGCGAGACGCCATGCGCGCCCCGACCTTCCAGGAGCTCATCCAGACCCTCAACGCCTTCTGGGCGAAGCAGGGCTGCGTGCTCATCCAGCCGCTCGACCTCGAGGTCGGCGCCGGCACCTTCCACCCGGCCACCTTCCTGCGCGCGCTCGGCCCCGAGCCCTGGAACGCGGCCTACGTGCAGCCCTGCCGCCGCCCCACCGACGGCCGCTACGGCGAGAACCCCAACCGCCTGCAGCGCTACTACCAGTACCAGGTGGTGATGAAGCCCAGCCCCGACAACATCGTCGAGCTGTACTTCGACTCGCTCAAGGCGCTCGGCATCGACCCCGAGCTGCACGACCTGCGGCTGGTCGAGGACAACTGGGAGTCGCCGACGCTCGGCGCCTGGGGCCTGGGCTGGGAGGTCTGGCTCAACGGCATGGAAGTCACCCAGTTCACCTACTTCCAGCAGGCCGGCGGCCTGGAGTGCCGCCCGGTGCTCGGCGAGATCACCTACGGCCTCGAGCGGCTGTGCATGTACCTGCAGAACGTCGACGACGTCTACGACCTGGTCTGGACCGTCGGCCCCGACGGCACGCCGGTCACCTACCGCGACGTCTACCACCAGAACGAGGTGGAGCAGAGCACCTACAACTTCGAGCATGCCGACGTGGCCGAACTCTTCCACCGCTTCGACGCCTGCGAGCGCGAGGCCCTGAAGCTCGTCGAGCTGGGCCTGCCGCTGCCCGCCTACGAGCAGGTCTGCAAGGCCAGCCACAGCTTCAACCTGCTGGATGCGCGCCGCGCGATCTCGGTCACCGAGCGCCAGCGCTACATCCTGCGCGTGCGCACGCTGGCCCGCGCCTGCGCCGAGAGCTACCACGCCCAGCGCGAGAAGCTGGGCTTCCCCGGCCTCAAGCGGGCCGCCGGCACGGAGGCCGCGTGATGGGCACGACCGCCGCCACCGCCCCCCCCCACCCGCTGCTGGTCGAGCTCGGCACCGAGGAGCTGCCGGTCAAGGCGCTGCCCGAGCTGGCCCGCGCGTTCGCCGAGGGCATCGCCGCCGGCCTCGACCGCCGCGGCGTCGCCCGCGGCGAGGCCCGCGTCCTGTATTCGCCGCGCCGCCTCGCGGTGCTCATCGACGCGGTCGCCACCGAGCAGCCCGCGCAGTCGAGCGAGGTCCTCGGGCCGTACCTGAACATCGGCCTCGACCCCGCCGGCGAGCCCACCCCCGCGCTGAAGGGCTTCGCGGCCAAGCAGGGCGTGGAGTGGACCGCGCTGGAGCGCACCACCGACGCCAAGGGCGAGCGCTTCGTCGCGCGCAGCACGAAGCCCGGCGCGCGCACCGCGGCGCTGGTCGACGAGCTGCTGGCCGAGGCCATCAAGGCCATGCCGATCCCCAAGCCCATGCGCTGGGGCGCGCACGAGCACGCGTTCGCGCGCCCGGCGCACTGGCTGGTGGTGCTGCACGGCAAGGACGTGCTCGAGGCCGGCGTCCTCGGCCTGCGCGCCGACCGCATGAGCCGCGGCCACCGCTTCCACCACGCCAAGGGCGTATGGCTGAGCGAGGCCGGCGAGTACGTCGAGGCGCTGCGCGCCGCGAAGGTGCTGGTGGATCCCGCCGAGCGCCGCGCGCGCATCCGCGCCGAGGTCGAGGCCGCGGCCACGGCCGCCGGCGGCGTCGCGCGCATCGACGCGGGCATCCTCGAGGAGGTCAACGGCCTGGTCGAGTGGCCGGTGGCGGTGACCTGCGGCTTCGAGCGTGCGTTCCTGCGCGTCCCGCAGGAGGCGCTCATCAGCACGATGGAGGCCAACCAGAAGTTCTTCCCGGTGCTCGACGCCGCGGGCGCGCTCACCGAGCACTTCATCGGCGTGGCCAACATCGCCTCCAGCGACCCGCGCGAGGTGCGCAAGGGCTACGAGCGCGTGATCCGCCCGCGCTTCGCGGACGCGCGCTTCTTCTTCGACGCCGACCTCAAGCAGGGGCTGGCGTCGATGAACGAGGGCCTGGTCACGGTGACCTACCAGCAGAAGCTGGGCACGCTGGCCGACAAGGTGGGCCGGGTGGCCACGCTGGCGGCCGCGATCGCGCCGGTCGCCGGCGTGGACGCCGACCTGGCCCGCGTGGCCGCGCTGCTGTCGAAGGCCGACCTGCAGTCGCGCTTGGTCAACGAGTTCCCCGAGCTGCAGGGCATCGCCGGGCGCTACTACGCGCTGGCCGACGCCGAGCTCGCCGAGTTCTCGGCGGTCGACCGCGCCGCCGTGGCGAACGCCCTCGACGAGGCCTACCAGCCGCGCGTCGCCGGCGACGCGATCGCGCCCTCGGCGCTGGGCCGCGTGCTGGCCGTGGCCGAGCGCCTCGACACGCTGGC
Source organism: Lysobacteraceae bacterium (assembly GCA_051859045.1). Classification (GTDB taxonomy): domain Bacteria; phylum Pseudomonadota; class Gammaproteobacteria; order Xanthomonadales; family Xanthomonadaceae; genus JBHYGK01. Next base: position 15,019 of record JBHYGK010000004.1, on the reverse strand, counting down.
CGGCGGCTTCGCGGCCGGGCTCAAGCCCACCGGCAACAAGGACCCGTTCGCGCTGCGCCGCAACGCGCTCGGCCTGGCCCGCACGCTGATCGAGGGCGGCATCGAGGTGTCGCTGCGCGATGCGCTGCTGTCGGCCGCCGAGCTGGCGGTGACCGCGGTGGCCGCGCGCGCCGCCGCCACCGAGCCGAAGCCGGGCGCCAAGCCCGAGGTCGTGCCGGTGGCCGATGCGCTGGCCGCCGAGCTCGAGGACTTCGTGCTCGACCGCCTGCGCGGCTACTACGCCGACGCCGGCGTGCCCAACGCGCAGTTCGAGGCCGTGGCCGCGGTGCAGCCCGCCTCGCTGGTGGACTTCGACGCGCGCGCCAAGGCCATCGCGGCCTTCGCCCGCCTGCCCGAGGCCGACGCGCTGGCGGCGGCGAACAAGCGCATCCGCAACATCCTGCGCAAGGTCGAGGAGCCCATCGCCGAGGCGATCGACGCCGCCGCGCTGGTCGAGCCGGCCGAGCGCGCGCTGGCCGAGGCGCTGGCCCCGGCGCTCGCCGACACCGACGCGCTGCTCGCGCGCGGCGACTACGTCGGCACCCTGCAGCGCCTCGCGGCGCTGCGCGGCCCGGTGGACGCGTTCTTCGACGGCGTGATGGTGATGGCCGACGACGCCGCGGTGCGCCGCAACCGCCTCGCGCTGCTCAAGCGCCTGGCCGACCGCTTCGCCGCCGTGGCCGCGATCGAGGCGCTGGCGGGCTGAGGCGACGCGGCCCGCGCCCCGTGGCGCGGGCCGCGCGTCGGTGCACGCGTCGCCTCAGTACACGTCGCGGCGGTAGCGCCCGGCGGCGGCCAGCGCCGCCAGGCCGTCGTCGCCGAGCGCGTCGCGCAGCGCGGCGTCGACCCCGGGCGCCATCCCGCGCGCGCTGCCGCACACCAGCACCACCGCGCCCTGGGCCACCCAGGCGCGCACCCGCGCGGCCTCGCGCCGCAGCGCGTCCTGCACGTAGCCCCCGCCGTCGGGATCGCGCGAGTACACCCGCTCCAGCCGGCTGATCACGCCCGCGGCCTGCCAGTCGCGCAGCTCGTCGTCGAGCAGCGCGTCGTGCTCGGCCTGGCGCTCGCCGTGCAGCAGCCAGACCGTGCCCAGCCCCGCGTGCTCGCGCTCGGCGACGTGCGCGCGCAGCCCGGCCAGGCCGCTGCCGTTGCCGACGAGCAGCAGCGGCGGCGCGCCGTCCGGCGCGTGGAAGCCCGGGTGCGGACGCAGCCGCGCGAGCACGGCCGCGCCGACCGGCACGCCCGCGCAGAGGGCGTCGGAGCAGGCGCCCGGCGTGCCGTCGGCGCGCACGTGCCGGCGCACCAGCAGGCGCAGCGCGCCCTCGCCGGGCACCGAGGCGATCGAGTAGGCGCGCGGGCGGTCCTCGCCGGGCGGGAGCACCTCGAGCAGGTCGCCGGCGCGCCAGCGCGTGCCCGGCGGCGGCACCAGCCGCAGCTCGTGCAGCTCGCCGCCCGCGCTGCCGGCATTGAGCAGGCGCCGCGCCAGCAGCGACCAGGCCTCGAACGGCGCCCGCTCCCAGGCCAGCGCCGGCGCCGGCGCGCCTCCGCCTCGCGGCGCGGGATCACCGGCGGCGGTGGCAGGCCGCAGCGCGGCCGCGAGCGCGCCGACGACCGCGCGCCACGCGGCCAGCGCGGCCGGGTCGCCGTCGTCGACCTCGATCAGCGGATGCAGCGCCGCCGCGCCGCCCGCGTCGGCCCAGGCCTGCACGCGCCGGCCGAAGGCGCAGAAGCCCTCGTAGCGGCGGTCGCCCAAGGCGAGCACGCCGATGCGCAGGTGGGCGAGCGCGCCGGGGCGCACCGGCCCCCGCGCGAGGAAGCCCGCCGCCTCATCGGGCGCGTCGCCCTCCCCGCAGGTCGCCGCGATCACCAGCAGCGGCGTGCCCGGCGCGAGTGCGGCGGCGTCGAGCGCGCCGAGCGGCCGCCGGCGTGCGCGGACGCCCGCGCCGGCCAGCGCCTGCACGGCCTCGGCCGCGAGCCGGTCGCCGGTGCCGGTCTGGCTGGCGACGGCGATGACCAGGTCGCAGGCCGCGTCGCCCGCGGGCGAACCGGGCGCGCGGCGGAGGCGCGCGGCCAGCAGTGCGAACCAGGCCGCCAGCGCGCCGCCGGCCAGCGCGAGGCGGCCGGCGCCGGGGGCCTCGGCGACGGCCCAGGCGGCGCGCAGCGCGTCGCCGTGCAGCCAGCCGCCCGCGCCCAGCACCAGGGCCAGCAGCGCGGCCAGCACCAGGCCCTCGCCGAGGCGGAGGCGGCCGGACGCGGGCGCCGGCCCGACCGCGGGCAGGGCCGGCGAGGCCCCGGCGCCGGCGGCGCTCACGGCGCCGCCTCCGCCTCGGCCGCGCGCGCCAGCGCGAGGAAGGCCGGCGTCGCCCGCCAGCGCAGGCCGTCCTCGCCGCGCACCAGCAGCAGCGCGGCCAGGCCCTCGGCCTCGGCCCAGGCCAGGCCCTCCTCCGGCCCGAGCACCATCAGCGTGGTGGCCAGGCCGTCGGCCTCGCGCGCGGAGGCGTGCACCACGCTGGCCTGGGCGAGGCCGTGGGCGGTGGGCGCGCCGGTGCGCGGGTCGAGCACGTGGCCGTGGCGGCGGCCGCCGGCGACGAAGGCCTGGTGGGCGTCGCCTGAGGTGGCGAGTGCGGCGTCGCCCAGCGCGACGAGCGCGGGACGCCAGCCCGGCGCGTCGCCGCCGGCCGGCGCGGGCGCCGCGTCCTCCGGCCACTCCACCGCGATCCGCCACGGCGCCCCGTCCGGCCGGCGGCCGGCGGCGAGGAACTCGCGGCTGAGCTCGAGCAGGAACGCGTCGAGGCCGTGCGCGCGGAGCGTGGCCGCGGCGACCTCCAGCGCATGGCCTTCCGTCGCGGCGTTGAGGTCGAGCTGCACGCCGCCGGGCTGCACGAGCCTGTCGCCGGCGCCGGCCTCCAGCGCCGCGCGCAGGCGCCCCGCCCCGAGCCGCGCGCGGGCGGCGGCGAGCGTGGCCGCGTCGGGCGGCGCGGTGCGCGCGCGCGCCGCGCCGAAGCCCCAGGCCTCCACCAGCGGCCCGGCCGTCGGATCGAAGGCTCCGCCGCTACGCGCGTGCAGCGCCAGCGCGTGCTGGAGCACGGCGCGGAAGTGCGGGGTCATCGCCACCGCCTCGCCGGGCGCGGCGGCGTTGAAGCGGCGGATCGTGCTGTCGGGGCGCCACAGGCTGAGCTCGGCCTCGATCGCATCGAAGGTGGCCTGCAGCGCCTCGCGCAGGGCCGCCGGCGCGGGGCCGCCGGCGCGCGGCGCCCAGCGCAGGCGCCAGGTGGAGCCCATCGAGGCGCCGCCGACCTCGTGCAGCGCCGCGGGTGCGGGCGCCGCGGCGCGCGCCGCAGCGACGCCGAGCGCATCGACGCGCGCCGCATCGACGGCGCGCGCCCCCGGGGCGGGCGCGGACGCCAGCGCGGCGCCCGCCACCATCGGCAGCAGCGCCGCGAGCGCCAGCGCGGGCAGTCGGATCGGCATCGCGCGCGGCCGGCCGCTTACAGCGGCAGCACCTCGAACGTCGCGACGTAGCTCGCGCGGCGCGCGGTGGCCGGCGCCAGCGTGGCGCGGTCGTCCTCGAGCGAGGCCTCCAGCCAGTACATGCCGGCCTCGGGCCAGGTGACCGCGAAGCCGCCGTCGGCGCCGGTGGTCACGCTGATCGCGTCCTGGCGGTCGCGGTAGCGGGTGCCGCCGCGCACCACCTCGATCGCCACGCCCGCGGCCGGCTGGCCATCGAGGTGCAGCGCGAAGCGCGCCTCCTCGCCGGCGACGAGGTCGTTGGGATGGGTCACCGGCACCAGCTCCAGGCCCTGGCCGGTCGGCGCCAGCGCCGTGGTGGTCGGCGCGCCGACGGTGGCGAAGGTCTCCACGCGCGAGGCCGCCTGGGTCACCCGCAGGTCGGCGGCGTCGGCCGGCACCTCGCGGGCGAAGGCCTCGGGCGTCCCGCGCCAGCGCCGCGGCTCGCCGTCCTGGGTCCAGGACGCGAACAGGCCGGCGTTGGCGATCGCGATGCGGTAGGTGCCGGGCGCGTCCAGCGCGAGGTCGAAGACGCTGCGGTAGCGGCCGGTGTGCGGGTTCTGCACCTGCACCGGCTGGCCGTCGGGGCCGGTCACGCGCAGCGCGTCGAGGCGCATCGGCACGTGGTTGACGTGGAAGAGGTCGTTGCTGACGGCCGCGTCCACGGTGATCCAGCCGTCCTCGGCCAGCGTGGTGGCCGAGGGCAGCAGCCAGGCCTTGTGGGCGTGGGCGACGGGCGCGGCGAGGGCGAGTGCAGCGGCGAGGGCGAGGGCGAGCGGGCGGGCGAAGGACATGGCGGACTCCGTGGATGCAGGCGGGAAGAAGGACGGTCGATCAGGGCGCGAGCTCGAGGCTCGCGGGGTCGATCAGGGCGTGAGCTCGAGGCTCGTTTGGTCTGTCAGGGCGTGAGCTCGAGGCTCACGAGGCCGAGCTCGTGCTCGCCGCGGGCCTCGTGGGTGGCGGCGGCGGCCACCGGCCAGGCGAAGGGCAGCGCCACCACCTCGCGCCCGCCGACCTCGCGCGCGGCCTCCACCACCAGCCGGTAGTCGCCGGCCGGCAGCTCGCCCAGCGGCGCCTCGCCGACGGTGAAGGCGAGGCGGTGCCGGCCGACCGGGCGCGTGGCGCCGCTGACGCCGTCGACCGGCAGCGCGGTGCTGCGGCCGCTGCGCCGCCACCACTGGCGCAGGTCGACGAGCCACTTCTTGCCCTCCTCGTCGGCCATGTCTTCGTCGTACCAGACGGCCAGGTTGGCCACGACCGCGCCATCGCGCTCGAGCCAGGCGGCGACATAGGGCCGGTGGTACTCCGCCACCGGCAGGCGCGGGAGTTCGATGCCGATGGCGAGCTCGGCGGCGCGCGCGGCGCCGGTCGGCGCGAGCGCCGCGGCCGCGGCCAGCACGGCGGCGGCGAAGGGAAGGACGTGACGGGACATGCGGGCCTCGCGGGGTCGAAGGAGGAGGAGGAGGAGGAGGAGGAGGACAGGCCTCAGTGCATCAGCAGCACGACGACCAGCACCGGCAGCAGCAGGCCCAGGCCCACCACCGGCCAGGTGCCGCGCCGCTTGCCGCCGTGCACCTGCAGCAGGCACAGGCCGGTGGCGCAGAACACCAGGCAGGCCAGCGCGAAGGCATCGAGGAACCAGCGCCAGGCCACGCCGGTGTTGCGGCCCTTGTGCAGGTCGTTGAGGAAGGCGATCGCGCCGCGGTCGGTGCGCTCGTACTCCAGCGCGCCGCTGCCCGCGTCGAGGCTCAGCCACGCGTCGCCGCCGGGCCGCGGCAGCGAGAGGTAGGCCTCGCCGGCGGACCACTCCGCGTCGCGGGTGCCGACGCGCAGGCCCCACTCCGCGCGCAGCCAGTCGCGCACCTCGCGCGGCAGCGGCGCGTCCTCGCCGTCGTGGGCCTCGGCGGCCGCGCGCGCGGCGGCCAGCACCGCGCCGTCGAGCGTGGCGGTGCGCGTGGCCACCTCGGGCCGGGCCTCGATGGCGCCGGCGTGGTTGAGCGTGATGCCCGTGGCGGCGAACACCAGCATGCCCGCCAGGCTCAGCGCGGCGCTGATCCAGTGCCAGCGGTGCAGCACGCGCAGCCAGTCGGCGCGCCGGCGTTCGTCGCTCATCGCGGCCTCAGAAGTCGACGTTCATCGACAGCCACAGGCGGCGGCCGTCGTCGGGGTTGGCGTGGAGGTTGGCGTAGCCGATCGCGCCGGTGCCGAGGTTGGTGACGTAGGGCGCGTACTCGACGAAATCCTCGTCGGTGAGGTTGAGGATCGCGGCGTTCAGGCTCACCGCCTCGCTGAGCGCGAAGCGCCCGCCGAGGGTGAAGGTGGTGGCGGCCTTCCAGTCGCCGAGCTGGTCCTGCGCGAGGCCGGCGCCGCGGTAGCGGCTGGAGCGGTACTGGCCGCGCAGGTACAGGCCGAGGCGCCCGGTCGCGGCCCAGTCGAGGTGGGCGTTGAGCATGTGCCGCGGGGTGTTGGTGAGCGGCTGGCCGGCGGCGGCGCCGCTCTTCTGCTCGGAGTCGGTGAAGGTGTAGTTCGCGCCCGCCGACCAGGCCTCGCCCAGCGGCAGCTCGACGTGCGCCTCGAGGCCGCGGGTGGTGGCCTCGTCGATGTTGATGGCCTGGCCGAAGGTGTCGATCAGCGGCCACGGGCCCACGTCGACGCAGCCCGGGCGGTTGGGCGAGGCGGCGAACGTGCAGTTGGCGACCGGCGTGCCGGTGGCGATCTTGTCCTGGAAGTCGTTGTGGAACAGGCCCACGCCGGCGCTGAGGCCGTCGTCGCCCACGTAGGCCACCGACACCTCGGTGGTGGTGGAGGTCTCGGGCGTCAGGCCCGGGCTGCCGATCAGCGGCAGGCGGCCCTGGTTGCCGAAGCCGTTGATGCCCTCGGCCAGCTGCTCCACCCGCGGGGTCTTGAAGCCGCGGCTGATGCCGCCCTTGATCGTCCAGCGCGCGTCGGCGTTCCACACCAGGTAGGCGCGCGGGCTGGTCTGCCCGCCGAAGGTGGAGTGGTCGTCGCGGCGCACGCCCAGGGTCAGGCGCAGGTCGTCGCGCAGCGTCCATTCGTCCTCGGCGAACAGCGCCCACTGGCGGAAATCGAACGGCGCCGGCGCGACGCCGTCGACCAGCTCGGCCTCCCACACCTGCAGGCCCACGGTGGGCACGTGCGCGCCGAGGGCGGTGGTGTACTTCGCGTCGAGCACGTCGTTGCCGGCCTCGAGCGTGCGCGGGGTGCCCGCGCCGGCCACGCCCGGCGGGATCGTGCGGCCCAGGGTCTCGGTGCGGCTGGAGGTCAGGGTGGCGTCGAGGGTGCCGGCGGCGAAGCGCCCGGTCCACGCCAGCACGCCCTGGTCGCGCTCGTAGCGCTGGGTGGGCAGGTAGCCGCCGGTGCCGAGGGTGCCGAGCTGGCCGCTGCTGTTGTCGTAGGCCTGGCGATGGCGCGTCGCCTCGAGCCAGAGGTCGTGGTCGTCGCTGGGCGTCAGCGTCAGGCGCGCGCCGAGCCCGTGGTTGTCGTAGGCCACCGGGTTGGCGCCCATGATCGGCGTGACCGTGCCGCCGGCGAGCGTCGTGTAGCGCACCTCGGCCTCGTCGCGGCGGAAGCCGTTGCCCCACAGCGCCAGCGCCAGCCGGTCGCGGGCGATCGGGCCGCCCAGGTAGACCTGCAGCGCGCGGGTGTCGCCGAAGCTCGCGTCCTCCTGCAGCTGGGTGTCGAGGCCCACGCTGCCGTGCCAGGCGTCGCCGACCTTGCGGGTGATGATGTTCACCACGCCGCCCATGGCGTCGGAGCCATACAGCGTGCTCATCGGGCCGCGGATCACCTCGATGCGCTCGATCATCGCCAGCGGCGGGATGAAGTGGTTCGCCGTGCCGCCGAAGCCGTTCGGGGTGACGTTGCCGGCCGCGTTCTGGCGGCGGCCGTCGATCAGCAGCAGGGTGTAGTCGGCGGGCATGCCGCGGATGGCGATGCTCGGCGCGCCGGTCTTGTCCCAGCTGTCGCCGATGTCGATGCCCTCGACGTCGGCCAGCGCCTCGGCCAGGCCGTGGAAGGCCTTGGCCTCGAGCTCCTCGCGGGTGATCACGGTGATGCTGGCCGGCGCCTCGCGCTCGGCCTGCTCGAAGCCCGCGGCGGTGACGACCACGCGGTCGAGGTCGAGCGCGGCATCGGCCTCGCTGCCGGTGGGCGCGGCCTGCGCGGCGGCGAGGGCCGGGGCGGCGGCGAGCGCGAGCAGCGCGGTGCGCAGGTGGCGCGGGAGGAGGCGGAGGGACGGCAGGGCGGGACGGCGCGCGACAGACATGGCAAGGCTCCAGTGGTGCGATGGGGCCCGTGGGTCTGGCGGCGGCTGGACGGACGGAAGGGGCGCCGGGGGCGACGCCGAGGCGCGCATTCTGCCCGTTGTTGCGATCGTTTCGCAACTGCGAGGTTGTCTCCGTTGCGCCGCGATGGCCGGCGGGGCGCACGCCGCGGTCACCCGCGGCGCGGGCGGCGCGGCTATCCTGCCGGCATGCGTCGCGCCTGCCCCCCAGCCCTCGCCCTGCCCCTGCTGGCCCTGCTCGCCGCCGCCGCCCCGCGCGCCGAGGCGGCGCTGGCCAGGGTGGAGGTGCGCGGCGTCGACGAGGACCTCGCGCCCGTGCTGCTCGCCGCCACCCGCCTCGGGCGGCTGGACGAGGGCCAGCGCGCCGCGCTCGGCGAGGCCCGCCTGCGCTGGCTGCTGCGCCAGGCCCCGGCCGAGGTGGCCGAGGCGCTGCGTCCCTACGGCTACTACGCCGCCGAGGTCGCGGTGGACGCCAGCAGCGGCCCCGACGGCGCGGTGGTGGTGCTGGCCGTGACCCCCGGCGAGCCGGTGCGGGTGCGCACGCGCGCGCTCGCGGTGATCGGCGAGGCCGAGGCCGACGCGCGCGTGCAGCGCGCGCTGGAGCGCTTCCGCCCGCGCGTCGGCGAGGTGCTCGACCACGGCGTGTACGAGGCGTCCAAGGCCGCGGTCGGACGCCGCCTGGCCGATCGCGGCTACTTCGACGCCGAGATCCGCGAGGCGCGGGTGGAGGTGGTGCGCGGCGAGCGCGCCGCCGACGTGCACGTGGGCTGGGACAGCGGCCGCCGCTACGCCTTCGGCGAGGCGCGCTTCACCGGCTCGCCCTTCCGCGCGGGCCTGCTCGACCCGATCCCCGGCTGGACGCCGGGCGAGCCCTGGGAGCAGGCGCGCCTGCTGGAGCTGCAGCAGTCGCTGGCGTCGTTCGACTGGTTCGGCGCCATCGAGGTCCGGCCGCTGCCCGAGGAGGCCGACGCCGACGGCCGCGTGCCGGTCGAGGTGGCGCTGGTGCCGGCGAAGCGGCACGTCTACAGCGTGGGCCTGGGCGTCGGCACCGACTCCGGCGTCGGCGTCCGGGCGGGCTTCGAGCAGCGCTGGGTCAACGACCGCGGGCACAAGGCGAACTACGAACTCAACGGGGCGCAGCGCCGCTCCACGCTCGCCGCCACTTACCGCATCCCGGCCTTCGACTGGGTGGACGGCTGGTGGCAGGGCAGCGCGGTGCTGCGCGACGAGACCTTCGCCGACGACAGCACGCTGCGCGGCATCGAGCTGATCGCCGGACGCAGCGGGCGGGTCGGGCGCTGGGACCTCACCGCCAACCTCAACCTCAAGCGCGAGCGCAGCGCGGTGGGCCCCGAGGCGCTGCTGAGCACGCTGCTGTATCCCTCGCTGCTGGCCCAGCGCACCGAGGCCGACGATCCGATCACGCCCAGCCGCGGCTGGTCGGTGACCGCCGAGCTGCGCGCGGGCAGCGACGCGCTGGTGTCGGACATCGCCTTCACCCAGCTGCGCGGCGAGGCCAAGCTGGTGCTGTCGTTCGGCGAGGCCACGCGCCTGCTGCTGCGCGGCGAGGCGGGCACCACCTCCACCGCCGACTTCGAGCGCTTCCCGCTGTCGCTGCGCTTCTTCGCCGGCGGCGACCGCAGCCTGCGCGGCTATGGCTACCGCGAGGTGGCGCCGGTGGGCGTGCGCCGGATCGCCGGGGAGCCCGCGCTCACCGGCGGCCGCCACCTGCTGGTGGGCTCGGTGGAGCTGGAGCGGATGTTCACCCGCGACTGGGGCGCCGCCGTGTTCGTGGATGCCGGCAACGCCTTCAACCGCTGGGACGCGATCGAGCCCGTCGTCGGCGTCGGCCTGGGCCTGCGCTGGCGCTCGCCGGTGGGGCCGGTGCGCATCGACGTCGCGCACGGCCTCGACAACCGCGAGGACGACTGGCGGATCCACCTCAACATCGGGCCCGACCTGTGAGCCCGCGCACCCGACGCCTCGCGCGCTGGATCCTCGCGGCGGGGCTGGCGCTGCTGCTCGGCGCCCTCGGCCTCGGCACCTGGCTGCTGGGCAGCGAGGGCGGGCGCGACGCGGTGCTTGCGGAGGTGCAGCGCCGGCTGCCGCCCGGCGCCCTGGCCTGGGAGCGCGCCGAGGGCGGGCTGCTGGGGCCGCTGACGCTGCACGGCGTGCGCTGGCGCCAGCCCGACGGCCTCGAGGTGGACGCCGCGCGCGTGCGCCTCGACCTCGCACTGCGCCCGCTGGTGGGCAGCACGCTGCGCCTGGACGCCGCCGAGGCCGAGGGCGTGCGCGTGCGGCTGGCGCCGACGGATCCCGACGCGCCGCCCGGGCCGCCCTGGCACCAGGCGCTGCCGACGCTGGCGCTGCCGCTGGGCGTCGAGGTGCCCGCGCTCCGGGTGGGCGGGCTGGCGCTGGAGGACGCCGAGGGCTCGCCGCTGCTGGCGGTGGCCACGCTCGAGGCCGGCGTCACGCTGCGCGATGGCCTGCTGGCGATCGACGGCCTGCGCCTCGCGAGCGACCGCGGCGCGCTGGCGCTGGACGCGCGCTACGCGCCCACCGAGCGCTTCCGCACCACGCTGGCCGGCACGCTCACGCTGCCCCCGGCCGAGGGCGCGGCGCCCTTGCCGCTGGCGCTGCAGGCCGAGGGCGACCTCGCCCGCGCCACGCTGGCGCTGCGCGGCGACGGCCTCGCGCTCGACGCCACGCTGGACGACCCGACGGCCGACGCGCCGCGCTGGACGCTGCGCGCCGACGCCGCCGCGCTCGACCTCGCCCGCCTGGCCCTGGACGCCGCCGGCGCGCCCGCGCTGGCGCTGCGCCTGCAGGCCGAGGGCGAGGGCGCGCGCGCGACGCTCGAGGGCGAGGCCGCGCGCGACGGCCTCGCGCTGGACGTCGCGCCGTCCACGCTGGCATGGGCCGAGGGCCGGCTGGAGGCCGCGCCGCTGGTGCTGCGCGCCTTCGAGGGCGAGGCGCGGATCGAGGGCGTGCTGGAGACCGCCGGCGACGCGCCGCGCGTCGACGTGCGCGTGGCGCTGGCGGGGCTGCGCTGGCGCGAGGCACCCGACGCGCCGCCGGTGCAGGCCGACGGCACGCTGGCGCTGGCCGGCCCGCTCGCCGACTGGACGCTCTCGGGCACGCTGGACCTGGTCCGCGGTGCCGACCGCGCGCGCGTGGCCGCGGCGGGCCGCGGCGACGCCGATGGCCTCGCGCTGGACGCGCTGCGCCTCGACACCCCCGCCGGCCGCGCCGAGGGCGGCGCCAGCGTGACGTGGGCGCCCGCGCTGGCCTGGGAGGCCACGCTCGCGCTGCAGGACGTCGACCCGGGCTGGCTCGCGCCGGGCTGGGACGGCGCGCTGAGCGGGCGCGTCGCAACCCGCGGCGGCGTCGACGCCGCCGGCGCGCTGGCCTGGACGCTCGAGGCGCCCGCGCTGGCGGGCACGCTGCGCGCGCGGCCGCTGGCCGCGGCGCTGGACCTGCAGGCCGACGCGGCCGGGCTGGCGATCGACGCCGACGTCCGCCTCGGCGACAGCCACGTGCTGGCCGAGGGCCGCGTGGCCGCCGCGCGCATCGACCTGCGCACGAGGCTGCAGCCGCTGGTGCTGTCCGACCTCCTGCCCGGCGCGGCGGGCCGCGTGGAGGGCCGGCTGGCGCTGGCCGGCGACCCCGCCCGGCCGGCGATCGACGCGGCCCTGCGGGCCGAGGCGCTGGCGGTCGACGGCCTCGAGGCCGCGACGCTCGCGGTGGCCGGCACGCTGCCCGCGCGCGGCGACGGGGGCGCGCTGCAGCTCGACGCCACCGGCGTCGCCGCCGCCGGCCTCGCGCTCGACACCTTCGCCGCCACGCTGCGCGGCTCCAGCGAGGCGCCGTCGCTCGAGGCCCAGGCCGCGGGACCGGACGGCGCGCTGACGCTGGCGCTCGATGCCCGCCGCGGCGGCGACGGCGCCTGGGCCGGCACGCTGCGCCAGCTCGGGCTGGCCCTCGACGGCGTGCCGGCGCTGGCGCTCGAGGCGCCGGCCGCGTTCAGCGTGGTGCCGGCGGCCACCCCGCTGCGCGCGTCGCTGGCCGAGGCCTGCCTGTCCGGGCCGGGCGCCGGGCGCGTGTGCCTGGAAGCCCGCCTGCCCGGCGCGCTGCGGGCGCGGCTGGCGGACGTGCCGCTGGCGCTGGCGCGGCCGTGGCTGGCGCTCGACGGCCTGCAGCTGGAGGCCGAGGGCACCCTGGCGGGCGAGGCCGACCTCGCGCTGGACGCCGCGGGGCGCTGGGGCGGCGAGGCGACGCTGCGCGCGAGCGCCGGCCGGCTGGCGCTGGACGCGCGCGTCGACGGCGACGGCGCGGCCGGCGAGCAGGCCCTGCTGGCCTGGACCGGCCTCGAAGCCGACGTGCGCCTCGACGGCGGCGCGCTGCGCGGCCAGGCCACGCTGGCGCTGGCCGACGGCGGCCGGATCGCCGCGCGCCTGGCCGCCGGCGACGGCGAGGCCGGCGCGCTGGACGGCGCGATCGAGCTCGACGTGCGCGACCTGGTGTTCCTCGAGCTGCTCTCGGTCGACCTGGCCCGCCCGCGCGGCCGGCTCGCCGGCACGCTCACGCTGGGCGGCACGCGCGCGGCGCCGGTGGTGGGCGGCGACGCGCGCCTGCTCGACTTCGCCGCCGACCTGCCCGCGCTCGGCATCACGCTCACCGAGGGCGCGCTGGCCCTGCGCCAGGACGTCAACGGCGGCGCCACGCTCAGCGGCACGTTCCGCAGCGGCGAGGGCACGCTGACCATCGAGGGCCTGCTGGACCCGGCGGCGTTCGGCGGCACCGGCGACGCGCCGCTGGCGCTGCAGGTCAGCGGCCGCGACTTCCTGGCCGCCGATACCGCCGAGCTGCGCGCCACGATCTCGCCCGACCTGCAGGTGACGCTGCGCGCGGGCACGCTGCGCGTGCGCGGCCGCGTCGACGTGCCGCGCGCGGACATCGACATCGAGGGCCTGCAGGGCGGCACCGCGGCCTCGCCCGACGTGGTGGTGGTGGACGAGCCCGCCGTGGAGGCCGGCGGCCCCGTGCTGGACATGGACGTGCGGATCACGCTCGGCGAGGACGTGGCGCTGAAGGGCTTCGGCCTGGACGGCGCGCTGTCTGGCGGCCTGCGGGTGCGCCAGCGGCCGGGGCGCGAGGCGCTGGCCACCGGCACCATCGAGGTCTCGGGCGAGTACGCGGCCTACGGCAGCGCGCTCGAGATCACCCGCGCCCGGCTGGGCTGGGCCAACGCGCCGCTCGACAACCCCTCGCTGGACATCGTCGCCACCCGCGCCTTCGACGCGCAGCGCGTGGGCGTGCGCGTGCGCGGCACCGCCGCGCGCGCCGAGGTGGCGATCACCTCCGACCCGGTGATCGACCAGACCGAGGCGCTGAGCTGGCTGGTGCTGGGCCGTCCGCTGTCGAGCGCCAGCGGCGGCGACGGCGAGCGCCTCGGCGCCGCGGCGCTGGCGCTGGGCGGCGCGGGCAACCTGGTGGCGCAGCGCATCGGCGAGCGGCTGGGCTTCGACCAGGCCGGCATCAGCGACTCGCGCGCGCTGGGCGGCGCCACGTTCACCGTCGGCAAGTACCTCTCGCCGAAGCTGCTGCTGAGCTACGGCGTGTCGCTGCTGGGCACCGGCCAGGTGGTGACGCTGACCTACACGCTGGCGCGCGGCTTCGACGTGCAGGTGGAATCCGGCGAGGAGACCTCGGCCTCGATCAACTGGCGGCGCGAGCGCTGAGCGCGCCGACGCCGCGCGGCGCTCAGCGCGGGTCCACCCGCGCCCCGCGCAGCACCGGCGCGCCGTCCACGACCTCGGTCCAGGCCAGGTGGGCCACGCCGTCGAGCACCACCAGCTTGGGGAAGCCGGTGGCGCGGCCGCGGCCGGCCAGCGAGGCCACGCGCAGGCGCCAGCGCTCGCGGCCCGCGGGCGCGTCGGCGTCGGCGTCGGCGGCCCAGTAGCCCAGCCACAGCGCCTGGCCGTCGGCGTCCTCGCGCAGCCAGGCCGCCCACACGCCACCGGCGTCGGCGGCAAGGTCGACGCGACCCAGCGCCGCCGGGCCCGCGTCGATCTGCAGCGGCGCGCCGAACGCGTCGCCGGCGTCCTCGGAGCGCGCGAGGCGCAGCGCCGGCGCGCCGCCGGCCTCGGTGTACCAGCCGACCCACACGCGCGCGCCCCGCGCGGCCACGGCCGGGCCGTTGACCGGGCAACCCGGGGTGATCCAGCCGTCGGCGTGCACGCCGCGCGGGCGGGTCCAGCCGCCGCGCTCCTGGCGCACCAGCGCGATGTCGCGGCGCTCGCCGGGGCGGCGGTCGCGGTAGACCAGCACCGCGCCGCGGTCGGTCAGCGCCGCGTCGGTGGTGCAGCAGTCGCAGGCCGCGCGATCGAGCAGGACCTCGGCCTCGCGGCGGCCGTCGGCCAGCACGCGCACGCCGCGCACGGTCATCGCGGCGGGGATCGGCGGATCGGGGTCGGCGGGATCGTCCGCCGGCGCGGCGGCCGCGTGGCGGCCGTGCGCGTCGGCGCCGTGGCCGCCATGGCCGGCGGCGCCCGCGGTGGCGCGGCCGTCCAGCCAGGCCAGGCCCAGCGCCCCGTCGGCCTGCGGCACCACCGCGACGAAGCCGTGCTCGGTGGTGGTGCCGTCGTCATGCAGCAGGCGCGGCTCCGCCGCCGCGGCGGGCGCGCCGGCGTCGAAGCGCCGGATCCAGACGTCGTAGGCATACGGCGCGTCCGCGCTGCGGCGCAGCCACTGCGCCCAGCGCTGGCCGTCGGGCAGCGCGGCCACGTGCGGGATGTCGGCCCAGTTGACGAACCAGTCCGCGCCCTCGGCCACGCGGGCCGCGGCGCGCCAGGCGCCGTCGCGCCACTCGGCCACCTCCAGCGCGTGGCCGCCGGGCGTGCGCGCGGTCCAGGCCAGCAGCGCGCCGCCCTCGGGCGTGGCGACCAGGTCGGGCCAGGCCGCGCCGGCGGGCGCGGGCAGCGGCCAGTCGCGCACGCGCGGGAGGGCCTCGCCCGCGGGCGCCACCCGCGCGTCGGTCGCCGCCTCGCCGGCGCGGCCCGTCGCCGGCGCGCCCGCCGCGGCCACGAGGCCGGCCAGCAGCAGCGCGCGGGCGAGGGCGGGGCTCACGGCTTGCGCTGCGCCTTGGCGAACGCCGCCGCGAAGGCGTTG
>JBHYGK010000003.1:0-83013 GCA_051859045.1 Lysobacteraceae bacterium | reverse complement strand
AGCGCCCCGCGCGCCAGGCCGCGGCCGAGCCGGCCGCCCCGGCCGCCGCCGCCGCGCCCGCCGGCCCCGCCCAGACCGGCCTCGTGCACCGCCAGCCGGTGCGCTCGGGCCAGCAGCTCTACGCCCAGGGCCGCGACCTGACCCTGCTGGCCACCGTCGGCGCCGGCGCCGAGGTCATCGCCGACGGCTCGGTGCACGTCTACGGCGCGCTGCGCGGGCGCGCGCTGGCCGGCGCCCAGGGCGACATCCACGCCCGCATCTTCTGCCGCGAGTTCCATGCCGAACTCGTGGCCGTGGCCGGCCACTACAAGGTGCTCGAGGAGATCCCCAAGGCCCTCCTCGGCCGCGCCGTGCAGGTCTGGCTCGAAGGCGACACGCTGCACCTCGCCGCGCTCGACTGAGCCGGCACCACTCCATCACCGCACCACGCAAGGACAGCAAATGACCGAAATCCTCGTCATCACCTCGGGCAAGGGCGGCGTCGGCAAGACCACCACCAGCGCGAGCATCGCCTACGGCCTCGCCCGCCAGGGCAAGAAGGTGGCCGTGATCGACTTCGACGTCGGCCTGCGCAACCTCGACCTCGTGATGGGCTGCGAGCGCCGGGTGGTCTACGACTTCGTCAACGTCATCCACGGCGAGGCCTCGCTGAAGCAGGCCCTGATCAAGGACAAGCGCTGCGAGACCCTGTTCGTGCTCGCCGCCTCCCAGACCCGCGACAAGGACGCGCTCACCGTCGAGGGCGTGGAGCGCGTGCTCAACGAGATGCGCGAGGAAGGCTTCGACTTCATCGTCTGCGACTCCCCGGCCGGCATCGAGAAGGGCGCGTTCCTGGCCATGTACTTCGCCGACCGCGCGCTGGTCGTCGTGAACCCCGAGGTCAGCTCGGTGCGCGACTCCGACCGCATCCTCGGCCTGCTGGCGTCCAAGACCCGCCGCGCCGAGCTCGGCCAGACCGTCGAGACCTACCTGCTGCTCACCCGCTACAACCCCAAGCGCGTCGAGGCCGGCGAGATGCTGTCCATCGCCGACGTCGAGGAGGTGCTGGGCCTCAAGCCGATCGGCGTGATCCCCGAGTCGCCCGACGTGCTGAGCGCGTCGAACAAGGGCGAGCCGGTGATCCTCGACCCCGAGTCGCAGGCCGGCCACGCCTACGAGGACGCGGTCGCCCGCCTGCTCGGCGAGGACCGCCCGATGCGCTTCACCACCACCGAGAAGAAGGGCTTCCTCTCGAAGCTCTTCGGGGGCTGAGCCATGGGCCTGTTCGATTTCCTGAAGCCGCGCAAGGAGACCGCCTCGCTCGCCAAGGAGCGGCTGCGGATCATCGTGGCCCAGCAGCGCGACGAGCGCGGCGGCCCCGACTACCTGCCGCTGCTGCGCCGCGAGCTGCTCGAGGTCATCCGCAAGTACGTCAACGTCGACGTCGACGCGGTGAAGGTCGACCTGGTGAAGGACGGCGAGCACGACGTGCTCGACATCTCCGTCTCGCTGCCCGAGAAGCCCTGAGGCCAGCGTGGCGCCCGCGCGCGACTCCGGCGTGGCCGCCTCGCCCGCGCCAGGCGTGATGACCCTGGCCGAGGCCGGGGTCGCCGCCGCCAGCGCCCTGCTCGCCCGCCACGGCCTCGTCCTCGAGGCCGTGGCCGACGATGCGCCCATCCCCGGCAGCTTCTGGGGCGAGCCCGAGGCCGGGATCATCGGCCACCGCGTGTACGCCCGCCGCGACACCCCGCTGCACTCGCTGCTGCACGAGGCCTGCCACCTCGTGGTGCTGCCGCCGGAGCGCCGCGCCGCGGTGCACACGGACGCCACCGACTCGGTGCCGGAAGAGGACGCCACCTGCTACCTGCAACTGGTGCTGGCCGACCACCTGCCCGGCTTCGGCCGCGATCGCGCGTTCGCCGACATGGACGCCTGGGGCTACACGTTCCGGCTGGGCTCGGCGCGCGCGTGGTTCGAGCGCGACGCCGAGGACGCGCGCGCCTGGCTCGAGGCGCGCGGCCTGCTGCACGCGGACGGCCGCGCGCGCTTCCCCGGCGAGGCCGCCGGCGCGGACGGCCACGCGCGCGCGGACGCCGACGCGGCCACCCACGCCACCGCCTGAGCCCGCGCCCCGCGCTTGCGGGGCCGGTGTGCGGGGACTAGCCTTCACGCTCCCGGCGCCGCCCCCGGCGCCCGCCTGCCGGAGAGTCCCCTCGTGAAGCCCACCCGCGCGCTGATCGCGCTGTCCATCGCCGCCGCCCTCGCGGCCACCGCCTGCTCGAAGCCCGCCGACGACGCGGCCACCACCGCGCCGGCCACCGCCGCCGACGCCGATGCCTTCGTCGCGCGCATGAACGCCGAGACCCGCGCCGCGATGGCCGAGGCCACCTCGGCCGCCTGGCTCAGCCAGACCCACATCACCGCCGACTCCGGCCTGCTCAGCGCCAAGTCCAGCGAGCGCTCGATCAACCGCATGAACGGCTACCTCGCCGAGGCCCGCCGCTACCAGGACCTGACCGACCTCTCGCCGGCCACCGCGCGCGCGCTGCACCTGCTGCGCATCGGCTCGTCGATGCCGGCCCCGTCGGACCCCGCCAAGGTGGCCGAGCTGGCCACCATCGCCACGCGGATGGACCAGACCTACGGCGCCGGCACCTTCTGCTACACCCCCGACAACTGCCAGCAGATCGGCGCGCTCAGCGAGACCCTCGCCGACCCGACCTCCACCTACGAGCAGAAGCTCGCCGCGTGGGAAGGCTGGCACACCATCTCGGTGCCGATGCGCCAGGACTACCAGCGCTTCGTCGAGCTGGTGAACGAGGGTGCGTCCGAGATGGGCTTCGCCAACGCCGGCCAGCAGTGGCGCTCGGGCTACGACATGGACGCCGACGCGTTCCAGGCCGAGACCGACCGCCTGTGGCAGCAGGTCTCGCCGCTGTACGAGCAGCTGCACTGCTACGCGCGCACCAAGCTGGTGGAGCAGTACGGCGAGCAGGGCCAGGTCGACGGCATGCTGCCGGCGCACCTGACCGGCAACCTGTGGCAGCAGGACTGGGGCGCGCTGTACGACACGCTGCAGCCGTTCCCGGGCGCGGCCTCGCCCGACATCGGCGCCGCCCTGCGCGCGCGCCACGAGGGCAACGTCGAGGCCGCGCTGGCCGCCCTGCCCGCCGGCGCCACCGACGAGCAGCGCGTCGAGGCCCGCCGCGCCGGCCACCTCGCCACCGCCACCCAGATGACCGAGCTCGCCGAGAGCTTCTACACCGGCCTGGGCATGCCCGAGCTGCCGGACTCCTTCTACGCCAACTCGCAGCTCATCAAGCCCCGCGACCGCGACGTGGTCTGCCACGCCAGCGCCTGGGACATGAACCTCGAGGGCGACGTGCGCATGAAGATGTGCATCGAGCCCACCGAGGAGGAGCTGACCACGATCTACCACGAGCTGGGCCACATCTATTACTACCTGGCCTACAACCACCTCGAGCCGGTGTTCCAGTCCGGCGCGCACGACGGCTTCCACGAGGCCATCGGCGACACCATCGAGCTGGCGATGACCCCGCAGTACCTCGCCTCGGTCGGCCTGATGGACAGCGCCGAGCTCAGCGAGGAAGCCCTGCTCAACAACCAGATGCGCATGGCGCTGTCGAAGGTGGCCTTCATGCCCTTCGGCCTGATGATCGACCGCTGGCGCTGGGGCGTGTTCGACGGTTCGATCACGCCGGAGACCTACAACCAGGCCTGGTGGCAGCTCAAGGCCCAGTACCAGGGCGTGGCCCCGGCCACCGCCCGCGGCGAGGACTTCTTCGACGCCGGCGCCAAGTACCACGTGCCGGGCAACACGCCTTACACGCGCTACTTCCTGTCGCACATCCTGCAGTTCCAGTTCTACAAGGCGCTGTGCGACGCCTCGGGCCACGAGGGTCCGCTGGCCACCTGCAGCTTCGCGAACAACCCCGAGGCCGGTCGCCGCTTCTGGGCCACCCTGCAGCAGGGCCAGTCGCAGCCGTGGCAGCAGACGATGCGCGAGCTGACCGGCGGCGAGCAGATGGACGGCTCGGCGGTGCTGGAGTACTTCGCCCCGCTGCAGGCCTGGCTGGAGCAGCAGAACCAGGGCCAGAGCTGCGGCTGGCAGGCGCCGCCGGCGGCGATCGCCGCCCCGGCCCCGGCTGCGCCCCAGGGCTGAGCCACGCGACACGCTCGATGACGAAGGGCCGGCGGATCACTCCGCCGGCCCTTTCGTTTGCGCGCGTGGAAGGATGGCGCCCTTGAAGCGCGGCACGCCCCTGATGGCGATCCGGCGACTGGTACGGTACGCTGCCGTACAAGGAGACCCGACATGACCGCCATCGCCGACCGCCTCGACCTGCGCCTGAGCGTCGAGGACAAGAACCGCCTGCGTCGCGCCGCCGAGCTGCACGGGCTGCCGGTGGCCACCTTCGTGCGCGAGGCCGCGCTGCGCGAGGCCGAGACCACCATCGCCCATCCGCCCAAGGCCCGCCGCGGCAGCCTGGCCGCACGCATGCGCGGCCGCGCGACGGCGCGGATGGGGACCGACGAGATCATGAAGCTGACCCGTGGCGATTGATGCGCCCGCGGCCCCACCGGCCGCGAGAAAGCGCGTCCTCGTGGACGCCAACGTCCTGCTGGACGTGCTGACGGACGATCCGGACTGGTACGCGTGGTCGGCGGCGCGGCTCGATGCCTGCGCCGACGGGGCCGAGCTGTGCATCAATCCCATCATCTACGCCGAGGTGTCGGTCGGCTTCGCACGCATCGAGGACCTGGACGCGGCCCTGCCGGCCGATGCCTTCACCCGGTTGGAGCTGCCGTGGGACGCCGGCTTCCTCGCCGGCAAGGCCTTCCTGCAGTACCGCCGCGCCAAGGGCGCGCGCACGTCGCCGCTGCCGGACTTCTACATCGGCGCCCATGCCGCCATCGAACGGATGGCGCTGCTGACGCGGGATGCGAAGCGGTATCGCACCTACTATCCGACGCTGGACATCATCAGTCCCTGAGCCGCCTGCCCAGCGACGGGGCCCACCCACCGCCTACAGCCGTTCGGTGGGCTCCAGCGCCGCGGCCTCGCGCGAGGCTGCCACGTCGGCGTGGCAGCCGCGGCGGTACAGCCGCCAGGTGGCGAAGCCCGCCAGCGTGAAGCAGGCCGCCGCGATCGCCAGCACCAGCCCGCCGCGCGCCACCAGCGGCACCAGCAGGCCCGCGATCAGCGCGTTCGAGCTCAGCCCGATGAAGGCCTGCAGGCTCGACGCCGCGCCGCGCTGGCGCGGGTACATGTCGAGCACCGCCAGCGTGAGGATCGGGAACACCAGCGCGATGCCGAAGGCCAGCAGGCTCATCGGCGCGATCGTCCAGAAGGCCGTGGGCGCATCCACCAGCGCGTGGTAGCCCACGTTGCCCAGCACCGCCGCCAGGCAGCAGGCGAAGCCGAGGTTGGCCATCCGCGCGCCGCCGATGCGCCCGGCCATCCGGCCGCTGACGAAGGCGCCCAGGATCATGCCGCCGATGGTGGGCACGAAGAACCAGCCGTACTGGTCGGGCGCCAGGCCAAGCAGGCGCTCCACCACGTAGTGCGCGGCGGCGATGTAGACGAACAGCGCGCCGAAGTTGAACGTGCCCGCCAGCGCCAGGCGCCGGAACGCGCGGTTGCGCAGCATCGCCACGTTGGTGCCCCACAGCGTGCCCACCCGCAGCGGCGTGCGCGCGGCCACCGGGTGGGTCTCGGGCAGCAGGGTGGCCGCGAGCAGCCACAGCAGCGCGCCGAACACCGCCAGGAACCAGAAGATCGCGTGCCAGTCGGCCAGGCCCATGATCCAGCCGCCGATGATCGGCGCGATCGCCGGCGCGATGCCGAAGATCATCGAGACCTGGCTCATCAGCCGCTGCGCGTCGTCGCCGTCGAAGGCGTCGCGGATGATCGCGCGCCCCACGATCAGGCCCACGCCGGCCGACAGGCCCTGCAGCGCGCGGAACACCAGCAGCGTGGTCAGGTCGGTGGCCAGCGCGCAGCCGATCGAGGCCGCGGTGAACACCACCGTGCCCACCAGGATCACGCGCCTGCGCCCCACCGCGTCGCTGATGGGCCCGTGGAACAGGCTCATCGCCGCGTAGGCCACCAGGTACACGCTGATCGACTGCTGGATGCCGGCGTCGCCGGTGCCCAGCGCGGCCTTCATCGCGGTGAAGGCCGGGAACACCGTGTCGATCGAGAACGGCCCGAACATCGCCAGCGCGCCCAGCACGAAGGCCAGGCGGGCGCGGGAGTGGGTCGAGGCGGGGGGCATGGGCGGGAGTCTAGCGCCTCGGCCGCACCGGGGAGGCGGCGCAACGCACGGTTCCGCGCGGCCGCGGCGCGCCCATCGCCCGTCAGTACCAGAAGAGGTCGGCCGACGCGCGCCCGCGCGTGACCACGGCCATCGGGATCCCGAAGGTCACGCGCAGCACGTCGCACAGCAACGCGCGCCCCCACAACCCCTCGCCGCGCGCGACCCGGGCGTAGCCGAAGAAGCCCTCGAAGCGCAGCCGCAGCGCGGCCCGGCGGTAAAGCGCCATCGCGTCGGCGGGCGAGGCGTCGGGGGCCCGCTCCGCGCACATCGCCAGTCCGCAGAAGTACTGCGAGGTCTCGCCATGGGCGCGGTACTCGCGCAGGCTCGCCAAGGCCTCGCGCTTGGCGCCGGGACCACCACGCTTGAGCTGCACGCGCGCGATGTCCTGGAACGGCATGGACGTCGCACTGGCGAACGCTGCCCGGCGATAGAAGCCCAGGGCCCGGTCGAAGTCGATCGGCACGTCGCGCCCGCCGGATTCGTACACCGCGCCGAAGCAGAGCAGGCCGCTCACGCGGTCGGCCTCCCCATCGGAGGCCAGCAGGGCCTCGCCGATGGCGAGCGCGCCCGCGGCATCGCCATCGTCGAGCATCCACATCGCGCGGCGGAAGGCCTTGTGGCCGTCATGCATCGGAGCGGCGCGGCGACCCATCTACGCGCGCCAGTCCGCAGAGAACGGCGCCTTTGCCAGCGCAAGGAAGACCACGTCACGCATGGCAGGAGCCACGCCCCGCCGCCGCGGCGCCGTCCACGTCGCGGCCCCGGGAGCACGCCGCTCCCGGGGCCGCGCGCATCAGCGGCAGGCCCGGCGGTTGGTCAGCAGCGCGGTCTCGAGGTCCTGCACGAACGCACCCGTGACCGGGCCGGTGAAGGCCATCGCCACGCTCGCCCGGCGCAGGCCCGGCTGGCCGTCCTGCGGCATCGTCCCGATCGTGCGGCGCAGCGTGCCGATGCGGCCCAGGTTCACCAGCGGCTGCCATGCGGCATCCGGCGCGAAGCCCCGCAGCTGCACGATCGGCAGCGAGGCGACCGCCGCCGTGCTGGCGGGCGCCTGGGCATAGCCCCAGCGCGGCTGGCCCTCGGCGTCGTAGGCGTAGGTGACCATGATCTCCTGCGAGCTGCGCTCGTCCCACATCACCGAGTAGCCGAAGCCCGAGCGCTCCGGCGAGAACCACGAGCCCGCGCCGTCCACCGACACGCCGTCCACGGGCAGGCAGCCGCCCTCGCTCAGCGACACCAGCCGCTCGTGCCCAGTGGCTCCGTCGACTTCGTACGCGAAGCCCAGCGAACCGTCCGCCGCCGGCGTGATCGCCACCTGGCCCACGTCGTACAGGGTCGCGCCGCCCCCGAGGCTCCAGGTCACGCGGTAGGCCTCGGCCGCGAACGGCTGGCCGTCCGCCGGCGCATCGGCCTGGGCCATGTACCAGATCGGCGAGCCGTCCTGCCGGTAGGTGTACCACCAGGCCACCATCTGCGTGCCGCCGCGCTCGAGGAACACGCCGTGGCCGTCGCGTCCGGGATTGAAGTAGTGGCCGGGCCGCAGCGGCACAGCGCCCGCTCCCAGCGCCAGCGTGGTGTCCACGCGCACCAGGACATCGTTGCTGCCGACGGTGTCCGCCAGCTCCAGCGTCCAGAGGCCCGGCACCAGCGCATCGCCCTCGACGAGCGCCACGAGCCGGCCGTCGCCACCCCGCACGAGAGGCACGCGCGTCGATGCGGCATCCGGGCGAAGCGGGACGGCCTGCGCGCGCGGATCACCGGGCGTGGTGGACGGCGCCACGAGGGCCCCCGTCACGCCGACCGGCGCGTCGACCTCCACCATCGCGCTGGTGGCACCGGCAGGCACCTCGAGCCGCGCCCGCTCATGCAGGGACTCGAACCCGTAGGCCTGGTACGGCAGCACCGCGAGGTAGACCGGCCGCCCCGGCACCAGCGCGCGCGGCGTGGGGGACTCGTCCAGGCGCATGAAGCGCAGCGTCTGCTGACCCAGCAGCGCGCCGCCCGGGCCATCGCGCACCTCGACGGTGCCGAGGTAGAACGTCTGGGACGACTGGACGCCCGCAACGTCGGCGACCAGCCGCACCGGCGCCAGGAAGCCCTCCACGCGCTTGCCGACCACCGCCGCCACCTGCCCATGCACGCCGGTCTCGCCCTGGGGCTCGACGATGTGCCTGACCACGAGCGGGATGGCCGCATCGGAGTTCGGCACCAGGGTCTGCGCGGCATAGCGCAGCGTGACGCCCGGGCTCCGCGCCGGCACGACGACCTGCACGGTGCAGGTGCTGCGCAGGCTGGCGACGCCACTGCAGGCCAGCGCGGGATCAGTGACGCCGGCGGCGCTCACTTGAAGCGAAGCATCGCCACCGGGGCCAGCGTACGCCTCGACGTGCACGGCGTAGGACGCCGCCTCGTCCGCCGGGTTCGCCGGCAGGCGCACCTCCCTCACTCCCGGCGAGCCGGGCACGAACCACCCGTACGCGCGGCTGGGCGCGAGCCGGAGGCCAACGACCTCCGCGACGACGTTCGAGCTGTCGCCCAGGACGTTGACGAACGTGTCGTGCACCGAGTGGTCCGACGGCAAGCTGAACACGCGCTGCTCCCTCCACGCCAGCGCATCTTCCTCGAACTCGAGGTGGAGGGTGCCCGTCGCGCATGCGCCGGAGGGGTCGCAGGCACGGTAGGTGAGCCGGTCGGTGTAGGGCCCATCCTGGGGCAGGTCCGTCAGCTGCAGGCTGCCGTCCGCACCGACTCGGGCCGTCCCGAAGGCCGGCCCGCTGAGGATCGACGCGACCAGCGCATCACCGTCCGGATCGACGTCGTTGAGCAGCAAGAGTGGCGGGTAGGAGTACGAGGGCGTCAGCGAGATGAGCAGCGAGTCCGTCCGCGCGATCGGCGCGGCATTGCCGACGACCACGCCGGCGGTATCGCGTCGCACCACGGACGTCCCGTCGCTCGCGCTGACCTCGGCGCTGATGCTCCGACCGCGCAACCCGTCGGGAACCACGAGCGTCATGCCGGTCTCGCCGGCGAGCGGCAGGCCGTCCACCAGCCACAGCGCCGTGACCGTCACGGTGTCGCCGTCGGGATCGCTGGTCTCCACGCCCGCGAGTCCCAGCACCGCGCCGGCGGCGGCGTCTCCGGTAATCGACGGGACGCCGGTGAACGACGGTGGCGCGTTCGCGGCGGTGGTCGGCATGCGCAGCTGCGCGGCCTCGTCGCGAGGTGCACCACGGCGCGATTCGGCGGCGGTGCCTGAGGCTGCGACGCAGGCCAGCAGGACGCAGGAGGCCAGCCGCGCGGCGCGAGGGAGGGGGCGGAAGTTCAATGGCATGGACATGGATCCTTGTGGAGAAATGTCAGCGGCAGGTGCGGCGGTTGGTCAGCAGCGCGGTCTCGAGGTCCTGCACGAACGCGCCGGTGACCGGGCCGGTGAAGGCCATCGCCACGCTCGCGCGGCGCAGGCCCGGCTGGCCGTCCTGCGGCATCGTCCCGATCGTGCGGCGCAGCGTGCCGATGCGGCCGAGGTTCACCAGCGGCCGCCAGGCGGCATCCGGCGCGAAGCCGCTGAGCTGGACGATCGGCAGCTCGGCCACCGCCGCCGGGTTCGCCGGCGCCTGGGCGTAGCCCCAGCGCGGAAGGCCGTCGGCGTCGTAGGCGTAGGTGACCATGATCTCCTGCGCGGTACGCGCGTCCCACATCACCGAGTAGCCGAAGCCCGGGCGCTCGGGCGAGAACCACGAGCCCGCGCCGTCGACGGACACGCCGTCGATGGGCAGGCAGCCGCCCTCGCTCAGCGAGACCAGGCGCTCCTGGCCGGTGGCGCCGTCGACCTCGTAGGAGAAGCCCAGCGTGCCGCCGTACTCGGGCGTCAGGACCACCTGCCCGACGTCGTGCAGCGTCGCGCCGCCCTCGAGGCTCCAGGTCACGCGGTAGGCATCGGCCGCGAACGGCAGGCCCGGCGCGGGCGCATCCGCCTGCGCCATGTACCAGGTGGGCGACCCGTCGGCCTCGTAGGCGTACCACCAGGCCACCATCTGCGTGCCGCCGCGCTCGACGAACACGCCGTGGCCGTCGCGGCCCGGATTGAAGTAGTGGCCGGGCTGCACCGAGTACGGCGGCGTGGCGACTTCGTACTGGACCTCCACGCGGGCGGTCGACGGCGCCCAACCCGCCGGCGAGGTCACCCCGGCGGGCAGGCCGCCCGAGAGCTCGAGCGTCCAGGTGCGGCCCTCGCGGGTGATCCCGTTGACCTCCTTGACCAGGCGGCCCTGCGCGTCGCGCTCCAACGGCAGGCGCAAACCGCCGGTCGCGAAGTCGGGCACCGACTGCTCGCGGGAAGGCACGTCGGGCATGTTCCGGACCGGCCCCTCGACGAGGTAGGCAGCGCCCACCGGGCCATCCACGGTCACCATGACGCGATGGGTCCCGGCAGGCACCGGGACACGCAGTCGCTCGTGCTGGATGTTGCCGTAGTAGACCTGCTGCCTGGACAGCGGCACGAACGCCGGCCGCCCGGGCGTGACCACGCGCGCGGCCGGCCGCAGGCCACGGGGCGTGACCCGGAACGTGCGCTCGCCAAGCAGGGCACCGCCGGGACCATCGCGCAGCTCCACCCGCCCCTCGATCACGGTCGGTTCGTGGCGCACGCCCGGCACGTCGCCCACCAGGCGCACCTGCACCGGAGTGCCCGCGTCGACCTGCTTCGGCGCGATCGCCACCACGCCGCCGTGCAGGCCGACGTCATCGAGATCATGGATGACGTAGTCGACGAATGGGACGAGGTAGTCGTCGAGGTTGGGCATCACCGGCTCTGCTTCCACCTCGAACACGAGGCCGGGGCTGCGCGGCGGCAATTCCACGTCGATCAGGCATCGGCTGGTCCGCCCGGCATCCCCGGCGCACGCGAGCGACGGAGCGTCGGGAGAGCTGGCACGGACGCGCACGCCACCGATGCCGCCGGCGCCGGTATGGGCGCGGAACTCGACGGTGTAGGCCACCGGGACGTCGGCGAGATTCGGATGCAGCGACATCACGTAGCGCCCGGCCGCGGCGTCGACCGCGCGCGCTCGCTCGGGCTGCGCCTGCATGCGCCGCAGGTCGACGACGCTGGCCACAGCGCGGGCGCTGCTCCCGGTGGCGTCCACCGGCACCTCCACGGCGAAGACGTCATTCTCCACCTCCAGCGCCTCGTCGACGGCCGACAGCAGGCCTGCCTCGAACTCAAGGTAGACGAAGCCGGTGGAACACTGCCCCAGGGTGTCGCAGACGGAGTAGGTGAACAGGTCGTTGTAAGGCGCGTCCACCGGCAGGCCGGACAGGGACAGCGTGCCGTCCGGCCGCACCTCGGCGACGCCGCGCGCGGGACCGGTCACCAGCGACGCTACCAGGGCGTGGCCGTCGTTATCCGTGTCGTTGGCCAGCAGAAAGCGCGGGAGCACGAGGCTGGGGCGCAGCGGAGAGACCACGCCGTCGCTTCTCGCGATTGGCGGGGCATTGGCCACGACCACCGGGCGCGCGAGCCGCGAGGTTTGCCGCTCGCCGTCGCTGATCGTCACGCGGGCGCCGATGCTGCGGCCGATCCAGCCGGTGGGCACCGCGAGGGTGGTCCCGGTCTGGCCCGAGATCGCCCAGCCATCGAGGGTCCACTCGATGGCCGTGCTCACGCGATCGCCATCGGCATCCTCGGCGTCGAGGCCGCCGAGCGTCAGCACGTAGCCGGCGGACGCATTCCCGGAGATGGCCGGAACCCCGAGGAAGTTGGGGGCGGAGTTGTCCGAAGGGCTCGCCACCTGCACGGCCTCGGTGTAGCCCACGACGTCGTCGATGCCATCGCTTGCGAAGACCAGGGCCGACAGCCGGGTCCCCACGTCATCCGCCTCCACCCTGTAGGACTGGTCAATGGCTCCGCGGATCGGCATGCCATCGCGCAGCCACTGGTAACCGAACCTGACGACCCGACCGTCGGGATCCACAGCGGCCCTCCTGACCGTCATCCATCCGCCAACGCGCGGCACGCCCGACAGCACCGGACCTTCCGTGAACCTAGGCAGCCGGTTCGCAGTGGCGCCTAGCCGCGTCATCGCGATCGCGCCGGGGTGGCCGGCGATGGACTGCAAGTGGCCGCCGACCGCGAGCCAGGCGCCGTCTGGGGAAATCGCGGCCGCGGACGCCCCGATCGCCGGATCGCCAGACATCCCAAAGCCCGGACCGAACGGCACCCAAGCGGCACCGTCCCAGCGCGCGATGCCGGGCGGGGCGCCATCGGCAGGTTCACTTCCCGGCCGGCCCGCCGCGAGGATCCCGCCGCCGGGCATCGGCAACAGGACCCGCGCGCCGCGCGGGGAACCGGTGCCAATGGGTTCCCATTCGCTGCCGGTCCACTGCGACACCGCACCATCCAGGCCAGCCCAGAGGCGTCCGCTCTCGGCATCCCAGTGCAGAACGCCCGCGGTGGCCGATTCGGCGCCGGCGCCAAGCGGCGTCACGACGCTTCCGACGATCCGGAGCACCGGTGCATCCCCGCCCCAGCTCGAAGCCAAACGGCCGCCCACGAAGAGCTGGCCCGTCGCGGGGTCGACGGCCATGCTCCTGAAGTCACCGCTGAGCGTGACGGGAAGCTCCTGCCACGCCGTCCCCGTCCAGCGGCTGATCCGCCACGTGGAGCTCCAGTCGTTCCACGCGACGTAAATCTCCTGAGTCGCGGGCACCGGGACGACGGCCCCGACGCTTACGCCCGAGCTGGGGAACTCTCCGATCGGCTCCCACAGCCCGTCGCGCCAGCGGACCACCGCTGGGAGGCTCGTCGAACCGGCCCTGAGCGCCTCGCCCGCGACGATCATCGAGGCCGTGGCGTCATCGCGCACCAGTGCCGTGACGCGCCCGGAGGTCAGGCCCCTCGACGGCTGGGACCACAGCCGGCCGCCCCAGCGCGCCATCGGCGGCGCCCGGCGACCGTCGACGAGCCCCAAGCCCCCGGCATAAAGCACGCCATCAGGCCCCCAGGCGAGCGCCGTGGGCCCGCCCAGGCGCGACGTCCCGCCGCCGCCCCCTTCATCGGCCCGGAGCGGCGCCGCCGCTGTCGTCCGCGATCCCGCGCTGCCCCAGCGCAAGCCATCCCAGAGGCTGAGCGGCGAGTAGTCCTCGCCGTCCTGCTCGATCCGGACATGCCCCATCAGCAGGATCCGCGAGCCGATCCAGCCCAGCCGATGGCGTCCACTCCCCACCGTGACCGGGAGCCGCCTCCAGCCGTCGCTGCCCAGCACGCTGACGTGTCCGAAGGACTCCCCGTTGTCGCCGCCCCGCCCGTGGCCGACGACCACGCCGCCCCGCGGGGACACGGCCACGGCCCTCGCGTCCTCGATCGCAGGAGCCACCTCCGACCAAGCCTCGCCGTTCCAGCGCTTCAGCGCGAGTGGACTCCAGCCACTGACGGACGCCGCCAGCAGCGTCCCGCTCGATGCCTCCCACACCATGACTCCGCCCGCCTCGCCGATTCCGGCGCCCGGCGGAAGCGCGCTCCACGTCGCGCCATCGAACTGGGCCACGCTCGCGACCTCGTCCCCCTCCCCGGTCGCGAGCAGGAACGCGCCCCCGACGTAGGTCATGTCGAGATCCGGACGGATGACGATGCTGGCGATGCGGCTGCTGTCCAGGGACGATGGCCTGCCCCGCAGCGGCAAGGGCGCCAGGGTGTTGCCATCGAGCGCCAGCAGGATCGGGGCTTGGGCCGTGGCCGGACGCCCGAGGCCGACGTAGAACCGCTCGCGGCGCGCCTCCCAAGCGAGCGCGGTCACAGGGCTCCCGACACCCGCGACGGGCTGCCAGGCGCCTGCACGGAACCTGGCCAGGTTCACCCGCGGCCCACTAGCGCGCAACGCGAAGTCCCCGCCCACGAGCACCTCGCGGTCGCGCGGATCCACCACGAAGGCCGCCGCCGTGCCGGCCAGCTCGGTGCCGAGCGCTCGCCAGGTCACGCCGTCCCAATGGTGGATGCTGGTCCTCGCGGTGCCGTCAGCGAGCTGTCGCTCGGCCGCGATGAACACGCCGCCCGCGCCGTCCTCGACGGACAGCACGGCGCCCTCGCCGACCGCCGGCCCAGCGATCGCACGCCAGGCGGGATCGGGCGGGACCGCGACAGCCCCGGCATCAAGCGCCTGCGCGAACAGGACCAGCGTCAGCAAGGCCCGGAAGGCCACGGACATAGCGGGGCGGAAAGCCATTCGATGATCGTCCTTGATGGGAGGCCACGCCCCTCCCGGTTCCTTCGTTCCGCCCGGCACCCACGGCGACGATCGCCAGGGCCCGGGACCCACGGCGCGTGACACGGTTCGCGGGGCTCCAGTTTAGCCGCGGCGGCTCCGGATGTTCTCGAACACGACCGACTCCGACCCCGGATGCGTCGCGCCCCGCCGCCGCTTGAGTCCCGGCCCCCGCGGCCCCACGCTGGCGGCCATGTCCAGCTCCCCCACCCCGCCGCCGCCCGCGGCCGATGCGCCGTCCCCGGACGCCGCCCCCGACGCCCCGCTCGCGTCCGCCCCGCCCAGCAGCCCGCACGCCTCGCGCCCCGCGCGCGTCGTCGTCGCCACCCTGGTCCCCTTCCTCAAGCCTTACTGGGGCCGCATCACGCTGGCGCTGGGCGCGCTGGTGCTGGCCAAGCTGGCCGGCCTGACGGTGCCGATGATCATGAAGCGGCTGGTCGACGGCCTGGCCCTGCCCACCGGCCCGGAGGCCATCGCGCTGGTGCTGCCGGTCAGCCTGCTGCTGGCCTACGGCGCGGCGCGGCTGGGCGAGCGGGTGTTCACCGAGGTCCGGCAGATCGTGTTCGCGCGCGTGATGGCGCGCAGCGCACGCACGGTGATGCTCAAGGTGTTCCGCCACCTGCACGCGCTCAGCCTGCGCTTCCACCTGGGGCGGCGCACCGGCGGCGTGTCGCGCGACGTCGAGCGCGGCGGCAGCGCCATCTCCGACCTGCTCGACTGGACGCTGTACACCATCTTCCCGACCATCCTCGAAGTCACGCTGGTGACCATCGTGCTGGTGACGCTGTACGACTCGGGCTTCGCGGTGATCACCGGCATCACGCTGCTGGCCTACGTGGCCTGGACCATCCGCGTCACCGAGTGGCGCACGAAGTTCTACCGCGCCTCCGTCGAGGCCGACACCGCCGCCAGCGCCAGCGCGGTGGACTCGCTGCTCAACTACGAGACGGTGAAGTACTTCAACAACGAGGAGCACGAGGCCCGGCGCTACGACGCCAGCCTGCAGCGCAAGGAAGAGGCCGACGTCACCAGCTACAAGACCCTCGCCGCGCTCAACATCGGCCAGAACGCCATCATCACCGCCGGCGTCACCGCGCTGATGTGGCGCGCGGCCTCGGGCGTGGTGGCGGGCGAGCTGACGGTCGGCGACCTGGTGCTGGTGAACGCCTACCTGATCCAGCTGGCGGGCCCGCTGAACTTCCTCGGCATGATGTACCGCGAGGTCAAGCAGGCGCTGACGAACATCGAACGCCTGTGGGGCCTGCTCGACGAGGAGCGCGAGGTGCAGGACCGGCCGGGCGCCAAGGCACTCGCCACCCGCCGCCCGGTGGTGGCGTTCGAGGGCGTGGTGTTCGGCTACGACCCGCGGCGCGTGATCCTGCACGGCGTGGACTTCACCATCCCCGCCGGCGGCACGGTGGCGGTGGTGGGGCACTCCGGCAGCGGCAAGAGCACCTTGGCGCGGCTGCTGTACCGCTTCTACGACGTCGAGGCCGGGCGCATCAGCATCGACGGCGTCGACCTGCGCGACTGGACCCAGGACTCGGTGCGCGCGGCGATCGCGATCGTCCCGCAGGACACCGTGCTGTTCAACGACTCCATCCGCTACAACATCCGCTACGGCCGGCCCGACGCCAGCGACGCCGAGGTCGAGGCCGCCGCGCGCGCCGCGCACATCCACGACTTCATCGCCGCGCTGCCCGACGGCTACGACAGCCCGGTCGGCGAGCGCGGCCTGAAGCTCAGCGGCGGCGAGAAGCAGCGCGTGGCGATCGCGCGCGCGCTGCTCAAGGACCCGGCCATCCTGATCTTCGACGAGGCCACCAGCGCGCTGGACTCCCGCAGCGAGCGCGCGATCCAGGCCGAGCTCGACCGCATCCAGCGCGGCCGCACCACGCTGGTGATCGCGCATCGCCTGTC
Organism: Lysobacteraceae bacterium; assembly: GCA_051859045.1. GTDB lineage: Bacteria > Pseudomonadota > Gammaproteobacteria > Xanthomonadales > Xanthomonadaceae > JBHYGK01. The sequence continues at coordinate 66,515 of JBHYGK010000003.1, read as the reverse complement.
CACCGTGATGGACGCCGACGAGATCCTGGTGATGGACCAGGGCCGGGTGGTCGAGCGCGGCACCCACGGCCAGCTGCTGGCCCAGGACGGGCGCTACGCCGGCATGTGGCGGCTGCAGCAGTCCGAGAAGGCCGCGGCCGCGGACTGAGGGGGGCGCGGCTCAGCCCGCGAAGCCGCCGCCCTTCAGGAAGTCGAGCTCCTCGGCCGTGCTCACGCGGCCCAGCAGCGGGTTGCGGTGCGGGAAGCGGCCGAAGCGCCGGATGATGTCGCGGTGCTCGACGGCATGCGGCAGCGACGGCCCGCCCAGCGCCTCGAACAGCGCCACCGAGCGCTCCTGCAGGGCCAGGTCCTCGGCGTGCATCAGCGCCATGTAGCAGAACGGCCGCAGCGCGGGCTCGACGCCGGCGTCCAGGCCCGCGTCGATGGCGGCCAGCGCGAAGTGCCGGGCCAGCGGATCGGTGGCGAAGGCGTGCGCGCTGCCGCGGAAGAGGTTGCGCGGCACCTGGTCGAGCAGCACCTGCAGCGCCAGCGCGCCCTCGGGCGAGGCGTTCCAGGCGTCGAACTCGCGGCCGGCGGCCTGGAAGTGCGCGGCATGGAAGCGCGCGCCCAGCGCGCGGTCGAAGTTGAGGTCCTTGGTGAACCAGCGCTCGGGGCCGGCGTCGCGCCAGAAGCCGGCCACGGCCTCGGGGGTGGGGCCGGCGGGGACCTTGGGGGGACGGCTCATCGGGGGCGCTCGGGGACGGGACGCCGCGGCGCCGGGCCGGCAGGGTAGCGGCCGCGACGAGGCTGCGCTAGCGTCCACCTCGGCGGGGCCAGGGCGCCCCCGCCGCGGCATGGCCTTCGCGCCCGCCCAGGGGAGACACGCCAGATGCAACCGCACGCACCCGGGCTCGGGGGAGCCCCGCGCCACCGCCATCGCCTCGCCGCCGCGCTCGCCATCGCCGCCCTGCTCGCCCTGCCCGGCCTCGCCGCGGCGCAGGCCGACGCCCCGCGCGATCCGGCCACCGACTTCGCCCATGCCGACACCAACGCCGACGCGCGGGTGGACTTCGAGGAGTTCCGCAACCTCGGCGTCGAGGTCTTCCACCTGCTCGACGTGGACGCCGACGGCCGCATCGCCGGCCGCGAGCATCCGCCCGCCGTCGCCGCCGACGGCACGCCCGCGGTCCCGGGCGTGGTCACCTCCGAGGGCTTCCAGAACGCGCTGCGCGCGCAGTTCGACGCCGCCGACGCCAACCATGACGGCCACCTCGACCTGTCCGAATGGACGGGTGGGGCCGGGGAGTAAGCCATGCGCATCCTCACGACCCTCTCCGCCACCGCCCTGGCCATCGCCGTCGGGCTCGGCGCCGCCCCCGGCCTGGCCCACGCCGCCGAGCGCATCACCTGCGCCTCCGACGACGGCCAGCACCGCTACTGTCCCGCCGACACCCGCAACGGGGTGCGCCTGAGCCACCAGCTCAGCCGGGCCGCCTGCCGCCAGGACGAGAGCTGGGGCTACGACCGCCGCGGCGTCTGGGTGGCCAACGGCTGCCGCGCGGAGTTCGAGCTCGACGACGGCGGCCGCCACGGCTCCGCCTCGCACGACGACCACGCGGCCGCCGCGATCGCGGTGGCGCTGATCGGCGCCGCGGCCATCGCCGCCAACCACGACCGACACGAGGACGACCGCCGCCGCGACGACGAGCGCTATCGCCAGGACGACCGCTACCGCTACGACGACCGCTACCGCGACGACGACCGCTGGGACGACGCCCGCCTGCCCACCGGCGGCGGCGGGGGCGGCCAGACCCTGGTCACCTGCGCCTCCGAGGACGGCCACTACCGCTCCTGCCCCGCCCGGGTGGGCCGCGGCCGGGTCGACATCCAGCGCCAGCTGTCGCGGGCGGACTGCCGCTTCGGCCGCGACTGGGGCTACGACGGCCACGCGATCTACGTCGACAACGGCTGCCGGGCGCAATTCGTGGTCCGCGACTGAGGCCCGCGGGGCGCGCCGGGCCGGGCCCGGGGCGCCCGACGGGGCACGGGGGCCCCGGGTGGCCTAGAATCCGGGGTCCACGATCCACGAGCCGCCCCCGATGTCCGACCTGACCCGCCCCGCCTACCACGGCTTCGAGCAGATCCCGCTGCGCGAGTACGCCGAGCGCGCCTACCTCGACTACTCGATGTACGTGGTGCTCGACCGCGCGCTGCCCTTCCTGGGCGACGGCCTGAAGCCGGTGCAGCGCCGGATCATCTACGCGATGAGCGAGCTCGGCCTCAACGCCGCGGCCAAGCCCAAGAAGTCCGCGCGCACCGTCGGCGACGTCATCGGCAAGTTCCACCCGCACGGCGACAGCGCGTGCTACGAGGCGCTGGTGCTGATGGCCCAGCCCTTCTCCTACCGCTACCCGCTGATCGAGGGCCAGGGCAACTTCGGCTCCAGCGACGACCCGAAGTCGTTCGCGGCCATGCGCTACACCGAGTCCAAGCTCACCCCGATCGCCGAGGTGCTGCTGGGCGAGCTCGGCCAGGGCACGGTCGACTGGACGCCGAACTTCGACGGCACGCTCGAGGAGCCCACCTGGCTGCCCGCGCGCCTGCCGCACCTGCTGCTCAACGGCACCACCGGCATCGCGGTGGGCATGGCCACCGACGTGCCGCCGCACAACCTCAACGAGGTCGTGAGCGCCTGCGTGCGCCTGCTGGACGATCCCGACGCCACCACCCGCGACCTCTGCGAGCACATCCGCGGCCCGGACTACCCGACCGAGGCGGAGATCATCACGCCCGCCGCCGACCTGCGGAAGATCTACGAGACCGGCCACGGCAGCGTGCGCGCCCGCGCCACCTGGACGCGCGAGCACAACAACTTCGTCATCACCGCGCTGCCCTACCAGGTCAGCCCGGGCAAGGTGATCGAGCAGATCGCGCAGCAGATGCGCGCCAAGAAGCTGCCGTGGCTGGAGGACATCCGCGACGAGTCCGACCACCTCAACGCCACCCGCATCGTGCTGATCCCGCGCTCCAACCGCGTGGACGCCGAGCAGCTGATGGACCACCTCTTCGCCACCACGGACCTCGAGAAGAGCTTCCGGGTGAACTTCAACATCATCGGCCTCGACGGCCGCCCGCGGGTGCGCCAGCTGCGCGACCTGCTGGCGGAGTGGCTGGTGTTCCGCACCACCACCGTCCGCCGCCGCCTCGAGCACCGCCTCGGCAAGGTCGAGCGCCGCCTGCACCTGCTCGAGGGCCTGCTGGTCGCGTTCCTGAACCTCGACGAGGTCATCCGCATCATCCGCACCGAGGACGAGCCCAAGGACGTGCTGATGGCGCGCTTCGGGCTCAGCGAGGAGCAGGCGGAGTACATCCTCGAGACCAAGCTCAAGCAGCTGGCGCGACTGGAGGAGATGAAGATCCGCGGCGAGCAGGACGCGCTGGCCAAGGAGCGCGCCGTCATCCAGGCCCAGCTGGCCTCGCCGGCCAAGCTCAAGAAGCTGGTCAAGGACGAGCTGCTGGCGGACGCCAAGAAGTTCGGCGACGCGCGCCGCAGCCCGCTGGTGGCGCGCGGCGAGGCCAAGGCCATCTCCGAGACCGACCTGGTGCCCAGCGAGCCGATGACCGTGGTGCTCTCGGCCAAGGGCTGGGCGCGCGCGGCCAAGGGCCACGAGGTCGACGCCGCCAACCTCAGCTACCGCGACGGCGACGCGCTGCTGCAGGCCGTGCGCGGCCGCAGCACCTGGCAGGTGGCGGCGCTCGACGACACCGGCCGCGCCTACTCCACCCTCACCCACACCCTGCCCTCGGCGCGCGGCAACGGCGAGCCGCTGACCGGCCGCTTCACCACGCCGCCGGGCGCCTCGTTCGTGGCGCTGGCCACCGCCGAGGCCGAGCAGCGCTTCGTGCTGGCCTCGGGCGCGGGCTACGGCTTCGTCACCCGCTTCGAGAGCTTCGTGGGCCGCAACAAGAGCGGCAAGCAGCTGCTCAGCGTGGACGCCGGCGCCGGCGTGCTGCGCCCGGCCCAGGTCACCGACCCCGCCTCCGACATGCTGGTGGCCATCACCACCGCCGGCCACCTGCTGGCCTTCCCGCTGGCCGAGCTGCCCGAGTTGGAGAAGGGCAAGGGCAACAAGCTCATCAACATCCCCGCGGCCAAGCTCAAGGACGGCGAGGAAGTGCTGGCGCACGTGGCCAGCGTCCGCCAGGGCGGCGAGCTGACGCTGTTCTGCGGCCAGCGCAAGCTGATCCTGAAGTGGAGCGACCTGCAGGCCTACGCCGGCGCCCGCGCCAGCCGCGGCCATGCGCTGCCGCGCGGCTTCCAGCGCGTGGACGGGGTCGAGGCGGGCTGAGGCCCGCCGCGGGGCTCACGCGGCGTCGAGGAAGGCCCGCGTCGCGGCAAGCACCGCCGCCGGCGCCTCGAGCTGCGGGTAGTGGCCCACGCCGGGCAGGCCGACGATGTCGGCCGCCGGCGCCAGCGCGCGCACCGCGTCCACCATGTGCGCGCCCGACACCGGGTCGGCCAGGCCGTCGATGAAGCGACACGGGCACGGCGGCGCGCGCAGCACGCCGGTCCAGCGGTCGTAGTGGCGCCGGCGCTCGTCCATGTAGCGGATCAGCCGCGGCATCGCATGCACGCCGCCGCCGGCGCGCAGCAGGTCCCAGAACACGTCGAGCTCCTCCTCGCCCGGCCGCGTGGCCGGCGCGAACACCGCGGCCAGGCTGGCGCCGAAGCGCGCGCGGGTCTGCGCGCGCGCCACCAGCGGGCCCAGCGGCCCGGCCAGCAGGCGCTGCACCAGCCGCGCGCGGTGCGCGCCGGGCACGATGCCGCCGTTGAGCAGCACCACGCGGCGCAGCCGGAACGGCAGCCGGCCCTCGGCCGCGCGCGCCATCAGCTCCTGCGCCACCGAGTCGCCGTAGTCGTGCGCCAGCACGTCCACCTCGGCCCAGCCCTGCGCCCGCACCCGCGCCTCGGCCAGGTCGGCCTGTTCCAGCAGCGAATACGCGTGCCCGCGCGGCTTGGCGCTGCGCCCGAAGCCCAGCAGGTCGAAGGCCAGCACCGGCCCGCGCGCGGTCAACGCCGGCCACAGCGGCACCCAGTCCAGGCTGGCCGTCGGGAAGCCGTGCAGCGTCAGCAGCGGCGTGGCCGCGGCGGCACCTGCGCCGTCGTCCACGCGCTCGGCGATGGCGTAGCCGCGGAAGTCCACGAAGCGCTGCGCCGCGGCCCAGTCGGAGGCGGCGGCGCGGGTGATGCGTGGGAAGGCTGCGTCCATCGAACGTGGAAATCCGGCGAGTGTCGAGCCGGCAGCCTACGCGAGGCCGGGGGGCTGGATGACGGGCGGCCATTGTTTCCGGACCATATGAGGACTAAATTCAGTCCACGCTTTTGCCAACGGCCAACCCCATGCGCTACTCCACCCAGATCAAGCCCATCAGCTACCTCAAGGCCAATGCCGCCGAGGTCCTGGCCGAGCTGGCCGAGCAGCGCGAACCCCTGCTGATCACCCAGAACGGCGAGGCCCGGGCAGTGCTGCAGGACGTGGCCTCGTTCGAGGAAGGCCAAGCGACGCTGGCGATGCTCAAGCTGCTGGCGCTAGGCCAGCAGGACGTCGAGGCCGGCCGCGTCGAGCCCGCCCTGGACGTCATCGCCCGCCTGCGTGCAGCGACGCCGCGCGAGTGATGGCGAAGGGGCCTGCGCGCCACATGGTGCTGATCACGGCGGGCGCCGCGAGCGACCTCGCGTCGATCCACCGCTACCGCCTAGAGCATGAAGGCGCGGCCAGCGCCGACCAGCTGCTCGACCAGCTGACCGCCGTGATCAACGGCCTCTCGCGGATGCCGCAGCGTGGCAGCGTCCCGCGCGAGATGGCAGGCCTCGGCATCGAGGTGTTCCGCCAGGTCGTTGCCTCGCCCTGTCGCGTGGTCTACCGGATCTCGGGACGCGAGGTGATCATCCATCTCGTGGCCGTCGGCCGCCGTGACATGGGCGCACTGCTGCAGCGCCGGCTGCTCGGCGGCTGAGCCCGCGACGCGGCCCCGCCGCGCGGATCGGCTAGGCTTGGCGCGCGGGCGGGGTGCCCGGAGAGACCGACATGCTGAAGTGGATCGTGCGCGGCACCGCCGTGCTGCTGGCCCTCGTCGTGCTGCTGCTCGCGGCCGCCTGGTTCGCGCTGCGCGGCAGCCTGCCCGAGCTCGAGGGCGAGCTCGCCCTGCCCGGGCTGTCGGCGCCGGTGACGATCCAGCGCGACGCCCTCGGCGTGGTCACCATCGACGCCGCCAACGAGGCCGACGCGGCCCGCGCGCTGGGCTTCGTGCACGCCCAGGAGCGCTACTTCGAGATGGACCTGGTGCGCCGCAGCGCCGCCGGCGAGCTCTCGGCCCTGGTCGGCGCCGGCGCGCTGCCGCTCGACCGCCAGCGCCGCGTGCACCGGCTGCGCGCGCGCATCGACGCCAGCCTCGACGTGATCGCCGGCCCTCGCCTGCCGGTGCTGCAGGCCTACGCCGACGGCGCCAACGCCGGCCTCGGCGCGCTGGGCGCGCGGCCCTGGCCCTACCTGCTGCTGCGCCAGTCGCCCCAGGCCTGGACGCCGGCCGACACCGCGCTGGCCGGCTACGCGATGTTCTTCGACCTGCAGGACGCCGCGAACCAGGGCGAGTACGCCCGCCACCACGTGCGCGACGCGCTGCCGCCGGCGCTGGCCGCGCTGCTGGCGCACGACGGCTCGAGCTGGGACGCGCCGCTGATGGGCGAGCCGCGCGGCGACGCCGTGCTGCCGGGCCCCGAGGCCGTCGACCTGCGCGCGCTGCCTTCGCCCGAGGGCCCCGCCACCGGTGTCACCGCGGCCGAGGGCATCGTGCCGGGCAGCAACAACTTCGCCGTCGACGGCAGCCTCACCGCGGACGGCCGCGCGATCGTCGCCGACGACATGCACCTGGGCCTGCGCGCGCCCAACCTGTGGTTCCGAGCGCGCCTGCGCTACGCGCATCCCGGCGCGCCCGGCGGCCGCGTGGACGTCAGCGGCGTCACCCTGCCCGGCGTGCCCTTCGTGATCGTCGGCGCCAACACCCACGTGGCCTGGGGCTTCACCAACAGCTACGGCGACTGGGCCGACTGGCTGGTGGTGCCGGCCGGCACGCCCACCGAGGCGCACGAGGAGGTGCTGGAGGTGGCCGGCGGCGAGCCCGAGCGCTTCCTGGTCGAGGAGGTCGCCCTGCCCGGCGGCGCCACCGCCCCGGTGCTGCGCGACGAGCCCGACGGCACCCGGCTGGCGCTGCAGTGGGTGGCGCACCGCGCCGGCAGCCTGGACCTGGCGCTGGGCGACATGGCCAGCGCCGGCGACCTCGACGCCGCGCTGGCCGTGGCGGCGCGCGCGGGCGTGCCGGCGCAGAACCTGGTCGCCGGCGACGCCCGGGGCCGGATCGGCTGGCGCATCGCCGGCCGCGTCCCGGCGCGCCCGGAAGGCTGCGACGGTCGCGCGCCGGCGCCGCTGGCCTGCGCCTGGCCGGGCTTCCTGGCCCCGGCCGCGACGGGCGCGCTGCAGATCACCGATCCCGCCGACGGCCGCCTGTGGACCGCCAACGCGCGCGTCACCGACGGCGCGGCGCTGGCGCTGATGGGCGACGGCGGCGTCGACCTCGGCGCGCGCCAGCGCCAGATCCGCGACGCCCTTCGCGCGCGCGACACCTTCACCGAGGCCGACCTGCTGGCGATCCAGCTCGACGACCGCGCGCTGTTCCTGGAGCGCTGGTGGGCGCTGCTGCAGCAGGTGGTGGCCGCGCATCCCGACGACGCCGCGCTGCAGGCGCTGGTGCGCGACACCCGCTGGACCGGGCGCGCGTCGGTGGACTCCGCCGCCTACCGCATCACCCGCGCCTTCCGCGGCAAGGTCAGCGACGAGGTCGTGGCGGCGCTGACCGCGCCCGGCCGCGCGGCGCTCGGCGAGGCGTGGACGCCGCTGCCGCTGAACCAGCGCGAGGGCCTCGTCTGGCCGCTGCTCGAGCAGCGTCCCGCGCACCTGCTGGGCCGCCGCCATGCCGACTGGGACGCCCTGCTGGCCGAGAGCGCGCGCTGGGTGGCGCGCGAGATGGCCGCGCAGGCCGCGGCCACCGATCCGCCGGCGCCCGGCGGCGACGCCGCGCTGGCCACCCTGCCCCGGCGCACCTGGGGCGAGCGCAACACCGCCGCCATCTGCCACCCGCTGGCGGCGTTCCTGCCCGGCCCGCTGCGCGAGCGGCTGTGCATGCCCGCCGACGCGCTGCCCGGCGACGGCAACATGCCGCGCGTGCAGGCCCCGTCCTTCGGCGCCAGCCAGCGCATGGTGGTGAGCCCGGGCCGCGAGGCCGAGGGCGTGCTGCACATGCCCGGCGGCCAGGCGGGCCATCCGCTGAGCCCGTACTGGGGCGCCGGCCACGCCGACTGGGCGCGCGGCGCGCCCTCGTCCTTCCTGCCCGGCGAGGCGGCGCACACGCTGACGCTGGCGCCCGGGGCGGCGGAGTGAGCGGGAGCGGCGCGCCCGCGGGCGCCGGGCGGGTCATCCACACCGTGGCCGCGGTGATCGTCGAGCGGCCCGACGACGCCGGCGCGCGCGTGCTGCTGGTGCGCAAGCGCGGCTCGGACACCTACATCCAGCCCGGCGGGAAGCGCGAGCCGGGCGAAGGCGCGCTGGCCACGCTGGCGCGCGAGCTGATGGAGGAGCTGGGCGTGGCGATCGCCGAGGCCTGGCCGCTGGGCACCTTCGAGGACGCCGCGGTGCACGAGCCGGGCTGCCGGGTGCGCGCCGAGGCGTTCGTGGTGCGCGCCGCGGGCGCGCCGTCCGCACGCGCCGAGATCGCCGAGGCGCGCTGGATCGACGCGGCCACGCTCGACGCCGCGCTGCGCGGCGACGCCGGCGCCGACGCCGAGGCGCCGCGGATCGCCCCGCTGTCGCGCCGCCACGTGCTGCCGGCCTGGCGCGCCTGGGCCGCGGCCCGCGCCGGCGCCTGATCCGCACGATCCAACGCGCGCCCAGCCCAGCGCCGCCGCAGCGGCGGCGCGCATCAGACATGCGCCGCCACGTGCACCCCCGCCACCGCCCGCCCGCTGGGGTCGGCGGCGGCCGCGAACGCCGCGTCCCAGGCGATCGCCGCCGGCGAGGAGCACGCGATCGACTTGCCGCCCGGCACCGTCGCCGCGCAGGCCGGCCCCGGGAAGTGGCGCTCGAACAGCGTGCGGTACCAGTACGCCTCCTTGCTGGCGGGCGGATTGTGGGGGAAGCGCTCCGCGGCGGCGGCGAAGGCCGCGTCGGACACCTCGGCCTCCGCCCGCGCCTTCAGCCCGTCGATCCAGCCGTAGCCCACGCCGTCGGAGAACTGCTCCTTCTGCCGCCACAGGATGGCGTCGGGCAGGCAGCCCTCGAAGGCCTCGCGCAGCACCGCCTTCTCGACCGCGCGCGCGCCGGCCGCCGCGCCGGGACGCGGGCGCACGCGCTTGTGCTCGGCGTCGAAGCCCATCGCCACGTCGAGGAAGCGCAGGTCGAGGAACGGCACCCGCGCCTCGACGCCCCAGGCCATCATCGCCTTGTTCGCGCGCAGGCAGTCGAACTGGTGCAGGCCGTCGAGCTTGCGCACGCACTCGGCGTGGAACTCGCGCGCGTCGGGCGCCTTGTGGAAGTACAGGTAGCCGCCGAACACCTCGTCGGCGCCCTCGCCGCTGAGCACCATCTTGATGCCCATCGCGCGGATCCGCCGGGCCAGCAGGAACATCGGGGTGGACGCGCGGATCGTGGTGACGTCGTAGGTCTCGACGTGGCGCACCACCTCGGGCAGCGCGTCGATGCCCTCCTGCAGCGTGTAGGTGACGCCGTGGTGCTGGGTGCCGATGGCCTCGGCGGCGATGGCCGCGGCGGCCAGGTCCGGCGAGCCCGGCAGCCCGATCGCGAAGCTGTGCAGGCGCGGCCACCACGCGGGCGCCTGGCCGTCCTCGTCCACCCGCCGCGCCGCGTGCCGCTGCGCGCACCAGGCCACCAGCGAGGAGTCCAGCCCGCCCGAGAGCAGCACGCCGTAGGGCACGTCGCCCATCAGCTGGCCGCGCACGGCCTCCAGCAGCCCGGCCTTCAGCGCGCCGGGCGCGGGCGCCACGCCCTCCACCGCTTCCACCCGGCGCCAGGTCGGCAGCCAGTAGCGCTCCAGCACGCCCACGCCGGTGTCGTAGACGTGGCCGGGCGGGAACAGCGCGGCATCCGCGCAGAAGGGCGCGATCGCCTTGAGCTCGCTGGCCACCCACAGGTGGCCGTCGTCGTCGTGGCCCCAGTACAGCGGGCAGACGCCCAGCGGATCGCGCGCGACCAGCCCGCGCCCGGCGCCGGCGTCCCACAGCGCGAAGGCGAAGATGCCGTTGAGCTCGCGCACCAGCCCCGCGCCGAGCCGGCGCCACAGCGGGAGCACCACCTCGCAGTCCGAGCCGGTGCGCGGATGCTCCTCGTCCGGGCCCAGCCCGGCCTCGAGGGCGCGGTGGTTGTAGAGCTCGCCGTTGACGCACAGCGCGACGGACCCGTCGGCGCTGAGCAGGGGCTGGGCGCCGCCGTGCACGCCGACGATGGCCAGGCGCTCGTGGGCCAGCATCGCCCCGTCGGCGACGTGCACGCCGGACCAGTCGGGGCCGCGATGGCGCTGGCGGGCGGAGGCCTCCAGCAGGCGCGCGCGCAGGGCGGCGCGATCGGGGACGGGCGCGGGCGGGGCGCCGGGGGACGAGGCGAGGAAGACGGCGGTGATGCCACACATGGTCGGGCTCCGGGGCGGGATGGATCGGGACGGGGATCGACCGACCGGGTCCGGAGGGGCACGCCAATGAAAAGGCCCGCTCCGTTGCCGGGCGGGCCTGGGGACTGCGGCTTGGACGACGCGCGCTAGTCGCCGGACCGCCCGTGGCGGTTGGCGTTATTGGCGTTGTTCGCGTTGGCGAAGGCGGCGTGCGTCATGGCTCGACCCTACGATGCGGCGGACGCGACTGTCCAGCCTCCTGGCCCAGCGGCCGCGGCCGCCCGGGCTTGAGGCCGCGCCGCCCTGCGGTCGGCACGGGCGCCGCGGGCCGGGGCATACTGGCCCCGAATCCCGGATCGCCTCCATGACGCCCACGCCGCCCACCACGCCCGCCCCCGCGCACGTCGCGGACACCCACGCCCCACCCTCCGTCTTCCCCATCCTCGCCAGCTGCTGGCTCGTCGCCGGCGCGATGGCCCTGGGCAGCGTGCTGGCGGCGCAGACCGGATCGGCGGTGCAGGTGGGCGTGCTGGCCGGCGGCGCCCTCGCCGCCTCCGCCACCGCGCTGGCCTCGCGCAGCCGCCCCGAGCGCGCCTTCGACCTGCTGGTGCTGCTGGGCCTGGTGGTGCTGAGCGTGGTGGTGTGGGGCTCGGCGCGCGGCTCGCTCGACAGCTCGGTGCTGGGCTTCCCCACCGTGATCGCGTTCTCGGCGGTGTCGCGGCGGCGCTGGCTGCCGGTGATCACCGGCCTCGGCGCGATGGCCTCGCTGTGCTCGCTGGTGCTGCTGGAGCAGGCCGGCGTGGTGGCCAACCTCGCCACCGACTTCCCGTTCCACCCCTACCGGGTGTGGACGCTGGCGCTGATCCTGGTGACCACGCTGGTGGCGACCCGCTTCGCGGCGCGCCGGCTCGTGGAGGCGCTGGAGGGCCAGGAGCGGCTCGCGGTCGCGCTGCGCGCCGCCAACGAGAGCCTCGAGGCCCGGGTCGCCGAGCGCACCGCCCAGCTCGCCAGCCGCAACGACGAGCTGGCGGTGGCGCTGGGCCAGGTGCGCGAGGCGATGGAGGAGCTCGAGCGCTCCGGCCGGCTGGCCTCGATCGGCGTCATGGTGACCGGCGTGCTGCACCAGCTCGAGGGCCCGGTCAGCAACAGCCTGCTCGCCAGCAGCGCGCTGCAGGCGCGCGCCGACGACGTGCGCAACCACCTCGCCCGCGGCGACATCCGGCGCAGCGAGCTGCAGGCGCTGCTCGAGATGGTCGAGGAGACCTGCTACCTGCACGAGCGCAGCCTGCGCCGGGTGATCGACCAGGTGGGCAGCCTGCGCCAGGTGTCGGTGGACCGCGCCTCGCGCCAGCGCCGCGCCTTCAAGCTCGACGAGCTGTTCGGCGAGCTCGACCGCGCGCTGGGCCCGCAGCTGCGGCGCGGCGGGCGCCGCGTGGACTGGGCCTGCGCCGAGGGGCTGGCGATGGAGGGCTATCCCGGCGCGCTGGGCGAGGCCCTCGGCAACCTCGCCGGCAACGCGGTGCTGCACGGGCTGCACGGCCGCGACGACGGCCGGGTGTGGATCCAGGCCGAGCCCGCCGGCGACGGCCGCGTGCGCATCGAGGTGGGCGACGACGGCAACGGCATCGCGCCGGAGCTGCGCGAGCGCGTGTTCGACCCGTTCTTCAGCACCCGCGTCGGCCGCGGCGGCAGCGGCGTGGGCCTGCCGGTGGTGCGCAACATCGTGGTGGGGCTGCTGGGCGGCGCGATCTCGCTGGAGGACGCGCCCGAGGGCGGCACCCGCTTCGTGATCGAGCTGCCCGCCCACGCGCCGCAGCGCAGCGACGAGGAGGTCGACCGGCTGGCCTACAGCGTGCGACCGGCCGGGATCATCGCCACCCCGGCCTGAGCCGTCGGCGCGCGCTCAGCGCAGGCCCAGCAGGCGCTCCGCGACGCCGCGGTACAGGCTCGGCAGGGCCTCGAGGTCGGCCACCGCGACGCGCTCGTCGACCTGGTGGATGCTGGCGTTGACCGGGCCCAGCTCGACCACCTCCGCGCCCAGCGGCGCGATGAAGCGGCCGTCGCTGGTGCCGCCGCCGGTGTTCTCGTCGGGCACCACGCCGCGCGCGGCGAGCTCGGCGCGGACCGCGGCGCGCAGCGGGCCGTCGGCGGTGTGGAAGGGCTCGCCCGAGCGGTGCCAGGCGATGTCGGCGCGCACGCCGGCCGCCGCGAACGCGGCCTCGATGTCGGCCACCAGCGCGTCGGCGCTCCAGCGCGGCGAATAGCGCAGGTTGAACTGCACCGTCGCGGTGCCGGGGATGACGTTGCTCGCGCCGGTGCCGGCGGTGAAGTTCGCGACCTGGAAGCTGGTGCGCGGGAAGTCGGGGTACGGGGTGGCGTCCCAGTCGCGCGCGGCCAGCGCGGCGAGCACCGGCAGCGCGGCGTGGATGGGGTTGAGCGCCTTCTCGGGATAGGCCACGTGGCCCTGCACGCCGTGGATGGTGGCGGTGCCGGTGAGCGAGCCGCGGCGGCCGATCCGCACCACGTCGCCGAGCACGCGCGAGGACGAGGGCTCGCCGACCAGGCAGGCGTCGAGGCGCTCGCCGCGCGCGGCGAACACCTTGGCCACCTCGCGCACGCCCAGCAGCGCATCGCCCTCCTCGTCGGAGGTCAGCAGCACCGCCAGCGTGCCCGGATGCGCCGGATGCGCCGCCACGAGCTCCTCGAGCGCCACCACGAACGCCGCCACGCTGCCCTTCATGTCGGCGGCGCCGCGGCCGTAGAGCAGGCCGTCGCGGACCTCGGGCGCGAAGGGGTCGCTGGCCCAGGCTTCGCGCGGGCCGGTGGGGACCACGTCGGTGTGGCCGAGGAAGCACAGCACCGGGCCCTCGGGCCCGCCGCGGCGGGTCGCCCAGAGGTTGCGGACCGGGCCGGCGTCGAGGCGCTCGAGCGTGAAGCCCGCCGCGGCCAGGCGCGCGCCCACGAGCTCCAGGCAGCCGGCGTCCTCGGGCGTGACCGAGGGGCGGGCGATCAGGTCGCAGGCGAGCGCGAGGACGTCGGGGGCGGCGGGCGACGGGGGCATCGGGGCGGGCTCCGGCGATTCGGCGTCAGACGCCGAAGCGCTTCTTGAACAGGGTGTCGGTGAAGCCGACGCTGGCCACCCCGTCGGCGGTGACCACCACCGGCCGGCGCACCAGCGCGGGGTGCTCGCGGATCAGCAGGGTCCACTCGGGATCCGACTGCGGCAGCTTGCGCGCGGTGGGCAGGTTGCGCCACGTCGGGCCGCTGCGGTTGACCAGCTTCTCCCAGCCGCCGACCTGCACGGCCCAGGCCTTCAGCACCTCGGGCTCCACGCGCTGCTGCTCGCGGTAGTCGATGAAGCGGTGGGCGATGCCGACGCGGTCGAGCCACTGGCGGGCCTTGCGGCAGGTGTCGCACTTCTCAAGGCCCCACAGCGTGGTGGCGGCGGGGCTGGCGGGGGTCGCGGCCTCGGGGGCGGTCGCGGCCGGGGTGGGCACAGGGCGAAGCATCAGGCGTGGGCTCCTCGCAGCAGCTCGTTGGGGGAGGTCTTGGCGCGGGTCTTCGCGTCGACCTGCTTGACGATGATCGCGGCGTAGAGCGAATGGCTGCCGTCGGCGGCGGGCAGCGAGCCCGACACCACCACGCTGCCCGCGGGCACGCGGCCCTGCAGGATCTCGCCGGTCATGCGGTTGTAGATGCGGGTGCTCTGGCCGATGAACACGCCCATCCCGATCACGCTGCCGCGCTCCACCACGACGCCCTCGACCACCTCCGAGCGCGCGCCGATGAAGCAGTCGTCCTCGATGATCGTCGGGCCGGCCTGCAGCGGTTCGAGCACGCCGCCGATGCCGGCGCCGCCGGAGATGTGGCAGCGCTCGCCGACCTGCGCGCAGCTGCCCACGGTGGCCCAGGTGTCGACCATCGTGGAGGCGCCGACGAAGGCGCCGATGTTGACGAAGCTCGGCATCAGCACGACGTCGCGGCCGACGTGCGCGCCGCGGCGCACCACCGCGCCCGGCACGACGCGCGCGCCGGCCTCGCGGAAATCGGCCTCGTCGGCGCCGGCGAAGCGCAGCGCCACCTTGTCGTAGAAGTTGGCCGGGGCCGACTCCATCACGCGGTTGCCGCTGGTGCGGAAGCTCAGCAGCACGGCCTTCTTCAGCCACTGGTGGACGCTCCAGCCGCCCTGCCCGTCGGGGGTGGCGACGCGGAACTCGCCGCGCTCCAGGCCGGCCAGCGCGCGCTCGACGGCGGGCGCGGTGCTGCCCTCGAGCTCGGCCGGGGTGATCTCGGCGCGGCGCTCCCAGGCGCTCTCGATGATGGCCTGCAGGTCGGCGGCGGATTCGGCGTGGCTGGTGTCGCGCTGGCGGGGCATCAGGGGGGTCCTTCGACGCAGGCGACGAGCGCTTCGCGCAACCCGTCGCGGAGGGTGGGATCGTCGAGCGGTTCGTCGCGCTCGTCGGTGATGAGGAAGAAGTCCTCGGCGCGCTCGCCGAAGGTGGCGATGCGCGCATCGTGCACGCGCAGGCGCTGCAGGCGCAGCACCTGGGCGACGTCGGCCAGCAGGCCGGGGCGGTCGGTGCACACCAGGCCCAGCTGGGTCTGGCGGCGCGCGCCCTCGCCCGGGCCGGTGGCGTCGCTGAACTCCACCCGCGCGGGCATCCGGAAATGGCGCAGGTGGCGCGGGGCCTGGCGGCGGGCCGGGCGGACCTCGCCCGGGGCGCGCGCCAGCGCCTGCTCGAGGGTGTCGATGATCACCGCGTCGGCCGGCGCGCTGCGGCCCTCGTGGGCCAGCACCATGAAGCTGTCGAGGCTCATGCCGTCGCGCGAGGTGAGCACGCGGGCGTGGAAGACGCCCAGGCCCAGCCGGTCGAGGGTGGCGGCGACCGCCGCGAACAGGCCGTCGCGATCGGGCGCGTAGACGAACACCTCCAGCGCGCCGGGCCCCGCGAGCGGGCGCACGAACACGCTGGGGCGTTCGCGCGGCGCGTCGAGCACGCCGCGCGTGACCCAGGCCAGCTGGTCGGGGCGGTAGCGCAGGAAGGCGGCCTCGGGGAACGCGGCCCAGGCCTCGAGCACGCGGTCGGCGTGCAGGCCCTCGCCCTCCAGCAGCCCCAGGGCGCCGGCGCGCGTGCCGGCCACCCGCTCGGCGACGTCCACCGGGTGCGCGAGGCCGCGGCGCAGCGCGAAGCGCGCGGCCACGTGCAGCTCCGACAGCAGGCGGTCCTTCCAGGCGTTCCACAGCTTGGGGCTGGTGCCGGCGATGTCGGCGCAGGTCAGCAGGTAGAGGTAGTCGAGGCGCTCGCGGTCGCCCACCTCGCTGGCGAAACGGGTGACCACGCCGGGGTCGGCGATGTCCTGCTTCTGGGCGGTGATCGACATCAGCAGGTGCTTGCGCACCAGCCAGGCCACCAGCTCGCCGTCGCCGGCGGGCAGGCCCATGGCCTGGCAGAACGCGCGCGCGTCGTGCTCGCCGAGCTCGCTGTGGTCGCCGCCGCGGCCCTTGGCGATGTCGTGGAACAGCCCGGCCAGCAGCAGCAGCTCCGGCGCGCGCAGGCGCGGGTGCACCTCGTGGGCGACGCTGAAGCGCGGGTCGGCGCCGGCCGCGAAGCCGGCGATGTTGCGCAGCACGGCCAGCGTGTGCTGGTCGACGGTGTAGACGTGGAAGAGGTCGTACTGCATGCGCCCGCTGACCTCGCCGAACGCCGGCAGCCAGCGCGCGAGCAGGCCCAGCCGGGCCATCCTGGCCAGCGTGGCCACGGCGCCGGGCGCGCGCAGCAGGTCCATGAAGGCCGCGCGCATGCCCGCGTCGGCCGCGGTGTAGGCCGGGAACGCGCCCAGCGCCTCGGCCAGCACGCGCGCGCTGGCCGAGTGCAGGCCGCGCACGTTCGGCAGCGCCGACCAGGTGGCGAACAGGCGGAAGGCCATCGCGGGATCGCGGGCCAGGGCTTCGGGCCGGCGCAGCACCAGGTAGCCGCGGCGCAGCTCGAACTCGGCGTCCACCGGCTCGGCCGGGGCCTCGCCCTCGAGCTGCTCCTCGAAGCGCTGCAGCAGGCGGTCGGAGATGCGCAGCACCACCGCGGCGGAGCGGAAGAAGCCCTGCATCATCTGCTCGACCGCGAGGTTGTCGCGGTGCTCGTCGACCAGGCCCAGGCGCTCGGCCAGCGCCTTCTGGTGGTCGAACAGCAGGCGCTCCTCGCGCCGGGCGGCCACCAGGTGCAGGCCCATGCGCAGCCGCGAGAGCGCGGCGTACTCGCGCTCCAGCGCGGCGCACTCGTCCTCGCCCAGCAGGCCCAGCGGCACCAGCTCGGCCAGGCCGCGCACGCCGAACAGGCGCTGCGCCATCCACGCCAGCGTGTGCAGGTCGCGCAGGCTGCCCGGGCCATCCTTGAGGTGCGGCTCGAGGTTGAAGGCGGTGTCGTTGAAGCGGGCGTGGCGCAGGCGGAGCTCGTCGCGCTTGCCGGCGAAGAAGGCCTGGGCGGACCAGGCCTTGGGCAGCATCAGGGCGTCGAGCGCCGCCACGGCGGCCTCGGCGCCAGCCAGCCGGCGGCGCTCGGAGAGCGCGGTGAGCACGGTGATGTCGGCGGCGGCCTCGCGGCACTGGGCCAGCGAGCGCACGGCGTGGCCGGTGGGCAGGCCGGCGTCCCACAGCAGCGCGAAGAAGCGCTGCAGGGCCGGTTCGATCGCGCGCTGCAGCTTGGGCTCGGCCAGCACCAGCAGGTCGACGTCGGACTGCGGGAACAGCTCGCCGCGGCCGTAGCCGCCGGTGGCGAACAGGGCGGCGTCGGCGGCGCGGGCGCCCAGGGCGCGGCCCCAGGCCGACACCACCACCGCGTCGACGGCGCCGGCTCGGCCGCCGAGCAGGCGGCCCACCGGCTCGCCGGCGTCGAAGCGGGCGGCCAGCACGGCGGCCGAGCCGGCCAGCGCGGCCTTGGCCGCGTCGCGCCAGGCGGCGTCGTCGCCGTCGGGCGGCAGCGCGGGGCCGCCGGCGGACGCCGGGAGGGCCGGGGACGCGCTCACGCTCGCGGGCTCACAGGTCGTTGTCGTCCCCGGGGACGCGGGTGAGGATCTCGACGCCGTCCTCGGTGACCAGCACGGTGTGCTCCCACTGGGCCGACAGCGACTTGTCCTTGGTCACCACCGTCCAGCCGTCCGGCAGCAGGCGGGTGTGGCGGGCGCCGGCGTTGACCATCGGCTCGATCGTGAAGGTCATGCCGGGGCGCAGCACCAGGCCCTCGCCGGGGCGGCCGTAGTGCAGCACCTGCGGGTCCTCGTGGTAGATCCGGCCGATGCCGTGGCCGCAGTACTCGCGCACCACGCTGAAGCGCTCGGCCTCGACGAAGCTCTGGATCGCGTGGCCGACGTCGCCCAGCGTGGCGCCCGGCTTCACCGCCCGGATGCCGCGGAACATCGCCTCGCGGGTCACGTCGACCAGGCGCCGGGCCAGCACCGAGGGCTCGCCGGCGTAGTACATGCGGCTGGTGTCGCCGTGCAGGCCGTCCTTGATCACGGTGACGTCGATGTTGACGATGTCGCCGTCCTTCAACACCTTGCCCGGGCTGGGGATGCCGTGGCAGATCACGTGGTTGACCGAGGTGCAGATGGTCTTGGGGAAGCCGCGGTAGCCCACGTTGGCCGGGATCGCCTGCTGCTCGTTCACGATGAAGTCGTGGCAGAGGCGGTCGAGCTCCTCGGTGGTGACGCCGGGCTTGACGTGGGGCTCGATCATCCTGAGCACGTCGGCGGCCAGGCGGCCGGCCACGCGCATCTTCTGGATGTCGTCGGGGGTCTTGGTGGTCACGGTCATGGCCGGATTATCCAATAGTTGCGGGCACTTGGGCCAGCGACTATGATGCGCGGCCCGTCAAGGTGGCTTCATGCCCCCTCGCGGCCGCCCACGCCGGGCGTCACCGGCGAATCCACACCCGCATCCACCATCCCGTGCCGGGGTGCCCCTTCGATGGGGTTCGGCCACGGAGGACGCGGGGAGGCCCAACCCCGGAGCCCCGACCAGCCGCGCAGCGGCGGCGGCGTTCCATGCCAGGAGTTCCACCATGCCCCAGGTCACCATGCGCCAGATGCTCGAGGCGGGCGTCCACTTCGGTCACCAGACCCGTTACTGGAACCCGAAGATGGCCCCGTACATCTTCGGCGCCCGCGGCAAGATCCACATCGTCAACCTCGAGAAGACCCTCCCGCTCTTCACCGACGCGATGAACTTCCTCTCGGCCATCGCCCAGAAGCGCGGCACCGTGCTGTTCCTCGGCACCAAGCGCTCGGCCCGCGAGGCCATGAAGGAAGAAGCCACCCGCTGCGGCCAGCCGTACATGACCCAGCGCTGGCTGGGCGGCACCCTGACCAACTTCCGCACCGTCAAGCAGTCGGTCGCGCGCCTCAAGGAGCTCGAGGCCGGCGAGACCGACGGCTCGTTCGAGCGCCTGGTCAAGCACGAGGTCCTGGGCCTGCGCCGCGAGCGCGAGAAGCTCAACGCCTCGCTGGGCGGCATCAAGACCATGGAGCGCCTGCCGGACGCGCTGTTCGTGATCGACATCGGCCACGAGAACATCGCCATCCAGGAAGCCCGCAAGCTCGGCATCCCGGTCATCGCCGTGGTCGACACCAACTACGACCCGTCGCTGGTCGACTACCCGATCCCGGGCAACGACGACGCCATCCGCGCCGTGCAGCTCTACGCCCGCGCCGCCGCCGACGCGGTGCTCGAGGGCAAGGCCGCCGCCCCGCTGGTGGGCCGCCAGGGCGACGACTTCGTCGAGCTCGACGCCGAGGGCAACCCGATCGCGGCCGAGAAGGTCGAGAACGAGCGCGCCCCGAAGCGCGCCCCGGCCAAGCGCGACGCGCGCCCGGCCCGCCGCGACGGCAAGTAAGCCCTCGCCCGCCGCCGGCCCCCTCCGGGGCCGCGCGGCCTGACACACGGCCCGCCTACCCTGCGGCGGGCCACGGACGCCGGCCCGCGCCGGCGTCCGCGCGACGGGGCCCGGCGCTGCCGCGCCCCGCGCTCCCCAACACACCCACACATTCTGAGGTCCCCCATGGAAATCACCGCGAGCCTGGTCAAGGAACTGCGTGAGCGCTCCGGCGCCGGCATGATGGAGTGCAAGAAGGCGCTGACCGAGAACGGCGGCGACATCGACACCGCCATGGAGTGGCTGCGCAAGTCCGGCCTCGCCAAGGCCGACAAGAAGGCCGGCCGCGTGGCCGCCGAGGGCCGCATCGTGGCCGCCTCGAACGGCGGCACCGCCGTGCTGGTCGAGATCAACTCCGAGACCGACTTCGTCGCCAAGGACGAGAACTTCCTGGGCTTCACCCAGGCCGTGGCCGAGCTGGCCCTGTCGTCCGGCGCCGCCGACATCGACGCGCTGAAGGCCGCCAAGCTGGCCGACGGCTCCACCGTCGAGGAAGCCCGCTCCGCCCTGATCGCGAAGGTCGGCGAGAACGTGCAGGTCCGCCGCATGGTGCGCCTGGCCTCGTCCAACACCGTCGCCGCCTACATCCACGGCGGCCGCATCGGCGTGCTGGTCGAGCTCAAGGGCGGCGACGCCGAGCTGGCCCGCGGCCTGGCGATGCACGTCGCCGCGATGAACCCGCCGCACAACAAGGCCGCCGACGTCCCGGCCGAGTTCGTGGCGAAGGAGAAGGAGATCGAGCTGGCCAAGATGTCCGAGAAGGACCGCGCCAAGCCGGCCGAGATCCTCGAGAAGATCATCTCGGGCAAGATCAACAAGATCGTCAACGAGGTCACCCTGTACGGCCAGCCGTACGTCCTCAACACCGACCAGACCGTCGAGCAGGCCGTGAAGGCCGCCGGCGCCGACGTGGTCGGCTTCTCGCGCCTCGCCGTCGGCGAAGGCATCGAGAAGGCCGAGGAGGACTTCGCCGCCGAAGTGATGAAGCAGGCCGGCCTGGCCTGATCCATCGCCCCAGGGCGTGAGTGGAAGGGGCCGTGGGCGACCACGGCCCCTTCCGCGTTTCCGGGGGGCCGCGCGCACGGGCGCGCCGCACCCCGGCCTCGCCCCCTGCCCGCCGCCGCGGAGCGCATGCTTAAATCGGACGACGCGGTCCGCCACCCCCCGGGCCCACCGCCGCACAGGACCCCCGCTTGAGCCAGACCCTCAGCGCCCGCCTCGCCAGCTGCCGCGCCCTGCCGAGCCTTCCCGGCGTGGCGCTGCGGATCCTCGAGATCGCCCAGGACCCGGCGACCGAGATGAACGACGCCGCCCGCGTCCTCGCCCTCGACCCCGCGCTCGCCACCAAGGTGCTGCGGATCGCGAACTCCCCCCTCTACGCCACCCGCCGGCGCAGCGAGAACCTGCGCCAGGCCGCGTCGCTGCTGGGGCTCAACGCGCTGCTGACGCTGGCGCTGAGCTTCTCGCTGACCCGCGCGCTGCGCGGCGGCCCCGGCCCCGACCTCGACCCGGTGTGGCGGCGCAGCCTGCTCGCCGCGACCGCCTGCAAGGCCATCGGCGGCGAGCTCGGCCTGCGCGCCAGCGAGGAGCTGTTCCTCGCCGGCCTGCTGGCCGGCATCGGCCGGCTGGCCCTGGCCCGGCTCGACCCGGACGCCTGGGCCGAGATCCCGCCCGCGCTCGACGGCGAGGCCCTGCTTCAGGCCGAGATGGCGCGCTTCGACGGCCACCACCTGCAGGCCGGCCTGTGGCTGGTCGAGCACTGGCGCCTGCCGGCCTACATCGCCGACGCGATCCGCGCCGCCGAGTCCACCACCCTCGGCGCGCCCGCGCCGGCGGCCCTGGACGAGGCCTCGCCCGCCGACGGGCGCTTCGCGGCCGTGGTCGGCCTGGGCCTGCGCCTGGCGCGGCTGTGGGACGACTTCGCGGCGCCGCCCGACCAGGCCGCCCTGGCCACCGTCGCGGCCCACGCCGAGGCCAGCCTCGGCCTCGACGCCGCCCGCGTGCTGGCCGTGGTCGAGCGCATCGCCGGCGCCCTGCCCGAGATCGCCTCGCTGTTCGACCTCCGGGTGGGCCAGGCCGAGCGCACCGAGAGCCTGCTCGAGCACGCCCGCGAGCTGCTGATGGTGCGCAACCTGCTCGAGCTGCAGGAGGCCCAGCGCCACCAGGGCGAGGCCCAGCGCCTGCAGGACCACACCCGCACCCTCGAGGAGCAGGCAAGCCGCGACGCGCTCACCGGCGCGCACAACCGCGGCCACTTCAACGCCGCGCTGGCGCGGGAGTTCGACGCCGCCACCACCTTCGGCTGGCCGCTGTCGCTGGCCCTGCTCGACCTCGACCACTTCAAGTCGGTCAACGACCGCTTCGGCCACCTCGCAGGCGACGAGGCCCTGCGGGCCTTCACCCGCCTGGTCCAGCAGGGCCTGCGCAGCGGCGACGTGTTCGCGCGCTTCGGCGGCGAGGAGTTCGTGCTGCTGCTGCCCGGCACCCGCGCCGAGGGCGCCCGGGCGGTGCTGCAGCGGGTGCTCGCGGCCCTGCGCAACGGTCCGGTGGCGGTGGTGGACGGCGCGGCGCTGCACATCACCACCTCGATCGGGCTGGCCGTGCTCGACGGCCGCAGCCGCCACGCCAGCCCCGAGGCGATGATCGGCGCCGCCGACCGCGCCCTCTACCAGGCCAAGCGCGACGGCCGCGACCGCCTCGCCGAGGACGCGCCGGGCTGACCGGGAGGGGCCCGGGCGGCTACAATGCGCCGGTTTGCCAGTCCCCACGGAGAAGACCATGAGCGCCCCGCTGAAGTACCGCCGCATCCTGCTCAAGCTCTCCGGCGAAGCCCTGATGGGCCGCCTGGACTACGGCATCGACCCCGAGGTCATCCAGCGCATCGCCCGCGAGGTCATCGAGGTGTCCAAGGCCGGCGTGCAGATCGGCCTGGTGATCGGCGGCGGCAACATCTTCCGCGGCGCCGGCCTGCAGGCCGCGGGCATGGACCGGGTCACCGGCGACCACATGGGCATGCTGGCCACGGTGATGAACGCGCTGGCCATGCAGGACGCGCTCGAGAAGCTCGGCGCCTACGCCCGGGTGATGAGCGCGCTGAAGATCAACGAGGTCTGCGAGGACTTCATCCGCCGCCGCGCCATCCGCCACCTCGAGAAGGGCCGGATCGCGATCTTCGCCGCCGGCACCGGCAACCCGTTCTTCACCACCGACTCCGCCGCCGCCCTGCGCGCGGTGGAGCTGGGCTGCGACCTGCTGCTGAAGGCCACCAAGGTCGACGGCGTCTACGACTGCGACCCCAACAAGCACGCCGACGCGGTGCGCTACGAGCACCTGAGCTACGACGAGGTGATCTCGCGCAACCTGCAGGTCATGGACACCGCCGCCATCGCGCTGTGCCGCGACTACGACATGCCGCTGCGCATCTACGACATGACCCGCCCCGGCGACCTGATGCGCATCCTCGGCGGCGCGCAGATCGGCACCCTGGTCCACGGCAAGGGCTGACCCGGCGGCCCCCGGGCGCCGCCGCGGCGCCCGCCCTATAATCACCGGCCTGCTGCAGGCCCTGCCCGAGAGGCTCCCATGATCAACGCCATCAAGACCGACGCCCAGACCCGCATGACCAAGTGCGTGGACGCCTTCCGCCACGACCTGACCAAGCTGCGCACCGGCCGCGCCAGCACCGCGCTGGTCGACCACCTGAAGGTCAACTACTACGGCTCCGAGATGCCGATCACCCAGGTCGCCTCGATCGCCGTGCAGGACGCGCGCTCGCTGGTCATCACGCCGTGGGAGAAGAACATGGTCGCAGCGGTCGAGAAGGCGATCATCGCCTCCGACCTGGGCCTGAACCCCAACACCGCCGGCACCTCGATCCGCATCAACCTGCCCCCGCTGACCGAGGAGCGCCGCAAGGAGCTCAGCAAGGTCGTGGCCTCGAGCGCCGAGGACGCCAAGATCGCGATCCGGAACGTCCGCCGCGACGCCATCCAGCAGGTCAAGGAGCTGCTGAAGGACAAGTCCGCGACCGAGGACGAGGTGCATCGCGCCGAGGACGACATCCAGAAGCTCACCGACAAGTTCGTCAAGGACACCGACGAGGTGGCCCGCGCGAAGGAACAGGAGCTGATGGCGATCTGACCGGCATGTCCGGCCGGTCCGTCATGGACGCCACCCCGCCCGTCCCCGCGCCGCGCGCGCGGCCCCGCCACGTCGCCGTCATCATGGACGGCAACGGGCGCTGGGCGCAGCAGCGCCGGCGGCCGCGCACCATCGGCCACCGCGCCGGCGCGCGCGCGGTCAACACCTGCATCGACGCCTGCCTGCGCGAGGGCATCGAGGTCCTCACGCTGTTCGCGTTCTCCTCCGAGAACTGGGGCCGGCCCGAGGACGAGGTGGGCGCGCTGATGCAGCTGTTCCTGCGCGCGCTCGACCGCGAGGTCGACGAGCTCGACCGCCGCGGCGTGCGCCTGCGCTTCATCGGCGAGCGCGCGGCGTTCGCCGAGCCGCTGCGCGCGCGCATGCACGCCGCCGAGGCGCGCACCGCCGGCAACGCCCGACTGCACCTCAACATCGCCGCCAGCTACGGCGGGCGCGGCGACATCGCCGCCGCCGCCCGGGCGCTGGCCGAGGACGTGGCCGCGGGCCGCCTGCAGCCTTCCGACATCACCGAGGCCAGCCTCGGGGCGCGGATGGCGCTCGCCGACCTGCCCGCGCCCGACCTCTTCATCCGCACCGGCGGCGACCAGCGCATCTCCAACTTCCTGCTCTGGCAGCTCGCCTACACCGAACTGTGGTTCACCGACGTGCTGTGGCCGGACGTCGACGACCGCGTCCTGGCCCAGGCCTTCGACGACTACGCCAAGCGCGAACGCCGCTTCGGCCTGACCAGCGCCCAAGTCCGGGCCAGCACGGATCCCGCATGAACCGAACCCGCGTCCTCACCGCCCTGCTGCTCGCGCCCGTCGCGATCCTCGCGGTGCTGCTGCTGCCCTCGCCCTGGCTGCTGGCCGCCGCGGCCCTGCTGTTCCTGGCCGGCACCTGGGAGTGGGCGCGCATGAGCGGCGTCCGCGGCCGGCTCACCCGCGGCCTGCTGCTGGCCACCTTCGCGCTGGCGATGGCCGCCCTGGCCTGGTGGGGGCACTCCCCGACCCCGGCGCCGCTGCAGCTGGTGGCGCTCGTCGGCGTGGCGTGGTGGCAGGTGGCGCTGTGGTGGATGTGGCGCTTCGACTTCGCCGCCCGCGACACCGGCCGAAACCGCACGCTGAAGCTGCTGGCCGGCGCGCTGTCGATCCTGCCGGCCTGGGCCGCGCTGGCCCTGCTGCACATGGACGGCGAGCTCGGCCCGCGCTGGGCGCTGCTGGGCTTCGCGCTGATCTGGGCGGCCGACTCCGGCGCCTACGTCGCCGGCACCCGCTGGGGCCGCACCAAGCTCGCCCCGCGCATCTCCCCCGGCAAGACCCGCGAGGGCGCGCTGGGCGGCATCGCCGCGGCGATGCTGATCGGCCTCGTGGCCTTCCCCTTCCTCGACCTGGGCTGGGCCCAGCTGCCGCTGCTGATGCTGGCGGTGGGCGTGGCCTGCGCGTACTCCATCGCCGGCGACCTGTTCGAGAGCCTGATCAAGCGCCACTCCGGCTGCAAGGACTCCGGCGCGGTCTTCCCCGGCCATGGCGGCGTGATGGACCGCATCGACAGCGTCCTCGCCGGCCTGCCGGTGTTCTGGCTGCTCAAGGAAGTCTTCGGGCTGTGAAACGGGTCGCCGTCCTCGGCGCGACGGGCTCGATCGGCGCCTCGACGCTGGACGTGATCGCGCGCCACCCGGAGCGCTTCCGGGCCACCGTGCTGGCCGCCAACGCCTCGGTCGACGCCCTGCTCGCGCTGTGCGAGCGCTTCCGCCCCGAGCACGCGGCGATCGCCGATCCGGCCCACTACCCCGCCCTGCGCGACGGCCTCGCCGCGCGCGGGCTGGCCGACGCGGTCAGCGCCCATGCAGGCGCCGAGGCGATCGCCGCCCTGGCCGCCGGCCCGGCCTGCGACACCGTCGTCGCCGCCATCGTCGGCGCGGCCGGCATGCCCTCCACCCTGGCCGCGGCGCGCGCGGGCAAGCGCCTGCTGCTGGCCAACAAGGAATCGGTGGTGCTGGCCGGCGAACTGCTCGTCCGAGCCGTCGCCGAGGGCGGCGCCACCGTGCTGCCGGTGGACAGCGAGCACAACGCCATCTTCCAGTGCCTGCCGCCCGGCGGCGGCCGCGCCGGCGTGCGCCGGCTGCTGCTCACCGCCTCGGGCGGCCCGTTCCGCGGGCGCAGCCGGGCCGCGCTGGCGGCGGTCACCCCCGACGAGGCCTGCCGCCACCCCAACTGGTCGATGGGCCGCAAGATCTCGGTCGATTCGGCCACGCTGATGAACAAGGGCCTCGAGGTGATCGAGGCGCGCTGGCTGTTCGCCGCCGCGCCGGCCTCGATCGAGGTGGTAGTGCACCCGCAGAGCATCGTCCACTCGCTGGTGGACTACGTCGACGGCTCGGTGCTGGCCCAGCTGGGCAACCCCGACATGCGCACCGCGATCGCCTACGGCCTGGCCTGGCCGGAGCGGGTGGACGCCGGCGTGGCCCCGCTCGACCTGGCCGCGATCGGCCGGCTCGACTTCGAGGCCCCCGACCTGGCCACCTTCCCGGCGCTGGCGCTGGCCTTCGCCGCGCTCGAGGCCGGCGGCACCGCCCCGGCGATCCTGAACGCGGCCAACGAGATCGCCGTTTCAGCCTTTCTTCAGGGGCGGATCGGCTTCCTAGCGATCCCCGCGCTGGTCGCATCGACCCTCGCCGCCCTGCCCGCCGCCCCCGCCGCCTCGCTCGAGGCCGTGCTGGCCGCGGACGCCGAGGCGAGGTCGGTCGCCACCGCGCAGCTCGGCCGGAGTACCCTGCGCGCATGATCGTCTCCTCCATCCTGTGGTCGGCCCTGTGGTTCGTCGTGGGCCTCGGCCTGCTGGTGACCCTGCACGAGTTCGGCCACTACTGGGTGGCGAAGCGCTATGGCGTTCGCATCAAGCGCTTCTCGGTGGGCATGGGCCCGATCCTGGCCAGCCGGCACGACCGCGACGGCGTGCAGTGGGCGATCTCGGCCCTGCCGCTGGGCGGCTACGTGGCCTGGGCCCCGCCCCTGGTCGACGCCGCCGGCGAGCCGCTGCCCGCCGAGGCCGACCCCGACCACTTCGAGTCCAAGCCGGTGCTGCAGCGCATGGCGATCACCGCCGCCGGCCCGGCGATGAACCTGGCGCTGTGCCTGGTGCTGCTGTGGGCGATGTTCGTGGTCGGCCGCCCCGACTTCCAGCCGCTGGTCGGCACGCCCACCGGCGTCGCCGCGGAGGCGGGCTTCGAGCGCGGCGACCGCCTGCTGGCGATCGACGGCGAGCCCGTGGCCACCTGGACCGACGCCTCGATGCGCCTGATGCTCGGCGCGATCGACCGCGACGTGCTGGAGGTCGAGGTCGAGCGCGCCGACGGGATCACCCGCACGCGCCGGCTCGACCTCGCCGGCGTGGTCGACGCCCACGGCGAGCGCCAGGCCCTGGCCGGGATCGGCCTGCCGGTGCTGCAGCGCGAGCTGCCGCCGGTGGTCGGCCAGGTCATCGCCGGCAGCCCGGCCGATGGCCTGCTCGACCCGGGCGACCGGATCGTGGCCGTGGACGGCCGCGCCATCGCGGCCTGGGACGCCATCGGCCCCGCCGTGGCGGCCGGCGCCGCCGCCGACCGCCCGCTGGCCATCGAGGTCGAGCGCGCCGGGGAGCGCCTGCTGCTGGACATCCAGCCCCGCCTGGAGGCCCGCGACGAGGGCGCCCCCCGCTGGATCCTGGGCGTGGGCGCCAGCGCCGCCGAGGTGCCCTACGACAGCGTCCGCCGCTTCGGGCCGCTGCAGGCCGTCCCGGTGGCCGCCTCGGAGATGGCGCGGATGACCTCCGACCTGGTCGGGCTGCTGGGCCGGATGCTCACCGGCCGGGCTTCGCTGGAGAACATCTCCGGGCCGGTCACCATCGCCCGCTACGCCGGCATCTCGGCCGACCTGGGGCTGGCGATGTTCCTCAGCTTCCTCGCCTTCCTGTCGCTGAGCCTCGGCGTGATGAACCTGCTGCCGATCCCCGTCTTGGACGGGGGTCACCTGCTGTATTACCTTATCGAACTCATCAAGGGCAGCCCGGTCAGCGAGCGGGTCGTGCTCGCGGGCCAGAAGCTGGGGCTCGTCGCGCTGGTCGGCCTCATGGGCCTGGCCTTCTTCAACGACTTCCGCTTCCCCCTGTGATCCCCCACACCCGCCCCCTGGCCGCGCGCAAGCCCGGCCGACCTGCTCCGGACGTGACATGACGCGAACCGCCCGCCGCCTGCTGGCCCTTGCCCTGGCCTCCGCCCTGGCCACCCCGGCAGCCGCCCAGAACTTCCAGGCCTTCCGCGCCGCCGACATCCGCGTGGATGGCCTGCAGCGCATCTCCTCCGGCACGGTCTTCACCTACCTCCCGGTCGAGCGCGGCGACACCGTCGACCAGGCCTCGGCCGGCGAGGCGATCCGCGCGCTGTTCCGGACCGGCTTCTTCAACGACGTCAGCCTCGAGCGCCAGGGCGACATCCTGGTGGTGCGCGTGGTCGAGCGCCCGGCGATCAACCAGGTCGTGCTGGTCGGCAACAAGGACATCAAGACCGAGGAGCTCACCCGCGGCCTCGCCGGCATCGGCCTCGCCGAGGGCGAGACCTTCTCGCGCCTGAGCCTGGACCGGGTCACCCAGGAGCTCACGCGGCAGTACAACAACCGCGGCAAGTACAACGTCACCATCACCCCGCAGGTCACCGAGCTCGACCGCAACCGCGTCGACGTCACCCTCAACATCGTCGAGGGCAAGGCCGCGCGCATCCGCCACGTCAACCTGACCGGCAACGAGACCTTCACCGACGAGGAGATCCTCGAGGCGTGGGAGTCGCGCGAGAGCAACTGGCTGAGCTGGTACCGCCGCGACGACCAGTACTCGCGCGAGAAGCTCTCCGGCGACCTCGAGAAGCTCTCGAGCTTCTACCTCGACCGCGGCTACGTCGACTTCACCGTCGACTCCAGCCAGGTCTCGATCAGCCCCGACCGCCGCGAGATGTACATCAGCGCCAACGTCAACGAGGGCGAGGTCTACACCCTCGGCGAGATCCGCGTCACCGGCGACACCATCATCCCGCTCGAGGAAGCCGAGAAGCTGGTGATGGTCCGCGAGGGCCAGGTGTTCTCGCGGCGCATGCTCGAGTTCACCTCCGATGCCATGACCGCCGTGCTGGGCAACATCGGCTACGCGTTCGCCGAGGTCACCCCGGTGCCGGAGCTCGACCGCGAGAACCGCACCGTCGCGATCAACTTCTTCGTCGAGCCGGGCCCGCGCGTGCAGGTCCGCCGGGTCAGCTTCACCGGCAACACCCGCACCGCCGACGAGGTCCTGCGCCGCGAGATGCGCCAGTTCGAGGGCGCCTGGTTCTCGCAGGCCGCGGTCGACCGCTCCAAGATCCGCCTGCAGCGCCTGGGCTTCTTCGAGACCGTCGAGGTCACCACGCCGGCCGTGCCGGGCAGCGACGACCTGGTCGACGTGGTCTACGACGTCAAGGAGACCAACTCCGGCCAGTTCCAGTTCGGCCTCGGCTACTCGCAGCTCTCCGGCCTGATCACCTCGGTGCAGCTGCAGGAGAACAACTTCCTCGGCGGCGGCAGCCGCGTCGGCGTCACCGTCCAGGACAACGACTACTCCTCGAGCTACGCCTTCAGCTACGTCGACCCCTACTTCACCGACGACGGCGTCTCGCTGGGCTACAACCTGTTCTTCCGCGAGTTCGACCAGAGCGACTTCAACATCGCCAACTACTCGTCGACCAGCGCGGCCGGCCAGGTGGTGCTCGGCATCCCGCTGACCGAGACCGACTCGGTGTCGGTGGCCTTCGGCCTCGACAGCAACGAGATCCTGACCTTCTCGGGCTTCACCCCGACCGAGGCCATCGACTACATCGACGCCATCGGCAACCGCACCTTCAAGTCCTGGCGCACCGAGCTGGCCTGGGCGCGCGACTCGCGCAACGACTTCTTCGCCCCGACCCGCGGCACCTACCAGCGCCTGGGCGCCGAGATCACCCTGCCCGGCTCCACAGCCGAGTACTACAAGCTCGAGTACGAGTTCTCGCGCTACTGGCCGATCGCGCGCTGGCTCGTGCTGCGCACCGGCGCCGAGATCGGCTACGGCGACGCCTACGGCAGCAACGCCGACCTCGGCCTGCCGTTCTTCGAGAACTTCTACGCCGGCGGCACGCGCTCCATCCGCGGCTACCGCGACAACACCCTCGGCCCGCAGGCCGGCGTGTTCTTCTCGTCCGACCCGCTCGACATCAACAGCCCGCTGGTCGAGACCAACCTGCAGCCCATCGGCGGCGCGGTGAAGACCGTCGGCCAGCTGGAGTTCGTGTTCCCGACCGTCTTCGACAGCCCGGCGGCGCGCCTGTCGGCCTTCGTCGACTTCGGCAACGTCTACGAGAGCTGGGATACCTGGGAGATGCGCGAGTTCCGCTACTCCGCGGGCGTCGCGCTGCAGTGGCGCGCGCCGATCGGCCCGATCGTCATCAGCTACGCGATCCCGTTCAACACCGACCGCAACGACCGGACCGAGCGCCTGCAGTTCACGTTCGGCACGACGTTCTGACGTCCTAGCCTGGCGGCGGGGAGGCGGCCATGCTCCAGTCAGCGACGCTCGGCGAGATCGCCGGGCGGCTCGGCCTCGAGGCCATCGGCGACGCCGGCACCGTGATCCACGGCGTCGGCACGCTGGCCAACGCCGGCCCGGGCCAGCTCGCCTTCCTCGCCAACCCGCGCTACCGCGCCGACCTCGCCCGGACCCGGGCGGGAGCGGTGGTGCTGCGGGCCGAGGACGCCGCCGGCTGCCCGGTGCCCTGCCTCGTGGCCCGCGATCCCTACGCGGCCTACGCCCGCGCCGCCGCGCTGTTCGAGCCGCGCCCCGCGCGCCCGCCCGGCGTGCATCCCAGCGCCGCCATCGATCCCAGCGCCGAGGTCGCGCCCGACGCCCACGTGGGCCCGTTCGTGGCCATCGGCGCGCGCTCGCGCGTCGAGGCCGGCGCGATCCTCGGCCCGCACTGCGTCGTCGGCGAGGACTGCGTCGTCGGCCCCGGCTGCGAGCTGGTGGCGCGGGTGACGCTGGTGACCCGGGTGCGGCTGGGCGCGCGGGTGCTGGTGCATCCCGGCGCCGTGCTGGGCGCCGACGGCTTCGGCCTGGCCGTGCACGAGGGCCACTGGATCAAGGTGCCCCAGCTCGGCGGCGTGGTGGTGGGCGACGACTGCGAGATCGGCGCCAACACCACGATCGACCGCGGCGCGCTCGACGACACCGTGCTCGAGGAGGACGTGCGCCTCGACAACCAGATCCAGGTCGGCCACAACGTGCGCATCGGCGCGCACACCGCGATGGCGGGCTGCTCGGCCGTGGCCGGCTCCGCGAGGATCGGCCGCTGGTGCCTGGTCGGCGGCGGCGCCGGCATCCTCGGCCACCTCGAGGTCTGCGACAAGGTCACCATCACCGCGATGAGCCTGGTCAGCCAGTCCATCACCTCGCCCGGCGAGTACTCCTCCGGCATGGCCGTGCAGGAAACCCGCGCCTGGCGCCGCAACGCCGCGCGCCTGCGCCAGCTCGACGAGCTCGCCCGGCGCCTGATCCGGCTCGAGAAGCACGCGCTCCCCGACGCCGACTCCACCAAGGACACCGAATGACTTCGCCCTGCCAGCTCCCCGTCGACGCCGTCGCGATCCAGGCCCTGCTGCCGCATCGTTATCCCTTCCTGCTGGTCGACCGCGTGATCGCGCTCGACCCGGGCAAGTCGATCCGGGCGATCAAGAACGTCACCATCAACGAGCCCTTCTTTCAGGGCCACTTCCCCGGCCACCCGGTGATGCCGGGCGTGCTGGTGATCGAGGCGCTGGCCCAGGCCGGCGGCCTGCTCTCGCAGCTCTCCGGCGGGAACTGCGCGCCGTCCGAGGGCAAGCTGTTCTACCTGGTGAAGGTCGACAACGCCCGCTTCTCGCGGATGGTGGTGCCGGGCGACCAGCTGGTGCTCGACGTGACCCTCAAGCGGGTGATCCGCAACATGGCGATGTACGCCTGCGAGGCCTCGGTCGACGGCCACGTGGTCGCCAGCGCCGACGTGCTGTGCGCGGAAGGGAGCGGCTCGAAGTGAGCGCCGGCCTCCACCCCACCGCGATCATCGACCCGGGCGCGCGCCTGGCCGACGACGTCACCGTCGGCCCGTACACGCTGATCGGCCCGGACGTCGTCGTCGGCGCCGGCACCCGGATCGGCGCGCACTGCGTGATCACCGGCCCGACCACGATCGGCCGCGACAACGCCATCCACCACCACGCCTCGCTGGGCGGCGACCCGCAGGACAAGAAGTTCCGCGGCGAGCGCACCGAGCTGGTGATCGGCGACCGCAACACGATCTTCGAGTTCACCACCTTCTCGCGCGGCACCCCCGACGGCGGCGCGGTGACCCGGATCGGCGATGACAACTGGATCATGGCCTACGTGCACATCGCGCACGACTGCGTGGTGGGCAACCACTGCGTGTTCGCGAACAACGCCACGCTGGCCGGCCACGTCACCGTCGAGGACCACGTGATCCTGGGTGGCTTCACCGGCATCCACCAGTTCTGCAAGATCGGCGCGCACGCCTTCACCGCGATCTCCGCGGCGGTCAACCGCGACGTGCCCCCGTTCGTGTACGCGGCCGGCCAGTACGCGGTGCCGCGCGGCGTGAACAGCGAGGGCCTCAAGCGCCGCGGCTTCAGCGCCGAGCGCATCAGCGCGATCAAGAAGGCCTACCGCACGCTGTACATGGCCGGCCTGCCGCTGGCCGAGGCCAAGCTGCAGCTCGCCGAGCAGGCCGTGGCCAGCGAGGACGTGCGCCGGATGCTGGAGTTCATCGACCGCTCCGAGCGCTCGCTGGCGCGATGAACCGCGCGCCCCGCATCTGCCTGGTGGCCGGCGAGGCCTCGGGCGACCTGCTGGGCGCCCCGCTGGTGCAGGCGCTGCGCGCGCGCTTCCCCGACGCCGAGTTCGCCGGCATCGCCGGGCCGCGGATGCGCGCGGCCGGCGTCGAGGCCTGGCACGCCAGCGACGAACTCGCGGTGATGGGCCTGGCCGAGGTGCTGGCCCACCTGCCGCGGCTGCTGCGCCTGCGCGCCGGCTTCCGCCGCCGCGTGCTGGCCTGGCGGCCGGACGTGTTCATCGGCATCGACGCCCCCGACTTCAACCTGCCCGTGGAGCGCTGGCTCAAGCGCCGCGGGCTGCGCACCGCGCACTACGTCAGCCCCTCGATCTGGGCCTGGCGCGAGGGCCGCGCGGCGACCATCGCGCGCTCCGCCGACCTGGTGCTGTGCCTGTTCCCGATGGAGCCGCCGATCTACGCGCGGCACGCGGCCGCGGCCGCGGCCGCGCCGGGCAGCGACGCGGCCGGCACGCGCGCGGTGTTCGTGGGCCACCCGCTGGCCGAGAGCTTCCCGCTGCAGCCCGACCGCGCCGGCGCGCGCGCCGGGCTGGGCCTCGCCGCGGACGCCCGCGTGCTGGCCCTGCTGCCCGGCTCGCGGCTGGGCGAGATCCGCCGCCTGCTGCCGGACTTCCTCGGCGCCGCCGCGCGCGTGCTCGCCGACCGGCCCGACCTGCAGGTGCTGCTGCCGGCCGCCAACCCGGCCTGCCGCGACGCCATCGACGCCGCGCTCGCCGCCGCGCGCGAGGCCGGCACGCTGCCGGGCGCCCTCGCCGGGCGCCTGCGCGTGCTCGACGGCGGCGCCCACGAGGCGATGCTGGCCGCCGACGCCGTGCTGCTGGCCTCGGGCACCGCGGCGCTCGAGGCGATGCTGGCCAAGCGCCCGATGGTGGTGGGCTACCGGATCGCGCCGCTGACCCACTGGATCGTCCGGCGCCTGGGCCTGCTCAAGGTGGCGCGCTACAGCCTGCCCAACATCCTCTCCGCGCACCTGCTCGACGGTCGCGAGCTGGCCCCCGAGCGCATGCAGGACGACTGCACGCCCGAGGCGCTGGCCGACGCGCTGGCCCCGCTGCTCGACGACCCCGCCCGCGCGGCCGCGCTGCAGGCCGATTACCTGCGCCTGCACGAGGCCCTGCGCCAGGACGCCTCGGCGCGCGCCGCCGACGCCATCGCCGCGCTGCTCGCCGCGCCCGCCGGCGCCGCCGCGTCCGCATGAGCGAGGCCGCGCCCGCGCGCCGCGGCGCCCGGCGCGCGCCCCCCGCCTGGCCCGACGCCCCCGGCCTCGCCGGCGTCGACGAGGCCGGCCGCGGGCCGCTGGCGGGCCCGGTGGTGGTGGCGGCCGTGGTGCTCGACCCCGCCCGGCCCATCGCCGGCCTCGGCGACTCCAAGCAGCTCAGCGAGGCGCGGCGCGAGGCACTGTTCCCGCGGGTGCAGGCCGAGGCCGCGGACTGGCGCATCGAGATCGTCGACGCCGCCGAGATCGACCGCCTGAACATCCTCGGCGCCACGCTGGAGGGCATGCGCCGCGCGGTGGCCGGCCTGCGCGCGACGCCCGCGCGCGCGCTGGTGGACGGCAACCGGGTGCCGCCGGGCCTGCCCTGCCCCGCCGAGGCGGTGGTGAAGGGCGACGCGCGGATCGCCGCGATCGCGGCCGCCTCGATCCTGGCCAAGGTCGCCCGCGACCGGCTGATGGTGGCGCTCGAGGACGCCTGGCCGGGCTACGGCTTCGCCGTGCACAAGGGCTACCCGACGCCCGAGCACCTCGCCGCGCTGGCCAGGCTCGGACCCTGCCCCGCGCACCGGCGCAGCTTCGCGCCGGTGCGCGCGGCGCTGCAGGGCGCGCCGCTGCTCTGAGCCCGCCGTCCGTCCGGGCCCGCGCGGTGCGCGCCGCGCCCGGCCGCGGGCCATCGAAGTCAAGCCTTGTCCCCCCTCGACGCGGCCACTAGGCTGGCCCGCTATGTCGTCCGCCGGCTTCGTCCACCTCCACCTGCACAGCGAGTTCTCGCTGGTCGACTCCACCATCCGCATCCCGGACCTGGTGAAGCGCTGCGTGGCCATGGGCCAGCCCGCGCTGGCGCTGACCGACCAGTCCAACCTGTTCGCGCTGGTGAAGTTCTACAAGGCCTGCGAGGGCGCCGGCATCAAGCCGATCGCGGGCGCGGACCTGTGGCTGCAGGCCCCCGGCGGCGCGCCCGGCCGCATCACCCTGCTGTGCATGGGCCGCGAGGGCTACCTGGCGCTGTCGCGCCTGCTCTCGCGCGCCTACCTCGAGGGCCACCAGGGCGATCGCGTGGTGATCGAGCCCGGCTGGCTGGCCGCCGACGCCGAGGGCCTGGTGCTGCTGGCCGGCCGCGAGTCGACCATCGGCCAGCAGGTGGCCGGCGGCCGGCTCGACGCCGCCGAGGCCACGCTGCGCGAGTGGGCGGCGGTGTTCCCCGAGCGCCTGTACCTCGAGCTCACCCGCACCGGCCGCGAGGGCGAGGAGCCGTTCAACCTGGCCGCGCTCGAGCTCGGCGCGCGCCTCGACCTGCCGGTGCTGGCCAGCAACGACGTGCGCTTCCTCGAGGCCGACGACTTCGAGGCCCACGAGGCGCGCGTGTGCATCTCCACCGGCCGCGTGCTCGACGACCCCAAGCGCCCGCGCGACTACAGCCCCGAGCAGTACCTCAAGAGCACCGAGCAGATGCAGGCGCTGTTCGCCGACCTGCCCGAGGCGCTCGAGAACACCGTCGAGCTGGCGCGCCGCTGCACGATGCAGATGCACCTCGGCACCTACTACCTGCCCGACTTCCCGGTGCCCGAGGGCCACACGCTCGACTCCTGGATCACGCTGCAGTCCGAGGAGGGCCTGGCCAAGCGCCTCGACACCGCGCCGCTGGCGCCCGGGCACACCCGCGAGGGCTACTTCGAGCGCCTCGCGATCGAGCTCGGGGTGATCTGCACGATGGGCTTCCCCGGCTACTTCCTGATCGTGGCCGACTTCATCAACTGGGCGAAGCGCAACGACATCCCGGTGGGCCCCGGCCGCGGCTCGGGCGCCGGCTCGCTGGTGGCCTGGGCGCTGGGCATCACCGACCTCGACCCGATCCCCTACGACCTGCTGTTCGAGCGCTTCCTCAACCCCGAACGCGTGTCGATGCCGGACTTCGACATCGACTTCTGCATGGACCGCCGCGACGAGGTGATCGACTACGTCGCGCGCACCTACGGCCGCGAGAAGGTCAGCCAGATCATCACCTACGGCACCATGGCCGCGAAGGCCGTGGTGCGCGACTGCGGCCGCGTGCTGGGGCATCCCTACGGCATGGTCGACGGGATCGCGAAGCTGATCCCCAACACGCTGGGCATCGGCCTCGAGGACGCGCTGGGGCGCTCGAAGAAGTCCAAGGAGGACGCCAGCCTGGCCTCGCCGGAGCTGATCCAGCGCTACGAGCAGGAGGAGGACGTCCGCGACCTGCTCGACCTGGCGCTGAGCCTCGAGGACCTGACCCGCAACGCCGGCAAGCACGCCGGCGGCGTCGTCATCGCGCCGACGCGGCTCACCGACTTCGCGCCGCTGTTCTGCGAGCAGCAGGCCCGCGACGGCAGCACCAAGGGCGCGGTGACGCAGTTCGACAAGGACGACGTCGAGGCCGCGGGCCTGGTGAAGTTCGACTTCCTCGGCCTGCGCACGCTGACGATCATCGACTGGGCGGTGAAGGCCATCAACCGCCGCCGCGGCGCGGCCGGCGAGGCCCCGCTCGACATCGCCGCGCTGCCGCTCGACGACGCGCCCACCTACGAGCTGTTCGCGCGCGGCGACACGGTGGCGGTGTTCCAGTTCGAATCGCGCGGCATGCGCGAGCTGCTCAAGCGCGCCCGGCCCGACCGCTTCGAGGACATCATCGCGCTCGCCGCGCTGTTCCGCCCCGGCCCGCTGGGCTCGGGGATGGACAAGGACTGGACCGCGCGCAAGCACGGCGAGGCCGAGGTCACCTACCCGCACCCGCTGCTCGAGCCGGTGCTGGGCCCGACCT
Source organism: Lysobacteraceae bacterium (assembly GCA_051859045.1). Lineage (GTDB taxonomy): Bacteria > Pseudomonadota > Gammaproteobacteria > Xanthomonadales > Xanthomonadaceae > JBHYGK01. The sequence goes on along the minus strand of JBHYGK010000003.1, from coordinate 29,808 downwards.
ACGGCGTGATCGTCTACCAGGAACAGGTGATGCAGATCGCCCAGGTCCTGGCCGGCTACTCGCTGGGCGGCGCCGACCTGCTGCGCCGCGCGATGGGCAAGAAGAAGCCCGAGGAGATGGCGAAGGAGCGCGCCAAGTTCGAGGCCGGCTGCGCCGAGCGCGGCATCGACCCGAAGGTGGCGACGCCGATCTTCGACCTGATGGAGAAGTTCGCCGAGTACGGCTTCAACAAGTCGCACTCCGCCGCCTACGCGCTGGTGGCCTACCAGACGGCGTGGCTGAAGAAGCACTACCCGGCGGAGTTCATGGCCGCCACGCTGTCCTCGGACATGGACAACACCGACAAGGTGGTGACCTTCCTCGACGAGGCGCGCGCGATGGGCCTCGCGGTGGCGCCGCCGCACGTCAACCGCTCCGGCTACATGTTCGAGGCCGCCAGCCCCACCGCCATCAGCTACGGCCTGGGCGCGGTGAAGGGCGTGGGCCATGGCGCCTGCGAGGCGATCGTCGCCGAGCGCCGGCGCGCCGGCACCTACGCCGACCTGCTCGACTTCTGCCGCCGGGTCGACTCCACCAAGCTCAACCGCCGCGTGCTCGAGGCGCTGGTGCACGCCGGCGCGCTCGACGGCCTGGGCCCCAACCGCCCCAGCCTGCTGCTGCAGCTGCCCGAGGTGCTGAAGGCCTGCGAGCAGCTCGCCCGCGAGCGCGAGGCCGGCCAGGTGTCGCTGTTCGGCGGCGGCGAGGTGGCGCCGACCCCGGTGCTGGACCTGCCCGTCGCCGACGACTGGCCGCTGGAGCTGGTGCTCAACGGCGAGCGCGAGACCCTCGGCCACTACCTGAGCGGCCACCCGCTCGACCCCGCGCGCGACGACCTGCAGGGCCTGGTGGGCTGCGACCTCGGCGACATCCCGCAGCTGCACGCCCAGCGCGCGGGCAAGCGCCGCGAGGCGCAGGTGGTGGTGGCCGGGCTGGTGACCGCGGTGCGCAAGCGCGGCGAGTCGATGGCCTTCGTGCAGATCGAGGACGGCCGCGGCCGGCTGGAGTGCACCTTCTTCCGCGACGCCTACACCGAGTGCGCCGCGCTGCTCTCGCGCGACCGCGTGCTGGTGGTCGAGGGCGCGCTGGCCGAGGACGACTACTCCGGCGGCTGGAGCCTGCGCGTGCGCCAGGCCTGGGACTTCAAGGCGCTCTGCGCGCAGCACGCCCGCCGCCTGAGCCTGCAGCTCGACCTGCGCCAGGCGAGCCTGGAGAAGCTCGAGGCCGTGCTGGCCCCGTTTCGCGGCGGCGCCACCCCGGTGCGGATGGAGCTGCTGGCCCCCGGCCGCGGCGGGGCGCCGGGCGCGCGCGGCCAGCTCGAGCTGCCGGCCGCCCGCGGCCTGCGCACCGAGCCCGAGCTGCTGGGCCGCCTGCGCGCCCTGCACGGCGTGAAGCGGGTCAGCCTGGCCCTGCATCGGCCCTGGGCCGGCGGCGAGGGCTGAGCCCGGCCCCGCCCGGGGCCGGCTGGACGGACCTTCACTCCGCCTAGAGCCGCTGCTCCAGCGTGGCTATACTCGCCCCTCCCCGCCCCGGGGCCAGACCGCGCGATGCAATGAATCCCAACTTCCTCGATTTCGAGCAGCCGATCGCCGAACTGGAGGCCAAGATCCAGGAGCTCCGCCACGCCAGCCATGGGCCGGGCGTGGACGTCGAGCACGAGGTCAAGGGCCTGCAGGACAAGCTGCGCACGCGCACGGCCGAGATCTTCAACAGCCTCACCAGCTGGCAGATCAGCCAGCTCGCCCGCCATCCGGCGCGCCCCTACACCCTCGACTACCTGCGCCTGGTCTGCGACGAGTTCCACGAGCTCGCCGGCGACCGCGCCTACGCCGACGACGCCGCCATCGTCGGCGGCCTGGCCCGCATCGCCGGCCGCGCCTGCGTGGTGATCGGCCACCAGAAGGGCCGCGACACCAAGTCCAAGATCAAGCGCAACTTCGGCATGCCCCGCCCCGAGGGCTACCGCAAGGCGCTGCGCCTGATGAAGCTGGCCGAACGCTTCCAGCTGCCCCTGTTCACCTTCATCGACACCCCCGGCGCCTACCCGGGCGTGGGCGCGGAGGAGCGCGGCCAGTCCGAGGCCATCGCGCGCAACCTGCTCGAGATGGCCGAGCTGCGCATCCCGATCGTCTGCACGGTGATCGGCGAGGGCGGCTCGGGCGGCGCGCTGGCCATCGGCGTCGGCGACCGCACGCTGATGCTCGAGTACGGCACCTACTCGGTGATCTCGCCGGAGGGCTGCGCCTCGATCCTGTGGAAGTCCGCCGACAAGGCCCGCGACGCGGCCGACGCGCTGGGCCTCACCGCCACCCGCCTGCTCGAGCACGGCCTGGTCGACCAGATCGTGCGCGAGCCGCTGGGCGGCGCGCACCGCGATCCCGAGGAGATGGCGCGCCGGCTCAAGGTCGAGCTGCTGCGCCACCTCGAGCAGCTCGAGGCGATGCCGCTCGACGCGCTGATGGAGCAGCGCTACCAGCGCCTGCGCGGCTACGGCGCCTACGAGGTCGCCGCCGGCTGAGGCCGCCGCACGCCCCCCGCACGCACGAAGGCCGCCCGAGGGCGGCCTTCGTCGTTCCAGGGCGCGGGCGGGGGCCCGTCCTCAGCCCCAGGCCTCGTCGCCTTGCTCGTCGCCGCCCTCGGCCTGCCCGACCCAGGCCGGGTCGTTGGCGTCGATGCGGAAGCGCGCCACCGCGTCGCGCAGGCGCCCGGCCTGCTCGCTGAGCGAGGCGCTGGCGGCGGCCACCTCCTCCACCATCGCGCTGTTCTGCTGGTTGGAGTCCTCGAGCTGGCTGATCGACTGGCTGACCTGGGCCAGGCCGCGGGCCTGCTCCTCGATCGAGTCCGAGGCCTCGGCCGACAGCGAGGCGATGCGCTCGCTCTGCCCGGCCATCTCCTCGAGCGAGGTGCCGGTGCGGGCCACCAGCTGGTTGCCCTCGGCCACGCGCTCGCCGGCGGTGGCGATCAGGCCGCGGATCTCCTTGGCCGACTCGGCGGTGCGCTGGGCGAGGCTGCGCACCTCGCTGGCCACCACCGCGAAGCCGCGGCCCTGCTCGCCGGCGCGGGCGGCTTCCACCGCGGCGTTGAGCGAAAGCAGGTTGGTCTGGAAGGCGATCGAGTCGATCAGGCCGATGATGTCGGCGATGCGCTTGGAGGCGTCGGTGATGGCGCTCATCGCGACCACCGCCTGGCGCACCACCTGCGAGCCCTCCTGGGCCTTGTCGTTGGCCGAGCGGGTGATCTCGCGGGTCTGCCGGGAGTTGTCGGCCGCCGCGCGGACCGCGCCGGCCAGCTCCTCGACCGCCGCCGCGCTCTGCTCGAGCGAGGCCGCCTGGCGCTCGGTGCGCTGGCTGAGGTCGGCGTTGCCGCTGGCGATCTCGCCGGCGCCCGCGCCCACCTCGTCGGCCACCATCGCCACGCCGCGCATGGCCTCCTGCAGGGTGTCGAGCGACTGGTTCAGCGCGCCGGTCACCTCGGCCAGCGAGCCCTCGAACTGGCCCTCGGCGCGGCGGGTCAGGTCGCCGGCCGCGAGCGCGCCGGTGGTGGCCTGGATCTCGGAGAAGGCCGCGTCGAGCGCGGTCAGCGCGCGGTTCACGGCCTGCTTGAGCAGGTCGAGCTCGCCGGGCACGGCGAGCTCGATGCGGCGGCTGAAGTCGCCGGCCGCGGCCGCGCTCATGGTCGCGCGCAGCGCGCCGAACGCGCCCTGCAGCTCGCCCATCGCGCGGTCGACCTTGGTCCGCGACTCGCCCTGCACGCTGGCGTCCATGCGCGCGGTGAAGTCGCCGCGGGCGATCGCGTCCATGACCCGGTCGAGCGCGCCCATCGTGCGCGCCACCGAGTCGGCGCCGTCGTTGACGCCCTGCTTCAGGGTGGCCAGGTCCCCGGGGAGATCGGCCTGCACGCGGTGGCTGAAGTCGCCCTGGGCGACCGCGCCGAGCACGTCGTTGGTCTCGCCGATGGCGGCGTTGAGGTTGGCCAGCAGGCCGGCGAAGTCGCGGCACATCATCGCGATGGCGTCGGTGCCGTCGGCCTCGACCTTGACCGAGAAGCGGCCGGCGGAGACCTCGCGGATGGTCTCGCGCAGCGTCTCGATGGGCCCGCGGATGGCCTGGTCGACCGCGACGGACGCGAAGATCACGCACACCGCCAGCACCACCACGATGCCGATGCCGAACACCGCGGTGCGGCTGGCGGCGGTGGAGGCGTCGGCGAGGGCCTGGGTAAACTCGGCCTTGCGCTCGGCCTCGAGGGCCACGAGGCCGTCGCGGAAGCCGGTGTAGCTGGCCTGCATCTCCTGGGAGCGTGCCTGCAGCGCGGCGATGTCGCCGGTGCCCGAGATCATGCCGCCCACCGACTCGCTGGCCGCGGCCACGTAGGCGTCCCACTGCGCCACCAGGGGCTGCAGGCGGCCGGCCAGCACGGGGTCGGCCTCCGACAGGGTGGCGAGGCGGGTCTTCACCTCGGCGGCCTTGGCCTCGGCGTCCTCGATCAGGAACTCGTCGTTGTCGCCGATCGCCTGGCTGTAGAGGGTCTGGACCTCGACCATGTCGGCGCGGGCGCCCGCCAGGCCTTCCAGGACCGGGAAGGTCTGCTGGGAGAAGCCGTCGAGGGTGGCGGCGTTGTCGCGGGCCACCACCACGCTGAACAGCGCATACAGGAGGAAGCCGGTCAGCGCGGCCGCGGGGACCAGCATGACCTTGGCGCGGATGGAGACGCGTCGCAGCGGGGTCACGACCCCGGCGAGCAGGCGGGAGAGGAAGGAGCGATGGGCGTGGGTCATCTCGGTTCCCTAGGGCCGGGGGCGGCGGGCCGGGCGGCCTTTCCCGCCCGTCGACCCCCAGTAGCGGCCGCCCGGGGCCGGACTTGAGCAAAGACTTAAAGTTCCGTTAGGCGCGGCCGTTACAGGCACAAGCGTCGGGAACCCCCGGTGCTCGTCCGGCCCCGCCCAACCCCTTTGCGGCCCCCGGGCAACCACGCCCCTGCCCTTGCCTGGAGACACCTCCTGTGAAGAACACCCTCGCTACCGCCCTCGCCCTGGCCCTCGGCCTCGGCCTCCCCGCGGCCGCCCAGGCCGAGGTCCGCATCAGCGGCTTCGGCCAGGCGATCGGCGGCACCACGTCCTCCGACACCGACACCTATCCGGGCAACAACTACGGCGACGACATCGACTTCAAGGAAGAGTCGCTGTTCGCGATCCAGATCTCCGCCGACCTCAACGACAAGGTCGATGCCGTCGCCCAGGTGATCGCCCGCGGCTACAACGACTTCGACGCCGAGCTCGCCTGGGCGTACGCCAACATCAAGATGGACAACGGCTTCAACCTCAAGGTCGGCCGCCAGCGCACGTCCTTCTACCGCTACTCCGACTTCCTCGACGTCGGCTACGCCTATCCGTGGATCCGCACCCCGTACGCGGTCTACAACACCCCGTGGTCCACCCTCGACGGCCTCGGCCTGACCCACACCGCCTTCATCGGCGACAACTGGTTCTCGCAGGTGCAGGTGCAGTACGGCGGCTACGAGGGCGACGCCCGCTTCGGCGGTTCGATCTACCAGGGCGAGCTGACCGACTTCTGGGGCGCCTCCTGGGACCTCGAGTACAACGAGTGGCTGAGCTTCCGCGCGGCCTACTTCACCGCGTCCACCACGGTCACCGGCTCCCCGCTCGATCCGCTGCTGACCGTGCTCAACGGCAACGGCCTCACCGCGCTCGCCGGCGCGATGGACTACAACGAGGACAAGGGCGTGTTCACCAACCTCGGCGTCAAGGCCGAGCGCGACGACTGGATGCTGGTGGCCGAGTACGTGACCATCACCCTTGACGACTCGATCTACGCCGACCAGGACTACTGGTACGTCTCCGGCGCCTACCGCTTCGGCGCGTGGCAGCCGAGCCTCACCTACGGCAGCCGTGAGTCCGACACCCAGTCGCAGATCTACGCCGGCTTCCCGACCACGAGCCCGCTCTATCCGCTGATCGTCGGCGCCGTCGAGAGCCAGGGCATCGACGAGACCTTCCTCAGCCTCGGCGTGCGCTGGGACTTCGCCACCAACGTCGCGTTCAAGGCCGACTGGAGCCGCTACGAGTCCGACATCGCCGGTACGCCGGACAGCGACCTGCTGTCGGCCGGCGTGGTCTTCACCTTCTGAGCCCGGAGCCTTCCATGAACCTGCGATTCCACGCCCTCTCCAAGCTCGGCCTCGCCGCCATGCTCGCGTTCGCGGTCGCCGCGGACGCCGACGCCGGCTCGGTGGTCGTCGCCGCCAACTCCTCCGCCGGCCCGATGGACGCCGAGGCCGTGCGCCGCGTCTTCCTCGGCCGCGAGACCTCGGTCGGCGGCGCGCCCGCCACCGTCGTCTACCAGTCCGGCGGCGCCACCCGCCAGGCCTTCGACGGCGGCGTGCTCGGCAAGGCCGGCGCCGAGCTCACCACCTACTGGTCGCGCCTGATCTTCACCGGTCGCGCCCAGGCCCCGGACGAAGTCGCCGACGACGCGGCGGTCAAGGCCAAGGTCACCTCCACCCCCGGCGCGATCGGCTACATCTCCGACGGCGCCGTGGACGGCACGGTCAAGGTGCTCTTCACCTTCTGACCGCGCCACCGCAAGGCCCCGGCCGCTGGGGGCAGCGGCCGGACCTGACCCGCACCGGGGCTCTCTCCACGGTGCGGGTTTTTTTCGCCCGCGGCTCAGGCGCCCGCGGCGGCCGCCGCGCGCTGGCGCCGGCGCAGCCACAGCCCGAAGGCCGTGCCCACCAGGTACATGCTCACCGAATACATCGCCGCCGGCAGCGCCATCGCCATGCTGCCGAGCACGCTCAGCGCGATGTACAGCGCCAGCGTGCCGTTGTGGATGCCGATCTCGTAGCTCACCGCGATCGCCATCCGCTCCTGCAGCCCCAGCCAGCGGCTGAGCCAGTAGCCCGACAGCAGGCTGGCGAGGTTGAACAGCAGCACGATCGCGCCGAGCTCGCGCAGCGAGCCCAGCATCAGCCGCCACTCGCTGGCGATCGCGGCGATCGTGAAGGCCGCCAGCACCAGCGCGCTGAGCAGCTTGAAGGGCTTCTCCAGCCGCGCGGCGAGCGCCGGCCAGCGCTTGGCCAGCCCCATGCCCAGCAGCACCGGCACCAGCACCACCGCGATGACCTCGGCGAGCTTGCGGGTCTGCAGGCCGACGGCCGCGTCGCCATCCATGAAGTGCACCAGCGCCAGGTTCGCCACCAGCGGCAGGGTCACGATCGCCAGCAGCGTGTTGGCCGCGGTGAGCGAGATGTTGAGCGCCACGTCGCCGCCGAACAGGTGCGAGAACAGGTTCGCCGACACCCCGCCCGGCGAGGCCGCCAGCAGCATCATGCCCACCGCCAGCGGCGGCGGCAGGCCGAAGGCCTCCACCAGGCCCCAGCACGCCAGCGGCAGCAGCAGCACCTGCAGGCCCAGCGCGATCGCCACCGCGCGCGGCTGTTCGCGCAGGCGCGTGAAGTCGGCCACCCGCAGCGACAGGCCCACGCCGAACATCACCAGCGCCAGCGCCCCGAGCAGCAGCGTGGGCAACATCGCCATGATCGAACTCATCGTGCCTCCGTGGGGGCGCCGGCGAGGCCGGCGCGATTGCGTCCCGCGAGCTTGGCCGCGTACAGCGCGCGGTCCGCGGCCTCCAGCCAGGCGCGCAGGCCGCCGCCCGCCGGCGGCCCGGCCACGCCGAGGCTGATCGACGCGGCCAGCCCGGGGCAGGCGGGGAAGGTGTCGGCCTCGAGGGCGCGCCGCAGCGATTCGGCGATGGCCTCGGCGCGCGCGGGCGCGACCGGCAGCAGCAGCGCGAACTCGTCGCCGCCGAGGCGGCCGGCCTCGGCCTCGGCGGCGCGGCCCGGCGGGGCCTCGCGCGCGGCGTCGTCGAGGGCGTCGTGGATGTGGCCGGCGAGGGCGCGCAGCACGTCGTCGCCGACCGGGTGGCCGAAGCGGTCGTTGATCGCCTTGAAGTGGTCGAGGTCGAGCACGACCAGGCTCAGCGGCCCGCCGTCGCGCGCGTGCGCGTCGAGCCGGCGCGCGGCGCGGTCGAGCCAATGCGCGCGGCTGCCGAGGCCGGTGAGCGCGTCGCGGCGGGCCAGCGCGTCGAGCCGCTGGTTCTGCCGCTGCACCTTGCGCACCAGCCCGTAGGTGCTGGCGCTGACCGCGATGGTGTGGATCACCAGCAGCGGCAGGCTGGCCGCGACGACCAGCAGCGAGGCCTCCGGCCGGAGCTGCACGCCGACCACCAGCACCGAGGCCAGGAAGGCCAGGCCCATCCCGGGCAGCGCGCGCCACCACAGCCCGCGCACGCCGGTGTTGACCTTGTCGGCGAACACCACCGTCAGCAGCACCGCCGAGGGCAGCAGGCTGAAGTGCATCAGCGGCACCAGGCTGCCGGCGATGGCCGAGTCGAGCATGAAGTTGCGCAGCTCGCCGCGGAACGGGTCGCGCGCGCGCGTGGCCGCGAGGAAGGCCAGGTGCGGCCACGCGTAGCAGGTCAGCGCGACCCAGGCCCAGGCCGGCCACGCGGCGTCGCGTTCGTGCAGCAGGGCCAGCACCGGCAGGCCGGCCAGGGCCATGCCGAGGACGCGCAGGCGGTAGGTGCGCCACGGCAGCCGCACGAAGCGGCGCGAGGACTCGGCGGTGGGCAGCACGTCGTCGCCGTCGCGCCGGGCGCGGTCCGGGGGCGCTGCATCGCGATGGCCTGGCGGGAGGTGTCGGGGCACGTCGTTCGCGGGAGCCTGGCGCTGGGCCGAGGACCCGGACAGTGGCCCCAAGCCCCACCCGATGCAAGCCGCGGCGCGGCAGCGCGCCCGGCCGCCGCGCGCTACCAGCCCCGGGCGTAGGGCGGCGGCACCTCGAGCCGGGCGCCGAGCGCCTGCGCCGCGCGGCGCGGGAAGTACGCGTCGCGCAGCGACTCGCGGCCCAGGAGCACCATGTCGGCCTCGCCGCCGGCGACGATGGCCTCGGCCTGCGCCGGCGTCGTCACCAGGCCCACCGCGGCGGTGGCGATCCCGGCCTCGCGCCGGATCCGCGCCGCGAACGGCACCTGGTAGCCCGGCTCGGCCGGGATCCGGGCGTCGTGCACGAGCCCGCCGCTGCTGGCGTCGATGGCGTCCACGCCGAGCAGCTTGAGCGCGCGCGCCAGCGCGATGGTCTGCTCGAGGTCCCAGCCGCCCTCGACCCAGTCGGTGGCCGACACCCGCACCCACAGCGGCATGCCCTCGGGCATCACCGCGCGGCAGGCGGCGACCACCTCGCGCAGCAGCCGCGTGCGGCCCTCGAAGCCGCCGCCGTAGCCGTCGGTACGCTGGTTGGCCAGCGGCGACAGGAACCCGTGCAGCAGGTAGCCGTGCGCGGCGTGCACCTCGATGAGCTGGAAGCCCGCGCGCACCGCGCGCGCCGCGGCGGCGCGGAAGTCGGCGACCACCGCGGCCAGCCCGGTGGCGTCGAGCGCGCGCGGCGCGGGATGGGCGGGCGAGAAGGCCAGCGCGCTGGCCGCCACCGGCGCCCAGCCGCCCTGCTCCGGGCTCAGCGGCGCGCCGCCGCGCCAGGGCGCATCGGTGCTGGCCTTGCGGCCGGCATGCGCGAGCTGCACGCCGGCCACCGCGCCCTGCGCGCTGACGAAGCGCGCGATGCGGTGCCAGGCCTCGCCCTGCGCGTCATCCCACAGGCCGGTGTCGCCCGGGCTGATCCGGCCCTCGGGCGAGACCGCGGTGGCCTCGGCGATCACCAGCCCGGCGCCGCCGACCGCGCGGCTGCCGAGGTGCACCAGGTGCCAGTCCTCGGGGACGCCGACGTGGGCGGAGTACTGGCACATCGGCGAGACGCCGAGGCGGTTGCGGAACGTGAGCCCGCGCTGGGTGAGGGGATCGAAGAGGGCCATGGGCATCCTGGGCGTCGGGCATCGGGCATGGGGCGAAGGGTCGCGGCGGCCGCGCGCGCGTGGGCCGGCGCGCGACCGGTATCCTGCCGCACATGGTGCGCGAAGACATGACGGATCGGGGACAGGACGCGGCGGGCGGCGCGGCGGCGGCGGCGGCGGCGGCGGAGTTCGCGCGCGCGCTCGACGCGCTGCCGCCCGGGCCGCTCGCGATCGCGTTCAGCGCCGGCCCGGACTCGCTGGCGCTGCTGGCGCTGGCCGCGGCCTCGCCGGCGGCGCGGGCCCGTGGCCTGCGCGCGCTGCACGTGCACCACGGCCTGGCCGCGGACGCCGACGCCTGGGCCGCGCGCGCCGAGGCCCTGGCCGCCGCGCTCGACGTGCCCTGCGGGGTGCTGCGGGTGGACGTGCCGCGCGGCGGCCGCGAGGGCCTCGAAGCGGCCGCGCGCGAGGCGCGCTACGCCGCGCTGGCCGCGGCGCTGGCGCCGGGCGAGCACCTCGCCACCGCCCACCACCGCCGCGACCAGGCCGAGACCTTCGTGCTGCGCGCGCTGCGCGGCTCCGGCGACGAGGGCCTCGCCGCGATGGCCGCGTGCCGCCCGCTCGGCCCGGGCACGCTGTGGCGGCCGCTGCTGGGGCTGCCGCGCGCGGCGCTGGCCGCGGTGCTGGCCGATGCCGGCCTGGCCGGGGCCGCGGTGCACGACCCCTCCAACCTCGACCCCACGCTCGAGCGCGGCTGGCTGCGCGCCGCGCTGTGGCCGCTGCTCGACGCCCGCCGCCCCGGCGCGGAGGCCGCGTTCGCGCGCAGCGCGGCGCTGGCCGCCGAGTCCGCGCGACTGCACGCCCGCGAGGACGCCCGCGCGCTGGCCCGGGTGCAGGGCCTCGACCCGCAGGCGCTGGACGCCGCGGGCTGGGCAGCGCTGCCCGCCGAGCGCCGGCCGCGGGTGCTGCGCGCGTGGTGGGACGGGCTGGGCCTGCCGCCGCCGCCGGGCTCGGCGCTGGCCTGGTGCGAAGCCAGCGCGGGCGGCGTGCGCGGCGACGCCGAGCACCGCTACCGCTGGCGCCACGCCGGTCGCGGCTTCGCGCTGCACCGCTGGCGCGGCCTGCTGCACGCCGGCCCCGAGCCCACCCCGCTCGACCCCGCGCTCGACCTGGCCTGGGACGGCCGCGCGCCGCTGGCGCTGCCCGAGGGCGCGCGGCTGGCCTTCTCGCCCGCGGCGCCGGCCGCGCTCGCGGGCCCGCTGCGGGTGCGCGCGCGCGCCGGCGGCGAGCGCCTGGTGCTGCCGGGCCGCCGCCACTCCACGCCGCTGCGGCATGCGCTGCAGGACCTCGGCGTGCCGCCGTGGGAGCGCGTCGCGCTGCCGCTGCTGCTCGACGCCGACGGCGCGGTGCTGGCGGCCGGCGACCTGGTGGTGTCGGCCGCGCTCGACGCCGCGCTGCGCGAGGCCGGCGCGGGCCTGCGCTGGCGCCCGCCGCTGGCCGGCCCCGGGGCCGACCGCGACGCCGGCCGCGATCCGGGCTGAGGCCCGCCGGACTTGCCGCCGCGACGCGGGCTTGGGCACACTGGCGGCATGCCCCGCGCCTCCGAACCGACCGCCCCCGCCACCGCCGCGTTCGAGCAGTCGCTCGACCAGCTCGAGCAGCTCGTGCAGCGCATGGAGAAGGGCGAACTCAGCCTCGACGACTCGCTCGCCGCCTACGAGCGCGGCGTCGGCCTGTTCCGGCAGTGCCAGCTCGCGCTCGAGCAGGCCGAGCTGCGCGTGAAGCTGCTCGGCGACCCCGCCGACCCGGCCTCGGCCACGCCCTTCCCCGGCCTCGACGCCGCGCCCGACGCGCCCTGAGCGCGCGGCCCGCGATGTCGCCCGCTCCGACCGCCCCGACGCCGACCCAGCCGACGCCGGCCGCCGCGCTGCTGGCCGACTGGGCCGCGCGCTGCGAGCGCCGCCTCGAGGCCCTGCTCGCCCCGCCCCGCGACGACGCCGACCCGCGCCCCGCCCACCTCGTGGCCGCGATGCGCCACGCCGTGCTCGGCGGCGGCAAGCGCCTGCGCCCGCTGCTGGTGCACGCCGCCGGCCACGCCTGCGGCGCCGCGCACGCCGCGCTCGAGCTGCCGGCCGCCGCGCTCGAGCTGGTGCACGCCTATTCCCTGGTCCACGACGACCTGCCCGCGATGGACGACGACGCCCTGCGCCGCGGCCAGCCCACCGTGCACGTGGCCTTCGACGAGGCCACCGCGATCCTCGCCGGCGACGCGCTGCAGGCGCTGGCCTTCGAGGCCGTGGCGTCGGCCGACGCGCTGCCGGCCGAGGTCCGCGTGGCGCTGCTCGCGCGCCTGGCCCGCGCGGCCGGCGTGGCCGGCATGTGCGGCGGCCAGGCGATCGACCTCGCCGCCACCGGCGCCCACGTCAGCCTCGCCCTGCCCCAGCTCGAGCGCCTGCACGCGCTGAAGACCGGCGCGCTGATCGAGGCGGCGGTGATGATGGGCGCGGAGGTCGGCGGCGCCGACGCGGCCACGCGCGACGCGCTGGCCGACTACGCCGGCGCGCTCGGCCTGGCCTTCCAGGTGCGCGACGACATCCTCGACGTCGAGGGCAGCAGCGCCGAGCTCGGCAAGACCGCCGGCAAGGACGAGGCCCAGGCCAAGTCCACCTATCCCGCGCTGCTGGGGATGGACGCCTCGAAGGCCCTGCTGGCCTCGCTGGCGGCGCGGATGGACGCCGCGCTGGCGCCGCTCGACGCGCGCGCCGACGCGCTGCGCGCGCTGGCCGAGCTCGCGGTCCAGCGCCGGCACTGAGCCCGCCGCCGGGGCCCGGACGCGACGACGCCGGCGCGAGGCCGGCGTCGTCGGTGCCGCGTGGCGCGGGAGGCCCGCGCGCGACGGACTTACTTGATCAGGCGGATCGCCACCGGGTAGCGGTAGGACTCGCCGTTGTTGGCCTTGATGCCGGCCATGATGCACAGGACGATGTTGCCGATCAGCAGCACCGGGTACAGCAGCAGGCCGATCAGGATCACGCTGGTGACCGACGCGATGATCCAGCCGAACAGCATGGTGATCTGGAAGTTCAGGGCTTCCTTGGACTCCTCGGTCAGCCAGGCCTTCTCCGCCTTGTCCTTGTTCACGATCCACATGATCAGGGGCAGGATGAAGCCGAGCAGGATGCCCGACAGGTGGATGATCATGCCGAGGCTGCGGTCTTCGACGGGGGCGTCGTGCTGGATGTCGCTCATGGAGGGTCGTCCTGGTTCGTGGAATGGCCCGGCCGGGGGGGCCGGCGGGCGATGGGTTTCAGGTGCGCGCCACTGTCCGGTTCCGTGATGGCGATGTCAATCCGATACGGGGCCGCACGGTGCGCCGCGACGGCGGGCGCTCAGCCCGCGCCGGCCACCGTCATCGCGCCCACCAGCACCGGGCCGATGCGGGTGGAGGAGCGCGGGTCGACCTCGCTGCCGATCGCCTCGATGGCCAGGAACATCTGCCGCAGGTGGCCGGCGATGGTGGCCTCCTGCACCGGCCAGGCGATCTCGCCGCCCTCGACCCAGAAGCCCGCGGCGCCGCGCGAGTAGTCGCCGGTGACCGCGTTCACGCCCTGCCCCATCAGCTCGGTCACCAGCAGGCCGGTGCCCATGCCGCGCGCGAGCTCGGCGAGCGTGTGCGGGCCGCGGGCGACCTCGAGGTTGTGGGTGCCGCCGGCGTTGCCGGTGGTCTGCAGGCCCAGGCGCCGCGCGGAGTAGGCCGAGAGCAGGTAGCGCTCGAGCACGCCGTCGCGCACCAGCGCCGACTCGCGCGTGGCCACGCCGTCGCCGTCGAAGCTGCTCGAGCGCAGGCCGCGCGGCAGGTGCGGGCGCTCGCCGATCTGCATCCAGTCCGGGAACAGGCGCTCGCCGGCCGCGCCGAGCAGGAAGCTCGAGCGCCGGTACTGCGCGCCGCCCGACACCGCGCCCAGCAGGTGGCCGACCAGGCTGCGCGCCATCTCGGCCGAGAACAGCACGGGATAGGTGCCGGTCTTCACCGGCCGCGGCGCCAGCCGGGCCACCGCGCGCTCGGCGGCGCGGCGGCCGACGGCCTCGGGGGCCTCGAGGTCGGCGGGCGAGAGGCCGCTGGTGTACCAGTCCTCGCGCTGCATCGCCTCGCCGCTGCCGGCGATGAACGACGCGCTGATCGCGTGGTGGGTGCCGCGCTCGGGGCCGATGAAGCCGTGCGAGTTGGCGTACACGCTGAGGCTCTCGCCGGTGTTCACCGCCGCGCCCTCGGAGTTGGTGATCCGCGCGTCGGCGCCGCGGCCGGCGGCCTCGCAGGCCACGCCCAGCGCGATCGCGCGCTCGGCGTCGATGTCCCAGGGGTGCCAGCCGTCGAAGTCGCGCAGCTCGCGCGCCATCAGGTCGGGGTCGGCCAGGCCGGCGGCCGGGTCGTCCTCGGTGAAGCGCGCGATCGCCACGGCCTGGGCGATGGTCGCCTCGAGGCTGGCCGGCAGCAGGTCGGCGGTGGACGCCGAGCCGCGGCGCTGGCCGACGTAGACGGTGATCGCCAGCCCGCGGTCGCGGGTGTGCTCGACGGTCTCGACCTCGCCGTTGCGGACGTTCACGGCCAGGCCGCGGTCCTCGTTGACGGTGAGCTCCGCGGCGTCGGCGCCGTGGCGGCGGGCGCTGGCGATGGCGCGCTCGGCGAGCGCGGCCAGAGCCTCCAGGCGGCGCTCCGGGGAGGCGTGGCGGTCGGCGGCGGGGGCCGGTTTCTTTGCGGTGTCGGGCATCACTCTCTATCCTTCATGGCCATCCGGGGCCCCAGGGCCGCCGGCAGCGCCGTATCCACGATCGAAACAAGGACATCCGCGATGCGCGGCGTCGACGAAGAAACCGGCGAATACCTCAGCCCCAGCCGCAGCATGGAGCGCCGCGAGGCGCTGGCCGTGCTGGCGCTGGCCGAGGAGCTGGCGGGCCTGAGCGCCGCCCAGCTCGACCGCGTCCCGATGGACGAGGCCCTGCGCGAGGCGATCGACGAGACCCGCCGCATCACCTCGCACATCGCGCGCAAGCGCGCGGTGCAGACGCTCGCCAAGAAGCTCAGGCGCGAGGACGACGAGGTCCTGGCCGCGATCCGCAAGGTGCTGGGCCACGACAAGGCCGAGGCCCGCCGCGAGGCCGGCCTGCTGCACCAGGTCGAGGCCTGGCGCGAGAAGCTGGTGGCCGGCGGCGACCCCGCGCTGGCGGCGCTGATCCAGGAGCACCCGGCGCTGGCGGCGGACCGCCAGCACCTGCGCCAGCTGGCCCGCAACGCCCACGACGAGCGCGCGCGCAACAAGCCGCCGCGCGCGTACCGCGAGCTGTTCCGCGCGCTGCGCGGGCACCTGCTCACGCCCGAGCAGGACGCCGCGGCCGGCGCCCACGAGGACGACGCCGAGGGCTGAGCCCCGGCCCCACCGGCGCGCCCGCCGCGGCTCACGCCGCGGTCCCGCCCACGGTCAGCGCGTCCACGCGCAGCGTGGGCTGGCCGACGCCGACCGGCACGCTCTGCCCGTCCTTGCCGCACACGCCCACGCCCTCGTCGAGCGCCAGGTCGTCGCCGACCATGCTCACGCGCGTCATCGCCTCGGGGCCGTTGCCCACCAGGGTGGCGCCGCGGACCGGGCGGGTGACCTTGCCGTCCTCGATCAGGTAGGCCTCGGAGGCCGAGAACACGAACTTGCCGCTGGTGATGTCGACCTGGCCGCCGCCGAAGTTCACCGCGTACAGGCCCTTCTTCACCGAGGCGATGATCTCCTCTCGCGCGTGCTGGCCGGGCAGCATGTAGGTGTTGGTCATGCGCGGCATCGGCAGGTGCGCGAAGCTCTCGCGGCGTCCGTTGCCGGTGGGCGCCACGCCCATCAGGCGGGCGTTGAGGCTGTCCTGCATGTAGCCGCGCAGGATGCCGTCCTCGATCAGCACGTTGCACTGCGTGGCCATGCCCTCGTCGTCCATGTTGAGCGAGCCGCGGCGGCCGGCGAGGGTGCCGTCGTCGACGATCGTCACCCCCGGCGACGCCACCCGCTCGCCGATCCGGCCGGCGTAGGTGGAGCTGCCCTTGCGGTTGAAGTCGCCCTCCAGGCCATGGCCCACGGCCTCGTGCAGCAGCACGCCCGGCCAGCCCGGGCCGAGCACCACGGGCATGGTGCCGGCCGGGGCGTCGCCGGCCTCGAGGTTCACCAGCGCCTGGCGCAGCGCCTCGCGCGCCCAGGCCTGGGGCTTGCCGCCGTCGAGCAGCTCGGCCTGCGAGTAGCGCCCGCCGCCGCCGGCGTGGCCCTGCTCGCGGCGGCCGCCCTGCTCGACGATCAGCTGGACGCTCATGCGCACCAGCGGGCGCACGTCGGCGCCGAGCACGCCGTCCGAGCGCACCACCAGCACCGTGTCGAGCACGCCCACCAGGCTGACCATCACCTGCTTCACGCGCGGGTCGAGCGCGCGGGCGTAGGCGTCGAGCTCGCGCAGCGCGGCCACCTTGGCCTCGCTGCCGAGGCCGTCCATCGGATCGCGCGGCAGGTACAGCCCGTGCGCGCCCTGGCGGGCGAGCGGGCGCACCGCGTGGCGGCCGCCGGTGGAGGAGATCGCGCGCGCCGCGGCGATCGCGTCGTCCAGCGCCTCGGGGGCGATCTCGTCGGAGTAGGCGAAGCCGGTCTTCTCGCCGCTGATCGCGCGCACGCCGACGCCCTGCTCGATCGCGTGGGCGCCGTCCTTGACCCGGCCGTCCTCGAGCGACCAGCTCTCGCGGCGGCTGTGCTGGAAATAGAGGTCGCCGAAGTCGATGCCGGGGCCGAGCAGGCGGCCGAGCGCGCGCTCGAGGTCGGAGATGGCGAGGCCGGACTGGCCGAGCAGGCGCTGCTCGGCGAGGACGAGGG
This sequence comes from Lysobacteraceae bacterium, assembly GCA_051859045.1. Taxonomy (GTDB): domain Bacteria; phylum Pseudomonadota; class Gammaproteobacteria; order Xanthomonadales; family Xanthomonadaceae; genus JBHYGK01. Next base: position 13,022 of record JBHYGK010000003.1, on the reverse strand, counting down.
TGTCGGTCATGGGGCGGGGCCGGGAAGCGGGGGGACAGGGTGCCAGATGGGGGCGCGGAGGGCGAAACCACAGCCCGCGGAGGGAGGGCGCGCCGGGCTCAGCGGCCGCGGCGCGCGCGCCGGCCATCGGGCTCGGGCGCCGGCGCGGGGGCGTCGCCGGCCTCCGCGCCGGCGGGCGTGGGCATCGCGTCGGAGGGCGCGCGGGGCGGCGCGCGCGGGGCCTCGTCGTCGACCCGGTCGCGCTCGATCACCTCGACCTCGGGTTCGGCCCAGGGCCCGCGCACCCGGTAGACGGTGCGCGCGGCCTGCTTGATCGGGGCGTTGAGCACCGCCTGCGCCACCGCGCCCACGGCGGCGCCCGCGGGGCCGCCGGCGATCGCGCCCAGCGCGGGCAGCACGCTGCCGGCCTTGGGCAGCACCTCGATGGTCTGGTCGTAGCGCTGCGCGCGCAGGTCGGCGTCGCCGCGGATGCGGATCTCGGCGGCCGGGCCGTTGATGACCAGGTCGTCGGTGCTGGCGACGCCCCCGGCGAAGCGGAAGCTGCCGCCGAGGGTGTTGAAGCCGAAGCCGCGCGCGAAGAAATCGCTGAAGTTCAGGGTCAGGCGGCGCGGGATCTCGGCGATCGACAGCAGGCCCAGCACGCGGCCGGCGCCGGGCTCGACCTCGAGCAGGCGGCCCTCGCCGACGTCGATCGACAGCCGGCCGTCCAGCGCGTCGAGGCGGAACGCGCCCGGCGAGCCGGGCCAGCTGCCCACCAGCTCGGCGGTGGTCTCGCCGCCCTCGACCATGCCCGCGAAGCCCAGCGCGTCGAGCATCGCGCCCAGGCTGCCGGCCTCGAAGCGCAGCGCGAAGCGCGAGCGCGAGCGCCCGTCCAGCCGGGTCCAGTCGCCGCTGGCGTCGAGCTGCAGCGCGTCGGCGCGGGTGCTCAGGCGCTCCACGTGCAGGCCCTCGGGCGTGGGCCAGGTCTCGAGCTCGGCCTCGCCCAGGCGGGCCTCGCCGTAGCGCAGGTCGGCCACCGACAGGCGGATCGGCGGGATCCGCGCGGGATCCTCGTCGCCCGCCGCGGCGTCGACCTCGGGGCCGCCGCCGCCGGCGCCGGCGCCGGCCAGGCTGGGCCGCGGCGCGGGCCAATACAGGCGCGAGAAGCGGCCGCGCACGCCCAGCGCCAGGTCGTGCGGGGCCTCCACCTCGCCCTCGATCAGCGGGCCGTCGAGGCGGATGCGGCTGAGCTCCGGCCCGCGCTCCAGGCGCAGGCGGGTCTCGGGGAAGCCGCGGTCGAGCACGTCGAGCTCGCCGGCGAGCAGGTCGATGCCGATCAGGCCGCGGCCGCCGGGCCCGGCGGCGGCGAAGCCGATCCAGCCGCCGGCGTCGAGCACCGGCACCTGGCCCAGCACCACCACGCCGGCGTCCGGGCGCGCCGGCCACTCGCGCTCGCCGAACATCACCACGCCGCCGAAGGCGCCGTCCTGGCCGTAGCCGCCGCGCAGGCGCATCAGCTGGCCGAGGCGGACCTCGACGTCGCCGGCGCTGGCCGGCAGCCGGGTGCGCACGAGCAGCGGCAGCGGCGCGTCCGGGCCCTTGCGCAGCGGCGCGGGCAGGCGCAGCTCGGCGCCGGTGAGCTCGGAGCGCACCTCCAGCCGGGCCTCGCCGGGAGGCGCGCCGGGCTCGCTGCGGTCGAGGTCGACGCGCACCGTCCAGTCGGCGTCGCCGGTGATCAGCGGGCGCAGCCAGGCCAGCGACTCGTTCCAGCCGAGCAGGGTCGAGGCCTGCAGGCGCCCGCGCAGCTCGGCCTCCAGCGCGTGCGCCGGGGCGGCCACGAAGCCCGGGCCGAAGGCCAGCGACAGCTCGGCGGGCTCGCCCTCCACGCGCACCTGCAGCGCCTCGGCGCGCAGGCCCTCGTCGCTGAAGTCCATCCGGCCCTCGAGCGCGTCGAAGGCCAGGTTGAAGCGGGTCTCGCGGGCCGGGCCCTCGCCGATCCGCGCGCTGCCCGCCATCCGGGTGGTGCCGAGCTCGCGCTTGAGCGGCTGGGCCAGCTCGAGGTCGACGCTGACCGGGCCGCCGACGCTCAGCGCATCGAGCGTGGCGCCCCAGCGCGCGCGCAGCGGGGTGTCGCGCAGGTAGGCCAGGATCGCGTCGCCGCGGCTGCCGCCCTCGACCTCGAGCGCCAGCACCGGCGCGCGGAAGTCGGCGATGGTGCCGAGGATCCGGCGCAGGCGCAGGCCGCGGGTCTCGCCGCGGCCCTCGAAGCGCAGCCCGGTGCCGGAGAACGTGGCGGTGCCGTCGAGGCGCTCGGCCACCGGCCAGTCCGGCCGCCAGGCCAGGCGCATGCCCTCGAGCTCGGCGACCGCGTCGAAACGCCCCTGGCCGTCGCGGAACGGCCAGTCGTCGAGGTCGCCCGCCAGCGCCGCGCGGCCGCCGGCCAGGGTGCCGTCGACCAGCGCGGTGTCGAGCCAGTCCACCAGCACCGGCGACATCGCGTGGCGGATCCAGAAATGCTTGGCCGCGACCAGCGGGCCCGGCTCGGCCTCGAAGGCCAGCTCCAGCCACGGCCGCGAGCCGTCGCCCTGGAAGCGCAGCGTGCCGCGCGCGCTGGCGCCGAAGTCCTCGCCGTGCAGGCGCAGCCCGTCGGTGCCGAACGCCCAGCCGGCCTCCTCGCGCCAGCCCAGCACGCGGCCGTCGACCTGCATCGCCACCGGCTCGCCGAAGCCGCTCGGCCACAGCGCGCGCATCGGGGCGTCGTCGAAGTCCAGCTCCAGCAGGCCGGGGCCCAGCGCCAGCGTGCCCGCCAGGCCCTCGACCGCCGGCGTGGTGCCGACCGGCTCCCAGCCCAGGCCGCTGATGCGCGCCCCGCCCTGCCAGTCGCCGTCGGCGTCGCTGGCGATCGCCAGCTCCTCCAGCGTGGCCCGCGGCGCGCCGAGGTAGAGCCAGCGCCGCAGGCCCTCGGGCAGGTCGCCCGAGAGCGCCAGCAGCGCCAGCGCGGGGCGGGCGTCCACGCGCGCGGCGCGCAGCGCGATCCGCTCCCCGCCGCCGATCGCCAGGCCGTCGAGCACCTGCTCCTCGCCCAGCGCCTGCACCCGCAGCCGCGCGGCGTCCAGGCGCCAGCCGGCCAGCGAGCCCTGCCAGCGCAGCGAGGCCTCGAGGCGCTCCAGCGCCAGCCGCGGCTCCACCTGCGCCATCGGCGCCTCCGGCGTAGGGCCCGGCACGGCCAGCGGCGTGCTGCCGCGCAGGCCCACGGCCTCGAGCGCCGCCTCGACGCGCAGCCCCTCGACGCGGCCGTCCTCGATGTCCGCCCACAGCCCGAGCGCGCCGCGGCCCTCGGCCAACGCGACGCCGCGCCAGGCCAGCAGGTCCGACCACGGCGCCAGCGCGATCCGCTCCGCGCCCACCCACAGGCGGCCGTCGCCCTCGTCGCGGTCGAGGTCGAACACCGCCGCCAGCGGGTCCTGGGCCTCGTCGGCCCAGGCCAGCACGCCCGCGCGCACGCGCCGGCCGCTGACCCGCAGGCGCAGGTCGATGCGCGGCAGGCGCGCGTCCAGGCCCAGCGCCGGCGCGCGCAGCGACAGCGCCGTGCGCAGCACCTGGATCTCGCCGAAGCCCTCCAGCAGCGCCAGCGGGTCGCCGCCGGCCGTGGGCGCGATGGCGACGTCGCTGAGGCCCCAGCGGCCGTCCTCGGCGCGCTCGAGCACCAGGTCGACGCCGCTCAGGCGCAGCTCGGTCAGCGGCTGGCCCGGCAGCAGGCCGGCGTACACGGCCACCAGCAGTTCGGCCTGCGGGATCGCCAGCGCCTGCGCGCCCTCGCCCACCCGCAGGCCCTCGAGCCGGATCAGCGGCCCGCGCCGGGTCCAGCGCGCGCTGGCGCGGTCGAAGGCCACGTCCTGCCCGGTGCGCTCCGACAGCCACGCCGCGAGCTCTGACGGATGCCGCTCCACCAGCGGCAGCAGCCGCTCGGCGATGCCCACGGCCACGGCCGCCAGCACCAGCACCGCCAGCAGCGAGTACGCGAGCGCGCGCCGCAGGTGGCGCAGGCGCCGGCGCGTGGCGCCGGGGGCGGCGGCCGGGGCGTTCACCGCGGCGCCGCCGGCGCCGCGGGCTCAGAGCAGCACGACGTCATACTGCTCCTGCGCGTACTGCTCGTCGGCCTGGAAGCGGATGCTCTTGCCCAGGAACTCCTCGAGCTCGGCCACCGCCGCGGACTCCTCCTCGAGGATGCGGTTGACGACCTTCGGCGAGGCCATCACCAGCAGGCGCGGGGCGTCGAACTGGCGCACCGCGCGGGTGATCTCGCGGAAGATCTCGTAGGTGAGGGTCTCGGCGGTGCGCACCGTGCCGCGCCCGCCGCAGGCCGCGCAGGGCTCGCAGAGCTGGCGCTCGAGGCTCTCGGTGGTGCGCTTGCGGGTCATCTCCACCAGGCCCAGCGGCGAGAACTCGTACACCGTGGACTTGGCGTGGTCGCGCGCCATCGCCTTCTCGAGCGTGCGCAGCACCTGGCGGCGGTGCTCGGGGTCCATCATGTCGATGAAGTCGATGATGATGATGCCGCCGAGGTTGCGCAGCCGCAGCTGGCGCGCCACCGCCTGCGCGGCCTCGAGGTTGGTGCGGTACACCGTCTCCTCGAGGTTGCGCTGGCCGAGGAAGCTGCCGGTGTTGACGTCGACGGTGGTCATCGCCTCGGTCTGGTCGACCACCAGGGTGCCGCCGGACTTCAGCGGCACCTCCTTGTGCAGCGCGCGCTGGATCTCGTCCTCGATGCCGTAGAGCTCGAACACCGGGCGCTCGCCGGCGTAGTGCTCGATGCGCTCCACCAGCGAGGGCACGAACTGGCGCGCGAAGGCGAGCATGCGCTCGAAGGTCTCGCGCGAGTCCACGCGCACCTTCTCGACCTCCTTGCGGAACAGGTCGCGCAGCGCGCGCATCGGCAGCGGCAGGTCCTCGTAGATCCGCGTGCCGACCTTGGCCTTGGCCGACCCCTGCATCACCAGCGCCCAGGCCCGCTGCAGGTAGGCCACGTCCTCGGCGAGCGCCTCGGCGTCGAGGCCCTCGGCATTGGTGCGCACGATGTAGCCGCAGGGCGGGGCCTCGCGCGAGGCCTCGGCGATGGCCGCCTTCAGGCGCGCGCGCTCGGCCTCGTCCTCGATCCGGGCGCTGACGCCGAGCACGCGCGAGTACGGCAGCAGCACCAGGCAGCGCGAGGGGATCGAGAGCTGGGTGGTGAGCCGGGCGCCCTTCGAGCCGATCGGGTCCTTGACCACCTGCACGACGACCTCCTGGCCCTCGCGCAGCAGCTCGGTGATCGGCGGCGGCGGGCCCGGCGGCGGCACCGGCTCGCCGTCGTCGATGGCGACGGCGCCGTTGGCGGGCCCGCGCAGGATGTCGGAGGCGTGCAGGAACGCCGCGCGCTCCAGCCCGCACTCGATGAAGGCCGCCTGCATGCCGGGCATCACCCGCTGCACCCGGCCCTTGTAGATGTTGCCGACGTAGCCGCGGCGCGAGGCGCGCTCGATGTGCACCTCCTGCAGCAGGCCGTTCTCGACCACCGCCACGCGGGTCTCGCGCGGGGTGACGTTGACCAGGATCTCTTCGCTCATGGCGTGGCTCCTGGGGACGGGGACGGGCGGCCGGGATGCAGCCGCGTGGGCAGGCCGAAGCGCGCGAGCAGGCCCGCGGTCTCGTGCAGGGGCAGCCCCATCACGCCGCTGTAGCTGCCCGAGAGGTGGGTGACGAAGGCCGCGGCCAGGCCCTGGATGGCGTAGGCGCCGGCCTTGCCGCGCCACTCGCCGGTGGCGAGGTAGGCGTCGATGGCGGCGTCGTCGAGCGCGGCGAAGCTCACCTCGCTCACGCAGCGCGCGCAGGCCTCGTCGCCGGCGGACACCAGCCACACCACGCTGAGGACCTGGTGGGTGCGGCCCGAGAGCGCGCGCAGCATCGCCGCGGCCTCGGCGGCGTCGGCGGGCTTGCCGAACACGCGCTCGCCCAGCACCACCTCGGTGTCGGCGCCCAGCACCACGGCCCCGGGCGCGCCGGCCACGCGCAGCAGGCCGGCGCCGGCCTTCTCGCGGGCCACGCGGCTGACGTAGTCGGCGGGCGGCTCGCCCGGCGCCCGGACCTCGGGCACGTCGACGTCGAGCAGGCCGAAGGCCACCCCGAGCTGGTCGAGGAGGTCGCGGCGGCGGGGGGACTGCGAGGCGAGATGGAGCATGCGCCAAGGATAACCGGCCGCCCGCCCCGCGGGCGTGCCCGCGCGTGAACGGGCGCCCCGGCGCGGCGCGCGGGCTCAGCCGGCGCTGGCGTCGAGCACCGCGTCGAGCAGCCGGCGCGCCTCGGCGCGGCCGGCCGGGCCCGGGTCGCCGGCGCGGTAGGCGTAGAGCACCACCAGGCGCCCGCCGATGCGGGCCACGCCGCCGGCCATCCACAGCTGCTGCACGGTCTCGCGGCCGCCGAGCGTGATCCGGTTGTCGATCCGGGCGTCGAAGCGCACGCCCGCGTCGTCGTCGCGGTAGATCACCTGGCGCCCGACCGGGGCCACGGCGACGTCCACCTCCTGGTCGACGGCCTTGTCGAGGCGGCGGTTGAGGCCGTCGCTCTCCGCGCGCACCTGGGCCGCGAGGTCCTCGGCGCGCAGCTGCTCGGCCAGGGCCGGGCGCAGCTCGCGCCAGGTCGCCAGGTCGAGCGCGTGGGGCTCGGCCTCGCGCGGCACCACCATGACGATCCACGGACCGCGCACGTCGAGGCCCTGGGCCATCCGGGCGGCATCCTCGCCGTGCAGCCAGACCCCGAGCATGCGCTGGTCGGGGATGGTCGAGGCCTCGGTGGCGCGGTGCAGCCCGACGGCGGCGGTGCGCGCCTCGACGAAGCCCGCCGGCAGGCGCAGCGTGATCTCGGTGCCGCCGACGGCGTAGCGGGCCTCCGGGGCGGCGTCGGCCTCGGCCGGCGGCGGGGCGATCGCGCGCTTCGCGGCCGCGGCGGGGCCGCAGGCCAGCGGGAGGGCCAGCAGGGCGGACAGGGCGAGGCGGCGAAGGTCCATGCGGGCTCCGGGGTCAGGCGCGGTGGTAGGGATGGTTGGCCAGCAGCGTGCAGGCGCGGTAGAGCTGCTCGGCCAGCACGAGGCGGACCAGCATGTGCGGCAGGGTCAGGGGGCCGAGGCTCCAGCGCTCCTCGGCGCGCGCCAGCACCTCGGGGGCGTGGCCCTCGGGGCCGCCGACGAGGAACGCGAGGTCGCGGCCCTGCTGGCGCCAGTGCTCCATGCGCTGGGCGAGGTCCTCGCTGGTGTGCGCGCGGCCGCGGCCGTCGAGCGCCACCACCAGGCCCTGCTTCGGGAGCGCGGCCAGCACGCGCTGGCCCTCGTCGCGGGTGGCGCGGGCGGCGTCGCGGCCCTTGCCGCGGACGCCCGGGGAGATCTCCACGAGCTCCAGCGGCAGCCAGTGCGACAGCCGCTTGCGGTATTCGGCGAAGCCCTCGGCCACCCAGCCGGGCGGATGCTCGCCGACGGCGACGAGGCGGGCCTTCACCGGGGGATCAGGCCTCGTCGTCGCCCGGGGGCTGGTCGCCGACGGTCCACAGGCGCTCGAGCGCGTAGAACTCGCGCACGCGCGGCAGCATCACGTGCACCACCACGTCGCCCAGGTCGACCAGCACCCACTCGGCCTCGCGCTCGCCCTCCACGCCCAGCGGCATGACGCCCAGGGCCTTGGTGTGGCGCACGACCTCGTCGGCGATCGACTTCACGTGGCGGGTGGAGGTGCCCGAGGTGATCACCATGAAGTCGGTGACGCTGGTGCGGCCGCGGACGTCGATCTCGACCGGCTCCTTGGCCTTCAGCTCTTCGAGCGCGTTGCGCACGACGCCGAGCAGGGCCTCGGAGGTGGGCGCCGGGGACGGCATGACGGTCTTGATGACGTGGGCTTGGGAGCTCAAGGGCGGGGCACTCGATGGGGAACCGCGACGCGCGGCGGGGGCGGAGTATACGCCCCGGGGGGCCGCGCCGCCCGCGGGGCGACGGGAGGCGCCCCGCTCGGGCCTACCGCGACGGGAGGCGCCCCGCTTGGACCTACCGCGACGGGAGGCGGGTCAGTCGGCCGGCGCGCCCGCGCCGAGGCCGTACAGGCCGCGGGCGCGGATCGCCTCGGCCACCGCGGGGGGCAGCATGCCGGCCCAGGCCCCCGCGGGGCCGTCGGCGGCCAGCGCGGCGCGCACCGCGGTGGCCGACTCCGGGCGCAGCGGCAGCTCCAGCGGCAGCACCCGGCCCGCGGCCTGGAAGCGCAGCGCGTCCGGATCGTCGGTCCAGCGCCCGGCGCAGGCCTCGGCCAGCGGGCACGGCAGGCCGTCGAGCGCGTGCCCGGGCCGCTGCACCACCACCAGGTGGGCCAGGCCCAGCAGCTCGCCCCAGCGGTGCCAGCGGTGCAGGCCCAGGAAGGCGTCGGCCCCGACCAGCCAAGCGACCGGCGCGAACGGCCCGCGCTCGGCGCGCAGCTCGGCCAGGGTGTCGACGGTGAACGAGGGCCCGGCGCGGCGCAGCTCGCGCTCGTCCACGCCCAGCCGCGGCAGGCCGGCCACGGCCAGCGCGCACAGCGCCGCGCGGGTGGCGGCGTCGGCGCCAGGCGGCGCGCGGTGCGGCGGATCGGCGGCCGGCACCAGCCACACCGGCGCGTCGAGCGCGCGGGCGACGCCGCTGGCGACCGCCACGTGGCCGGCGTGGATCGGGTCGAAGGTGCCGCCGTAGAAGACCTCCAGCGCCACCGCCGCCGCCCTCAGCCGACCAGCCGGCGCGCGCGCGGCTCGGCGATCGCGGCCACCAGGCGCTCCAGCGCCAGCCAGGCGTCGCCGGCCTCGCGGCCCTTGGCCATGCGCTCCACGCGCCCGGCCTCCAGCGCGAAGGCCTCCCAGCCCGGGCCGCCGTGGCGCTGCATGGCCCGGCGGTACAGGGCCTGGCGCGCGTCCCAGACGCGCGCGGCCTTCATCTCGGCGCCCACGTTGCCGCCGCCATCGGCGATCCGGGCGAAGCCGGCCACCCGGCCCACCTCGCCCGCCAGCCACGGCATCAGCGCGGCCACCGCCTCGCCCTCGGCGCGCAGGCCGGCGAGCATGCGCAGCGCGCGCGGCGCGTCGCCGCCGAGCGTGGCGTCCACCAGCGCGAACACGTCGTAGCGCGAGGCGTCGGCGACCAGGTCGAGCATCTGCGCCGCGCCGATCCGCGCGCCCGGCGCCAGCAGCGCCAGCTTGTCGATCTCCTGCGCGGCCGCCAGCAGGTTGCCCTCCACCCGGTCGGCCAGCACCCGCGCCGCGTCATCGTCGGCCTGCAGGCCGCGGCTGCGCAGCCGGCGCGCGATCCACTCCGGCAGCTCGTGCGGCTTCACCGGCCAGCACTCCACCAGGTGGCCGACGGCGGCGATGCGCTCGCTCCACTTGCCCGCCAGCTTCTTCGACCACTCGCCGGTGCTGATGAGCAGCACGGTGTCGGGCGGCGGGTCGGCGCAGTAGGCGTCGACGAAGGCCGAGCCGTCCTTGCCGGGATTGCCGGTGGGCAGGCGCACGTCGAACACGCGCCGGGTGGCGAACAGGCTCAGCGCGCCCAGCGAGGCGTGCAGCGCGTCCCAGCTGAAGCCGCGCTCGACGTCGAACACCTCGCGCTCGGCATAGCCCTGCTCGCGGGCGCGGGCGCGGATGGCGTCGGCGGCCTCGAGCACCAGCAGCGGCTCGCTGCCGGCGACCAGGTAGGCCGGCCGCACCGCCTCGCCGGCGAGCACGCGGGCCAGTTCGGCGGGCCGGGGCTGGCCCATCTCAGCCCGCGGCCGGCTGGCGCAGCACGGTGTCCACGCGGCGCAGGATCGCCGCCACCATGTCGCGCTTGAGGTCCTCGAGCACGATCTCCTGCTCGCCGGGCGTACCCAGCGCGGCCGCGGTGTCGAAGCTGTACTCGCGCTCCAGCACCACCTCCTGGCGCGGCACCAGCACGGTGCCGTCGGCCGAGGCCAGCTCGAACACCACCAGGTAGCGGGTCAGGTACTCCTGCACGCGGGCGCGGTTGTCGACCGATAGCGGGCGGTTGTCGATGACCTCGCTGAGGATGCGCAGCGTGGCCGCGCGCTCGGCCTCGGCGGCCGGCGGCGGCAGGGCGCCGGAGCGCTGCAGCGATCGCTGCAGCGGCAGCACCAGGTCGCTGAAGGGGTCGCCGGCCTGGACCCGCAGCGGGCCCAGGTCGGGCGGCAGGGCCAGGCCGCCGCGCGGGCGGAAGCCGCAGCCGGCGGCCAGGGCCGCGCCCAGCAGCGCCACCAGGGCCGCGCGCGCGGCGACGGACGCGGGGCCGGCCATCAGCCGGCCACCACGTTGACGATCTTGCCGGGGACCACGATCACCTTGCGCACGGTCTGACCCTCCAGGAACTTCGCCACGTTGGGCTCCGCCAGCGCCAGCGCCTCGATGTCGGCGTTGGGCAGGCCCACCGCCACCTCGATCGTGCCGCGCAGCTTGCCATTCACCTGCACCGCCAGGGTGACCGCGTCGCGCACCAGCGCGGCGGGGTCGGCCTTCGGCCAGGGCTGATCGTCCACCACCGACTCCGCGCGCCCCAGCGCCTGCCACAGCGCGTGCGACAGGTGCGGGGTGATCGGGTTCATCAGCAGCGCGATGGCCTCGAAGGCCTCCTGGCGCAGCGCGCGGTCCTGCGCGCCCTCGCCCTTGGCCTGGCCGAGGTGGTTCATCAGCTCCATCAGCGCGGCGATCGCGGTGTTGAACACCTGGCGCCGGCCGAGGTCGTCGCCGACCTTCTGGATGGCCTCGTGCAGCTGGCGGCGCAGGGTCTTCTGGGCGGCGTCGAGCGCGGCCACGTCCAGCGCCGGCGCCGGGCCGGCGGCCACGTGCTGCTGCACCTCGCGCCACACCCGGCGCAGGAAGCGGGCCATGCCCTCGACGCCTGCCTCGTTCCACTCCAGCGACTGCTCGGGCGGCGCGGCGAACATCGAGAACAGGCGCACGGTGTCGGCGCCGAACTTCTCGACCATCTGCTGCGGGTCGACGCCGTTGTTCTTGGACTTCGACATCTTCTCGGTGCCGCCCACCTGCACCGGCTGGCCGTCGGCGCGCAGCACCGCGCCGGTGACGCGCGCGCGCTCGTCGCGCACCACGTCCACCTCGGCGGGGTTGAACCAGGTCTTCGAACCGTCGGGCTCGGCGCGGAAGTAGGTGTCGGCGATCACCATGCCCTGGCACAGCAGGCCGGTGGCGGGCTCGTCGCTCTTCACCAGGCCCTCGTCGCGCAGCAGCTTGTGGAAGAAGCGGAAGTACAGCAGGTGCAGGATCGCGTGCTCGATGCCGCCGATGTACTGGTCGACCGGCAGCCAGTGGTCGGCGCGCGCGTCGACGATGTCGGTGGCGCCCGGGCAGGTGTAGCGGGCGTAGTACCAGCTCGACTCCATGAAGGTGTCGAAGGTGTCGGTCTCGCGCTCGGCCGCGCCGCCGCACGTGGGGCAGGTGGTCTTGCGCCACTCGGGATCGGCCTTGATCGGCGAGCCGGTGCCCATCAGCGCCACGTCCTCGGGCAGCACCACCGGCAGCTGGTCCTCGGGCACCGGCACCGCGCCGCAGGACGGGCAGTAGATCACCGGGATCGGGCAGCCCCAGTAGCGCTGGCGGCTGACGCCCCAGTCGCGCAGGCGGTAGTTGACCTTGACCTCGCCGGCGCCGGCGGCGCGGATGCGCTCGGCCACCGCGGCGAAGGCCGCCTTCGGGGCCAGGCCGTCGAAGCCCGGCGAGTTCACCGTGCGCGCGCGGGCATGCGCCTTGTCGCCGTACCAGGCCTGCCACTCGAGGTCGTTCCAGGCCGGCTCGGGGCCCTCGCCCTCCAGCGCGACCACCTGGCGGATGGGCAGGGCGTACTTGCGGGCGAAGGCGAAGTCGCGCTCGTCGTGGCCGGGCACGGCCATCACCGCGCCGGTGCCGTAGCCCATCAGCACGAAGTTCGCGACCCACACCGGGACCTGGTCGCCGGTGAGCGGATGGATCGCGTGCAGGCCGGTGGCCATGCCGCGCTTCTCCTGGGTCTCGAGCTCGGCCTCGGACACGCCGCCGGCCTTGCACTCCAGCAGGAACGCGGCCAGCGCGGCGTCGCCCTCGGCCGCGCGCAGCGCCAGCGGATGCTCGGCGGCCACCGCCAAGTAGGTCACGCCCATCAGGGTGTCGGGGCGGGTGGTGAACACGCGCAGGGCCTCGCCGCCGGGCACCTGGAAGTCGATCTCCAGGCCCTCGGAGCGGCCGATCCAGTTGCGCTGCATGGTCTTCACCGCGTCCGGCCAGCCCGGCAGGCGGTCGAGGCCGTCGAGCAGCTCCTGGGCGTAGTCGGTGATGCGCAGGAACCACTGCGGGATCTCGCGCTTCTCCACCAGCGCGCCCGAGCGCCAGCCGCGGCCGTCGATGACCTGCTCGTTGGCGAGCACGGTCTGGTCGACCGGGTCCCAGTTGACGACGCTGTTCTTGCGGTAGGCCATGCCCTTGCGCATCAGGCGGGTGAACATCCGCTGCTCGTGCGCGTAGTAGTCGGGCTTGCAGGTGGCGAACTCGCGCGACCAGTCGATGGCGTAGCCCAGCGCCTGCAGCTGCTCGCGCATGTGCTCGATGTTGCGGTAGGTCCAGGCCGCGGGCGCGGTCTTGTGCTTGATCGCGGCGTTCTCGGCGGGCAGGCCGAACGCGTCCCAGCCCATCGGCTGCAGCACGTTGCGGCCGTTCATGCGCTGGTAGCGCGCGATGACGTCGCCGATCGTGTAGTTGCGCACGTGGCCCATGTGCAGCGCGCCCGACGGGTACGGCAGCATCGAGAGGCAATAGAACGTGGGCTTGCCGGGGGTCTCGGTGACCTCGAAGGCGCGGGTGTCGGTCCAGAAGCGCTGGGCGGCGGCCTCGATGGCCTTCGGGTCGTAATGCTCGTGCATGGGGTTCGCAGTAGGGGTGGAGGCGGACGCGGGCGCCCGATCATACGCGAGGCCCGCCCCGCCCCGCGCCGCCCCGCGCCGCCCCGCGCCGCCCCGCGCCGCCCC
>JBHYGK010000002.1:0-91849 GCA_051859045.1 Lysobacteraceae bacterium | reverse complement strand
GGGCGGCAGCGCCTCCGGCGCGGGCTCGACGGCGGCCGGCGGCGGCGCGGGCGCGGCCGGGGGCGGCGCGGCGACCGGGGCCAGGGCCACCGCGGGCGCGGCGGTCACCGGCTGCACGGGCTGCAGCACGGCGGGCGCGATGTAGGGCGGGTCGAGCAGCACGGTGAACTCGCGCACCAGGCGGCCGCGGCCCCAGTCGACCTCGAGCAGGAAGCTCACGTAGGGGTCGTTGACGCGGTTGGGCGTGGTGACGCGGATGATCGGCTGGCCGCGCGCGTTCGTGGTGTAGGCGAACTGCAGGTTGGCCGCCAGCGTGGCCGGCAGCTCCAGGCCGACCCGGGCGAAGGCCTCGCGCGGGGCGAGCCGCACCTGCAGCTGGTCGCCCTCCGACGGCGTGGCGAGCACGACCGGGATCTCGGCCAGCAGGGGCTGGTCGTAGCCGGACTTGACCTCGATGGCGCCGAGGCCGAAGGCGTGGGCGGTGCTGGCGCCAAGCGCGAGCGCGAGCGCGGCGGGAAGGCGCAGGTTCTTCGGATGCACGGATCGGTTCTCCCCGATGGAAGGGCTGGGCCGTCGCGTCCCCCGCGGCGGCCCGGCCCGGATGGCCCGGACTATAGGCTCAGGCGCGCTCGGCGACCAAGCGTTCGGCCAGCTGGACGGCGTTGAGGGCGGCCCCCTTGCGGATGTTGTCGGCCACGATCCAGAGGTTGATGCCGGTGGGGCTGGCGAGGTCCTCGCGGATCCGGCCCACGTACACCGGGTCGGTGCCGGAGGCATGGGTGACCGGGGTCGGATAGCCGCCCGGCACCGGCTCGTCGACCACCTCGACGCCCGGCGCGGCCTCGAGCAGCGCGCGCACGCGCGCCAGCGGGATCTTCTCGCGGGTCTCGACGGTGACCGCCTCGGAGTGGCCGTAGAACACCGGCACCCGCACCGCGGTGGGGTTCACCAGGATCGCCTCGTCGCCGAGGATCTTGCGGGTCTCCCAGACCAGCTTCATCTCTTCCTTCGTGTAGCCGTTCTCGAGGAAGTCGTCGATGTGCGGGATCAGGTTGAACGCGATCTGCACCGGGAAGCGCTTGGGCTCGCTGGACTGGAAGGCCAGCATGGCCGCGGTCTGCTTGCCGAGCTCCTCGAGCGCGGAGCGGCCCGCGCCCGAGACCGACTGGTAGGTGGCGACCTGGATGCGGGTGATCGGCGACTCGCGGTGCAGCGGGGCCAGCGCGACCAGCATCTGCATCGTCGAGCAGTTGGGGTTGGCGATGATCCCGCGCGGGCGGTTCGCCATGGCCTCGGGATTGACCTCGGCGACCACCAGCGGCACGTCGGCGTCGTAGCGGAAGGCCGAGGAGTTGTCGATCACCACCGCGCCGGCGGCGGCGAAGCGCGGGGCGTGCGCCTTCGAGATCGCGCCGCCCGCGGAGAACAGCGCGATGTCGACGCCGGCCGGGTCGAAGGTGGCGAGGTCGCGGACGGTGAGCTTGCGGCCGCCGTAGTCGACCTGGTCGCCGGCCGAGCGCTCGCTGGCCAGCGCGATGACCTGGGTGGCGGGGAAGGCGCGCTCGGCGAGGATGGCGAGCATCGTCTCGCCGACGGCGCCGGTGGCGCCGACGACGGCGACGGTGAGGCTGGGGGTGCTCATGGTGCGTGTGGTCCTTCGTGGGTCGGGTCGGCCGTCGGGGGTGTCCCCGCGCCGGGACGGCCAGCCTGCGCGGGACGCCGGTGGCCTGTCGAGGGGGAGACTCGTCTAACGGGGCCGGCGCGCGGGCGCGGCCGGGGCATCGCTGAGGCGAGGCCGGTCGCGCGGGTCAGGCGCCTTTTTTATCGCCGGGGCGGTCCATCAGCGGGGCGCTGGCGGGCACGTCGCCGCACTGCGCGCGGTGGCGCAGGGCGAGGTCCATCAGCACCAGCGCGACCATCGCCTCGCAGATCGGCGGCGCGCGCAGGCCCACGCAGGGGTCGTGGCGGCCGGTGGTGACGACCTCGACGGCCTGGCCGTCGACGTCGAGCGTGGCGCCGGGCAGGCGCAGGCTGGAGGTGGGCTTGAACGCGACGCTGGCGCGCACGGCCTGGCCGGTGGAGATGCCGCCGAGCACGCCGCCGGCGTGGTTGCTGGCGAAGCCCTCGGGCGTCATCAGGTCGCGGTGCAGGCTGCCGGGCTGCTCGACGACGTCGAAGCCATCGCCGATGCCCACCGCCTTGACCGCGTTGATCGACATCAGCGCGGCCGCGAGCTCGGCGTCGAGCTTGCCGTACAGCGGCTGGCCCCAGCCGGCGGGCACGCCGGTGGCCTCGACCTCGACCCGTGCGCCGGCGGAGTCGCCGGACTTGCGCAGCGCGTCCATGTGGGCCTCGAGCGCGTCGATGCCGGCGGGATCCGGCCAGAACAGGCCGTTGGCGCCGGCGCGGTCCCAGTCCCAGTCGCCGCCGGGCAGGCGCGCGGCCTTCAGCGTGCCCACCTGGCTGACCAGCGCGCGCACCGCCACGCCGTGGCGCTCGGCCAGCCAGGCCTTGGCGATGACGCCCGCGGCCACCCGCGCCGCGGTCTCGCGCGCGGAGCTGCGGCCGCCGCCGCGCGGGTCGCGCAGGCCGTACTTGGCCTGGTAGGCGTAGTCGGCGTGGCCGGGGCGGAACTGGCGCGCGATCGCGGCGTAGTCCTTGCTGCGGGCGTCGGTGTTGCGGATCAGCAGCGCGATCGGGGTGCCGGTGGTGCGGCCCTCGTACACGCCGGAGAGGATCTCGACGGCGTCGGCCTCGTGGCGCTGCGAGGTGTGCCGGCTGCGGCCGGTGGCGCGGCGCTCGAGGTCGTGGGCGAACATCGCCTCGTCCAGCGCCAGTCCGGGCGGGCAGCCGTCGACGATGCAGCCGATCGCCGGCCCGTGGCTCTCGCCGAAGGTCGTGACGCTCAGCAGGCGGCCGAAGCTGTTGTCCATGCGCGGGCGGGCGGCGGGCGGCGGCTCAGCCGCGCGCGTCGGCCAGGGCCTTGATGGCGGCGTGGTGCTCGACCAGGGCCTCGCGGTCGATCGCGAAGATGCCCATCTGGCCCACCTTGAACTCGACCCAGGCGAACTCGACCTCGGGCAGCAGCGCGACCAGCGCGCGCTCGCTCTCGCCCACCTCGCACACCAGCAGGCCGCCCGGGGCCAGGTGCGCCGGGGCGTCGCGCAGGATCCGCAGCGCCAGGTCGAGGCCGTCGTCGCCGGCCACCAGGCCGAGCTCGGGCTCGTGGTCGTACTCCTCGGGCAGCGCGGCCACTTCCTCGATGGTCACGTAGGGCGGGTTGGTGACGATCAGGTCGTAGACCTCGCCGGCCACCGCCGAGAACAGGTCGGAGTGCAGCAGGCGGACGTTGCCGGCGTGCAGGCGGGCCTTGTTCTCCTCGGCCAGCGACAGGGCCTCGGGGCTGATGTCGACGCCGTCGACCTGCCAGTGCGGGAAATAGTGGCCCATCGCGATCGCGATGCAGCCCGAGCCGGTGCAGATGTCGAGCGCGCGACGCACCTCGCGGCCGCCGAGCCAGGGCTCGAAGCCGGCCTCGATGAGCTCGGCGATCGGCGAGCGCGGCACCAGCGCGCGCGGGTCGGACCTGAAGCTCAGGCCGGCGAACCAGGCCTCGCCGGTGAGGTAGCAGGCCGGGATGCGCTCGCGCACGCGGCGCTCGAACAGCGCCAGCACGCGCGCCTTCTCGTCGGCGGTGACCTTGGCGTGGCCGTAGACCGGGCTGAGGTCGTGCGGCAGGTGCAGCGCGTGCAGGGTGAGCTGGGTGGCCTCGTCGAGCGCGTTGTCGTAGCTGTGGCCGAAGCTCAGGCCGGCCTCCCCGAAGCGGCTGCCGCCGTAGCGGATGAGGTCGACGATGGACTGGAGTTCGGCGGTCATGGCGGGCATCGGGCGAGGCGGATCGGCCGCGGAGTATACGGGCTTCGCGCGGCCGGCCGCGCGCGGCGCGGGCCGGCGCGCCCCCGCTCAGGGCGCGAGGGCGCCGGCGCGCTCCCGGGCCAGGCGGGCGACCTCGGCGGCCTCGGCCACCCGCGCCGCGGCCTCGGCGCGGCGCAGGCGCTTGAGCGCCTCGACCTGCCGGCGCTGCACGCCCATCACCACCAGCGCGAACAGCGCCGCGGCGAGGATGGAGCCCGAGGACGAGGCCAGGCCCAGGGTGTTCACCTGCAGGAAGTCCTCCATCGGCGAGGTGTCGCCGAGGCGCAGCGACAGCCGGCCCTCGACCTGCCCGGCCACGTTCGAGGCGATCCAGGCCAGCCACCACAGCGGCAGCAACGGGCCGACGCCGGCCTCCGACCAGCGCCCCTGCGGGTCGGCGCTGGCGCGCCAAAGCTCGGAGACGGCCTGGAACGGCCGGAAGAAGTGCATCAGCGGGATGAAGAACCAGCCCACCGTCCAGCCCGGGGTGAAGCGCAGGTCCTCGGCGCCGAGGTCGTCGAGGTTGCGCCGGGCCCGGTGCAGCCAGCACAGCGAGACCACGGCGCAGGCGAGGAAGGCCAGCACCATCGCGACCGTGCCGCGCATGCGGCGGCCATCGCTGGCCTCGAGCTCGGCCCACAGGGCCTTGTCGACCTCGACGCCTTCGAGCGCCACGACGCGCTCGAGCAGCGCGCGCTCGGCGAGCCCGCTGAGGAGCAGGCCGATGTCGGTGGCGGCGACCACCGCGATCAGCACCAGCGTGGCGAGGTAGAGGCCGCCGGGCAGGCGGGCGGGATAGGCGGAGTAGGCCATGCGGGAGCCAGGCGGTCGGCGGACGGGAGGTGCGTACGGTGGCATCCCGCGGCCGCGGGGCTCAAGCCCGCGGTGCCGGACCGGCCCCGCGGCGTCGCGCCGCGGGCCGGGGCGGGCGCCACGGCGCGGGCGCCGGTATCATCCCGCCCCATGACCACGACCTCGCGCCCCCACGCCCTCGCCCGCCGCCCGCGCGGCCTCGCCAGCCGCTCGACCCTGCTGATCCTCGCCGCCGCCTTCGCCGCGGGCCTGGGCCTGTGGGCCTCCCAGCACCAGTTCGGCTCGGTGATGCCGGCGCGCGACGCCGCGCTCCCGGCGACCGAGGCGGTGACCCTGTTCCCGCAGACCCTCGACCTGCC
The DNA here is from genome assembly GCA_051859045.1 of Lysobacteraceae bacterium. Taxonomy (GTDB): domain Bacteria; phylum Pseudomonadota; class Gammaproteobacteria; order Xanthomonadales; family Xanthomonadaceae; genus JBHYGK01. The sequence continues at coordinate 86,762 of JBHYGK010000002.1, read as the reverse complement.
GCCGTTCGCGCTCGAGCAGTCCGACGGCACCGCGCTCGAGAACGCGGACCTGCTGGGCCGCTGGACGATCGTGTTCATCGGCTTCACCCACTGCCCCGACATCTGCCCGACCACGCTGGGCGAGCTGGCCACCGCGCAGCGGCTGTGGGCCGGCCTGCCCGCCGGCACCCGGCCGCAGGTGCTGTTCGTCTCGGTCGATCCCCGCCGCGACACCGCCGCGCGCGCCGGCGAGTACGCCGCGTTCTTCCACGCCGACACCATCGCCGGCAGCGGCGCGCTGGAGCCGCTCACCGAGTTCGCGCGCAGCCTCGGCCTGGTCTTCATGGAGGTCGACGACGGCAACGGCGGGCTGACCGTCGACCACTCCTCGGCGCTGGCCGTCATCGATCCCCAGGGCCGCCGCGCCGGGCTGATCCGCCCGCCGCTGGACGCCCGTGCGATCGCCCGCGACCTCGCCCTGCTCGGCGGCACGCCGCTGCCCGAGGCCGCCGCGCCCGCCGCGGCCGGAGCCGCCGAGTGAGGCCCTCGATCGCCCTGCAGTACCTGCTGCCGCACCGGCTGCTCACCCGCCTGGCGCTGTGGGTCGCGCGCTGCGAGGTGCGCGGGTTCAAGGACTGGCTGATCGGCCTGGTGGTGCGGCGCTTCGACGTCGCGATGCATGAAGCCGCCGAGCCCGACCCGCGCGCCTACCCCAGCTTCTCGGCGTTCTTCGTGCGCGCGATGACGCCCGGCGTGCACGTCGCCGACCCGGATCCCGCCGCCCTGCTCTCGCCCGCCGACGGCAAGCTCAGCCAGCTCGGCCGGATCGAGGGCGGCCGCATCTTCCAGGCCAAGGGCCAGGCCTACACCGCCGCCGAGCTGCTCGGCGACGAGGCCATGGCCGCGCCCTACGCCGAGGGCCACTTCGCCAACGTCTACCTCTCGCCGCGCGACTACCACCGCGTGCACATGGCCTGGGGCGGCACGCTGGTCGAGACCCTGCACGTGCCGGGCCGGCTGTTCTCGGTGGCGCCGTGGGCGGTGCGCGCGATCCCACGCCTGTTCGCGCGCAACGAGCGGCTGGTGTGCCACTTCGACACCCCGCAGGGCCCGATGTGCGCGGTGATGGTCGGCGCGCTGCTGGTGTCGGGCGTCGAGACGGTCTGGAACGGGGTCAACATCCCCCGCTACGCCTCGCGCCCGGTGCGCCGCGACTTCCGCGGCCAGGGCATCACCCTGGCGCGCTTCGCCGAGATGGCGCGCTTCAACTACGGCTCGACCGTGATCCTGCTGTTCCCGCGCGACACCGTGCGCTTCGAGCCCGGACTGGGCGAGGACAGCGTGCTGCGCGTGGGCCAGCGCATCGGCACCGTGCTGCGCTGAGGCGCGGGCGGCCGCGCGGGCGGCGCGCGATGGCGCGCCGCGCCGGGCTCACATCGTGTGGGTGGGCTTGTCCGAGCCCTGGGCGCCGGCCAGCAGCGTCTCGATGCGCGAGCGCACCGCCTCGCCCTCGGCAGAGTCGGCGAACTGCACGCCGATGCCGGCGGCGCGGTTGCCCTGCGCGCCCGGCGGGGTGACCCAGACCACCTTGCCGGCCACCGGCAGGCGGTCCTTCTCTTCCATCAGCGTGAGCAGCAGGAAGACCTCGTCGCCGATCGCGTAGCGCTTGGGCGTCGGCACGAAGATGCCGCCGCCGCGCACGAACGGCATGAACGCGTTGTACAGCGAGGACTTGTCCTTGATCGCCAGGGAGAGGATGCCCTGGCGTGCGCCGGCGGCTCCGATCATCGGGGGTGCCTCATGGGAGTCGTTCCTTCGGGGGCAGGACGGTGCGGGGGTCGATCGGGTGGGGCCGGCGCGTCAGTACATCGCACGCCAGTCGCGCAGCAGCCCGGCCACGGCCAGGTCGTGGCGGATCGGCGCGTCGAGCTGCGAGCGTGCCCGGTTGGCCGCGTCGAACCACGCCGAGAGCTTCGTGACATCCCGCGGCAGGGTCAAGCCCTTGGGCGGCTCGCCGGCCCCGGTGGCGGCCGCGAACAGCTCGCGCGCGAGCTCGGCGGCGAACACCAGGCGCTGCGCGCCCTGCCCGTCCTGCAGCCAGGCCGGGGCGGCCTCGAGCGGCGCGAGCCGGCCGGCGCCGACCTTGGCCAGCGCCTGCGCGACCTGCTCGCGCAGGGCGAGGCCGCCGTCGGCGAGCCAGCCCGCGGCCAGGCCCGGATGGCCGCGCGCGGCGTCGAGCGCGGCCGCCGCGGCGGCGGGCGGATGCCCGGCGGCCTGCAGCGCGGCCAGCGCCTCGGCCCGCGGCGGCAGCCGGACCTCCACGCGCTGGCAGCGGCTGCGGATGGTCGCCACCAGCCGCGCCGGCTCGTCGCACAGCAGCAGCAGGAAGCGCCCGGGCATGGGCTCCTCCAGGGTCTTGAGCAGCGCGTTCTCGGCCGCGGCGTTCATCTTCTCGGCCGGGAACACCAGCGCCACCTGGGCGCCGCCGGCCTGCGGCGTCAGCGCGAGGCGGGCGCCGAGCTGGCGCATCTGCTCGACCGAGAGCTCCGAGCGCAGCTTGTCGCCCTTGTCGTTGGGCGCGAAGGTCAGCGCGATGCGGTCGGGATGGCCGGAGGCCGCCAGCGCGCAGCTGCGGCAGTGGCCGCAGGCGTGGCCAGTGGCGGTGGGCGTGCGGCACAGCAGCGCCTCGCACAGGGCCTCGGCGAGCGCCCGCTTGCCCAGGCCCGCCGGGCCGCAGACCAGGATCGCGTGGCCCAGCCGGCCCTCGCGGCGCGCGTCGAGCAGGGTCTGCAGGTGCACCGCCGCCCACGGCGGCAGCGGACCGCGCCGCGGCGCGGCGAGCTCGGCGGCCTGCAGGTCGACCTCGGCGCTCATCGCGCGTGGCCTGCGGCGGCGGCGCCGGCGCGCGCGCCCCCGTGCCAGGCCGCCAGCGCGGCCTCGACGTCGGCGACCACGGCGGCCTGCGGCTGGCGCGCGTCGATCACGCGGAAGCGCGCCGGCTCGGCGGCCGCGCGGGCCAGGTAGGCCTGGCGCACGCGCTCGAAGAAGTCCTCGCGCTCGCGCTCGATCCGGTCGGGCTCGCCGCCGCGGCCGCGCGCGCGCGCCAGGCCCTCGGCGACGCCGACGTCGAGCAGCAGGGTGAGGTCGGGCTTCAGGCCCGCGGCCCAGCGCTCGAGCTCGGCGATGGTGCCGCCGGGCAGGCCGCGGCCGCCGCCCTGGTAGGCGTGGCTGGCGTCAGTGAAGCGGTCGGCCAGCACCACCTCGCCGCGGGCCAGCGCCGGGCGCACGACGCGGCGCACCAGCTGGGCGCGGGCGGCGAACATCAGCAGCAGCTCGGCCTCGGGCACCAGCGCGTCGGCGGGGTCCTCGGCCGGGGCCAGCAGCAGGCCGCGCACGGCCTCGCCCACCACCGTGCCGCCCGGCTCGCGGGTGGCGGTGACCACCTCGCCGGCGGCCTCCAGCCAGGCCCGGATCGCGGCGATCACGGTGCTCTTGCCGGCGCCCTCGCCGCCCTCGACCGAGACCAGCAGGCCGCGGCGGGCGGGAGCGGCGCCGGCGGGCATGGCGGGCCCGCTCACCGGCCCAGCTGCCAGCGGCGCACGGCCGCGTTGTGCTCGGCCAGGGTGCGCGAGAACACGTGGCTGCCGTCGCCGCGGGCCACGAAGTACAGCGCGTCGCCGTCGGCGGGCTGCACCGCGGCCAGCAGCGCGGCGCGCCCGGGCATCGCGATCGGCGTCGGCGGCAGGCCGGCGCGGGTGTAGGTGTTCCAGGGCGTGTCGGTGGTGAGGTCGGAGCGGCGGATGTTGCCGTCGTAGGCCTCGCCCATGCCGTAGATCACGGTGGGATCGGTCTGCAGGCGCATGCCGATGCGCAGCCGGCGCGCGAACACACCCGAGATCTCGTGGCGCTCGCCGGCCTGGCCGGTCTCCTTCTCGATGATCGAGGCCATGACGAGCGCCTCCTCCGGCGTGCGCAGCGGCAGGTCGTCGTGGCGCAGCGCCCACACCCGGGCCAGCTCGACGTCCATCGCGGCGCGCGCGCGGCGCAGCACGTCGAGGTCGGACATGCCGCGGGTGAAGTGGTAGGTGTCGGGCAGGAAGCGGCCCTCGGCCAGCACGCCCGGGGCGCCGACGGCCTCCATCAGCGCGGCCTCGTCGAGCGCGGCCCCGTCCTGGGCCAGCCGCGGCTCGGCGGCCAGCGCGGCGCGCAGCTGGCGCAGGCTCATGCCCTCGATGATCGTGAAGCGGTAGTGCACCACCCGGCCCGAGGCCAGGGTGCGCAGCACCTCGGTGGCGCTGGCGCCGCGGCCGAGCTCGTACTCGCCCACCTGCAGGCGGCCGGCGACGTCGAGCTCGTGGGCCAGCACCCGCCACTGCCAGTCGTGGCCCTCGGTGAAGCCCGCCGCGCGCAGGCGGCCGAGCACGCGCACGAAGCCGTCGCCGGGGGCGATCTCGACGATCCGCGACTCCTCCTCGCCGCTGAGCGCGACGGCGGCGAAGGCGCGGTACTCGCGGTGCGCCCATGCACCGGCGGCGGCCGCGGCGAGCAGCCCCAGCAGGGCGAGGACGAGCAGGGCCTTGAAGACGGAAACGCCGGGGGCGGGCTTGGAACTCACGCGATGTCCTGTGCGGGGATGGGGCGGGCCGCGGGCGCTCAGGCCTGCGCGGCGAACGCGGGCTCGGCCGACGCGAGCCGGGCGCGCAGCGCGAGCGCCGGCGCCAGGTCGTCCCAGCGCCGCGCGCCGAGGCGCGCGACCGGCAGGATACCGCGCACCGCGTTGCACAGGGCGAGCGCCTCGGCCCCCTCGACCGCGGCGAGGTCGAGGTCGGCGCCGGCCTCGCGCACCAGGCCCTGCTCGAGCAGCCAGCCGCGGCACACGCCGGCCACGCCGGCGGCGTCCACGCGCGGGGTCAGCCACGCGCCGCCGATCCGCACCAGCACGTTGGCCGCGGTGGCGCAGCGCAGCGCGCCGGTGTCATCGCGCAGCAGGCCCTCGTGGACGGCCTCCTCGCGCCACTCCGCGCGCGCCAGCACCTGCTCGAGCCGGTTGCAGTGCTTCAGCCCGGCCAGCGCGGGCTGGCGGGCCAGGCGCAGCTCGCACCAGCGCAGCACCAGGCCGTCGTCCGGCCAGGCCGGAGGCAGCGGATGGCGGGTGATCAGGACGGTGGGCTGCGGCTCGGCCGGCGGCTGGTAGCCGCGCCCGCCGCGGCCGCGGGTCAGCAGCAGCTTGATCACGCCGGCGGCCTCGCCGCCGCCGAGGCCCTCGGCCTCGGCGCGCACCGTCGCCTCGTCGGGCATCGGGATGCCGAGCCGCGCCGCGCCGCGCGCCAGCCGGGCCCAGTGCCGGTCCCACCACGGCAGGCGGCCGGCGTGCAGGCGCATGGACTCGAACAGGCCGTCGCCGTAGCCCAGGCCCCGGTCGCCGGGGTCGATCGCGGTGGCGCCGAGCAGGCGGTGGTTCATGCGGGGTCTCCGAGGGCGCGCAGCAGGCCGCGGGCCTTGGCCCGGGTCTCGTCGAGCTCGCGGCCCGGGTCGGAGTCGACCACGATGCCGGCGCCGGTGCGCAGGCGCAGGCCGTCCGGCGTCAGCCAGGCGCTGCGGATGAGGATGTTGAGGTCGAGGTCGCCGCCGCGGTCGAGCCAGCCGATCGCGCCGGTGTAGGGGCCGCGGCCCTCGCCCTCGAGCTCGGCGATGACCTGCATGCAGCGCACCTTCGGGCAGCCGGTGATGGTGCCGCCGGGGAACACCGCGCGCACCAGCGCGCCGGGGCCGACGCCCGCGCGCAGCACGCCGCGGACGTTGCTGACGATGTGGTGGACGTGGGCGTAGCTCTCGACGCTCATCAGCTCGTCGACGCGCACGCTGCCGGGCTCGCAGACCCGGCCGAGGTCGTTGCGCTCGAGGTCGAGCAGCATCACGTGCTCGGCGCGCTCCTTGGGATGCCCCACCAGCTCGCGGATCCGCGCGGCCTCGTCGTCGCCGGGCAGGCGCGGCCGGGTGCCGGCGATCGGGCGGGTCTCGACCGCGCGGCCGTGCAGCGACACCAGGCGCTCGGGCGAGCTGCTGGCCAGGCCGAACGGCCGGCCGTCGTCGCCCTCGCCCACCAGCAGCCCGGCGAAGGGCGCGGGGTTGGCGGCGCGGAGCGCGGCGTAGAGCTGGGCGGCGCGCGGGTGGACCGCGGCGTCGGCGTCCGCGCCGTCGGCCGGCGCGGCGAAGCGCGCGCGCCAGGCCCGGGAGAGGTTGGCCTGGAACACGTCGCCGGCGGCGAGGTAGTCGAGCACCCGGCGCGCGCCGTCGAGGAAGCGCGCGGGGGCGTCCTCCTCGATCGCCAGCGGCGCGGGCAGCGGCGCGACCGGCGGCAGCGCGCGCGCCGCGCGGGCATCCGCGGCGATGACGTCGAGCCAGTGCGCGGCGGCGGCGTCCTCGGCCACGGCCCATGTGCGGCCGCTGGCGCGGTCGCGCAGCACCGCGGCGGGGGCGCGCAGGGCCAGCGCGACCGGCAGCGCGTCGGGTGCCGGCGGCAGGCGCAGCACCGGCTCGACCTGGCCGGCGAGCTCGTAGGCGAGGTACAGGCCCCAGCCGCCGCGGAACGGCGGCGGGGCATCGGCGTCGGCAGCGGCGTCGGCCTCGGCCGGCGCGGGCCCGGCGGCCGCGCGCGCGGCCGCCCAGTCCGCGTCGAGCGCGGCGAGGAAGTCCTGGCCCGCCGGCGCGTCGCCGCTGCCGAGCCGGCGCAGCGCGCCGTCGGCGCCCAGCCGCAGGCCGCCGCCGTCGTGCAGCAGCAGCAGGTCCCAGCGCGCGCGCGGGGTGCCGTCGGCCACGCTCTCGAGCAGCAGCGGATAGCGCAGCGGCGCCAGCCGGTGCAGGGCCAGCAGGTCGGTGTCGGGCGGCAGCGCGAGGAGCGTCATGGCGGGGCGCTGCGGCGGCGGGCCCGGGGCGGGCCCGCCGCGCGGGCTCAGATCCGGCGGAACACGAGGGTGCCGTTGGTGCCGCCGAAGCCGAAGCCGTTCGACACCGCGACGTCGATGCGCTTCTCGCGCGCCGTGTTGGGCACGTAGTCGAGGTCGCAGCCCTCGCCCGGGGTGTCGAGGTTGATCGTCGGCGGGATGATGCCGGTGTGCAGCGCCATCACCGAGAAGATCGCCTCGACGCCGCCGGCCGCGCCGAGCAGGTGGCCGGTCATCGACTTCGTCGAGCTCACCATCGTGCGGTAGGCGTGCTCGCCCAGCGCGCGCTTGAGCGCGAGGGTCTCGGCCAGGTCGCCCAGCGGCGTGGAGGTGCCGTGCGCGTTGAGGTACTCGACCTGCTCGGGGTTGAGCCCGGCGTCGCGCAGCGCGGCGGCCATGCAGCGCGCCGGGCCCTCGCCGTTCTCGCTGGGCGCGGTCATGTGGAAGGCGTCGGAGCTGGCGCCGAAGCCGGCGAGCTCGCAGTAGATGCGCGCGCCGCGGGCCTTGGCGTGCTCGTACTCCTCCAGCACCAGGATGCCGGCGCCGTCGCCCATGACGAAGCCGTCGCGGTCGCGGTCCCAGGGGCGCGAGGCGCGCTGCGGCTTGTCGTTGCGGGTGGACATCGCCTTCATCGCGCAGAAGCCGGCCATCGAGCTCGGCGTGGCGCCGCGCTCGGCGCCGCCGGCGACCATCACGTCGGCGTCGCCGTGCTGGATCATGCGCATCGCCATGCCGATGGAATGGTTGGACGTGGCGCAGGCCGAGACGGCCGAGAAGTTCGGGCCCTTCAGGCCGGTCAGCAGGCTGATCTGGCCGGGCAGCATGTTGATGATGGTGCTCGGCACGTAGAACGGGCTGACCTTGCGGACGCCGCCCTCGTGCAGCTTCACCGAGGTCTCCTCGATGCCGAGGATGCCGCCGATGCCCGAGCCCACCAGCGCGCCGATGCGCTCGGCGTTGGCCTCGGTGACCTCGAGGCCGGCGTCGGCCATGGCCATCGAGGCCGCGGCGACGCCGTAATGGATGAACGGGTCCATCTTCTTGACGTCCTTCGGCGGCATGAACGCCGAGGGATCGAAGTCGCGCACCTCGCCGACGATGCGCGTCGGGTAGGTGGAGGCGTCGAAGGACGTGACCGGGCCGATGCCCGAGCGACCGTTGGCGATCGCGTCCCAGGCGGTGGCGAGGGTGTTGCCGACCGGCGAGACGATGCCGAGGCCGGTGACCACGACGCGGCGAGACTGGCGCATGCGAGGAACTCCGCTGGCGCCCGCCGACCACACGGACGCGTAGGTTTCATGGATCCCGAAACGCACGGGGCCGCGTCTCCGCGGCCCCGGCGTCACGGGCGAGGCCCGGGCTCAGCCCTTGACGTGGGCCTTGACGTAATCGATCGCCTGCTGGACGGAGGTGATCTTCTCGGCCTCCTCGTCCGGGATCTCGCACTCGAACTCTTCCTCGAGCGCCATCACCAGCTCCACGGTGTCCAGCGAATCGGCGCCGAGGTCGTCGACGAACGAGGCGTTCGTGGTGACTTCCTCTTCCTTCACGCCCAGCTGCTCGACGACGATCTTCTTGACGCGCTCTTCGATGGTGCTCATGGACTGCTGTTCTCCCGGAGAAAGATGTTGCCGGCGCATTGTAGGCAAAGCCGCCCGGCCAGAGTAGCCGGGGGGTGCGGGGGCGACGCGCGCCGATCGGCGCCGCGTCCCGCGATGGGGCGAGGGGCGCAGCATCCCGCCGCGGGCCCCCGATTGCAACGCCGCGCGCGCAGGCGCCCGCGGCGGGTGGAGCGGGGCCGGATCAGGCCATGTACATGCCGCCGTTGACGTGCAGGGTCTCGCCGGTGATCCACGCCGCCTGCGGGCCGGCCAGGAAGGCCACCGCGTCGGCGATGTGCTGCGGCTCGCCGAGCGAGCCGAGCGCGATCTGGCCCAGCATCGCGGCCTTCTGGGCCTCGGGAAGCGCGTCGGTCATGTCGGTGCGGATGAAGCCCGGCGCCACCACGTTGACGGTGATGCCGCGGCTGCCGATCTCGCGCGCGAGCGACTTGGAGAACGCGATGATGCCGGCCTTCGCGGCGGCGTAGTTGGCCTGGCCGGGATTGCCGGTGAGGCCGATCACCGAGGCGATCGAGATGATGCGGCCCTTGCGGGCCTTCATCATGCCGCGCATCACCGCCTTCGAGGTGCGGTAGACCGAGGTGAGGTTGGTCTGCAGGATCGCGTCCCAGTCCTCGTCCTTCATGCGCATCAGCAGCTGGTCGCGGGTGATGCCGGCGTTGTTGACCAGGATCGAGACCGGCGCGATCTCCTTGGCGATCGCGTCGACCAGCGCCTCGACGGCGGCGCCGTCGCAGACGTCGAGGACGCGGCCGTGGCCGCCGTGCGCGGCCAGGCGCTCGCCGATCGCGGCGGCGCCCTTCTCGCTGGTGGCGGTGCCGATGACGGTGGCGCCGAGGCGCGCGAGGGTGTCGGCGATCGCGGCGCCGATGCCGCGGCTGGCGCCGGTGACGAGGGCGATCTCGCCGGCGAGCGGGCGCGAGGAAGCGTCGGTCATCGAGGGGGCTCCGGAAGGATCAGGCGAAAGGAGGGGGCGCGGCGCTCAGCGCCAGTCGCCCAGCGCCGCGTCGAAGTCGGCCGGGGTGCCGAGCGAGCGGGCGTCGAGGGTCTTGTCGATGCGCTTGGCCAGGCCCGAGAGCACCTTGCCGGGGCCGCACTCGGCGACGCGGGCGACGCCGCGGGTGGCCAGGGCCTCGACGCACTGCGTCCAGCGCACCGGCAGGTAGAGCTGGCGGACCAGCGCGTCGCGGATCGCCTCGAGCGAGTCCTGCACGCGCGCATCCACGTTGTGCAGCACCGGGCGCGACGGCATGGCCCAGTCCAGCGGGGCCATCGCCTCGCGCAGGCGCTCGGCGGCCTCGCGCATCAGCGGGGTGTGGCTGGGCACGCTGACCGCGAGCTTGACCATCTTGCGCACGCCGCGCGCCGAGAGCTCGGCCATCGCGGCGTCGACCGCGGCGGTCTCGCCGCCGATGACGATCTGGCCGGGGGAATTGAAGTTGGCCGGCACCACCACGCCCTCGCGGACGCCGGCGCAGACCTCGGCCACCAGCGCGTCCTCGGCACCGAGCACGGCGGCCATGGCGCCCTGCCCGGCCGGCACCGCGGCCTGCATCAGCTGCCCGCGCACGCGCACGAGGCGGGCGGCCTGGCCCAGCGGCAGCGCGCCGGCGGCGACCAGCGCGGCGTACTCGCCCAGGCTGTGGCCGGCGAACACCGCGGGCAGCGCGCCGCCCTCGGCCTGCCAGGCGCGCCAGACGCCGATCCCCGCGGCCAGCAGGGCCGGCTGGGTGAACTCGGTCTGGTTGAGCTGCTCCTCGGGGCCCTGCTGGGCGAGCGCCCAGAGATCGACCCCGGCGCCGTCGGACGCCTCGGCGAAGGCCTCGCCGACCTGCGGGTGGGCGGCGGCGAGGTCGGCGAGCATGCCGAGGGACTGCGAGCCCTGGCCGGGGAACACGAACGCGATCATGCGGGGCACTCGAGGGAGGTCGTCATCGTGGGGCGGGCCTCGCCGGGAAGCGTTCCCGGCGCGTGAAGAGCCGGACTATACGGGAGCGCGGGGGGCAAGCGTCTGTACCCGGGCGTAGGGTCTGGCGCGCCACGGCCCCGCCGGGCGGGGCTTCCCGGGGCCGGACACGACGACGCCGCGCACGGGCGCGGCGTCGTCGGGGGGGCGCGCGGCGAGCGGGCTCAGTAGCGCATCAGCGCCGAGCCCCAGGTGAAGCCGCCGCCGAAGGCCTCGAGCAGGACCAGCTGGCCGCGCTCGACCTTGCCCGAGCGCACGGCGTGGTCCAGCGCCAGCGGCACCGAGCCGGCCGAGGTGTTGCCGTGCTTGTCGACGGTGATGATGACGCGGTCCATCGGCATCTCGAGGCGCTTGGCGGTGGCCTCGATGATGCGCAGGTTGGCCTGGTGGGGGATCAGCCAGTCGAGGTCGCCCTTGCCGATGCCGTTGGCCAGCAGGGTCTCCTCGACCACCGAGTCCAGCGCCTTCACCGCGTACTTGAACACGTCGGAGCCGGCCATCATCACGCGCACGCCGGCGTTGGGCTCGTCGTGCTTGAAGCCCGCCGACACGCCGACCGGGTTGTACAGCAGCTCGCGCTTGCCGCCGTCGGCGTGCAGGTGGGTGCTGAGGAGGCCGGTCTCGGCGTCGGCCTTGAGCACCACCGCGCCGGCGCCGTCGCCGAACAGCACGCAGGTGGCGCGGTCGGTCCAGTCGACCATCCGGGTCAGGGTCTCGGCGCCGACGACCAGCACGGTGCGGTAGGTGCCGGCGCGGATGAACTGGTCGGCCACCGAGAGCGCGTACAGGAAGCCCGAGCAGGCGGCGTTGACGTCGAACGCGCCGCAGCCGGCCACGCCGAGCTTCTGCTGCAGGTAGCAGGCCACCGACGGGAAGATCACGTCGGGGGTGGTGGTGCCCACGATGATCAGCTCGACCTCGTCGGCGCGGGTGCCGGCGGCCTCGAGCGCGCGCGTGGCCGCGTGCAGCGCCAGGTCGGAGGTGGTCTCGCCCTCGGCGGCGACGTGCCGCTCGCGGATGCCGGAGCGCGAGGTGATCCACTCGTCGGTGGTGTCGACGATCTTCTCGAGGTCGGCGTTGGTCAGCACCTTCTCGGGGAGATAGCTGCCGGTGCCGGCGATGCGGCTGTAGATCCTGCTCATGCGGACGACCCCATGCGGACGGGTTGCTGCCCCCGGAAACGACGCGGCGGGCCGAAGCCCGCCGCGGTACGACCGGACGATACGACGGGGATCACTCCTCGTCGACGGCCGCGGTCTTGGTGTTGAGCACCTTCTTGCCGCGGTAGAAGCCGTCGGCGGTGACGTGGTGGCGGATGTGGGTCTCGCCGCTGGTCTTGTCCGTGGACAGATGCTTCGAGGTGAGGGCGTCGTGCGAACGGCGCTGGCCGCGGCGGGACGGGGTGACGCGGGACTTCTGGACTGCCATGGCGGTGCTCTCCGACTAAATCGTGTTGCGGGCTTTCAGTGCGGCGAGTGCCGCGAAGGGATGGGGCTGCGGCGATGACTCCACCACGGCCCCGGCGTCTGCTGGCCATTCCGCGTCGACCGCCTCGGACCCCGGCTTGGTGGGGATCACGGGGAGCGCGAGGATCAGCTCGTCCTCGACCAGCTCCAGCGGCCGGAGCGCACCGTCCTCGCCCACCAGCAAGGGCTCGTAGCCCTCCGGCAGGGAGGCCTCGTCGGACTCGCGGGTGATCAGGCCAAGTCGCTGGCGGATGACCACGGGCAGCCCGAAGAGCTCCAGGGTGCGCTGGCATTGCAGGGGCAGCTCGGCGTCGATGGAGAGCTCGAGGTACTTGACCTTGAGCGCATCGGTGTCGAACTCCAGCACGACCCGGGCGTCGCCGCCCTGGCCGTGCAGGCTGCCTGCCAGCCGGCCCATGGCCGACAGCGGAAGGCTGCCCTCGAAGCGTCGTCGCGCCGAGACCATGCGCCATGCATCCAGCAAGGAAGGCAGGGTCACGGACATAAGGCGCGGGATTGTAGGGGCCGGGGCGACCGCGCGTCAACGGGAAAACACGCGTGCCAACACGGGTTTGCGACGCCGGCGAGCGCTGGGGCAGACTCGCGCTCCCCCGCCCCGGCCGCTCCCCGTGACCCTGACCCACGTCCTGATCGCCGCCTGCATCGCCCTGCTGGCCGTCCTGCTGGGCTTCGCGTGGCGCTGGCAGCGGCTGGCCCGGCGCGAGCGCAGCCTGCGCCACCTGCTCGACGGCGCCGACGCCATGGAGGCCCTGCTGCACCGCACCCGCGAGCGGATGCAGGCCATGCAGGGCATGCTCGGGCGGGTCCCCAGCGACATCGCCGCCACCGCCGCCCAGGCCTCGCAGGCCAGCGATGAACCCGTGCGCGCGGGCCTGCGCGAGGTGCTGCAGCACCGGCTGTGGATCCAGCGCCACGGCATGGCCGCGGCCCAGCCCGAGCTCGACGAGGCCTGCGCCGCCCTCGACCTGGCCACGGCGCGGATCGCCGCGGGCCTGCGCCGGCTGGAGCACGCCGGGGCCGAACTCGACCTCGCCACCGCCGACAGCGACGCCGCCGCGGCCCGCGAGCCCGCGGCGCTGCGCCGCGCGTCCGAATGAGCGCCGCGCCGGCGGGCGCCGGCCTGGTGCTGGCCTCGACCTCGCCCTACCGCCGCGAGCTGCTGGCCCGCCTGCGCCTGCCCTTCGACGTCGCCCGGCCCGAGGTCGACGAGACCCCGCGCCCGGACGAGGCGCCCGCCGACCTCGCCGCGCGGCTTGCCCTGGCCAAGGCCTGGGAGGTGGCCCGCGCCCGGCCGGGCGCCTGGGTGATCGGCTCGGACCAGGTGGCCGACCTCGACGGCCGCCCGATCGGCAAGCCCGGCGGCCCGGACGCGGCGAGGGCCCAGCTGGCGGCGGCCTCGGGCCGCAGCGTCGCGTTCCACACCGGGCTGGCCCTGGTCCGCGCCGGGCGGCCCGGCGAGGCCGACGCCGCGCTCGAGCACCTCGACCTGACCCGGGTCCACTTCCGGGCCCTGTCGACCGACGAGATCGCGCGCTACCTCGCGGCCGAGGCCCCGTACGACTGCGCCGGCAGCTTCAAGTGCGAGGGCCTGGGCATCAGCCTGTTCGACGCGATCGAGAGCCTCGACCCCACCGCCCTCGTCGGCCTGCCGCTGATCGCCACCGCGCGGCTGCTGCGCAGCGCCGGCTACGCCCTGCCCTGAGGCCGCCCGGCCCGGCCCGCGGCCGGGCCGCGCTCAGGGCGCGACCACCTCGACCTCCAGCGTCGTCGGCCACGCCTCCACCCGCCCGCCGGGCCCGTGCAGGCGCAGGTCGATCCGGTGCCGGCCGGCCGGCACCCCCGACACCCGGGCCAGGAAGCCCAGCCGGTCGCCGGCCGGATCGCCGACGTCCCAGCGCGCCGCGACGTCGGGCCGGTCGCGCTCGCGCCGGGCCTCGCCGCGCACCGCGCCGGCGATCACCACCTCGATGCGCTCGACCCCGGCGCCGCTGCGCAGCGCCCAGCCCACCACCTCGAAGTCCGGCCCCACCGTCGCGCCGCGGGCCGGCCAGTCCAGCCACGCGATCGCCGGCGGGACGCAGGTCGCGCCCTCGGGCGCATCCGCGAGCGCGAACAGCAGCAGCCGCTTGCGCCCGCCGTCGCTGGCCAGGATCCGCGGCGCCGGCAGCGCGCCGCCGGCGCGGCGGCACAGCGCGAGGTAGGCCGCGGGCCGGTCGGCGAGCTTGCGCGCGCTGTCCTCGACCACCAGCAGCGCCGGCCGCGGCACCTCCTCGCGCAGCAGGCCCCAGAGCTCCAGCTGGGCCGCGCGGCCATGCTTTTCATTGAGCGGATGCGCCAGCACCTCCAGCCGCGGCTCGCCCAGGGCCAGGCCGAGCTGGGCGCCGAGCATGAAGTGGTCGGCCACCACCGGCGTCCCGGCCGGCAGGCGGGCGCGCTCCTCCTCGACCGCCGCGCGCAGCGGCGCGATCGGCAGGAAGTTGTCGGGATACCAGCGCCCGCCGGCCTGGTCCGCGCGCAGGCCCGGCTGCCCGGCCGCGAACAGCCAGGCCCCGATCGCGAGGAAGCCCAGCGCGGCCAGCGCCGGCAGGGCGCGGCGGGCGGCGGGCGTCCAGCCCGCGATCACCGCCGGGGCCAGCGGCAGCAGCGCGAACCACGCCGCCAGCGGCCAGTGGAAGCTGACCCGCTCGGCATCGGCGAGGAAGCCCGCCACCCCCCAGGTCGCGAGCGGCAGGCCCGCGGTGCCGAGCAGCAGCGCGGCCTGGGCGTCGGCGCGGCCGCGCCAGTCGCGCCATGCCCCGCCGAGCCCCCGCAGCAGCGCCAGCAGCAGCAGCGGCGAGACCACCGCCGCCTGCACCAGCGGCCACCACCAGCCCCCGGCGTGCAGGTCGCCGGGGTGGCGCTCGACGAACTGGAAGCTCAGCCCCGCCTGGCCGTGCGCGAGGTTCCACTGCAGCAGCGGCCACCAGGCGAGCGCGCCGGCGACGCCGGCCAGCAGCACCGGCGGCGCGCGCAGCGCGGCGCGGCCGCGCGCGGACAGCGCGAGCCCGAGCACGCCCGCGGCCACCACCAGCGCGAAGCGCCAGTGGCTGAGCGCGCCCAGCGCGAGCCCGAGCGCGAGCAGCGCCGCGGACCCCGCGTCGACCCGGCGCAGCAGGCGCAGCCCGGCCTCGAGGCAGAGCATGCCGGCCACCAGCAGCGGCACGTCGGGCAGCGCGAGCAGGCCGATCCAGCCGCCCACCGGCCACAGCGCGGCGAGCGCGCCGGCCTGCCAGGCGCGGCGCTCCGCGTCGTCCGCGCCCGCGGCGCCGTCGCGCGCGCCGAGCAGCCGCGCCACCCGCACCACCTGCCAGGGCAGGCAGGCGCCGAGCGCCAGGAAGGGCAGGCGCAGCGCGAGCGTCGCCGGCAGGCCGAGGCCCTCGCCGAGCCAGGCCCCGAGCCAGGCCAGCCACGCCGTCATGGCCGGCAGGTCGGCGTACGCCCACGCGGGATGCCGGCCCTCCTGCCAATAGAAGGCCTCGTCGCCGAACGCCGGCACCCACGCCGCGAGCGCGAGCTTCAGCGCCAGCAGCCCACCCCACAGCGCGATGAAGTTCACGCGCGCCCGACCCGATCGCATGCCACCCTCCCTGTCGTACCCTCGTCCGCTCCCGCGCCCTCGACGGCGCGTGCCGCCCACCACGGAAGCCCCATGCACGCCACGACCGCGACCGGCGCCATCGTACCCGAGGCCACCTCGGCCGCCCTCCGCGCCGCGCTCGAGCAGGTCAACACGCTCGTGCTGGGCAAGCCGCGCGAGGTGCGCCTGGCGTTCATCGCGCTGCTCGCCGGCGGCCACCTGCTGCTCGAGGACCTGCCCGGCCTCGGCAAGACCACGCTCGCGCGCGCGCTCGCCGCCACCCTCGGCCTGCCCTTCCAGCGCGTGCAGTTCACCTCCGACCTGCTGCCCTCCGACATCACCGGCGTCTCGATCTGGGAGCCCGAGGCGCGCCGGTTCGGCTTCCACCCCGGCCCGGTGTTCACCTCGCTGCTGCTCGCCGACGAGATCAACCGCGCCCCGCCGCGGACCCAGAGCGCGCTGCTCGAGGCCATGGCCGAGCACCAGGTCAGCCTCGACGGCACCACCCACGCGCTGCCCGAGCCCTTCTTCGTCATCGCCACCCAGAACCCGGTCGACCTCTCCGGCACCTACCCGCTGCCCGACTCCCAGCTCGACCGCTTCCTGCTGCGGGTGCGGATGGGCTATCCCGACGCCGCGTCCGAGCGCGCGATGCTCGCCGGCGCCGACCGCCGCGACCTGATCGCGCGCGCGCGCCAGGTCCTCGACCCCGCCGGCGTGCTCGCGCTGCGCGCGGCCGTCGCCACCCTGCACGCCTCCGACGCGCTGGTGGGCTACGTCCAGGGCCTGCTCGCCGAGAGCCGGCGGCATCCGGGCGTGCGCGTGGGGCTGTCGCCGCGCGCGGGCCTCGCGCTGCTGCGCGCCGCGCGCGCCAACGCGCTGCTCGAGGGCCGCGACCACGCGCTGCCGGCCGACGTGCAGGCGGTGTTCGCCGAGGTCGCCGCGCACCGCCTGGTGGTCGACGCCGAGGCCGGCGAGCCCGAGCGCCTGGTGCGCGCGATCCTCGCCGCGGTGGCGGTGGATTGAGCGCCACCGCGTCGCCGACGCGGCGCTGGCGGCGGGCGCTGGCCCAGCGCACCCGGGCGATGGTGCGCCCGCGCCAGCCCGAGCGCGCGCCCCTCGTGCTCGACCGCAAGCGCATCTACGTGCTGCCCACGCGCTTCGGCCTGTTCGTCGGCGCGCTGGTGCTGGCGATGCTGCTGGGCGCGCTGAACTACAACAACAACCCCGCCCTGCTGCTGGTGTTCGCGCTGGCGGCCGCGGCCCACAACAGCCTGGTGCGCGCCCACCTCGCGCTCAGCGGGCTGCGCGTGCTGGGCTTCGAGGCCGCGCCGGTGCACGCCGGCGGCACGCTCGACCTGCGCGTGCTCGCCGAGGCCGAGGGCACCCGGCCGCGCCCCGCGCTGGAGCTCGAGGACGCCGACGCCGATGACGCGGGCGCCCCCCCGGCGCGCGCGCTGCGCTCCTTCGCCCCCGGCGAGCGCGGCGAGTGGCGCCTGGGCCTGCCCGCCCCGCGCCGCGGCTGGCAGGCGCTGCCGCGGCTGCGGCTCTCCACCACCCAGCCCTTCGGCTTCGCCCGGGCCTGGAGCTGGCTGCGCCCGGCCGACCGGGTGCTGGTGTACCCCGCGCTCGAGGCCGGCGGGCCGCCGCTGCCCGAGGACGCCGGCGGCACCGCGCCCTCGGCCCGGCGCGGCGTCGGCGACGAGGTCCATGCGCTGCGCGACTACCGCCCCGGCGATGCCCCGCGCCACGTGGCGTGGCGGGCCTCCGCGCGGCGCGACCAGCTGCTGGTGCGCGACTTCGAGGCGCACGCCCCGCGCGAGCTGTGGCTGGACTGGGCCACGCTCGGCGCGCTCGGGACCGAGGCCCGGATCCGCCGCCTCGCCCACTGGGTGATCGAGGCCGAGCGCCGCGGCCTGCGCTACGGCCTCGCCCTGCCCGGCCTGCGCCTGCCGCCCGGGGCCGGCGAGGCGCACCGACACGCCTGCCTGCAGGCCCTCGCGCTGCTCCCGCATGGCTGAGCACGCCGTCCTCGCCTGGCGCGACCGCCGCTGGGCCATCGCGGCCGCGGTGGCCTGCGGGCTGCCGCTGCTGGTGCTGCTGCCGGTGGGCCTCGCGCTGGGGCTGGCCGCCACCGGCGCGATCGGCGCCGCGGCGACCCGCCGCGCGCCCTGGCCGGCGTGGCTGCGCGCGCTGCTGGCGGTGCTGCTGGGCGCGGGCGTGTTCGGCGCCTACGACTTCCGCCTCGGCCGCGACGCCGGCTGCGCGATGCTGCTGGCGATGCTGGCGCTGAAGATCGCCGAGAGCCGCACCCTGCGCGACGCCCGCAGCCTGGTCGGCTTCGGCCTGTTCGCGGGCTTCGCGGCCTTCCTGCAGGACCAGGGCCCGCTGACGATGGCGCTCGCGGTGCCCGGCCTCGCCGTCGCGCTCGCCGCGGCGCAGCGGCTCGCCGAGGCCGAGGCCGGCGTGCCCGACCCCGCCCCGCCGGGCCCCCGCCTGCGCGGCATCGGGCGCGCGCTGGCGCTGGCGCTGCCGCTGGCCCTGGTGGGCTTCTGGCTGTTCCCGCGCCTGGCCACGCCGCTGTGGGGCCTGCCGCAGAACGCCGCGGCCAGCCCGGGCGTCAGCGGCGAGATGGCCCCGGGCGACTGGCTGGAGCTGCTGGTCGACGACAGCCCGGCGTTCCGGGTGCGCTTCCTCGACCCGGCCCCGCCGCCGCCGCGGATGTACTGGCGCGGCGTGGTGCTGTGGGACTTCGACGGCCAGCGCTGGACCCGGCGCCCCGGCTTCGGGGCCCCGCCCGAGCTCGCGCCGGTGGGCGCGCCGATCCGCTACGAGGTGACGCTGGAGCCCACCGAGCGGCGCTTCCTGTTCTCGCTCGACCTGCCGCGCGCGGCCCCGGAGGGCGCGCGCATCGGCGCCGACTTCGGCGTGGTCGCCGACGAGCCGGTGCGCAGCGTTCGCCGCTACGCCAACACCGCCTGGACGCTCGACGTCGCCGCCTGGACGCTGCCCGGCGAGCAGCGCGCCGCGGCGCTGGCGCTGCCGCCCGGCGGCAACCCCCGCGCCGTGGCGGCCGCGCAGGCCTGGCGCGCCGCGGGCGCGGACGACGCGCAGGTGGTGCGCGAGGCGATCGCCTGGTTCGCGCGCGACTTCAGCTACTCGCTGCTGCCGCCGCCGCTGGGCCGCGAGCGCGTCGACGAGTTCCTCTTCGACACCCGGGTGGGCTACTGCGAGCACTTCGCCAGCGCCTTCGTGGTGCTGATGCGCGCCGCCGGGGTGCCGGCCCGGGTCGTCACCGGCTACGCCGGCGGCCGCCGCAACCGCATCGACGACGAGTGGGTGGTGCGCAACGCCGATGCCCACGCCTGGGCGGAGGTGTGGCTCGACGGCCGCGGCTGGGTGCGGGTGGATCCCACCGCCGCGGTGCCGGAGAACCGCATCCTCGACGACGGCGGCGGCCCGCCGGGCCCCGGCCGCGACGCGGTCGATTCGCCGCTGCTCGGCCTGCTGGACGTCGCCGACTGGGTGCGCGCCGGCTGGACCGACCTGGTGCTGGGCTACGACGCCGCGCGCCAGGCGATGCTGCTGCGCCCCTTCGGCATCGAGCGCGCCAGCGGCCAGCAGGTCGCGGTCGCGTTCATCGCCGCCGCGGGGCTGGCGCTGGGCCTGACCCTGCTGGTGATGCTGCGCGGCCGGGTCCGCGAGCCCGACCCGCTGCTGCGGGCCTGGCGGCGCTTCGTGCGTCGCTTCGCCGGCGGGCCGGCCGACAAGCGGCCCGACGAGCCGGCCGGCGCATGGGCGCGGCGACTCGCCGAGGCCTATCCTCACCAGGCCGACGCGCTGCTGGCGCTGGTCGCGGACTTCGAGGCCCTGCGCTACGCGCCGCCGGGCGACGTCGACCGCGACGCCCTGCTCCGCCGGCTGCGCGGGTTCCGCCCGCGCGCCACCTCCCACCGCCGCGCCTGAGGACACGACCATGCCCGCCATCACCGCCCGCCGCGCCATCGCCCTGCCCGCGCTCGCGCTCGCCCTCGCAGGCGCCCTCGGCGGCTGCGCCAGCACCCCGCAGCCGCTGCAGGGCACCTATTCCTCGATCGCGCCCGCGCGCGTGGAGCCCGCCACCGCCGAGGGCCTGGGCGTGCGCTGGGGCGGCATGATCGCCGCGGTGCATCCCGGCGAGCAGCGCACCTGCTTCGAGATCGTCTCGCGGCCGCTCGGGCGCGACGCCCGGCCCGAGGCCGGCGACCGCACCGGCGGCCGCTTCCTCGCCTGCCGCGAGGGCTTCTACGACCCCGAGGTGTTCACCGAGGGGCGCGAGCTCACCGTCACCGGCACCGTCGGCGGCTTCGAGGACGGCACCGTCGGCGAGTACGCCTACCGCTACCCGCGCGTCGACGCCGAGGTGATCTACCTCTGGCCGGTGCAGCGCCGGCTGCCGGTGCAGGTCGGCATCGGCGTGGGCTACGTGCACTGGTGAGCGGCCGCGCCCGGGCGCGGCCGCCGCGGGCTCAGCCCGGCGGCCAGGCCATCGCGCGCCCGGCCAGCAGGTGCAGGTGGATGTGGTAGACGGTCTGGCCGCCGTCGTCGCGGCAGTTGATCACCGTGCGGTACCCCGCCTCGGCGAAGCCCTCGCGGCGCGCGTACTCCGCCGCGGCCAGCACCAGCCGGCCGGCCAGCGCGGCCTGCCCGGGGCGCAGGTCGTCGAGGGTGGGCACCGGCTCGCGCGGCACGAACAGCACGTGCACCGGCGCCTGCGGGTGGATGTCGCGGAAGCCCACCACGTGCTCGTCCTCGTAGACGATGTCGGCGGGGATCTCGCGGCGGATGATCTTGGTGAACAGGGTGTCGCTCATGGCGCGGGCTCCTGCGGTGGCGATGGGCGCGCCGCGAGGGGCGCGCGGCGCGGCGCTCAGCCCGCCTCGGCGCGCGAGCCGAAGGCGTGGGCCAGGGTGCCGCGGTCGATGTATTCCAGCTCGCCGCCGAGCGGCAGGCCGTGGGCCAGCCGGCTCGGGCGCACGCCGTGCTGGCGCGCGAGCTGGGCCAGGTAGTGCGCGGTGGCCTCGCCCTCGACGGTGGGGTTGGTGGCGATGATGAGCTCCGCGACCTCGCCCTGCGCGAGGCGCGCGGCCAGGGTCTCGAGGCCGAGCTCGCGCGGGCCGATGCCGTCGAGCGGCGAGAGCCGGCCCTGCAGCACGAAGTAGCGCCCGCGGTAGCCAGTGGCCAGCTCGATCGCGAGGCGGTCGGCCGGCGACTCCACCGCGCACAGCAGGCTCGCGTCGCGGGCCGGGCTGAGGCAGGTGGCGCAGACCTCGGCCTCGCTGAAGTCGCGGCACATGGCGCAGTGCCCGACCTTGTCGGCGGCCTCCTGCAGGCGCGAAGCCAGCCGGCGCGCGCCCTCGCGGTCGCGCTCGAGCAGGTGGTAGGCCATGCGCTGGGCGCTCTTGAGCCCGACGCCGGGGAGCACCCGCAGCGCCTCCACGAGCTGCTCGAGCAGCGGCGTGGCCGCGCTCATCGCCCGGCCGCCCCGCGCTGGCGCGCCGCGGGGATCAGAACATCCCCGGGATCTTCATCCCCGGCGGGATCGGCATGCCGGCGGTGGCCGCGGACATGCGCTTGGCGCTCTCGTCGTTGGCCTTGTTGACCGCGTCGTTGATGGCCGCGGTGACGAGGTCCTCGAGCATCTCGGCGTCGCCGAGCGCCTGCGGGTCGATCCGCACGCGGCGGGCCTCCATCCGCCCGGTCAGGGTGATGCTGACCATGCCGCCGCCGGCCTGGCCGGTGACCTCGAGCGACGCCAGCTCCTCCTGGGCGCGCTTGAGGTTGTCCTGCATGCGCTGGGCCTGCTGCATGAGTTGTCCGATGTTTCCACGCATGGGTTCAGTGCTCCTCGAGGGGTCGGATGGAGCCGGGCACCGGGATGGCGCCGTGCTCCTGGATCAGGCGCTGGACCGCGGGATGGGCCATGAAGCTGGCCTCCGCGCCGGCCTGGCGGTCGTCGCGCGCGCGCTGGTCGCGCTCGGCGAGGGTGGGGGTGCCGGCGGCGATCGCGCCGGGCGCCTCGAACTTCAGCGTCGGCGCGGCCCCGAGCGCGGGCTCGAGGGCCTGCGCCAGCGCGCGCTGCAGCGACTCGGTGCGCAGGTAGTCCATCGCGTCGGGCAGGCTCAGGCGCAGCACGCCGCCGGCGTAGCCGCCGAACGCGGCGTTGGCGGCGAGCTCGCGCAGCGGGCCGCGCAGGCCGAGCCCGGCGAGCAGGTCGAGCCAGTCGTCGACGCCGCGCAGGGGGTGCGCCGGTCCGGTGCCGGCGGGCGCGGGCGCGCCGGCCATTGCGGGCGCGGCGGCCACCGGCGCGGCGTGCCACGGCAGGTCCTCGTCGGCGGCGACGGCGGCCGGCGCGGGGCGCGGCGCGTCGGGGCGCTGCGGCGCACGGATCGGCTCGGCCGGCTCGGGCAGGCGCGGCGCCGAGGCGGGCCCCGGGGACGGGGCGAGCGCCGCGGGCATCGGCCCGCGCGCGGGGATGGGCGCGGCGACCGGGCTGGCCTCGCGCACCGCGGCGGCCTCGCGGGCGAACGGGGACGCGTCCTCGAACGGCGCGGCGACGCGCGCCGGGGGCGGCGCGACGGGCGCGACGGGCGTCGGCGTCGGCGCCGGGACGGCCGCGGCCTGGCGTCCGCCCGACGGCGGGTCGAACGGCGACGGCGGGGCCTTGCGCGGCGGCGGGCCTCCGCTGCCGCCCGCGCCGCCCTGGCCCGCGGGTGCGGCCGGCGCCGCGCCGACGCCGGCCGGGCGGAAGGCGAGCATGCGCAGCAGGGCCATCTCGAAGCCGCTGCGCGGCGTCGGCGCCCACGGCAGGTCGCGGCGACCCTGGGTGGCCATCTGGTACCAGAGCTGGACGAGTTCGGGCGACACCGCGCCGGCCACGCCTTCGACCTGGGCCGGCAGGCCGGCGGGCTGGGCGCCGGGCACCAGCTGCAGCAGCTGGGCGCCGTGCAGGGCGCCCGCGATGGCCTCCAGCACCGCGCCCCAGTCGGGCGAGAAGCCGGCCAGCACCTCGACCTCGGCCATCAGCGCCGCGCCGTCGCCGGCGGCCAGCGCCGCCAGCAGCTCGCCCACGCGGGCCTGGTCGACGCTGCCGAGCATCGTGCGCACGCCGGCCTCGTCGAGCCGGCCGGCGGTGTAGGCGATCGCCTGGTCGAGCAGGCTCAGGCCGTCGCGCAGCGAGCCGTCGGCGCCCTTGGCCAGCAGCGCCAGCGCGCCGGGCTCCGAGGGCAGGCCCTCGGCGACCAGGATGCGCTCCATCTGGCCGCGGATCTGGGGCTCCTCGAGGCGCTTGAGGTTGAACTGCAGGCAGCGGCTGAGCACCGTCACCGGCAGCTTCTGCGGGTCGGTGGTGGCGAGCAGGAACTTCACGTGCGGCGGCGGCTCCTCGAGCGTCTTGAGCAGCGCGTTGAACGCGTTGCGCGAGAGCATGTGGACCTCGTCGATCAGGTAGACCTTCACCCGGCCGCGCGCGGGCAGGTACTGCGCGTTCTCGATCAGCTCGCGGACGTCGTCGACGCCGGTGTTGGAGGCGGCGTCGATCTCGAGCAGGTCGACGAAGCGGCCGGCGTCGACGTCCAGGCACACCGGGCACTCGCCGCAGGGCTCGGCGCCCTGGCCGCGCTCGCAGTTGAGGCTCTTGGCGAAGATGCGCGCGATCGTGGTCTTGCCGACGCCGCGGGTGCCTGTGAACAGGAAGGCGTGGTGCACCCGGCCGGCGTCGAGCGCGTTGGTCAGCGCGCGCACGACGTGCTCCTGGCCCACCAGCTCGGCGAAACGCTTGGGGCGCCACTTGCGGGCGAGGACGAGGTAGGACATGCCGGTTCCGGGGGGCGGCGGGAGCGCGCCGTGCATTGTGCCGCCAGCCGCGCGCCCCGGCCAAGCGATCCCGCGCGCGGCTTGTGGCCGGGGCGGGCGGCCGGTATCATCCGCGCCCTTGCGGTCGGCCACTCCCGGCCGCAGGGAACGCGTCACAGGCTTCAGGCGCAGGACGCGCCGACCTCTGCGGAGAGGTGTCCGAGTGGTTGAAGGAGCACGCCTGGAAAGTGTGTAGACGGCTAAACCCCGTCTCGCGGGTTCGAATCCCGCTCTCTCCGCCATCTTCCCCGACGACGCGCATGGGCCCCGGCCCGGGCGCGTCGTGCTGCAAGCGCTCATGCGCGACGTCTATGGTGGCCCCGTCGGCCCCTCGCGACGCTAGGCCGAAAACCCCGCCAGGCCCGGAAGGGAGCAACGGTATCGGCTGATGCGGGTGCCGAGGCCAGCCGGCGGGGCCACCGCCATGTCAGGCCCACGCGGCCCGGCCGCGACGCCCCCTCCCCTCCCCGCCCCTCAGGCCGCGTCGTCGGTCCGCTCGGCCGTGGGCGCGGCCAGCGCCAGGCGCTCGCCGGCCTTCGCCACCGCGTAGCCGCGCGCCGCCAGGGCGGCGCCGTCGGCCTCGCTCGCGTAGTGGTAGAGCACCAGCCGCGCCCGCAGCGCCGCGTCGTACTCGCGCTCGAGGTCGTCGATGCCGCTGTGCGAGGGATTGCCGTGCAGGCCGCAGTCGTGGGCCACGCGCTCGCCCTCGGCGGCCACCCGCGCGAGCTGCTCGGGGATCGGGCGGGTGTCGCCCGTCCACACCACGCTGCCGCGCAGGCGCAGGCCGAACGCGCTGTCGGGCCAGTGGTGCCGGGCCGGGAACACCTCGAAGCGCCAGCCCGCGTGCCAGAACGCGTCGCCCACGACCACCAGCTGGAACGCGTCCCAGAAGTTCGCGCCGCCCTCGGCGAGCACGCTGGGGTACTCGGCGATGCGCCGCTGCAGCACCGGCAGCACGCCGGTGGGCACGTACAGCCGGACCCGGCCGCGCAGCGCGGGATCGAAGTAGCAGGCGAAGAACAGCCGCTCCAGCCCGGCCACGTGGTCCATGTGCGCATGCGTGATGAACACCGCCCGCGGCGGGCCGCCGTAGCGCGCGAGGTAGGCGCTGAGCGCCTCCTGCCCGCAGTCGATGAGCAGCAGCGGCGCGCCGGCGCGCTCGAGCACCGCGGACGCGGCGCCCAGCTCGACCGCGGCGGCGTTGCCGACGCCGAGGAAGCGCAGCGCCCACGCCGGGGCGTCGCCGGGCGCGGCCGCGCTCACAGCCGCGCCTGCCAGGCGCGCTCGTAGCCGGCGCGCAGGCGCTCGCACCAGCCCGCCACGCGGGCCTCGGCGTCGCGGCCGGCGAGCTTGTGCAGCGAGCGCTCGAGGCGCGCGAGGTTGGCCGCGCGCCAGCCGCTGGCGATCGGGCGGCGGTCGCCGCGGTCGAAGTCCACCAGCCACAGCGGCGGGCCCCGGCCCGCGTCCGGACCGAGCAGGATGTTGTGGGCGTTGAGGTCGGCGTGGAAGACGCGGGCGGCGTGGAAGCGCGCCACCAGCCCGCCCACCGCCTCCCAGGGCAGCGCGTCGCCCTCGGCGAGGCGGCCGCCGAGCGGGGTCGCGCCCGGCAGGCGCTCGATCAGCAGCCGCGCGCGGTAGGCAAGGCCGTCGCGCAGGTAGCCCGCGGCCAGCGGGCGCGGCACCGGCAGGCCCTCGGCGTGCAGCTCGGCGAGCAGGCGGTACTCGCGGAAGCAGCGGGTGCGGTGGGCGCCGCGCCAGACGTAGGCGTCGCGGCTGAAGCGCGCGGCGATCCCGCCGCGCCGGTAGTGGCGCAGCACGGCGTCGCCGAACGCGCCGCGCACGAACCAGGCCGAGCCGCGGCCGCCCTCGCCGATCGGCTGGGCGTGCGGGCCGTAGCTGGCGGGATCGAGCAGCGCGGGGTCGTTGCGCACGCGCCCGGCGTCGAACAGCAGCGCGCCCCAGCCGCCCGGATGGCGGAAGGGTTCTAGGCTCTCGGGGGCGCGTGGCATGCTCATGCCCCGCCGAGTCTAGCCAAAGCCCGCCCCGTGAGTCGCGCACTGCCCCACACTCCTTCCCTCTGCCTGCTGCGGCTCTCCGCGCTGGGCGACGCCACCCACGTGGTGCCGCTGGTGCGCACGCTGCAGCGCGGCCTGCCCGGCCTGCGCCTGCGCTGGGTGATCGGGCGCGGCGAGCACCGCCTGCTCGAGGGCCTGCCGGGCGTGGACTTCGTCGAGTACGACAAGCGCAGCGGCCTGGCCGGCCTGCGCGCGCTGCGCGCGGGCTTCGCGGGCGCCCCGGTGGACGCGCTGCTGCAGCTGCAGCTCAGCCTGCGCGCGAACATCGTCTCGCTGGCGATCCCGGCGCGCCGGCGCATCGGCTACGACCGCGCGCGCGCCAAGGAGCTGCACGGCCTGGTCGTGGGCGAGCGCATCCCGGCGGTGCCGGGCGGCCACGTGCTCGACGCCATCGGCCGCTTCGCCGAGCCGCTGGGCCTGCGCCAGGACCGGGTCGACTGGGACCTGCCGGTGCCGGCCGACGCGCGCCTCTGGGCCCAGGCCCAGTGGCCGGCGGACGGCCGCCCGGTGCTGCTGGTGTCGCCGTGCTCGAGCTTCCAGGCGCGCAACTGGCGGCCGGAGCGCTATGCCGCGGTGGCCGACCACGCGGCGCTGGCGCACGGCTTCCGGGTGGTGCTGGTGGGCGGGCGCAGCGCGCTGGAGCGCGCGACCACCGACGCGATCCTGGCCGCGATGAAGGCGCCGGCGCTCGACCTCGTCGGCCGCGACACGCTCAAGCAGCTGCTGGCGATGCTCGAGCGCGCCGACCTGGTGATGAGCCCCGACTCCGGCCCCATGCACATGGCCAACGCGATGGGCACGAAGGTGCTGGGCCTGCACGCCGCCACCGATCCCGCGCGCAGCGGGCCCTACTCCGACCGCCGCTACACCGTCGACCGCTTCGACGCCGCCGCGCGCGCCTTCCTCGGCCGGCCGGCGGCCAGCCTGCCCTGGGCGACGAAGATCCACGAGCCGGGCGTGATGGACCTCATCGAGGTCGGCGATGCGATCGAGGCACTGGAGCGCTTCGTGGCCGACCGCGCGGCCGGGCGGCTGCAGGCGCCGGCGGGCTGAAGCCGCCGGCGGCCGCGGGGCTCAGGGCGCGGGCGCGCCCGAGCGGTAGTCCTCGTAGGACTTCTCTTCCACGAACGCCGAGCCCAGCGCCAGGTTGATGTCGCGCTTGAGCTTGGCGCGCTCGTCGTTCTCGAAGTACACCGAGCGCGCGAGGCGGATGAACTCCGCGTCGAAGGCCTGGTGCTTCTCCTTGATGCGGATGTCGTCCTCGATCACCCACAGGCGCTCGTTGACGGCCTTGAGGGCGGCGCGCAGCGCGGCGATGTCGATCGACGCGGCCGGGTGCGCCGCCCAGGTGGCGTTGAGCGCGTCGAGCTCGCGGCGCACGTTGGCCAGCTTGGCGGGGTCGGACATGCGCTCGGACTTGATCTCGAGGATGGCGACCTTGTCGAGCAGCTCGCCGAACGAGACGGGGACTTCGATCATGGACATCGGGGGCGCTCCAGGGGCACGGGCGGTGGAGTGTAGCGGCGCCGGCGCCCGGCGGCCGCTGGAAACACGAAGGGCTCCCTCGCGGGAGCCCTTCGCTTGCATCAGGTGGCGGAGAGGGTGGGATTCGAACCCACGGTGCCCGTAAAGGCACGCCTGATTTCGAGTCAGGTACATTCGACCACTCTGCCACCTCTCCGCAGGCAGGCCGCGGATTCTACGCAAGCCCCGGCGGGCCGGCAAGACCCGTCCGCTTCGCGCGCCGCTTCGCGTCACTCCCGCACGGGCCACGCCGGCGCCCCGCCCGCCCGGACCCGCCGCGCTTGCCGCCCGCGCGCGCGGCACCCATCATCGGCCCCCACCCGCCGCACGGACCCCGCCCGCACGCATGATCGAATTCGGCCTCCTCAGCCACGTCGGGCTCCGCCGCGAGCTCAACGAGGACACCTACTACGGCGACGCCGCGCTGGGGCTGTGGCTGGTGGCCGACGGCATGGGCGGCCACGAGTTCGGCGAGGTCGCCAGCGCCCTGGCGCGCGAGGCGATCGTGCGCGAGGTCCGCACCGGCGCCTCGCTCGAGGACGCGGTGCGCGCCGCCGGCGAGGACATCCTGCGCCATTCGCGCAAGCGCTCCGACGCCCTGCCGATGGGCACCACGGTGGCCGCCGCGCGGCTCGTGGGCTCGCGCTTCGAGGTGTGCTGGGTCGGCGACAGCCGCGCCTACCTCTGGAGCGGCCGCCTGCTGCAGCTCTCGCACGACCACAGCTACGTTCAGGAGCTCATCGCCCAGGGCACGATCAGCGCCGAGCAGGCGCGCACGCACCCGCACCGCAACGTCGTCACCCAGGCCCTCGGCGTCACCGACCCGCCCTCGCTGAAGGTCGAGACCATCACCGGCGAGCTGCGCCCGGGCATGCAGCTGCTGCTGTGCAGCGACGGCCTGACCGAGGAGGTCGACGACGCCACCATCGCGCGCACCCTCGAGCGCCAGGAGTTCTCGGCGCAGGAGTGCGTCGACCACCTGGTGCTGGCCGCGCTCGACGGCGGCGGCAGCGACAACGTCACCGTGGTGCTGATCCGCCGCCACTGACGCCGGCGCGCGGCCAGCCGCGGGGCCTCAGCCCTCCGCGGGCGCCGGCAGCTCCGGCCACAGCCGCAGGCCCGACTTCTTCGCCAGCCCCTCGATCCGCGCCTGGTGCGCGGCGAGCTCCGCCGCGCTGGCGCGCAGCACCCGCCGCGGCGCGGCGAGGCCGCGCAGCTCCAGCGCCGCCGCCGAGCCCGCGGCCGGGGCGGGCTCGGGCGCGGCGGCCAGGCCGAGGTCGCCCTGGCCCGAGGTCAGCGCGATGTAGACGTCCGCCAGCAGCTCCACGTCGAGCAGCGCGCCGTGCAGGGTGCGATGGCCGTTGTCGACGCCCAGCCGCTTGCACAGCGCGTCGAGGCTGTTGCGCT
Source organism: Lysobacteraceae bacterium (assembly GCA_051859045.1). Lineage (GTDB taxonomy): Bacteria > Pseudomonadota > Gammaproteobacteria > Xanthomonadales > Xanthomonadaceae > JBHYGK01. The sequence continues at coordinate 58,249 of JBHYGK010000002.1, read as the reverse complement.
GGCCGGGGAAGCGCTCGCGCGCGAGCAGCAGCGAGTCGAGCACGCCGCAGTGCTCGCCGATCCGGCCGTAGCGCGGGCCGCAGCGCTGCAGCTCCATGTCGAGGAAGCCGACGTCGAACGCGGCGTTGTGGATCACCAGCTCGGCGCCGCGGATGAAGTCGAGGAACTCGTCGACCACCTCGGCGAAGCGCGGCTTGTCCGACAGGAACTCGCGGGTGAGGCCGGTGACCTCCTGCGCGCCGGGCTCCATGTCGCGGTCGGGGTTGAGGTAGCGCTGGAAGGTGCGGCCGGTGGGCCGGCGCTCGAGCAGCTCCAGGCAGCCGATCTCGACCACGCGGTTGCCCTTCTCCCAGCTCAGGCCGGTGGTCTCGGTGTCGAGCACGACCTGGCGCATCAGCGCGGGCCTCCCGGGCGCAGGCGCTCGGCCGCGTCGCGGGCGAGGCGGTCGACGCGCTCGTTCTCGGCGTGGCCGGCGTGCCCCTTCACCCACTTCCACTCGATGCGGTGGCCCGCGGCGGCGGCGCTGAGGCGCTGCCAGAGGTCCTGGTTCTTCACCGCGCTGCCGCCGGCGGTCTTCCAGCCGCGCCGGATCCAGTTCGGCAGCCACTCGCTGATGCCCTGCTGGACGTACTTCGAGTCGGTGTGCAGCACCACCTGGCAGGGCTCCTTGAGCGCCTCGAGGGCCATGATCGCGCCCATCAGCTCCATGCGGTTGTTGGTGGTGTCGGGCTCGCTGCCGGCGAGCTCGCGCTCGCGGCCCTGGAAGCGCAGCAGCGCGCCCCAGCCGCCGGGGCCGGGGTTGCCGAGGCAGGCGCCGTCGGTGTGCACCTCGACGGTCTTGGCGGAGGTCGCGGAGGCCGCGGGGGCGGCGGGGGGCGTGGCGGGCATGCGGTGGTCCTGCGGGCGGGGACGGGGCGGGGGCGGCGTCAGCCGCCCTGGACCCCGGGGTGGAAGGCCAGCGCGGCGCGGCGTCCGCGCAGCGGGGTCAGGGTGGCGTCGCGGCGGCGCGCCTTGAGCAGGTAGCTCGAGCGCAGGCGGTCGATGACGCCGGGGCGCGGGTCGTCGAGGGCGACGTCGCCGTCCGGGGTCCACAGCGGCCCCAGGTGGCGCACGCCCATCGGCTCGAGGCCCGCGGCGCTGGCCCAGCCCTCCAGCGTGGACGGGTCGATCGCGCGCGGGCCGCGGCCGGCCCAGCGCAGCCGCGCCAGGCCGAAGGGATTGAGCACGAGGAACATCGCCACGCCCTCCGGGCGCAGCAGGCGCGCGACCTCGCGCACCAGCGCCTCGGGGTCGGGCGAGCTCTCGAGCAGGTGCAGGGCGTAGACCAGGGCCAGGCTGGAGGGCACCAGGGGCAGCCCGTCGTCGGCGCAGCGCAGGTCGCCGGCGAGGCGGCCCTGGACGCGGTGCAGGCGCAGCAGCGAATGCAGCATGTTGCCCGAGAGCGCGGCCGGGGCGGCCTCGCAGGGCCGCAGGTACAGCCCGGCGTGGCCGTACACCCGGGTCAGCTCGGGGGCGGTCAGGCGCAGTGCTTCGCGGACGAAGCCGGCCCCGGGTTCCCGGGCGAACCAGGCCTCGGCCTGGGCGGCGGGTTGACGGTCGGTGGACGCGGGCGGCATGGTCGGGATTGTGCGGCAAAGGGCCGCGATGGTCATCCGCCCGTGCCGCCGACGCCCCGCGCCCTCGAGGCCTTCTCCGACAACTACGTGTGGCTGCTGCCCGGGCCGGGCGGCGGCTGCGTGGTCGTGGACCCCGGCGACGCCGCCCCGGTGCTGCGCGAGGTCGCGGCCGGCCTGCGCGTGGAGGGCGTGCTGCTGACCCACCACCACGCCGACCACGTCGGCGGCGTCGAGGCCGTCCAGGCCCGCTGCGGCTGCCCCGCCTGGGGGCCGGACGACCCGCGCATGCCCGCTTCGACGCGGCGGGTCGCCGACGGCCAGGCCATCGAGGTGGCCGGCCTGCGCTTCACCGCGATGGCCGTGCCCGGCCACACCCGCAGCCACCTCGCCTGGCACGGGGCCGGGGTGCTGTTCTGCGGCGACACCCTCTTCAGCCTCGGCTGCGGGCGGCTGTTCGAGGGCACGCCGGCGCAGATGCTGGCCTCGCTGGACGCGATCGCCGCGCTGCCCGGGGATACCCTCGCCTGCCCGGCCCACGAGTACACAGCGGCCAACGCCCGCTTCGCGCGGACCGTCGATCCCGCCAATCCCGCGCTCCGCGCCCGCGCGGAGGCCGTCGAGGCCCTGCGCGCCGCCGGTCGCCCCACCCTGCCCGTCCGCCTCGGCGACGAGCGCGCCGCCAACCCGTTCCTGCGGGTGGACGACGCGGCCGTCGCGGCGCGCGTGCGGGCCCACGCCGGGCTGCCCGGCGACGCCGACCGCGTCGCCGTGTTCGCCGCCCTGCGCGCCTGGAAGGACGGATTCACCGCATGAGCCCCCCGCACCCCACCCACGCCCGCGGCCACGCCGCCGGCGCCCTCCGGCACGCCCTGCTGGCCCTCGGCCTGCTGCTGCTCGCGGCCTGCGCCGCGCCGGGCACGCGCGAGGCGCCGCCGCCCGCGCCGGAGCCCGCGCCCGCGCCGGTCGTCGCGCCGCCGCCGCCGCCCCCGGAGGAGCCGCCCCCGCCGCCCCCGCCGCCGCCCACGCTGGGCGCGGTGCTCGACCGCTTCCGCGGCGGCCTGGCCTCGCCGGCCTGCGTGGTCGGCCCGGCCAACCGCGCCTGGCGCCAGCGCTACGCCGGCTGGCCGCCGCGCTTCGCCGAGCGCATCGACGCGATCCTCCCGCTGTTCGACTACGTGCTGCGCGAGGTGCATGCGCGCGGGCTGCCCAGCGAGTACGCGCTGGTGCCGATCGTCGAGGGCTGGTACCAGCCCGCCATCGCCGGCCGCGGCGGCCCGATGGGCATGTGGCAGATGATCGCGCCCACCGCGCGCGCGCACGGCATCACGATCGTGCCGGGCTACGACGGCCGGCTGTCGCCGGTCGACGCCACCGAGGGCGCGCTCGAGCACCTCGAGGCGATGCAGGCGCGCTTCGGCGACTGGCGCGCCGCGGCGATGGCCTACAACGCCGGCGAGTACCGGCTGGCGCGGGTGTTCCCCGAGGACGGCCTCCCGGTGGCCTCCGGCGAACGCCGGCTGCCGCGCGGCCTCGCCCACGGCACCTACGAGTACATCTCCAAGATGCGCGCGCTCGCCTGCCTGCTGGCGGAGCCCGGCCGCGCCGGGATCCCGTTCGACCGCGAGCGTCGCTTCGAGCCGCTGCAGGTGCTGGCGCTGCCGCCGGGCGCGGGCTCGCTGGCGGACGTGGCGAGCGCGATCGGCGTGCCCGCCGAGACGCTGCGCGCGCTGAACCCGGCGTTCCGCAACGGCCAGGTCGTGGCGGCCGCGCCGCGCGGGCTGCTGGTGCCGGAGGGCGCGCTCGCGCGGATCGACGACGCGACGGCGCTGTTCGGCGCGCCGGGCGGCGCGCGCGACGCGTCCGCCGCGCGCGCCGAGGCCGCGGCGGTGGACGGCGCGGACGCCGCGGGCGCGCGCCACGTCGTGCGCCCGGGCGAGTCGCTGTGGACGATCGCGCGCCGGCACCGGATCCCGCTCGCCTCGCTGCTGGCCTGGAACGGCCTCGGCGCGCGCGCGGTGATCCGTCCGGGCCAGGTGCTGAAGCTCGCGCCCTGATCCGCGCGCGCGGGCGCGCCCGGCCGTGGCCGCCGCCGCCCGCGGCCCGCGCCGCGCGGGCTCCATGCGCCCGCGTCGGGTGACACCGGGACGCCTTCGCCGTCACACTTCGCTGGACCGGCCGCCGAGCGCCGGACCATCAGCGGAGGTTCCATGGGTTTCCTGCAAGGCAAGCGCGCCCTGATCGTGGGCATCGCCAGCCAGCGTTCCATCGCCAGCGGCATCGCGGAAGCGATGCATCGCGAGGGCGCGGAGCTGGCCTTCACCTACCAGACCGAGAAGCTGCGCTCGCGCGTCGAGGACGCGGCCAAGGAGTGCGGCTCGTCGATCGTGCTGCCGCTCGACGTCGGCGACGACGCCCAGATCGAGGCCGTGTTCGCCGAGCTCGGCAAGACCTGGGCCGACGGCTTCGACATCCTGGTGCACTCGGTGGGCTTCGCGCCGCGCGAGGCGCTCGAGGGCGGCTTCCTCGACAACCTCACCCGCGAGAACTTCCGCATCGCCCACGACATCTCCAGCTACTCGCTGGCGGCGCTGGCGAAGGCCGCGCGCCCGCTGATGAAGGGCCGCCACGGCAGCATCCTCACGCTGAGCTACCTCGGCGCCGAGCGCGCGCTGGCCAGCTACAACGTCATGGGCCTGGCCAAGGCCAGCCTCGAGGCCAACGTGCGCTACCTCGCGATGAACCTCGGCCCCGAGGGCACCCGCGTGAACTGCATCTCGGCCGGCCCGATCAAGACGCTCGCCGCGTCGGGCGTGGGCAACCTGCGCAAGATGCTCACCCACGTCGCCGAGACCGCGCCGCTGCGCCGCAACGTCACCATCGAGGACGTGGGCAACGTGGGCGCGTTCCTGTGCTCGGACCTGGCCGCCGGCGTCACCGGCGAGGTCACCTACGTCGATTGCGGCTACAACATCCTGGGCATGACCGGGATCGCCGACGACTGAACCTGGCGCGCCATGGCCATGGACGCAGAAAGGCCCGCTCGCGCGGGCCTTTCTGCGTTTCGGGCGGCGGCGACGCCGCCTCGCCCCGGGATCAGCGCCAGTCGGCGCCGATCTCGATCGTGAAGCCCTCGCGCAGCGTGGCCAGGTAGGCCTCGGCGTCGGCGACGCCGCGCACCTGCTGCATCTGGGTGCGCAGCTGCTCGACCTGCTCGTCGGTGACCTCGGCGAGGTCGCCGTCGCGCGCGGCGTCGACCACGATCAGCGCGTAGCGCTCCGGGGCGACGGTGGCGTAGCCGGCGGCGGCCGGCGCGCCCTCGAGCGGACGCGGCAGCGAGAAGGCCTCGGCGACGAAGGCCGGGTTCGGCACCGGCGAGCCGCGGGTGATCCCGGCGAACGGCTGCACGGGCTGGCCCACCTCGGCCGCGATGTCGGCCAGCGACTCGCCCGCCTCGACCCGGACCTTCAGGGCCTCGGCCGCCGCGCGCGCGCGCTCGGCGCGGCGCTCGGCGCGGAACGCCGACAGCGCCTCGTCGCGGACCTCGTCGAGCGGGCGGACCACGGCGGGGCTGTGCTCGAGCACGCGCACCAGCGCGATGCGGTTGGTGCCCAGCGGGATCGGGTCGCTGACGCCGCCCTCGATGAGCTCGGGCTGGAAGGCCGCCGCGACGATCGCCGGCTCGACGCCCTCGGCGCCGGTGCGGCCCAGGGGACCGGCCTCCACCACCGCGAGGCCGCGCGACTCGGCCGCCGCGCGCAGCGCGGTGGGGTCGCTGAACAGCGCGTCCACCAGCTCGCCGCTGAGCGCGCTGAAGGCGCGCTCGCGGGCGCCCTCCAGGGCCTCGCGCTCGATGTCGGCGCGGACGTCCTCGAACGGACGGGTGGTGCCGCCGCGGACCTCGCGCAGCTGGATCAGGTGGAAGCCGAACGCGGTCTGCACCGGGCCGCTGACCTGGCCGGCCTCGAGCGCGAACAGCGCCTCCTCGAACGGGGCCACCATGCTGCCGCGGCCGACCCAGCCGAGGTCGCCGCCGAGCTCGCGCGAGCCCTCGTCGCCGGAGTTGGCGCGGGCGATGGCGGCGAAGTCGGCGCCCTCGGCGTTGACCTCGGCGGCCAGCGCCTCGATGCGCGCGCGGGCGGCGGCCTCGTCGACGTCGCCGTCGACCGCCACCAGGATGTGCGAGGCGAGGCGCTGCTCGGGCTCCTCGTAGCGGCCGCGCTCCTGCTCGTAGCGCTGGCGCAGCGACTCCTCGTCGATCGTCTCGTCGACCTCGAGCGCGGCGGCGTCGACCACCACGTACTCGATGCGCGCGGTCTCCTCGGTCATGTAGCGCTCGCCGTTCTCGGCGAACCAGGCCTCGAGGCCGGCGTCGGCCTCCTCGCCCTCGGCGCCCGGCACCGGCAGCTCGAGCACGGAGAGGTCGCGCTCCTCGGTGCCGAGGCGGATGAAGCGGCGCGCCTCCTCGGTGCCGACCAGCGCGGTGTCGCGCAGCAGCCCCGGCACCAGCTCCACCAGCATCTGCGTGCGCAGGCCGGCCTCGTAGGTGGCCTCGGTGTAGCCGGCGCTGGTCAGCAGCATGGCGTACTGGTCGCGGTCGAACGCGCCCTCGGTCTGGAACTGCGGGTTGCCGACGACGGCGCGGGCCACCGCGGCGTTGGGCACCACCAGGCCGTCGCGCTCGGCGGCCATGCGCAGCACGGCCTCGTCGACCAGCTGGTCGAGGACCGCGCGGCGGCTCTCGTCGGTCTCGAACTCGGCGGGGTCGAAGGCCTCGCCCATCGCCTGGCGCATCTGCTCGCGCACCTGGCCGAAGCGGGCATCGAACTCCTGGCGGCTGATCTCGACCTGGACGTCGCTGACCACGCCGCTGTCGGGCAGCGTGACGCGGGCGGCCCAGTCATCGACCTGCGGCGTCAGGTACTGCTCCATGCCCAGGAAGGCGAAGGGGATGAAGAACAGCATCATCACGCCGGCGGCGAGCCAACCGGTCGACTTCTCGCGGAGTTTCTGGAGCATCTCGCATGACCCCTGCAGCAGCGGGCGCGGTGCAATGCCGCACCCTGGGAGAACGACGCGGATCCGGCGTGGGCCGGACCCATAAAAAACGAGGGCGCCTTTGCGGGGCGCCCTCGGGGATATGGCGGAGTGGACGGGACTCGAACCCGCGACCCCCGGCGTGACAGGCCGGTATTCTAACCGACTGAACTACCACTCCGCTGTCGGTTGCGAAGGACGAGAACTATACAGGCCGACCTCGATTCGCGCAACACTTTTTCTACGATTTTTTTCATCTGGTGGGTGCTGAGGGTTTCGAACCCCCGACCCTCGCCTTGTAAGGGCGACGCTCTACCGCTGAGCTAAGCACCCAGCGTCGGACGGATCAGTTGACCGCATCCTTCAGGGCCTTGCCGGCCTTGAACGACGGGTTCTTCGACGCCTTGATCTTGATGGTCTCGCCGGTCTGCGGGTTGCGGCCGGTGCGGGCGCCGCGCTTGCGGACCTGGAAGGTGCCGAAACCAACGAGGGTCACGGTGTCGCCCTTCTTCAGCGCCTTGGTGATGACGGCGACCACGGCGTCGACGGCACGACCAGCGTCGGCCTTGGACAGCTCGGTGGCATCGGCGACAGCAGCAACGAAATCAGCCTTGTTCATTCTTTGGACTCCCTAAGCGGCCGCGTGACCGCGTCCTGGTTTTTTCACCGGGCTCTCCCCATCCGCGGTTGCGGACGACGACCCGATCCACCTTCGCCCCGCCCCCGCATGCGTGCGCGGGAACCGCCGGGCTGCGGGATTTATACCAGCGCCCCATAGGGGGCGCAAGCCGTGAACGCTAGGAAATACGCGGCTTCCAGCGCATCGGGGCGGCGCCATTACGCCGCCCCGGGCATGCCGTCAATGGGGCCTTCGTGCCGGCGGCGCCGACTTGCCCTTCGCGGCCTTGCCGACCGTCGGCGCGGGCGCCTCGACCGGGGCCTCGGCGGGCACGGCCGCGCGCGGCACCAGCGGGCGCTCGAGCGCGATGTCGAGCACCTCGTCGATCCACTTCACCGGGATGATCTTCAGGCCCTGGGTGACGTTGCGCGGGATGTCGGCGAGGTCCTTGCGGTTCTCGTCGGGGATCACGACGGTGCGGATGCCGCCGCGCAGCGCGGCGAGCAGCTTCTCCTTCAGGCCGCCGATCGGCAGCACGCGGCCGCGCAGCGTGATCTCGCCGGTCATCGCCACCTCGGCCTTCACCGGCACCTTCGCCAGCGTCGACACCAGCGAGGTGACCATCGCGATGCCCGCGCTCGGGCCGTCCTTCGGCGTGGCGCCCTCGGGCACGTGCACGTGGATGTCGAACTTCTGGTGGAAGTCGGGATCGATGCCGAGCGCCTCGGCGCGCGAGCGCACGACGCTGAGCGCGGCCTTCGCCGACTCCTGCATCACGTCGCCGAGCTGGCCGGTGAGCGTCAGCACGCCCTTGCCCGGCAGCAGCGCGGACTCGATCTGCAGCAGGTCGCCGCCGACCTCGGTCCACGCGAGGCCGGTGACGAGGCCGAGCTCGTTCTCCGCCTCGGCGCGGCCGAAATCGTAGCGGCGCACGCCCAGGTACTTCTCGAGGTTCTTCGGGCTGATGGTCACCAGCGCGTCGTTGGCGCGCGCGCCCTTCTTCGGCGCGGCCGGGCCGGCCAGCGCGATCTCCTTGACCACCTTGCGGCAGATCTTGGCGACCTCGCGCTCGAGCGAGCGCACGCCCGACTCGCGCGTGTAGAAGCGCACGATGTCGCGCAGCGCGCCCTCGCCCACCTTCAGCTCGCCGTCGCGCAGGCCGTTGGCCTTGAGCTGCTTGGGCAGCAGGTAGCGGCTGGCGATGTTGAGCTTCTCGTCCTCGGTGTAGCCCGGGATGCGGATGACCTCCATCCGGTCGAGCAGCGGGCCCGGGATGTTGAGCGAGTTGGAGGTGGCGATGAACATCACCTCCGACAGGTCGAGGTCGACCTCGAGGTAGTGGTCGTTGAAGGCGTGGTTCTGCTCGGGGTCGAGCACCTCCAGCAGCGCCGAGGACGGGTCGCCGCGGAAGTCCATCGACATCTTGTCGATCTCGTCGAGCATGAACAGCGGGTTGCGGGTGCCGGCCTTGGTGAGGTTCTGCACCACGCGGCCCGGCATCGAGCCGATGTAGGTGCGGCGATGCCCGCGGATCTCGGCCTCGTCGCGCACGCCGCCGAGGCTCATGCGCACGAACTTTCGGTTGGTGGCCTTGGCGATCGACTGGCCGAGCGAGGTCTTGCCCACGCCGGGCGGACCGACGAGGCACAGGATCGGGCCCTTCATCTGCTTCACCCGGCCCTGCACGGCGAGGTACTCGAGGATGCGGTCCTTGACCTTCTCGAGGCCGTAGTGGTCGGTGTCGAGCACGTCCTGGGCGGGCTTGAGCTCCTTGCGGACCTTCGAGCGCTTCTTCCAGGGCACGCCGAGCATCCAGTCGAGGTAGTTGCGCACCACGGTGGCCTCGGCCGACATCGGCGACATCTGGCGCAGCTTGTTGAGCTCGCCGCGGGCCTTGGCCTCGACCGGCTTGGGCATCCCGGCGGCGGCGATCTTGCGCGCGAGGTCCTCGAGCTCGTTCGGCACCTCGTCGAGCTCGCCGAGCTCCTTCTGGATCGCCTTCATCTGCTCGTTGAGGTAGTACTCGCGCTGGCTCTTCTCCATCTGCGACTTCACGCGGCCGCGGATGCGCTTCTCGAGCTGCTGCACGTCGATCTCGCCGTCCACGAAGCCCATCAGCAGCTCGAGCCGCTGCCCGACCTCGACGGTCTCCAGCAGGCGCTGCTTGTCGCCCAGGCGGATGCCGAGGTGCGCGGCCACGGTGTCGGCGAAGCGGCTGGGGTCGTCGATGCCGCCGAGCGTGGCGAGCAGCTCGGGCGGCAGCTTGCGGTTGGACTTCACGTACTGCTCGAACAGGCCCAGCAGCGAGCGCTGGGTGACCTCGAGCTCGCGCTGGTCGCGGTCGAGCACCGCGTCGACCTGGGTGCACTGGCCGAACAGCGCGCCGTCGCGCTCGCGGAAGCCGTGCACGTTGGCGCGCTGGGTGCCCTCGACCAGCACCTTGATGGTGCCGTCGGGGAGCTTGAGCAGCTGCAGCACCTGGGCCAGCGTGCCGACCTTGAACAGGTCGGCGGCGCCCGGGTCGTCGACGTCGGGCAGCTGCTGGGCGACCAGCAGGATCTGCCGGTCGGCCTCCATCGCGGCGTCGAGGGCGCGGATCGACTTCTCGCGGCCCACGAACAGCGGGATGACCATGTGCGGGTAGACGACGACGTCGCGCAGCGGCAGCACGGGCAGGTCGAGGCGGGAGGTGGGGGTCTCGTCCATCGAGGATTCTCCTGGGGGCGCCGGGGGCGCCAGATGCCACCGTCATGGGGGCCCGGCGGCGGGCTTGCAAGCGCAAGACTGCGCCCGCCGGCGGGCGGCCGGCAAGCGCTCTTTGGCGCCGCGACGGGCAAGAAAAAGCCGGCCGCGAGGGCCGGCTTCCGAGGGCGGTGCGGGCCGACGGGCGGCCCGCGGCGCCTTACTCCGAGGCCGCCGCCCGCGGGGCGGGGGTGGCGTTGGAGTAGATCAGGTAGGGCTCGGTCTGGTGGTTGATCACCGACTCGTCCACGACCACCTTGCTGACGTTCTCGAGCGACGGCAGGTCGTACATGGTGTCGAGCAGCACCGACTCCATGATCGTGCGCAGGCCGCGGGCGCCGGTCTTGCGCTTGAGCGCCTTGCGGGCGATGGCCGCCAGCGCGTCCGGACGCACCTCCAGCTCGACGCCCTCCATCTCGAAGAGCTTCTTGAACTGCTTGGTGATGGCGTTCTTGGGCTCGCTGAGGATCTTCACCAGCGCGGCCTCGTCGAGCTCCTCGAGCGTGGCGATCACCGGCAGGCGACCGACGAACTCGGGGATCAGGCCGAACTTGATCAGGTCCTCGGGCTCGACCTCGGCCAGCAGCTTGCCGACCTCGGTCTTCTTCTCGCTGGACTTGACCTTGGCCCCGAAGCCGATGCCGCCGGCATCGCTGGAGCGCTGCTGGATCACCTTGTCCAGGCCGGCGAACGCGCCGCCGACGATGAACAGGATGTTGCGGGTGTCGACCTGCAGGAACTCCTGCTGCGGGTGCTTGCGGCCGCCCTGCGGCGGCACCGAGGCCACGGTGCCCTCGATGAGCTTCAGCAGCGCCTGCTGCACGCCCTCGCCCGAGACGTCGCGGGTGATCGACGGGTTCTCGGACTTGCGCGAGATCTTGTCGATCTCGTCGATGTACACGATGCCCGTCTGCGCCTTCTCGACGTCGTAGTCGCACTTCTGCAGCAGCTTCTGGATGATGTTCTCGACGTCCTCGCCGACGTAGCCCGCCTCGGTGAGGGTGGTGGCGTCGGCGATGGTGAACGGCACGTTGAGCAGGCGCGCCAGGGTCTCGGCGAGCAGGGTCTTGCCGGAGCCCGTGGGGCCGATCAGCAGGATGTTGGACTTGGAGAGCTCGATGTCGTCGTTCTTCTGCCGGCTCTCGATGCGCTTGTAGTGGTTGTACACGGCCACCGACAGCGTCTTCTTGGCGCGCGGCTGGCCGACCACGTACTGGTCGAGCACCTCGAGGATCTCGCGGGGCTTGGGCAGGTGGCTGCGCGCCGCCTGCGCCTTCTCCTCGAGCTCCTCGCGGATGATGTCGTTGCAGAGTTCGACGCACTCGTCGCAGATGAAAACGCTGGGCCCCGCGATCAGCTTGCGGACCTCGTGCTGGCTCTTCCCGCAGAAGGAGCAGTAGAGGATCTTGCCGCTGTCGGTGGAACGGCCCTGACGGTCGTCGGTCATGCCTCTATATCCCGGTCGGGGGTGGGTCGTTCGGAGGATAGCGCGGGGGGTCGGGGCTCGCCACCCTCGTGGATGGCGCAGCCCCGCATGCAAGCCGCATGCCCCGGACAGGCGGCTCAGCCGGCCTGCACGCTCTCGTCGGGACGGCGCTCGAGGACGTGGTCGACGAGGCCGTAGGCCTTCGCGTCCTCGGCGCTGAGGAAGCGGTCGCGGTCGGTGTCCTGGGACACGCGCTCGATCGACTGCCCGGTGTGCTTGGCGAGCACCTCGTTGAGGCGCTGCTTGAGGAACAGGATCTCGCGGGCGTGGATCTCGATGTCGCTGGCCTGGCCCTGGAAGCCGCCCAGCGGCTGGTGGATCATCACGCGCGAGTGCGGCAGCGAGTAGCGCTTGCCGGCGGCGCCGGCCGACAGCAGCAGCGCGCCCATCGAGGCCGCCTGGCCGACGCAGATCGTGCTCACGTCGGGCTTGATGTACTGCATGGTGTCGTAGATCGCCATGCCGGCGGTGACCACGCCACCCGGCGAGTTGATGTAGAGGCTGATGTCCTTCTCGGGGTTGTCGGCCTCGAGGAACAGCAGCTGGGCGACCACGACGTTGGCGACGTGGTCGTCGATCGGGCCGACCAGGAAGATCACCCGCTCCTTGAGCAGGCGCGAGTAGATGTCGTAGGCGCGCTCGCCGCGCGCGGTCTGCTCGACCACCATCGGCACCAGGTTCAGGCCCATCGGCGTGCTCATCGTCATCGTGCTGCTCCTGCAGGGGGTGGGTGGGCCGGGGCGCGTGCCCCGGCCGGATCATCGCGCCTCCGCCGGGCCCGCCTCAATGGCGGGCGCGGCGGGAGGACCGACCCAGTGGATCAGCCCTGGCGCATCGCCTCGGTGAAGCTCAGCGGCTGCTCGGTGGCGTCGGCATGCGAGGCGACCCAGTCGATCACCTGCTCCTCCATCACGCGGGCCTGCAGCTGACCCATGAGCTGGGGATCCTTGCGGTAGAGATCAACCACCTGCGACGGCTCCTCGTAGGTCGAGGCGATCAGCGAGAGGGTCTCCTCGACGCGCTTGGGGTCCAGGCGCAGCTCGTTCTGGCGGGCGATCTCGTTGACCAGCAGGCCGGCCATCACGCGGCGCTTGGCCGACGGCAGGAAGCTCTCGGCCTCGAACTTGGCGCCCTGCTGGCCGCGCTGGCGGGCCTGGGCCTCGGCCTGGCGGGCCAGGCCGGCGGCCTCGGCCTCGATGAGCTTCGGCGGGAACTCGGTGCCCTCGTAGGCGGCGACGAGCTTGTCGACGACCTCGGCGCGCAGGCGCGACATCACGTTGCCCTTGAGCTCGCGCTCGAGGTTGCTGCGGACTTCCTTGCGGAAGGTCTCGAGGTCGCCCGAGGCGATGCCGAAGCTCTTGACGAACGCCTCGTCGAGCGCCGGCAGGGTGGGCTCGGAGACGCTGGTGGCCTTGATGGTGACCTGCGCGGTCTGGCCGGCCAGCGCGGGGACGCGCCAGGAGTCCGGGAAGGTGATCGCGTGGGTGGCTTCCTCGCCGGCCTTCATGCCGTCGAGCTTGGCCTCGAGCTCGGCGAACATGACGTTCGAGCCCAGCACGGTGGCGCCGCTCTCGACGCCCTCGGCGGGCACGCGGGCGTCGCCGGCGACGGCCGAGGTCTCGACCTTCACCAGGTCGCCGGCCTGCGCGGCGCGCTCGACGACGGTCCAGGTGCGGCGCTGGGCGCGCAGGGTCTCGATCATCTGGTCGATGTCGGCGTCGCCGACCGACGCGGTCGGGCGCTGGATCTTCAGGCCCTTGACGTCGATGGTGCCGAAGTCAGGCACGACCTCGAAGGAGGCCACGAACTCGAGCAGGCCGCCCTCGACGGGGCCGGCCTTCTCGATGGTCGGGTTGGCGGCCGGGGCGAGCTTCTGCTCGCCCAGCGCCTGGTTGAGCGAGTAGCGCGCGACGTCGCCCAGGGCCTCGGAGCGGACCTGCGCGCCGTAGCGCTGCTCGATGACCTTCGCCGGGACCTTGCCCTTGCGGAAGCCCTTGATCTGCACGGTGCCGGCGATCTCGCGCAGGCGCGAGGCGACCTGCGTCTCGAGCGTCGCGAGGGGCACGCTGACCGTCATCCGGCGGCCGAGGTTACCGATGTTCTCGACAGAAACTTGCATGACCACTCCTGCTGCGTCGCGCTCAAGGCGACCGTTGGGCCACGTGCGTTCCGGCACGCGGACATGAAAAAACCCGCGGAGCCCAGTCGCCCCGCGCACCGCCCGGCGGGCGTGGTGCGAAAGGAGAGACTCGAACTCTCACGGGTTGCCCCACAGGAACCTAAATCCTGCGCGTCTACCAGTTTCGCCACTTTCGCGTCGCCACCCACCAGCGGTGGGATGAAGTGGTGGGCCGTCTAGGATTCGAACCTAGGACCTACTGATTAAGAGTCAGCTGCTCTACCAACTGAGCTAACGGCCCACTTCAAGACGCGAATGCTACAACAAAAGTTGGGGTGGATGATGGGATTTGAACCCACGACCCTCGGAATCACAATCCGATGCTCTAACCAACTGAGCTACACCCACCACCGAGGAACCACATCCTGGCGCGCCCGACAGGAATCGAACCTGTAACCGCCGGCTTAGAAGGCCGGTGCTCTATCCGGTTGAGCTACGGGCGCATGCGAAGAACGCAACGACCTTGCCGATGCCGGACGGAGGCTCGGTACGACCCGATCCCGTCTGGAGCCCACGCTGGTCGGGGTAGAGGGATTCGAACCCCCGACGTCCAGCTCCCAAAGCTGGCGCTCTACCAGGCTGAGCTATACCCCGGCGGCCGAGCCCCCCGTCGCCGTGGACCACGACGGAGGAGCCCGGGGGATCCTACCGCACGTGGCACCCGCGGGCGCCTGGGAACAACACAACCATCCCGCCGGAACAAGAAAGGGTGCCTAGGCACCCTGTCTTGGTTTGCATCTGGCGCGCCCGGAGAGATTCGAACTCCCGACCACCAAGTTCGTAGCCTGGTGCTCTATCCAACTGAGCTACGGGCGCGTAGAAGGAGAATAGTGCAGGAAGCTGGCGGATCGGTCAAGCGTTCTCGCGAACTTTTTTTCCGATCGCCTGCCCCGCACCCCATCGGCGCTGACGCCGCCGACGGCGAGGGTGCCGAGGCACCCGTGGAGACTGGCGGAGACGGAGGGATTCGAACCCTCGATGGAGCTTTTGACCCCATACTCCCTTAGCAGGGGAGCCCCTTCGGCCACTCGGGCACGTCTCCGGGACCGGCCGAAGCCGGACGCGAAGTGTAGCCGTTAGCCCTTCGCGGGTAAACCCGTCCCGGCATCCTCGGACGCGCCGTCGTCGTCCTTGTGGATGCGCTGGTAGATCTCTTCGCGATGCACGGCCACGTCCTTCGGCGCGGTGATGCCGATGCGCACCTGGTTGCCCTTGACGCCGAGCACGGTGACGGTGACGGAGTCACCGATCATCAGCGTCTCGCCGACGCGGCGGGTCAGAATCAGCATGTGTGTTCTCCTTGCCCGGATCGTCCTTGACCGGGTGGGCCCGGGGCGTGGTACCCGGGGCCGTCCGATGGTGTGCCGCCGCGGGCGGTGGGCGATGGTAGCCACCGGCCCGCGCGACGCGCAATTGCCGCTTTCCCTACACCCGGGCGAGCTGTTCCCCGACCCAGGCCTGCACCGACGCCAGCGCCGCGTCCAGCTCGGGGCCGTCGCTGCCGCCGCCCTGGGCCATGTCCGGCCGACCGCCGCCCTTGCCGCCGATCCGCGCGGCGACCATCGCCACCAGCTCGCCGGCCTTGACCTTGCCCGCCGCCGCGCCGCCGATGCCGGCGACCAGCGAGGCCTTGCCCTCGGCCGCCGAGGCGACCAGCACCACCGCGTCGCCGAGGTCGGCCTTGAGCTGGTCGACCGCGTCGCGCAGGCCCTTGGCGTCCAGCCCCGGCAGGCGCGCAGCGACGACCTTCAGCCCGCCGACCACCGCCGCGTTGGCGGCGAGTTCGGTGGTGGCGCCGGCCGCGGCCTTGGCCTTGATCGACTCGAGCTCGCGCTCGAGCTTCTTCTGCTTGTCGAGCAGCTGACGCAGCTTGTCGGCGAGGTCGGCCGGGCCGGCGCCGACCAGCTCGCCGGCGGCGCGCAGCCGGGCCTCGTGCTCGGCCACCAGGTCGAGCGCCCCCTGCCCCGTCACCGCCTCGATGCGGCGCACGCCGGCGGCGACGCCGCCTTCCGAGGTGATCTTGAACAGGCCGATGTCGCCGGTGCGGCCCACGTGGGTGCCGCCGCAGAGCTCGGTGCTGAAGCCGCCCATGCGCAGCACGCGCACGCGCTCGCCGTACTTCTCGCCGAACAGGGCCATGGCGCCGAAGTCCAGCGCCTCCTGCATGCCCATGTGGTGGACCTCGGCCTCGGCGTTGGCGCGGACCTCGGCGTTCACCATCCGCTCGATCCGCGCCAGCTCGTCGGCGGAGATCGGCTGGAAGTGCG
This sequence comes from Lysobacteraceae bacterium, assembly GCA_051859045.1. Lineage (GTDB taxonomy): Bacteria > Pseudomonadota > Gammaproteobacteria > Xanthomonadales > Xanthomonadaceae > JBHYGK01. Next base: position 42,306 of record JBHYGK010000002.1, on the reverse strand, counting down.
AGAAATCGAAGCGCAGCTTGTCCGGCGCCACCAGCGAGCCCTTCTGGCTCACGTGGGTGCCCAGCACCTCGCGCAGCGCGGCGTGCAGCAGGTGGGTGGCGGAGTGGTTGAGCACCACCGCGGTGCGGCGGGCGCCGTCGACCTCGGCGCGTAGCGCGTCGCCGACCGCCAGCACGCCGGCCTCGACCCGGCCCAGGTGGCCATGGAAGGTGCCCGCGAACTTCTGGGTGTCGGTGACCGCGAACGCGCCGCCGGCGCCGACCAGGCGGCCGTGGTCGCCCACCTGGCCGCCGGACTCGGCGTAGAACGGGGTGCGCGCGAGGACGACGATGCCCTCCTCGCCCGCGGCCAGCGCCTGCACCGGGCGGCCGTCGCGGACCAGCGCGACCACCTCGCAACCCTCGGCCGCGAGGCCGTCGTAGCCGAGGAAGGCGGTGGGCGGCAGCTGGGCGATGAGCTCGGCCGGCAGCGCGATGGCGCCGCCGAACTTGCTGGCGCCGCGGGCGCGCTCGCGCTGCTCCTCCATGCGCTGTTCGTAGACGGCCATCACCGCGGGCTCGAGGGCCAGGCCCTTCTCGCGCAGCACGTCGTTGATCAGGTCGGGCGGGCAGCCGTAGGTGTCGTGGAGCTGGAAGAGCTGGTCGCCGTCGAGCGCGCCGGACTTCGCCAGCGTGGCGTCGAGGCGCTGCATGCCGGCCTCGAGGGTCTGCGCGAACGCGGCCTCCTCGGCGCGCAGCACCTGCTCGACGAAGGCCTGCTTGGCGGCGAGCTCGGGGTAGGCCTGGCCCATGGCCTCGACCAGGGCCTGCACCATCCGCCAGAAGCCGCCATCGGCCTGCAGGCCGCCGAGCTTCCAGAGGTGGCGCACGGCGCGGCGGATGATCCGGCGCAGCACGTAGCCGCGGCCCTCGTTGGACGGCAGCACGCCGTCCACCACGAGGAAGCTGCAGGCGCGCACGTGGTCGGCGACCACGCGCAGGGACTTGTGCTCGAGGTCGGTGGCGCCGGTGATGGCGGCCGCGGCCTTGATCAGGTGCTGGAACAGGTCGATCTCGTAGTTGCTGTGCACGTGCTGCAGCACCGCCGCCACGCGCTCCAGGCCCATGCCGGTATCGACGCAGGGCGCCGGCAGCGGCAGCAGGGTGCCGTCGGGCTGGCGGTCGAACTGCATGAAGACGTTGTTCCAGATCTCGATGAAGCGGTCGCCGTCCTCGTCCGGGCTGCCCGGCGGGCCGCCGGCGATGTGCTCGCCGTGGTCGTAGAAGATCTCGGTGCACGGGCCGCAGGGGCCGGTGTCGGCCATCTGCCAGAAGTTGTCCGAGGCGAAGGGCGCGCCCTTGTTGTCGCCGATGCGGATGATGCGCTCGACCGGCAGGCCCACCATCGTGTGCCAGAGGTCGAAGGCCTCGTCGTCGGTGTGGTAGACGGTGACCAGCAGGCGCTCCGGCGGCAGGCCCCAGACCTTCGTCAGCAGCTCCCAGGCGTAGGCGATGGCGTCGCGCTTGAAGTAGTCGCCGAAGCTGAAGTTGCCCAGCATCTCGAAGAAGGTGTGGTGGCGCGCGGTGTAGCCGACCTGGTCGAGGTCGTTGTGCTTGCCGCCGGCGCGCACGCAGCGCTGCGAGCTCACGGCGCGGGTGTAGGAGCGCTTCTCGGCGCCGAGGAAGACGTCCTTGAACTGGACCATGCCCGCGTTGGTGAACAGCAGGGTCGGGTCGTTGCCCGGCACGAGCGGGCTGGAGGCCACGACCTCGTGGCCCTTGGAGCGGAAGAACTCGAGGAAGCTGGCGCGGATCTCGGCGCTGGTTTTCATGGATGGGCGACTGCGAAGGCTGGCGGGATGGCGGTGGCGATGCGCGGAGGCCCACCGGCCGCGGAGGCGGCGGGGCGGGAGGCGGGCGATCGCCGGGACGCGCCAAGCGTACCAGTGCCGGGGCCTGAGCGCGCATCGGAGCGCGCGCCGGACGGGGCTCAGGCGGGGTCGAGGTCGCCGTCGGGGGCGTCGCGCAGGGCGGCCTGCAGCTGGGAGGACTCGAAGCCGCGGCGGGCCAGCAGGTCGGCGGCCTTGCGGCGGGTGGCGAGGTCGGGGCAGCCGCGGGGGAAGCGGCGCTGGACGAGGTCGCGGGCCAGGTCGGGCCAGTCGAGGCCGAGGGCCTCGAGCACCTCGGCGATGGCGGCCTCGCCGGTGTCGCGGGGGATGCCGTGCTGGGCCAGCTCGGCACGCACCCGCACCGGTCCATGGCCGCCATGCACGCGGCTGCGGACCAGCATCTCGGCGAACCGGGCGTCGTCCTGGTAGCCCTGGCGGCTGAGCTCGGCCACCGCCTCGGCGGCGGCCGACGGCTCCTCGCCCTTGGCCGCGAGCTTGCGCTCGAGCTCGCGGCGCGAGTGCTCGCGCCGCACCAGCAGGCCGAGCGCGCGGTGGTACGCGCCCGGCCCCTCGCCGTCATCGCGACGGCGGACCATCCCCGGTCAGGCCTCGGCGGCCTCGGGGCGCGCCTCGGTGGGGACGAACTTCTCGCGCAGCGCCGCCTCGAGGGTGGCCGCGACGGCGGGGTTCTCGCGCAGCCAGGTGCGGACGTTCTCCTTGCCCTGGCCGATGCGCTCGCCGTTGTAGCTGTACCAGGCGCCGGACTTCTCGACGAGCTTGGCGCTGACGCCCATCTCGATCATCTCGCCCTCGCGCGAGATGCCCTCGCCGTAGAGGATCTCGGTGATGACCTGCTTGAACGGCGGCGCCATCTTGTTCTTGACGACCTTGATCTTGGTCTCGTTGCCGATGATCTCGTCGCCCTTCTTGACCGAGCCGATGCGGCGGATGTCCAGGCGAACCGAGGCGTAGAACTTCAGCGCGTTGCCGCCGGTGGTCACTTCCGGGCTCTGGCCCGGCATCATCACGCCGATCTTCATGCGCAGCTGGTTGATGAAGATCACCAGGGTGCCGGAGCGCTTGATGTTGCCGGTGAGCTTGCGCAGGGCCTGGCTCATCAGGCGGGCCTGCAGGCCCGGCAGCTGGTCGCCCATCTCGCCCTCGATCTCGGCGCGCGGGGTGAGCGCGGCGACGGAGTCGATGACCACCACGTCGACGGAGTTCGAGCGCACCAGCATGTCGGCGATCTCGAGCGCCTGCTCGCCGGTGTCGGGCTGCGAGAGCAGCAGGTCCTCGACCTTGACGCCCAGCTTCTCGGCGTAGATCGGGTCGAGCGCGTGCTCGGCGTCGATGAAGGCGGCGGTGCCGCCCAGCTTCTGGCACTGCGCGATGACCTGCAGGGTCAGGGTGGTCTTGCCCGAGGACTCCGGGCCGTAGATCTCGACCACGCGGCCCTTGGGCAGGCCGCCGATGCCGAGCGCGATGTCGAGCATCAGCGAGCCGGTGGGGATGACCTCGGCGGGCTCGACCACGCGGTCGCCCATGCGCATCACGGCACCCTTGCCGAACTGCTTTTCGATCTGGCCGAGCGCGGCGGCGAGCGCGCGCTTCTTGTTGTCGTCCATGCGGGTTCCTTCAGGCGGTGGCGGTGGCCCCTGGTCGGGGCCGGGAAATCAGCATGCCGCGGCGGCTTCTCACGGACTGAGACCGGCGGCGAGGCGGGGCGAAGTATCCCACACCCGGGCGCGAGGCCCCCGTGCAGGACGCCGCGCGGGCGGGTCGGCCGACGCCACGGCGCGGGTCGGAATCCGCCCCGCCAGGCCCGGGAGCGCCGCCACGCCGGCCGCTCAGGCCGCCGCGGCCTCCTCGAGCAGGCCGCGCAGCGCGGCCTCGACGGTCTGCCGGCGCACCGCCTCGCGGTCGCCGCCGAAGGTGAACAGCCGGGCCCGGGCGTAGCCGCCGCGGCGCTTCCAGCCGATCCACACCGAGCCCACCGGCTTGCCGGGCGTCGCGCCGCCGGGGCCGGCGATGCCGGTCACCGCCACCGCGACGCTGGCACCCGAGGACACCAGCGCGCCGGACACCATCTCCAGCACGGTCTCCTCGCTGACCGCGCCGTGCTGCTCGAGGGTGCGCGGGTGCACGCCCAGCAGCGCCTGCTTGGCCTCGTAGCTATAGGCGGCCAGCCCGCAGTCGAACCAGGCCGAGCAGCCGGGGATGTCGGTGACCATCTTGGCGATCCAGCCGCCGGTGCAGCTCTCGGCCGTCACCAGGCGCAGGTGCGCCGCGGCCAGGCGCACGCCGACCTCCTCGGCCAGGGCGTGCAGGGTGTCGTCATCGCTGCGGGCAGACGGGTCCATGGGCTTCGGGCACACTCTCGGGCCGCCTTTCTACCCCGAATCGCCCCGGATGTCCGCCCCGACCGACCAGCACACCCCGCTCATGCGGCAGTTCTTCGCCGCCAAGGCCGAGCATCCCGACATCCTGGTGTTCTTCCGGATGGGCGATTTCTACGAGCTGTTCTACGACGACGCCCGCAAGGCCGCGCGCCTGCTCGACATCACCCTGACCCAGCGCGGCAGCTCGGCGGGCGCGCCGATCCCGATGGCCGGCGTGCCGGTGCACGCGGCCGAGGGCTACCTGGCGCGGCTGGTGCAGCTGGGCGAGTCGGTGGCGATCTGCGAGCAGATCGGCGACCCGGCGCTGGCCAAGGGCCTGGTGGAGCGCAAGGTGGTCCGCGTGGTCACCCCGGGCACGGTCACCGACGAGGCCCTGCTGGACGAGCGCCGCGAGACCCTGCTGATGGCGATCGCGCGCGGCCGCGAGGGCTTCGGCCTGGCCTGGGCCGACGTCGCCGGCGGCCGCTTCCTGGCCAGCGAGGTGCCCGACGAGGACGCGCTGCTGGCCGAGGTGGCCCGGCTGGAGCCCGCCGAACTGCTGCTGCCCGACGAGGACGGCTGGGCGCCCGCCCTGCTCGGCCGCACCGGCCTGCGCCGGCGCGCGCCCTGGCACTTCGAGGCCGAGGCCGGCCGGCGCGCGCTGACGCGCTTCTTCCAGGTCCGCGACCTCGACGCCTTCGGCCTCGAGGGCCACCCGCGCGCGATCGCCGCGGCCGGCTCGCTGCTGCACTACCTCGAGGAGACCCAGAAGCAGGCCCTGCCCCACCTGACCTCGCTGGCGCTCGAGCAGGCCGGCGACGGCATCGCGATGAACGCCGCCACGCGCCGCCACCTCGAGCTCGACGCGCGCACCGACGGCCGCGTGGAGCACACGCTGCTGGGCGTGCTCGACGCCACCGTGACCCCGATGGGCGGCCGCCTGCTGCGGCGCTGGCTGCACCGCCCGCTGCGCGACCGCGCCACGCTGCGCGGCCGCCACGACGCGGTGGCGATGCTGGTCGACACGCGCGCCGCCGACGCGCTGCGCGAGGCCTTCCGCGGCGTCGGCGACCTCGAGCGCATCCTCACCCGCGTGGCCCTGCGCAGCGCCCGCCCGCGCGACCTCAGCACGCTGCGCGACGGCCTGGCCCTGCTGCCGTCGCTGCGCGAGGCGCTGCTGCCGCTCGAGGCCCCGCGCCTGCAGGCGCTGGCCGCCGAGCTCGGCGAGCACGCCGCCACCCACCACCTGCTGGCCAGCGCGGTCACGACGCATCCGCCGGTGCTGCTGCGCGACGGCGGCGTGCTGGCCGAGGGCTACGACGCCGAGCTCGACGAGCTGCGCACGCTCTCCACCCGCGCCGACCAGTTCCTCGCCGACCTCGAGCTGCGCGAGCGCGAGGCCAGCGGCATCGCCACCCTGAAGGTCGGCTACAACCGCGTGCACGGCTACTACCTGGAGGTCGGCAAGGCCCACGCCGCCAAGGTGCCGACGCACTACACCCGCCGCCAGACCCTCACCGGGGCGGAGCGCTACATCACCGAGGAGCTCAAGGCCTTCGAGGACAAGGTGCTCTCGGCGCGGGAGCGCTCGCTGGCGCGCGAGCGCGGCCTGTACGAGGACCTGCTCGACCGCCTCAACGCCGTGCTGCAGCCACTCAAGCGCTGCGCCCAGGCGCTGGCCGAGGTGGACGTGCTGCTGGCCTTCGCCGAGCGCGCGGCCGCGCTGGACTGGGTGCGGCCCGAGCTGCGCGACGCGCCCGGCCTCGAGATCCTGCGCGGCCGCCACCCGGTGGTGGAGGCCGTGCGCGACGAGCCCTTCGAGCCCAACGACCTGGCGCTCGGCCCGGAGCGGCGGATGCTGGTGGTGACCGGCCCGAACATGGGCGGCAAGAGCACCTACATGCGCCAGGCCGCGCTGGTGGTGCTGCTGGCGCACATCGGCAGCTTCGTGCCGGCCAGCGCCTGCGCGATCGGCCCGATCGACCGCATCCTCACCCGCATCGGCGCCGGCGACGACCTCGCCCGCGGCCACTCCACCTTCATGGTCGAGATGGCCGAGACCGCCTACATCCTCCACCACGCCTCCGAGCGCTCGCTGGTGCTGATGGACGAGATCGGCCGCGGCACCTCCACCTACGACGGCCTCGCGCTGGCCAAGGCCTGCGCGCTGCACCTCGCCCACGCCAACCGCGCGATGACGCTGTTCGCGACGCATTACTTCGAGCTCACCGCGCTGGCCCGGCCGGGCAGCGGCATCGCCAACGTCCACCTCGACGCGGTCGAGCACGGCGAGCGGCTGGTGTTCATGCACGCGGTCAAGGACGGCCCGGCCAACCGCAGCTTCGGCCTGCAGGTGGCCGCGCTGGCCGGCCTGCCGCGCAGCGTCGTCGACGACGCCCGCGGCCACCTCGCGGCGCTGGAGGCCGGCGGCGCGAGCGCGGTGGCGGTGGACGGCGGCGCGCCGGACCTGGCCGCGCCGCCCGCGCCGGGCGCGCCCGCGCGGGCGGAGCCCACCCCGCAGCTGGGCCTGTTCGCCCCGCCCGCGCCCTCCCCCGCCACCAGCCTGCTGGCCGGCATCGACCCCGACGCGCTGAGCCCGCGCGAGGCGCTGGACCTGGTCTACCGGCTCAAGCGGATGCTCTGAGCCGACGCCGCGCGTCGCTCAGCGGGGAAACCACGGCGGCAGGTTGTCGACCTTCTTGCGCTCGGCCTCGAGCTGGCGCCGGGCCTTCTTGTCGGGGCGGGTCGGCGGCGGGGTGAAGCCGGCGCGGGCATCGGCGCGCGCCGCGCGCTCGGCGGCGCGCGCCGCGACGCTGGCCTCGCCCTCGCGGTAGAGCTGCTGCGCCACGCTGGCGGGGCCGCGCACGTCGCTCAGCCCGAGCACCTCGATCTCGAAGCGCTCCTCGCCGCGCCGCACCTGCAGCACGTCGCCCACCCGCACCAGCTTGGCGGGCTTGGCCACGGCCTGGCCGCCGATCGTCACCCGCCCCGCTTCGATCGCCTGCTTGGCGACCGCGCGGGTCTTGAAGAAGCGCGCCGCCCACAGCCAGACGTCGAGGCGCAGGCCGGGCGGCGAGGGATCGGGGACGACGGGCGGGCGGTCGGTCATCGGGAGGCGGGCGGGCGCGGTCGCGGGGCGCGGATGCTAGCGCGCGGCGCCGGCCGGGGCGAGCGCGACCCGCGCGCGCAGGCCGCCGGCGGGCGCGCGCTCCAGCGCCAGCCGGCCGCCATGCGCGCGGACCAGGTCGTCGACGATCGCGAGCCCGAGCCCCGAGCCCTGGACGCGCTCGTCGAGCCGCACGCCGCGGCCGAGCGCCCGCTCGGCCTCCTCCGGCGGCAGGCCCGGGCCGTCGTCGTCGACCCACAGCGCCAGCCCGCCCTCGCCCTCGGCGGCCGCGCCGACGCGCACCCGGCCGGCGGCCCACTTGCAGGCGTTGTCCATCAGGTTGCCGAGGATCTCCTCGAGGTCCTCGGCCGAACCGGGAAAGCGCAGCCCATCGGGCACGTCGACGTCGATCGCCACGCCGCGCCCGCGGTGCACGCTGGCCAACATGCCGGCCAGCGTGCGCGCCACCGGCGCCACCGGGGTGCGCGCGCGGAAGTCCGCGCCGGCGCTCGAGGCCAGCTGGCGGCGCACCGCCACCTGCATGCGCTCGCCCTGCTCGCGCACCACCGCCGGCAGCTCGGGGCCGGGGCGCTGGGCCGCCGCGTCGAGCACGGCCAGCGGGGTCTTGAGCGCATGGGCGAGGTCAGCGGCGGCGTGCCGGGCGCGCGCCATCGCGCGCTCGTGGTGCTCGAGCAGTTCGTTGAGGTGGCCGGCCAGCGGCGCGATCTCGCCGGGCAGGCCCGCCACCTCGAGCCGGTCCTGGTCGCCGCGGCGCACCCGCCCCAGGGCCTCCGCCAGCGCGCGCAGGGGGCGCAGGCCCACCTGCACCTGCACCGCCAGCACGCCCAGGAACAGCGCCGAGAGCAGGCCCACCGCCGCGGCCGCGAGCGCGCGGAAATCGGCCACTTCCTCGCGCACCGGCGCGTCGTCGGCGGCCATCCACGCCACCACGTCGAGGTTCGCGCGCGGCAGCCGCACGCGCTGGCGGACCACCCGCAGCGACTGCCCGGACGGCCCCGCGACGCGCAGCACCTCGCGGCGGCCGTCGGCGCGGGCGGGCGGCAGCGCCACCTCGGCGTCCCACAGCGAGCGCGAGCGCAGCGCCGACGCCCCCTCGCCCACCTGCCAGTACGCGCCGGAGTACGGGCGCGCGTAGCGGGCGTCGCCGGGCGGCTCGCGCAGCCCCACGCTGCCGTCGGGCAGCGCCTCGAGCAGGCCCACCAGCGCCGCGTGCTCGTTGCCCAGCGCGCGCTCGAACGCGCGCCCCGCGGCGCGCTCGAAGGCCTCGCCCAGCAGCCACGCCGCCAGCACGGCCACCAGCGCGATGCCGGCGACGCCCGCCAGCAGCAGGCGCCGCCGCAGCGAGCGGCGGGCGCTCACGCCCCGGCCTCGAGCCGGAAGCCCTGGCCGCGATGGGTGTGCAGCAGGCCCGGCCCGATCTTGCGGCGGATCCGGCCCAGCAGCACGTCGAGCACGTTGGAATCGGGGTCGAAGCCGCCCTCGTAGACGTGCTCGCCGAGCTCGCCGCGGCTGATGATCCGGCCCTGGTGGTGCATGAAGTAGTGCAGGATCCGCGCCTCCTGCGCGGTCAGCGACAGCGGCGCCTCGTCGAGCGAGAAGCGCGAGGCGTTGACGTCGAGCGCCAGCGCGCCGCAGCGCAGCAGCGGATGCGCATGCCCGGCCGAGCGGCGGATCAGCGCGCGCACGCGCAGCACCACCTCCTCGAGCTGGAAGGGCTTGGTGAGGTAGTCGTCGGCGCCGGCGTTGAAGCCCGCGAGCTTGTCGTGGAAGCGGCCGCGCGCGGTCAGCACCAGCACCGGCAGCCGCAGGCCCTGCTCGCGCCAGCGGTGCAGCACGCCGATCCCGTCGAGCCCGGGCAGGCCGAGGTCGAGCACGGCGGCATCGAAGGCCTCGGTGGCGCCGCGGAACTCGGCGTCGCGACCGTCGGCGCTGTGCTCGGCCGAGAAGCCGGCCTCGGCCAGCACCGCGCAGACGCGCGCGGCGAGCTCGGCATCGTCCTCGGCCACCAGCACCCGCATCAGTCGTCGCGCTCGATGTCGGTCAACCGGCCGCTGCGGGCGTCGTACTCGAGCTCCCAGACCACGCCGTCGGCGTCGAGCACCTCGATCTCGTACTCGTCGTCGTCGATGTCGAGGTCGACGTCGACGACGGTGCCGGGGATGCGGCGGAGCGCGTCGGCGATGATCGCCTCGAGCGAGACGTAGGCGCCCGCGGCGACCGCCTCGCGGGCGCGGCGGACGTCCTCGTCGTCCGCGGCGAGCGCCGCCGGGGCCAGCAGGGCCGCGAGCCCCAGGCACACGGCGGCGGCGGCCGCGGCGGCGCGGCGGACGGGGATCGGGCGGGGGCGCGCGGGGGTCTGCATCAGGGCTCGCATGCTGGTCGCGTCCATTAAACGCCCGGTGAACCCGGCGATCAAACCCCGGTTAGGGGGGATCCGGAGACTGCGCTTCCAACGGGGGCCGCCACGGCCTCCGCCTCCCCCCCACGACACGGAGCACCGCCATGACGTCCATCGCCATCAAGACCACGATCCTCGCCGCCACCCTCGCCGCCCTCACCCCGCTCGCCGTCCTCGCCGCCGACCTGCGCGGCTCGAGCGACGTGGCGGCCACCCTCGCCGCCGCCGGCTACGCCGAGGTGCAGGAGGTCGAGTTCGACGACGGCCTGTGGGAGGCCGAGGTCCGCCGCGCCGACGGCCGCTGGACCGAGGTCCACGTCGACCCGGCCACCGGCGAGGTGTTCGACGACGCCAACGCCGCCGGCCAGCTCGACCTGGCGGGCGTGCTCGCCGCGCTCGAGCGCCAGGGCTACACCCAGGCCAACGACATCGACCGCGACGGCGGCACCTGGAGCGCCGAGGCGATCGACCCGCGCGGCCAGCGCGTGGAGCTGCGCCTCGCCGGCACCGACGGCCGCGTGCTGCACAGCGACGTCGAGTGGGGCGACTGATCCCACGTCCACGCACGGCAGGATGAACAAGGGCCGCCCTCGGGCGGCCCTTCTCGTTGCAGGCGCGCCGCCCTCGGGCGGCCCTTGTCGTTGCAGGCCCGCCCGGCGACCTCAGCCCAGCAGCAGCCGGTTGATCCGGGCCAGGAACGCGGCCGGGTCCTCGAGCTGCGCGCCCGCGGCCACCTGGGCCTGCTCGAGCAGCAGCTCGGCGATGTCGCCGGCACGCGCCTCGTCGGCCTCGGCCCCGAAGCGCGCCAGCAGCGGATGCGCGGGGTTCACCTCGAGCACCGGCGCGCTGGCCGGCATGGCCTGGCCGCTGGCCGCGAGCAGGCGCTGCAGGTGCGGCGCGAGGTCGTGCTCGCCGGTGACCAGGCACGAGGGCGAGGCCACCAGGCGGCTCGACGCGCGCACCTGCTCCACCTTCGCGCCCAGCACGGCCTTGAGCTTCTCGAGCACCGGGCCGGCCTCGCGCAGCGCGGCCTCGCGGCCGGCGTCGGCCGGGGCCTCGCCCAGCGCCGAGAGGTCGAGCTCGCCCTTGCTGATGTTGCGCAGCGGCAGCGACTCGAACGCGTCGAAGTGCTGCGCCGCCCACTCGTCGATGCGCTCGTGCAGCAGCAGCACCTCGACGCCGCGGGCACGGAAGCCCTCGAGCTGGGGGCTGCCCTTGGCCGCGCCCCAGCCGTCGGCGGTGAGGTAGTAGATCGCGTCCTGGGCCACGGGCTTGCGCGCCACGTACTCGGCCAGCGACGTGCGCGGCACCGGGCCCTCGCCCGCGGTCGAGGCGAAGCGCATCAGGCCCATCAGGCGCTCGGCGTTCGCCGGGTCCTCGGCCAGGCCCTCCTTGAGCACGTGGCCGAAGGCGTCCCAGAACGTCGCGTACTTCCCGGGCTCCTCGCGGGCCAGGCGCTCGAGCAGGTCGAGCACGCGCTTGGTCAACGCGCCCTTGATGCGCTCGACCTGGCGGTTGTGCTGCAGGATCTCGCGGCTGACGTTGAGCGGCAGGTCGTCGGAATCGATGACGCCGCGCACGAAGCGCAGGTAGGCCGGCAGCATCTGCTCGGCGGCATCCATGATGAAGACGCGCTTGACGTAGAGCTTCAGCCCCTTGCGCTCGTCGCGCCCGCCCAGCATCCACTCGAAGGGCGCGCGCGCGGGCACGTACAGCAGCGCGCTGAAGTTCTGGTTCCCCTCCACGCGGTTGTGCGTCCACGCCAGCGCCTCGCCGCCATCGTGGGCGAGGTGGCGGTAGAAGCCCTGGTAGTCCTCGGACGAGAGCTCGTTCTTGGGCCGCGTCCACAGCGCCGAGGCCTGGTTGATGGCCTCCATCGCGCCGGGCCCGGCGCCTTCGCCCTCCGCCGGCAGCCGGATCGGGAACGCGATGTGCTCGGAGTAGCGGTGCACCAGCGCGCGCAGGTGCCAGGCCTGCAGCCAGGCGTCCTCGCCCTCGCGCAGGTGCAGCACGATCGAGGTGCCGCGCGGGTGCGCCGCCGCCGGCGCGAGGGTGAACTCGCCGTCGCCGGCCGAGGCCCAGGTCCACGCCTCGGTGGCGCCCGCGCGGCGGCTGGTGACCTCGACGCGGTCGGCGATGATGAAGGCCGAATAGAAGCCCACGCCGAACTGGCCGATCAGGTTGGCGTCCGCCTTCTGCCCGGCCTCGAGCGCCTCGAGGAAGGCCTTGGTGCCCGAGCGCGCGATCGTGCCCAGGTGCTCCACCAGCTCCTCGCGGCCCATGCCGATGCCGGTGTCGCGGATGGTCAGCGTGCGCGCGGCGGCGTCGGGGACGATGTCGACCTGCAGCGGCGCGCCGTCCTCCATCAGCGCGCCGTCGGCCAGCGCGAGGAAGCGCAGCTTGTCGCAGGCGTCGGACGCGTTCGACACCAGCTCGCGCAGCACGATGTCCTTGTTGGAGTACAGCGAGTGGATCACCAGCTGCAGCACCTGGCGGACTTCGGACTGGAAGGCGTGGGTGGTCGGGGTGGCGGTCGGGGCGTCGGTGCTCATCGATGGGCTCCTCGGTGGACGGGACGCGCGGGAGGTAGGCGCGCCATGGGCGGATTCAAGGCCTTGGCCCGCGGGCCGCGCGAACGCCGGGGCCGGAAACGCGAACGGCCGCCCAAGGGCGGCCGTCCGGCGGTGCAGCGCGCGGGGCGCGCGTGCGGCGTTCGATCAGGACTGCTTGGCGTAGGCCGCCAGGTCTTCCTTGATGCGGGCCTTCTTGCCCTCGAGGTCGCGCAGGTAGTACAGCTTGCCCTGGCGCACCTTGCCACGGCGCTTGACCTCGACGGAGTCGATGATCTTGCTGTGGGTCTGGAAGACGCGCTCGACGCCGAAGCCGTGCGAGATCTTGCGCACGGTGAAGGCCGAGTTCAGGCCGGCGTTCTTGATCGCGATGACCACGCCTTCATAGGCCTGGATGCGCTCGCGGTTGCCTTCCTTGACCTTGACGTTGACGACGACCGTGTCGCCCGGGCCGAACGCAGGCAGCTGGCGCTGGATCTGCTCGGCTTCGAATTCCTGGAGGAGCTTGCTCATGATGGCACCGACCTTATGTCGTTCTGATTGGCGGGGACGCCCTGCGGGCGCACGCGCGTCGGGAAGTCGCGCATTCTAGCCGCGCCCGTGGGCGAATGCTAGGGGGGCGGTGGAAAAAGTCGCGGGCCCCGGCGGGCGTCAGCCCTGCGGCGGGCGCTCCGCGGGCGGAGGGCACGACGCCCCGGCCTCGACGCAGGCCGCGCGGGCGGACACGGCGTCGCGCTCCGCGATCACCTGCCCCAGCCGCCAGCCGGCGGCCAGCACGAACAGCCCGATCACGGCCGCGGCCAGGCGCTGTCGGCGGCGGGAGCGGTCGTCGGTCACGGGTGGCGTCCTCGCGGCCGGCGCCTCCGGCCCAGGAGCGACAGGGTCGGCGACCTCGGCCGCCGGCTCATGGGCCGATGGTCACGCCCGGGCCCGCGGCGCCCGGATCAGCCCTCGGCGCGCGCGCGCCAGTCGGCCTGGAAGGCCTCGAGCAGGCGGCGGTCCTCGCGGCCGAGTTCGCGGCCCTCGAGCAGGTCGGGGCGGCGCAGCCAGGTCCGGCCCAGGGCCTGCTGCCGGCGCCAGCGCGCGATCGCGGCGTGGTCGCCGCCGGCCAGCACGGCCGGCACGTCGCCGAGCGGGTGCTTCTCGGGGCGGGAGTAATGCGGGCAGTCGAGCAGGCCATCCTCGAAGCTGTCCTGCGAGGCCGACTCGGCGTGCTGCAGCGCGCCCTCCTGCAGCCGGCCGACGGCGTCGATGACCACGGCCGCGGCCAGTTCGCCGCCGCTGAGCACGTAGTCGCCGATCGACAGCTCCTCGTCCACCTCGGCCTGCAGCAGGCGCTCGTCGACGCCCTCGTAGCGGCCGCAGAGCAGGATCAGCCGCGGCATCGCGGCGAGCTGGCGGGCGCGGGCCTGGGTCAGCGGCGCGCCCTGCGGGCTCATGTAGATGACGGGCGCGGGCCGGGGATCGGCCGCGCGCACGGCCTGCAGGCATTCGCGCAGCGGGTCGATCAGCATGACCATGCCGGGGCCGCCGCCGTAGACGCGATCATCGACGGTGCGGTGGCGGTCGTGCGCGTACTCGCGCGGGAACCAGGCCTCGACCTCGAGCAGGCCGCGCTGCTGCGCGCGCCCCACCACGCCGACCGCGGCGGACTGGCGGATGAACTCGGGGAACAGGGTGACGACGTCGATCCGCACGGCCGCCGGCCCGGTCAGAAGTCGGCGTCCCAGTCCACCACGATCCGGCCGCCCTCGAGGTCCACCTCGTGGATGGCCTGGCCGAGGATGAACGGGATCAGGCGCTCGCGATCGCCCACCGCCACCAGCACGTCGTTGGCGCCGGTGGCGAAGAGGTGGCTGACGGTGCCGAAGTCGACGCCTTCGCGGTTGGACACCCGCAGGCCCTCGAGGTCGACCCAGAAGTACTCGCCCGGGCGCGAGGGCGGCATCGCCGAGCGCGGCACCCAGATCGTGGTGCCGTGCAGCGCCTCGGCCTGGTCGCGGTCGTCGACGCCGGGCAGCTGGGCGACGACGATGCCCTTGCCGTTGACCCGGCCCTTGGCGCCGGAGAGCGCGCGGCCCTGGGCCACGCCGGCCTCGCCCAACGCACTCAGCCCCGGGGCCACGAGGCACCAGGGCTGGTACTGGAAGATCGCGTCGCGGGGCTCGGTCCAGGACTCGAGCTTGAGCTCGCCGCGGACGCCGAAGACGCCCGCGATGCGGCCCAACAGCACGTGGCGTTCCCCGGCGGCCATCACGGTCGGGTGGGGAACGTCAGCGGGTCGCTCAGGCCGCGGCCTTCGCGGCCTCGGACACGAGCGCCTTGACCTTGTCGGTCATCTGCGCGCCCTGGCCGATCCAGTGCGACACGCGCTCGGCGTCGACGACGATGCGCTTGTCGTTGCCCTGGGCGACCGGGTTGTAGAAGCCCACGCGCTCGATCGAACGGCCGTCGCGCTTGCTGCGCTGGTCGGTGACGACGATGTGGTAGAAGGGGCGCTTCTTGGCGCCGCCGCGGGCCAGGCGAATCTTGACCATGGTGGTGTGCTCTATGGTTCTTGGTGATGGTCGCCCCCGGACGGACCGGGCGCGAAAGAGTCGGCAAGTGTAAGCCTTTGTCCGGCCGGATGAAACCCCCGGCGCGGGCCGCCGGCCCGGACGGGCCGCCCGGCCGGGCCCCGGGCGCCGGGCTCAGCGCATCGGGAAGCCGCCGCCGCGCCCGCCCAGCATGCCCTTCATGCCCCGCATCAGGCCCTTCATGCCGCCGCTGGAGAGCTTGGACATCATCTGCTCCATCTGCTGGAACTGCTTGAGCATGCGGTTGACCTCGGCCGGGCTGGTGCCCGAGCCGCGGGCGATGCGGGCGCGCCGGCTGCCGTTGAGCAACTGCGGGTTGCGGCGCTCCTTCTTGGTCATCGAATTGATGATGGCCACCATCCGCGGCACTTCCTTGCCGGTGACCTGGTTCTTCACCGAATCCGGCACCTGGGCCATGCCCGGCAGCTTGTCCATCAGGCCGGCGATGCCGCCCATGTTCTGCATCTGCTCGAGCTGGTCGCGCATGTCGTTGAGGTCGAACTTCTTGCCCTTCTTGACCTTCTCGGCCAGCTTCGCGGCCTTCTCGGCGTCGACCTGGCCCTGCACCTGCTCGACCAGCGACAGCACGTCGCCCATGTCGAGGATGCGGCTGGCGATGCGGCCGGGATGGAAGACGTCGAGGCCGTCGGGCTTCTCGCCCACGCCGATGAACTTGATCGGCTTGCCGGTGACGTGGCGGACGCTGAGCGCGGCGCCGCCGCGGGCGTCGCCGTCGGTCTTGGTGAGCACCACGCCGGTCAGCGGCAGGGCCTCGCTGAACGCCTTGGCGGTGTTGGCCGCGTCCTGGCCGGTCATGGCGTCGACCACGAACAGGGTCTCGACCGGGTGGATCGCGGCGTGCAGGGCCTGGATCTCGGCCATCATCGCCGCGTCCACCGCGAGGCGGCCGGCGGTGTCGACGATCAGCACGTCGACGAAGCTCTTGCGGGCGTCGGCGATGGCCGCGCGGGCGATGTCCTCGGGCTTCTGGTCGGCGCTGGAGGCGAAGAACAGCGCGCCGACCTGGCCGGCGAGCAGCTCGAGCTGGCGGATCGCGGCCGGACGGTAGACGTCGCAGCTCACCACCATCACCTTCTTCTTGCGCTTCTCCTTGAGCAGCTTGGCCAGCTTGCCGACCGTGGTGGTCTTGCCCGCGCCCTGCAGGCCGGCCATCAGGATCACCGCCGGCGCCGGCACGTTGAGGTCGAGCTCGGCGGCCTCCGAGCCCATCACCGCGGCCAGCTCGTCGTGGACGATCTTGACCAGGGCCTGGCCCGGGCTGAGCGAGGTGAGCACCTCCTGGCCGATGGCGCGCGCCTTGATGCGCTCGATCAGCGCGGCGACCACCGGCAGCGCGACGTCGGCCTCGAGCAGGGCCACGCGGACCTCGCGCAGGCTGTCGCGGATGTTGTCCTCGGTCAGGCGGCCGCGGCCGCGCAGGGCCTGGATGGTGCCGGAGAGGCGCTTGGTCAGGGACTCGAACATGGGGCGTGGAGCCAAGGGGCGAACGGGGCGCGGAGTATAGCGCGGGGGCGCGGCGGGGCCGGCCGGGGACGGACGCGCGCCGGCCGGCGCGACGGGAGGCCGCCCCCTCCCCCCGCCGCGGCGCGGTGCCGCGGCCGGGCGAGAACTGTTCTCACCCGGCCGGCACGCATGCGACACTCGCCCGCATGCTCGCCCTCAGCCTCGCCGCCGTCGCGCTCTACCTCCTCGCCGCCGGGCTGGTGCTGCGCGCGGTGCTGGCCCAGGCCGACACCCCGCGCGCCGCGCGCGGCGGGCTGGTGGCCGGCGTCGCCGCCGTGGCCCTGCAGCTGGCCGACCACGCGTGGGTGGCCCTGCGCGTCGGCGGCGCCGACCTGCACTTCTTCGCCGCGCTCGCCATCGTCGGCATGGGCATGGCCGCGCTGAGCACGGCGGTGGCCTGGCGCCGGCCGTTCGCGGCGCTGGGCAGCGTGGTCTACCCGCTGGCCGCGCTGACCCTGCTGGGCTACGCGCTGATCGGCCCGCGCGCGCCGCAGTCGCTGGCCTGGCCGCTGCAGCTGCACGCCCTGCTGGCGCTGCTGGCCTACGCCACGCTGGCGCTGGGCGCGGTGCTGGCGCTGCTGAGCCTCGCCCAGGAGCGCGCGCTGCGCTCGCGCCGGCTCGACAGCCGCCTGCTGCGCGCCGCGCCGCCGCTGGTGCAGCTCGAGACCCTGCTCTTCCGCACCCTCGGCGCCGGCTTCGTGCTGCTCAGCGCCACCCTGCTGACCGGCGTGGTGTTCGTCGAGGACCTCTTCGCCCAGCACCTGGTGCACAAGACCGTGCTGTCGATCCTGGCCTGGCTGGTGTTCGGCTGGCTGCTGCAGGGGCGCGTGCGCCACGGCTGGCGCGGCGCGATGGCGGTGCGCCTGGTGCTGGTGGCGATGGCGCTGCTGCTGCTGGCGTTCTTCGGCAGCAACTTCGTGCTGGACGTGCTGAAGGGCTGAGGCCGCGCGCGACCCGCCGGGCTCACTCGCCCCCGGCCGCGTCGAGCGCCTCGGACAGCCGCTCGCAGCCGATCACGTCCATGTCCTTGTAGGTGCCCTTCTTCGGCGCGTTGGCCGCCGGCACGATCGCGCGCCGGAAACCGTGCGTGGCCGCCTCGCGCAGACGCTCCTCGCCGTTGGGCACCGGGCGGATCTCGCCGCTGAGGCCGACCTCGCCGAACACCACCGTCTTCGCCGCCAGCGGCCGGTCGCGCAGGCTCGAGACCACCGACAGCAGCACCGGCAGGTCGGCCGCGGTCTCCTGCACGCGGATGCCGCCGACCACGTTGACGAACACGTCCTGGTCGAACACGCCCACGCCGCCGTGGCGGTGCAGCACGGCCAGCAGCATCGCCAGGCGGTTCTGCTCCAGGCCCAGCGCCACCCGGCGCGGGTTGGCCAGCGGCGACTGGTCGACCAGCGCCTGCACCTCGACCAGCAGCGGGCGCGTGCCCTCGCGCGTCACCATCACCGCGCTGCCCGGCTGGGCGTCGCGGCTGCCGCTGAGGAAGATGGCGCTGGGATTGGGGACCTCCTTGAGGCCCTTGTCGCCCATCGCGAACACGCCGAGCTCGTTGACCGCGCCGAAGCGGTTCTTGAAGGCCCGCAGCACGCGGAAGCGGCTGCCGGACTCGCCCTCGAAGTACAGCACCGCGTCGACCATGTGCTCGAGCACGCGCGGGCCGGCGATGCCGCCGTCCTTGGTGACGTGGCCGACCAGGAACACCGCGGTGCCGGTTTCCTTGGCGAAGCGCACCAGCTTCGCGGCCGACTCGCGCACCTGGCTCACCGAGCCGGGCGCGGCGGGCAGGTGCTCCGACCACAGGGTCTGGATGGAGTCGGCGATGATCACCCGCGGCCGCGCCTGCACGGCCTCGGCCAGCACGCGCTCGATGCAGGTCTCGGCCAGCGCCTGCAGGCCGTCGAGCTTCAGCCCCAGCCGCAGCGCGCGGCCGGCGACCTGGCCCAGGCTCTCCTCGCCGGTCACGTACAGGCCGGGCATGCGCTCGCCCAGCGTGGCCAGCGCCTGCAGCAGCAGCGTGGACTTGCCGATGCCCGGGTCGCCGCCGACCAGCACCACCGAGCCCTCGACGAGGCCGCCGCCGAGCACGCGGTCGAGCTCGGAGATGCCGGTGCCCACCCGCGACTCCTCGCCCTGGGTGACGTCCTTGAGCGCGGTGACCTTGGGGCTGGCGGCCGGGCCGGCCCAGCTGGCATGCCGAGCGGCGGGCGAGGCCTCGCCGGCCTTGCCGCCCTTGGTGGCCGGCTCGACGACGAACGAGGTCAGGGTGTTCCACTGCCCGCACTCCCCGCACTGCCCGGCCCACTGGGTGGTCGAGTTGCCGCATTCGGAGCAGACGTAGGCGGTCTTGGCCTTGGCCATCGGGGGGTGCCGTCGTGGGGGAGAGCAAGCCTAGCCCGCGCGCGTCTCGCGAGGCGAGACGGGGCGGCGCCCGCCACGCGCGCCGGCCAACCGGCACAAATGCAGGCTCCATCACACTTGGAACCGACTGCCGGCTGAACGGCCGCCCCCGCGTGCCGGAGTCCGCGACGGCGGCGACCTGCACGCCGTTGTCACGCGCCTACACTTGCGACCGCCTCGCAACGCCCCGGCGTTCGCCCTCCCCTGCCCCCCGAACCGGAGTGCCCCCCGAATGGATCGGATCCTCGTCACCGGAGGCGCTGGCTTCCTCGGCTCCCACCTCTGCGACCGCCTGCTGGCGGACGGCCACGAGGTGCTGTGCGTCGACAACTTCTTCACCGGCGCGAAGACCAACGTCGCCCACCTCGCCCACCACCCGCGCTTCGAGCTCAAGCGCCACGACGTGTGCTTCCCGCTGCACGTCGAGGTGGACCGCATCTTCAACCTCGCCTGCCCCGCCTCGCCGGTGCACTACCAGCACGACCCAGTCCAGACCACCAAGACCAGCGTGATGGGCGCGCTGAACATGCTCGGCCTGGCCAAGCGCCTGCGCGCGCCGATCCTGCAGGCCTCCACCAGCGAGGTCTACGGCGACCCCGAGGTGCACCCGCAGCCCGAGGCCTATTGGGGCCGGGTGAACCCGATCGGCCCGCGCAGCTGCTACGACGAGGGCAAGCGCTGCGCCGAGACGCTGTTCTTCGACTACCACCGCCAGCACGGGCTGGACATCAAGGTGGTGCGGATCTTCAACACCTACGGCCCGCGCATGCATCCCGACGACGGCCGGGTGGTCAGCAACTTCATCGTCCAGGCCCTGCGCGGCGACGACATCACGATCTACGGCGACGGCACCCAGACCCGCAGCTTCTGCTACGTCGACGACCTCATCGAGGGCTTCGTGCGCATGATGGCCACGCCCAAGGGCTTCACCGGCCCGGTCAACATCGGCAACCCGGGCGAGTACACGATGCTGGAGCTGGCCGAGACGGTGCTGACGCTGGTCGGCGGGCCCTCGCGCATCGCCTTCCGCCCGCTGCCCACCGACGACCCGCGCCAGCGCCAGCCCGACATCGCGCTCGCGAAGGCAGAGCTCGGCTGGCAGCCGCGGGTGGGCCTCGAGGAGGGCCTCGGCCGCACCATCGAGTACTTCCGCCGCACGCTGGGCACCGAGGCCGCCGCGTGAGCGAGGGCGCCACCCGCTTCGCGGTCGTTGTCACCAGCTACCAGTACCGCGCCTACGTCGAGGAGGCGGTGCGCAGCGTGCTCGCGCAGACCCGCCCGGCCCACCAGGTGATCGTGGTGGACGACGGCTCGCGCGACGGCTCGGTGGAGCTGCTGCGCGAGGCCTTCGGCGCCGACCCGCGGGTGACGCTGGTGTTCGGCGAGAACGGCGGCCAGCTGGTCGCCTTCCAGCGCGGCATGGCCGTGGTGGACGCCGACGTCGCGTGCTTCCTGGACGCCGACGACCGCTGGGAGCCCGGCCACCTGGCCGCGATCGGCGCCGTGTTCGACGCGCGCCGCGACGTCGACATGGTGTTCAACGACGTCCAGCTGTTCGGCAACGACACCCGCCGCATCGCGTTCGAGGACCGCGCCGCCGACCTCGGCTGCACCGCCGTCAGCACCTGCCTGCAGCCGCACTGGTACGGCGCCCCGACCTCGGCGCTGGCGCTGCGCGTGGCGATGGCCCGGCGCTGCCTCGACCTGCCCGCGCACATGGCGGCCACCTGGCGGATCTGCGCCGACAATGTGCTGGTGTTCGGCACCAGCGTGCTGTGCGGGCGCAAGTATTTCCTGCCCACCGGCACCGTGGGCTACCGCATCCACGGCGCCAACGGCTGGGGCCTGGCCCCGCCGCCGATGGCCGCCTTCATGAACACCCTGCGCACCCGCGGGCTCGTGGCGCACTACGCGCGCCTGATGGGCCTCGACGACCCGCTGGCCTGCGAGGCGATGCTGAAGGCCGAGCTGCGCACCAAGGTCGACCCGCCGGCCTCGGAGGTGCGTCGCTACGTGCGCCTCGCGCTGCGCGGTCGCGCGCCGCTGCTCAAGCGGCTGGAGCGCGCGCTGGGGCTGTGGAAGCTGGGCCGCGCGCTGCGGGCCCGGGCTCAGCCGGCGTCGTCGAAGGGCGCGTCCGGGTCGAGGTAGAACGCGCGCTTCCAGCCCTGCGGACCGGTCTCGATGCGCCAGGGCAGCGGCAGCAGCGACAGCACCGAGTAGTGCAGGTGGGGCGCCTTGCCCAACGCGTTGCCCGAATCGCCCACCGTGCCCAGCGGCGTGCCGCGGGCCAGCAGCCACGGCGCGTCGGTGGCGAAGGCGTCGAGGTGCGCGTAGTAGTGCAGCCGCCAGCGCGGGCCGAGCGCCACCACCACCCGGCCACCATCGCGCAGCTCGCCGCGGAAGAGCACCACGCCCGGCGTGGCGGCGAGCACCGCGCGGCCGCGCGGGGCGAAGATGTCGATGCCCTTGTGCACGCCGGAGCGGCCCCAGGGCGAGTACCAGAAGGTCTCGGCATTCCAGTCGGCGCGGGTCGCGCCCTCGACCGGGATCCGCGGCGTGGCGGGCAGCAGCAGGCCCAGCACGAACACCGCGGCCGTCGCCTGCGCGATACGGCGCCAGCGGCGGCGGCGCGGCGCGGGCGACGACGCGTGGGCCTCGCCCGCGCTCATGCGATCGGCAGGCCGGGGACGCCGGCGCGCGTGGCGTCGTCATGCAGCGCGATGAGCGCGCGCAGCGCGGGCGCCTCGACGCCGCTGCCCAAGGCCTCGCGGAAGCGGCAAGCCGCGTAACCCTCGGCGCGGCGCTCGTAGTCGGCGATCCAGGCCTCCCGCTGCGGCCTGGCGTGCTCCGCCACCGGCCACACGCCCGGCCGCGGCCGCAGCCGCTCCGGCATGCCGATCCGCCAGGGCTTCGCGGTGAGCCGCGCGCGGAAACAGCGCTGGCGCTCGCACATGCGCCGGTACACCGGGTCGGCGCCGACCGCCTCGAAGAACGCCGCGACCTCGGGCGACGCCGGGTCGAACGTGCGGTGCGTGGCCAGTAGGCGCAGGCCCCGCGGCGTCTCGTACACGCGCAGCGCCCAGTCCGCGTTCGCGGCGAGGAAGGCGCACAGGCGGGCCTCGACCATCGCGGGCGCGCCGCCCTGGCGGGCGACGCGGCGACGCTGCAGCCACTCGGCCAGCGGCCATGCGGCGAGCACGGCCACCAGCCCCAGCACGATGAAGGCGAGGGCCTTGCCGATCGCCAGCGTGCCGGCCACGGCCAGCGCCAGCAGCACGCCCAGCGGCAGCCACGGCCTGATCGGCCCGCCGGCGTCCTCGAAGTCGACGTCGGCGAACAGCGCATCGGGCGAGTTCAGGCAGCGCGCGCCGTAGCCGTTGCGGGTGATGACGTGGGCGCCGTGGCGGGCCACCACCTCCTCGCGGATCGGCACGCCGTCCGCGCCGTTGTAGGCGCGCTTGGGTTCGCGGCGCGCGAGCCGCTCGCCGGCGAGCACGCGGGCCAGCGCCTCGTCGGCGCGGGCGTCGGCCATGGCCTGGGCCTCGGCGGGGTCGCGCTCGGACCAGCCGAAGCGGCGCACGGTGACCTGGCGGCCGCGGGCGCGGTGCTGGCGGCGGGCCTCGGCCCAGTGGTCGGGGACGATCATGCGGGGCGTTCCAGGCCGTCGACGCGGCAGCGGCCTCGGAGGTTGCCGAAGAAGCCGATCGAATGGACCTCGAACACGCCGCCGGCTCTGGCACAGCTGGCGCGGACCAACGCGAGGCTGCGGTCGTGATGCCAGCCACCGATCCACATCCCGGCGACAGTGCATGCGATGGCCGAGAAGAACATCACGCTGCAAAGGCGGGATGGAGAAGTCTGGCAGGCGGTCATCGGGCGTCTCCGTTGGACGACGTGAGGCCGAGGGTCATGAAGCGGCTGAACGGGTCGGGCCCGTAGTCGCCGAAGGGCCCGCAGTCCGCGAAGCCCGCGGAGGCGTACAGCCGGTGCGCGGGCTCGAACACCGCGGCGGTGCCGGTCTCGAGGCTCAGGCGCGCGTAGCCGCGGGCGCGGGCCTCGGCCAGCAGGTGCATGAGCAGCGCGCGCCCGGCGCCGCGGCCGCGCAGCGCGCGCGGGGTGCGCATCGACTTGATCTCGCCGTGGCCGGGGTCGAGCTCGCGCAGCGCGGCGCAGCCCAGCAGCGTGTCGCCGTCCCAGGCCGACCAGAACGTGATGCCGGGCGCGCGCAGCCGCTCGAGGTCGAGCGCGTGCACGCTCTCGGGCGGCGAGTGGGCGTGCATGTCGGCGAGGTGCTCGGCCAACAGCGCGTGCAGCGCGGGGTGGGTGAGGTCGTCGCGCACGATGCGCGGGCGCCCCTGGTCGCGTCCTTCCGTCATCCAAGCCTCCGAAGCCGTGCGTGGACTCGCGCGGGGCGAGGTGGAACGACTGTGGCAAGCGCGAGCCGGGATGCCAAGCGCGATGGGGGCGGGGTGCGGTGCCTGTTTCCAGCACCATGGCGTGCCCCGGACACGCGAAGCCCCGCGCGGGGCGGGGCTTCGGGGTGCTGCGTTGGTCGGGCCGGGGCGAGGTGGCCGCGGGAACCGCTGCGGTCTGCCGCATGGGCCCTGGCGGGCGGACGGGCGAACGCGCTTCGTACGTGGTGCCGGAAACAGGAATCGAACCTGCGACCTACGCATTACGAATGCGCCGCTCTACCAACTGAGCTATTCCGGCACGGAAGGCCGCGGATTCTAGGCGGCGCGGGGGCCGCGGTCAACGCGCGGCCCGCCGGGCGGCTCAGCCCACCAGGGTGATCCTGAGCTCCTTGGGCAGCGCGAACACCATGTGCTCGGGCTCGCCGTCGAGCTCGCGCACGCTGCCGGCGCCCAGCTCGCGCAGGCGCTCCAGCACGCCCTGCACCAGCACCTCGGGGGCGCTGGCGCCGGCGGTCACGCCCACCCGGCGCTTGCCGGCCACCCAGGCCGGGTCGATGTGGCTGGCGTCGTCGACCAGGTAGGCCTCGACGCCCTCGCGCTGGGCCAGCTCGCTGAGGCGGTTGGAGTTCGAGGAGTTCTTCGAGCCCACCACCAGCACCAGGTCGCAGTCCTTGGCCAGCGCGCGCACGGCGTCCTGGCGGTTCTGGGTGGCGTAGCAGATGTCGTCGTGGCGCGGGCCCTGGATGGCCGGGAAGCGCCGGCGCAGGGCCTCGATCACCGCGCGGGTGTCGTCCACCGACAGCGTGGTCTGGGTGGTGTAGGCCAGGTTGTCGGGCTGGCCGACGGCCATCGCCTCGACGTCGGCCACGTCCTCGACCAGGTGGATGCGGTTGCGCGCCCCGCCCTCGGCCACCCACTGCCCCATCGTGCCCTCGACCTCGGGATGGCCCTCGTGGCCGATCAGCACCACGTCGCGGCCGGCGCGGCAGTGCCGGGCGACCTCGATGTGCACCTTGGTCACCAGCGGGCAGGTGGCGTCGAACACCTTCAGGCCCCGGCGTGTGGCCTCGGCGCGCACGGCCTGGCTGACGCCGTGGGCGCTGAAGATCACGGTGGCGCCGTCGGGCACCTCGTCGAGCTCCTCGACGAACACCGCGCCGCGCTGCTTGAGGTCGTCGACCACGAAGCGGTTGTGCACCACCTCGTGGCGCACGTAGATCGGCGCGCCGAAGCTCTCGATCGCGCGCTTGACGATCTCGATGGCGCGGTCGACGCCGGCGCAGAAGCCGCGGGGGTTGGCGAGCAGGACGTCGAGCGCCATGTCAGTCGGCCTTGGGCGTGGGCGGGTCGGCGAAGACGCTGGAGAAGGCCAGCAGGATCGCGCCGAGCACGATCGCCGAGTCCGCGAGGTTGAACGCCGGCCAGTGCTTGCCCGGCCAGTACAGCACGTCGATGAAGTCGATCACGTAGCCGAAGCGCACGCGGTCGATCAGGTTGCCGATCGCGCCGCCGATCACCAGCGCCGGCGCCAGCGCCTCGCGCCAGTCGCCGCGGCGGATGCGCGTGAGCCAGCCCACCATCACCAGGCTGATCACCACCGCCAGCGTGCTGAAGAACCAGCGCTGCCAGCCGCCCGCGTCGGCGAGGAAGCTGAAGGCCGCGCCGTGGTTGTGGGTCAGCGTCCACCAGGCCCAGCCGGGGATCACCTCGACCGGGCGCTGGAACTCCAGCGCCGCCAGCGCCCAGGCCTTGGCGGCCTGGTCGAGCACCACCACCAGCGCCGACAGCGCCAGCCAGGGCAGCGCGTTGGGGCGCACGCTCGGCGCGAAGCGGCCCATCAGAACCACCGCCGGGTTTCGCCGGCGCCGGCGCCAGAACTGCCGGCGATGTTGTCGACGCAGCGGCCGCACAGCTCCGGGTGCGCGGCGTGGGTGCCCACGTCGGCGCGGTAGTGCCAGCAGCGCACGCACTTGCCCTGGTCGCTGGGCTTGGCGCTGATCCAGGCCTCCAGCCCCTCGGCCTTGAGCGCGTCGTCCGGGCGGCTGGCCGCCGGCGCGAGGTCGAGCACCGAGGTGATGAACACGAAGCGCAGCTCGTCGTTGCACGGATGCAGGCGCGCCAGCGCCTGGTCGTCCAGCCACAGCGTGACGTCGGCCTGCAGCGAGGCGCCGATCGCGCCACCGGCGCGCATCGGCTCGAGCACCTTGCTCACCGCCTCGCGCAGCGCCAGCACCTCGTCCACCAGCGCGGCGTCGGCCGCGCCCAGCGGCGCCAGGCCCTCGTACCAGGTGGCGAACAGCACGTGGCCGGCGCGCTCGCCGGGCATGTGCCGCCACAGCTCGTCGGCGGTGAAGCTCAACACCGGCGCGATCCAGCGCACGAAGGCCTCGAGGATGCGGTACATCGCCGACTGCGCCGAGCGGCGGCCCAGGCTGTCCTCGGGCATCGTGTACAGGCGGTCCTTGGTGACGTCGAGGTACACGGTGCCCAGGTCGACCGAGCAGAAGTTGGCCAGGCGCTGCACGATCTCGGCGAAGTCGTAGCGCGCGTAGGCCGCGGTGACGGCCTCCTGCAGCTGGTGCGCGCGGTGCACGGCCCAGCGGTCGAGCAGCACCGAGTCCTCCAGCGGCACCAGGTGGCGCGCCGGGTCGAAGCCCTTGAGGTTGGCCAGCAGGAAGCGCGCGGTGTTGCGCAGGCGGCGGTAGACGTCGCCGGAGCGCTTGAGGATCTCGTCGGAGACCGACATCTCGTTGCGGTAGTCGGTGCTGGCGATCCACAGGCGCAGCACGTCGGCGCCCATCTGGTCGATGACCTTCTGCGGCTCGACCACGTTGCCGATCGACTTCGACATCTTGCGGCCCTGCGCGTCCACGGTGAAGCCGTGGGTCAGCACCTGGCGGTAGGGCGCGACGCCGTCCATCGCCACGCCGGTCAGCAGCGAGCTCTGGAACCAGCCGCGGTGCTGGTCGCTGCCCTCGAGGTAGAGGTCGGCGGGCTTGCCGAGGCCGCGCGCGGCTACCACGCCCTCGTGGGTGACGCCGGAGTCGAACCAGACGTCGAGGATGTCGGTGACCTTGTCGTAGCGCGGGGCCTCGTCGCCCAGCAGCGCGGCGGCGTCGAGCGCGTACCAGGCGTCCACGCCCTCGCGCTGCACGATGTCGGCGACCTGGCGCATCAGCTCGGCCGAGCGCGGGTGCGGCTCGCCGGTGAGGCGGTCGGTGAACAGCGCGATCGGCACGCCCCAGGTGCGCTGGCGCGAGATGCACCAGTCCGGGCGGCCCTCGACCATGCCGGCGATGCGGGCCTGGCCCCAGTCGGGGAACCACTGCACGCCCGCGATGGCGGTGAGCGCGTCGGCGCGCAGGCCGGCCTGCTCCATCGCGATGAACCACTGCGGGGTGGCGCGGAACGCCACCGGCGTCTTGTGCCGCCAGCAGTGCGGGTAGCTGTGGGTGAGCGGCGCGAACGCCAGCAGCACGCCGCGCTCGCGCAGCAGCGCCACGATGGCGTCGTTGGCCTTCCAGATGTGCTGGCCGGCGAAGTGCTCGACGTTCTCGAGGTAGACGCCCTTGCCGTCGACCGGGTTGAGCACCTCCAGGCCGTAGCGCTGGCCCACCGCGAAGTCCTCCTGGCCGTGGCCGGGCGCGGTGTGCACCGCGCCGGTGCCGTCGGCATCGCTGACGTGCTCGCCGAGGATCACCGGCAGCTGGCGCGCGAGGTAGGGATGCTGCAGCACGAGGCCCTCGAGCGCCGCGCCCTTGGCCCGGCCCAGCACCACCGGCGCGCCCTCGACGCCGTAGCGCGCGAGCGCCTTGGCGGCCAGCGCCTCGGCCAGCACCAGCAGCACGCGGCGGCCGTCGGCGCGCGCCGGCCCCTCGACCAGCACGTAGTCGATGTCGGCGCCGAGGCACACCGCGAGGCTGGCGGGCAGCGTCCACGGGGTGGTGGTCCAGATCGGCACCGCGGCGACCGCGGCGCTGAGTGCCGTCCCTGCCTCGTTCACCGCTCGCGCCGCGAACTGAAGGTCCGCGCCAAACGCATGCGCCAGCGCCGCGGAGTCGACCGCGTCGTAGGCCACGTCGATCGCCGGCGAGGCCTTGTCGGCGTACTCGATCTCGGCCTCGGCCAGCGCCGAGCCGCAGTCGAAGCACCAGTGCACCGGCTTCACGCCGCGCGCGAGGTGGCCGCGCTCGATGATCTTCGCGAGCGAGCGCAGCATGTCGGCCTCGAAGCCGACGTCCATGGTGCGATACGGATGCGCCCAGTCGCCCAGCACGCCCAGGCGCTGGAAGTCCCGCGACTGCCCGGCGATCTGCTCGGCGGCGTACTCGCGGCAGGCCTGGCGGAAGGCCACGGCGTCGAGCTTCGTGCCGACCTTGCCGTGCTTCTTCTCCACGGCGAGTTCGATCGGCAGGCCGTGGCAGTCCCAGCCCGGGATGTAGGGCGCGTCGAAGCCGGCCATCAGCTTCGACTTCACCACCACGTCCTTGAGCACCTTGTTCACCGCGTGCCCGATGTGGATGTTGCCGTTGGCGTAGGGCGGGCCGTCGTGCAGCACGAAGGTCGGCCGGCCGGCGGCGTTCGCGCGCACGGCGGCGTAGAGATCCTCGGCCTGCCAGCGCGCCAGCGCCTCGGGCTCGCGCTTGGGCAGGTCGCCGCGCATCGGGAAGGCGGTGTCGGGCAGCTGGATGGTGGCTTTGTAGTCCTGGCTCACGCGGGGCTCGTCTTGGTCAGGGGTGGCGCAGCAGGGCGCGGGCGCGGCGGGCGTCGTCGTCCATCTGGACGATCAGCGCGGGAAGGGAGTCGAACTTCAGCTCGTCGCGCAGCTTGGCGACGAACTCCACCTCGATCCGGCGGCCGTAGAGGTCGCCGGCGAAGTCGAACAGATGCGCCTCGAGCAGGGGCTCGACGCCGTCCACGGTGGGGCGGGTGCCGAGGCTGGAGACGCTGGCGATCGGCGCGGGCGCGATGCCGTGGACGCGGGTGGCGAAGATGCCGCGCAGCGCCGGCACCCGCCCGTGGAAGCGCAGGTTCGCGGTGGGGTAGCCCAGCGTGCGGCCGAGCTGCTGCCCGCGCACCACCCGGCCGCTGATCGCGTAGGGCCGGCCGAGCAGGCGCTCGGCGGCCTCGAGCTCGCCGGCGCCCAGATGCGCGCGGATGCGGGAGGCCGAGACGCGCTCGCCGCCGAGCTCGAGCGAGGGTATCTGGTGCGCGCTGAAGCCCAGCGCCGGGCCCATCGCCTGCAGCAGGGCCAGGTCGCCGCCGCGCGCGCGGCCGAAGCGGAAGTCCGGGCCCACCCAGACCTCGCGGGCGCGCAGGCGACCCGCCAGCACGCGCTCGACGAAGGCCTCGGCCGGCATGCCGGCCAGGGCCTCGTTGAAGCGCAGCAGGCCCACGCGGTCGGCGCCGAGCGCGCGCAGGCCCTCGTAGCGGGCGCGCGGCAGGCTCAGGCGCGGCGGCGGGCTGGCGCGGCCGAAGAACTCGCGCGGCAGCGGCTCGAAGCTCAGGGCCACGGCCTCGACGCCCAGCGCGCGGGCATGCGAAGCGGCGCGGTCGACCAGCGCCCGGTGGCCCAGATGCAGGCCGTCGAAGGCACCGATGCAGACCACGCTGCCGTGCGGGCACAGGGGCCCGCCTTCGACGTCACGGAAAAGCCGGCTCACGCGCCGAGTATAGCCGCAGCGCGCTCAGCGATGGCGCAGCTCGCGAGGCCGCCAGCCCGTGGCCAGCAGCACCAGCCCGTAGACCAGCGCGCCGCCGGCCACCAGGCCCAGCGCCCCGCCCCAGCGGGCCAGCTCGCCCTCCCAGCCGGCCGTGGCCCAGGCCTGCGCCGCCAGCCACGCGCGCCCGGCGAGCAGCGCGGCCACCATCGCCGCGCTCGCCGCGGCCAACCGCAGCCAGTACGCGCCCCAGCCCGGGCGCGGCGCGACCACGCCGGTGCGCCGCAGGGCCCGCCACAGCAGCCACGCGTTGGCCAGGCCGGCCAGGCCGGTGGCCAGCGCGATGCCCGCGTGCCCGCCCGGGGTGCCCAGCCGCCACAGCGGGGTCACGATCGCGATCGTCAGCGCCACGTTGATGCCCACCGTCCACACCGCCGCGCGCATCGGCGTGCGGGTGTCCTGGCGGGAGTAGAAGGCCGGCAGCAGCACCTTGGTGGCCATGAAGCCGGGGATGCCCACGCACATCGCGGCCACCGCCAGCCCGGTCATGCGCACGTCCTCGGCGCTGAAGGCGCCGCGGGCGTAGATCGCCGCCACCAGCGGCTCGGCCAGCAGCCCCAGGCCCAGCGCGGCCGGCACCGCCAGCAGCAGCACCGTGCGCAGGCCCCAGTCGAGCGAGGACGCGTAGCCCGCGGCGTCGCCGGCGGCGTGGCGCGAGGACAGGTGCGGCAGGATCACGGTGCCCAGCGCGACGCCGAACAGCCCCAGCGGCAGCTCCACCAGCCGGTCGGAGTAGTACAGCCAGCTCTGGCTGCGCTCGATCAGCAGGGAGGCGAACGCGGTGCCGACGATCAGGTTGAGCTGGGCCACCGAGCTGGAGAACAGCGTCGGCAGCATCAGCGAGCCGACCTTGCGCACCGCCGGGTGGCGCAGGTCCAGCCGCAGCCGGGGGCGCAGGCCCAGCCGGCCCATCACCGGCCACAGCAGCGCCAGCTGCAGGGCGCCGGCCGCCAGCACGCCCCAGGCCAGGGCCTCCACCGGCACCTCGAGCCGGGGGGCCAGGGCGAACATCGCCGCGATCACGCACAGGTTGTGCAGCACCGGGGTCACCGCCGGCAGCGCGAAGCGCTTGAAGGTGTTGAGCACGGCGCCGGCCAGCGCGGTCATCGACACCAGCGCCAGGTAGGGGAAGGTGATCCGCAGCATGTCGGCCACCAGCGCCGCCTGGGCCGGGTCGTCGTGGGTGCCCGGGGCCATCAGCGCCACGATCCAGGGCGCGGCCAGAATCCCGAGGCCGCTGACCAGCAGCACCACCGCGCACAGGGCGCCGGCCACGTGGTCCAGGGCGGCCTTCAGGGCGGCCTGGTCGCCGGATTCGCGCAGCTCGCTGAGCACCGGCACGAAGGCCGAGGCGAAGCTGCCCTCGGCGAAGATCCGGCGCAGGTAGTTGGGGATCCGGTAGGCGATGGCGAAGGCGTCCACGGCCCCGCCGGTCGCGAACAGGGCGGCCTGGCACATGTCCCGGGCCAGCCCCGCGATCCGCGACAGCAGGGTCATCGCGGTGAACACCGCCGTGGAGCGCAGCAGCCCGCCGCGGCCGCCGTCCGGGGGCCGCGCGCCGTCCGCGCCGGGCGTCTCAGGCTTCATTTGACTCAACCCCATGATTCACCCATAATTTGCAGTCTTTTCCACCCCGAACTCTCGCTTTCCAGGATCCGACCGTGGCCAATATCAAGTCCGCCAAGAAGCGCGCCAAGCAGACCGTCGTGCGCAACGCGCGCAACGCCGCCCAGCGCTCCATGCTCCGCACCGCCGTCAAGAAGATCATCAAGGCCCTCGACGCGAAGGATGTCGCCGGCGCCGAGACCGCCTTCGCCGCCGCGCAGCCGATCCTCGATCGCTACTCGGCCCGTGGCCTGATCCACAAGAACAAGGCCGCCCGTCACAAGAGCCGCCTCAACGCCCGCATCGTGGCGCTGAAGGCCGCCTAAGACGGTCTTCGGGGTGGCGGAAAAGCCGGGGGCGATCCCCGGCTTTTTTGTGCCCGCGGCAAGGCGCGGCGCGGGCAGTCGAGCGGGGGACCCCCGACCGACGGGCACGCGGCAGGCGGGCACGCCGGCGGGAGGCACGAGGACGCCCGGCCTCAGGCCTGGGCGTCGTCGTCGGCCGCGGCCGGACGCACGGTGACCACCGGCGCGCGCGCGGCGGCCTCGGCCGCGGCCTCCTGGCGCTCTTCCTTGATCCGGTCGAAGAAGTCCTGGGCCTTCAGGGCCACCTCGCGGGTGCCCTCGCGGCCGATCGCCGAGACCAGGAACCACGGGGCGGTCCAGCCCAGCCGCTCGACGACGTCGCGGGCCGCGGCCTCGCGCTCCTCGGGGGGCAGCAGGTCGGCCTTGTTGAGCACCAGCCAGCGCGGCTTCTCAAGCATGCCCGGGTCGTACTTGCGCAGCTCGCCCTCGATCGTGCGGACCTGCTCGACCGGATCGGCGCCGTCCATCGGCACCAGGTCGACCAGGTGCAGCAGCAGCCAGGTGCGCTGGACGTGGCGCAGGAACAGCGCGCCCAGGCCGGCGCCCTCGGCCGCGCCCTCGATCAGGCCGGGGATGTCGGCGATCACGAAGCTGCGGTAGGCCTCCACCGACACCACGCCCAGGTTGGGGTAGAGGGTGGTGAACGGGTAGTCGGCCACCTTCGGCGTGGCCGCCGAGACGGCGCGGATGAAGGTCGACTTGCCGGCGTTCGGGAAGCCCAGCAGGCCGACGTCGGCCAGCAGCTTGAGCTCGAAGCGGATCAGGCGCTCCTCGCCCTCGGTGCCCGGCGTCGCCCGGCGCGGGCTGCGGGTGACCGAGGTCTTGAAGTGCATGTTGCCCAGGCCGCCCTTGCCGCCCTCCGCGACCATGGCGCGATCGCCGTGCGCGGTGAGGTCGGCGATCACCTCGTCGGTGCCGACGTTGATGATGGTGGTGCCCACCGGCACGCGGATCTCGATGTCCTCGCCGGTCTTGCCGTACATCTGGCTGCCCATGCCGTTCTCGCCGCGCGGCGCCTTGAAGCGGCGCATGTGGCGGAAGTCGACCAGGGTGTTGAGGTTCTCGTCCGCGCGCACCCAGACCGAGCCGCCGTTGCCGCCGTCGCCGCCGTCCGGGCCGCCGAGCGGGATGAACTTCTCGCGCCGGAAGCTGACGCAGCCATTGCCGCCGTCGCCGGCGGTGACCGTGATTTCGGCCTCGTCCACGAATTTCATGGCATCTCTCGCTTGGCCCCATGTCCCGGGGCGGGGGAGGCGCTGAGGCCGGAAGGATGCCCGCTCGCGGGGCGGCGGGCCAGTGGGCGGCGCGTCGCGCCGCGCCGGGCCCTGAAACGAAAGGCCCCGCCGAAGCGGGGCCCTCGCGGAACGCGCGTGCGGTAGGCCTCAGGCCTCCGGGACGACGCTCACGGTGCGGCGCTTCTTCTCGCCTTTGATCGCGAACGACACCTTGCCGTCGACGAGCGCGAACAGGGTGTGGTCGCGACCGATGCCGACGCCGGTGCCCGGATGGAACTGGGTGCCGCGCTGGCGGATGATGATGTTGCCGGCCTCGATGGCCTGGCCGCCGTAGATCTTCACGCCGAGGTACTTCGGGTTGGAATCGCGGCCGTTGCGGGTCGAGCCTACGCCCTTCTTACTTGCCATGGCTTTCTCTCCTGTCCTTCAGCGGATCAGCCGGCGATGCCGGTGATCTCGATCTCGGTGTAATGCTGGCGGTGGCCCATCTGCTTGCGGTGGTGCTTGCGGCGACGGAACTTGACGATGCGGATCTTGTCGGCGCGGCCGTGGCCACGCACGGTGGCGGTGACCTTGGCGCCCTCGACCTTCGGGGTGCCGACGGTGACGGTCTCGCCGTTGCCGAGCATCAGGACGTGGTCGAGCACGATGTTGGCGCCGGCCTCGACGTCGAGCAGCTCGACCCGGAGGACCTCGCCCTGCATCACGCGGTACTGCTTACCGCCGGTGACAATGACTGCGTACATACCGAATCTTCCTCTGTAGTTATTTTTCGGTGCACCTCCGCCCGCAGGCCCGGCAGCTGCCGGCCCATGGAAGGGCGGAAAGGAGCGGGATTGTACGGAGCAATCCCTTTGCGGTCAAACCCTTCCACGACCCCGGCACCGGGGACGAGCGCGCCCGGGCCGGGGCCGCTAGACTGCGCGGCCCCCGCCTCCCCGCCTGCCCCCGACATGACCCAGCCTTCCCCCCTCGCGCGCGCGGCCTCCGGCCTCGCCCTCGCCGCCCTGCTGGCCGGCGTCGCCCTGCCCGCCCTGGCCCAGGCCTGGCGCCGGGTCGCCGCCTACGACGAGCTGACCCGCCTGCCGCGCGAGATCGCCGCCGCCGGCCTGACCGACCGGATCGAGCCGGTGTTCATCGCCCACCCGGCCGACGAGGCCCTGCCCGAGGGCCTTGGCTACATGCTGCAGGGCCGCGGCTGGGGCGAGGCGCTCGAGATGACCCCGGCCGGCCGGGTCACGATCCCGCTGCGCGCCGACCTGCTCGAGCGCACCCCCGTGGTGCTGACCAACAACCTCGACGACGCCACGCTGAGCCTGCACCTGCGCGTCGCCACCCCGGCCGGCACCCGCTTCGCCTACGCCGACCTGGCCGCCCCGGCCGTCGCGCTGGAGCGCGAGGGCGAGGCCGACGAGCCGCTGATCGACGAGTCGGTGGACGCCTTCGTGATCCGCTTCGCCGCCGAGGGCCGCCAGACCCTCACCCTGCGCTTCCCCGACGGCGACGAGAAGACCTGGCGCGCCGGCCGCTCCGGCGTGCTCGAGCTGCCCTACCGCGAGCGCTTCCTCGAGGCCGAGGCCTTCGCCAGCGCCCCGCTGTCCACCGTCGAACTGCGCCTCGACTGAGCCCGCGGCGGGGGCCCACGGCCCCCGCCGGCATCGCCCCGGCGCCGGCCGCGCCGGCCCGGGGCGCCGACGCACACGGCCCGCCCACGCCGGGCTGCTAAGCTGCGCGATTCCTCCTCCCCGGACCCCCACCGGCGCATGGACACGATCCGGCTTCGCGGCGCACGCACGCACAACCTCAAGAACATCGACCTCGACCTGCCGCGCGACCGGCTGATCGTGATCACCGGCCTGTCCGGCTCGGGCAAGAGCTCGCTCGCCTTCGACACCATCTACGCCGAGGGCCAGCGCCGCTACGTCGAGTCGCTGTCCTCCTACGCCCGGCAGTTCCTGTCGGTGATGGAGAAGCCCGACATCGACCACATCGAGGGCCTCAGCCCCGCGATCTCGATCGAGCAGAAGTCCACCTCGCACAACCCGCGCTCGACGGTCGGCACGATCACCGAGATCCACGACTACCTGCGCCTGCTGTTCGCGCGCACCGGCACCCCGCGCTGCCCGGACCACGATTTCCCGCTCGCCGCGCAGACCGTGAGCCAGATGGTCGACGCCACCCTCGCCCTGCCCGCCGACCGCCGCTACATGCTGCTGGCGCCGGTGGTCCGCGACCGCAAGGGCGAGCACGCCCAGGTCTTCGACCAGCTGCGCGCCCAGGGCTTCGTGCGCGCGCGGGTCGACGGCCAGCTGGTCGAGCTCGACCAGCCGCCGGCGCTGGCGCTGCGCCAGAAGCACACCATCGAGGCGGTGATCGACCGCTTCCGCCCGCGCGAGGACCTCAAGCAGCGCCTGGCCGAGAGCTTCGAGACCGCGCTCAGGCTCGGCGAGGGCATGGCGGTGCTGGTCGACCTCGAGGACGCGCCGGGCCCCGAGCAGCTCTTCAGCTCGAAGTTCAGCTGCCCGGTCTGCGACTACTCGCTGCCCGAGCTCGAGCCGCGGCTGTTCTCGTTCAACTCGCCGATGGGCGCCTGCCCCAGCTGCGACGGCCTCGGCGTGAGCCAGTTCTTCGATCCCGCCCGCGTGGTCGTGCACCCCGAGCTCAGCCTCGCGGCCGGCGCGATCCGCGGCTGGGACCGCCGCAACGCCTACTACTTCCAGCTGGTGGCCTCGCTGGCCAAGCACTACGGCTTCGACGTCGACGCGCCCTGGGAGTCGCTGCCCGGGCCGGCCCGCGACGCCGTGCTCAACGGCTCGGGCGAGGAGGTGATCAGCTTCACCTACCTCACCGAGTCCGGCGGCCGCACCCAGCGCAAGCACCGCTTCGAGGGCATCCTGCCCAACCTCGAGCGGCGCTGGAAGGAGACCGAATCCGCCGCGGTGCGCGAGGAGCTCGGCAAGTTCATCTCCGAGCGCGCCTGCCCCGACTGCGGCGGCGCCCGCCTCAACCGCAGCGCGCGCCACGTCTACGTGGGCGAGCTGACGCTGCCGCAGGTGGTCAAGCTGCCGATCGACGAGTGCCACGCGTTCTTCGGCGCACTGACCCTGCCGGGCTGGCGCGGCGAGATCGCCACCAAGATCGTCAAGGAGATCCGCGACCGCCTGCGCTTCCTGGTCGACGTGGGCCTCGACTACCTGACGCTGGAGCGCAAGGCCGACTCGCTGTCGGGCGGCGAGGCCCAGCGCATCCGCCTGGCCAGCCAGATCGGCGCCGGCCTGGTGGGCGTGATGTACGTGCTCGACGAGCCCTCGATCGGCCTGCACCAGCGCGACAACGAGCGCCTGCTGGGCACCCTCGTGCGCCTGCGCGACCTCGGCAACACCGTGATCGTCGTCGAGCACGACGAGGACGCCATCCGGCTCGCCGACCACATCGTCGACATCGGCCCCGGCGCGGGCGTGCACGGCGGCGAGGTCGTGGCGCAGGGCAGCTACGACGACATCCTGAAGGCCCCGCGCTCGCTGACCGGCCAGTTCCTCTCCGGCGCCCGGCGCATCGAGATCCCGCGCCAGCGGCGCGCGCCGAACCCGAAGATGATGCTCCGGCTCGCCGGCGCCAGCGGCAACAACCTCAAGCACGTCGACCTCGCCCTGCCAGCCGGCCTGTTCACCTGCGTCACCGGCGTGTCGGGCTCGGGCAAGTCCACCCTGATCAACGACACCCTGTTCCCGCTCGCGGCCAACGAGCTCAACGGCGCCGGCCACACCGCCGCGCCGCACGCCTCGGTCGAGGGCCTCGACCTGTTCGACAAGGTCGTCGACATCGACCAGTCGCCGATCGGCCGCACCCCGCGCTCCAACCCCGCCACCTACACCGGCCTGTTCACCCCGCTGCGCGAGCTGTTCGCGCAGGTGCCGGAGGCGCGCGCGCGCGGCTACTCGCCGGGCCGCTTCAGCTTCAACGTGCGCGGCGGCCGCTGCGAGGCCTGCCAGGGCGACGGCCTGATCAAGGTCGAGATGCACTTCCTGCCCGACGTCTACGTGCCCTGCGACGTCTGCCACGGCAAGCGCTACAACCGCGAGACGCTCGAGATCACCTACAAGGGCTACACGATCAACGACGTGCTCGAGATGACCGTCGAGGCGGCGCTGCAGCTCTTCGAGCCGGTGCCGGCGCTGGCGCGCAAGCTCGAGACGCTGATGGACGTGGGCCTGAGCTACGTCAAGCTCGGCCAGCCCGCCACCACGCTCTCCGGCGGCGAGGCGCAGCGCGTGAAGCTGTCGAAGGAGCTCTCGCGCCGCGACACCGGGCGCACGCTCTACATCCTCGACGAGCCCACCACCGGCCTGCACTTCCACGACATCGAGATGCTGCTCGGCGTGCTCCACAAGCTGCGCGACGAAGGCAACACGATCGTGGTGATCGAGCACAACCTCGACGTGATCAAGACCGCCGACTGGATCATCGACCTCGGCCCCGAGGGCGGCCACCGCGGCGGCACGATCCTGGCCGAGGGCACGCCCGAGGCGATCGCGGCCCACCCCGGCTCGCACACCGGGCGCTTCCTGGCACCGCTGCTGGCCCAGCAGCCGGCCAGCGAGCCCGCGCCGAAGCGCAAGACCCACCGCAAGGCGCGGCCCTGAGCCGCGCCGTTCGACAGGACACGCCGATGGCCACTGAGACCACCACCACCGCCGACGCCACGCCCGGCCCGCTGCTGGCCAGCATCCCGATCGAGGTGCGCTGGCGCGACCTCGACGCCTTCAACCACGTCAACAACGCCCAGTACCTCAGCTACATCGAGGAGGCGCGCCTGAAGTGGATGCTGGGGCTCGACGGCCCGTGGATGGACGACGCCTCGGCGCCGGTGATCGCGGCCGCCCAGCTCGACTACCGCCGGCCGATCGGCTGGCCGGCGACGATCGCGGTGGAGCTGCGCGCCCAGCGCGTGGGCCGCAGCAGCGTGACGCTGGCGCACCGCATCGTCGACGCCGCCGACGCGTCGGTCGTGTACTCCGAGGGCACCGTGGCGATGGTCTGGATGGACCGCGCCACCGGCCGCGGCGCGGCGCTGCCCGCCGTCGTGCGCGCGGCCTGCGAGGCCGGCGCCGAGGGCTGAGGCCGCGGGCGTCCGCCGGCCCCGGCGCGACGCGCACCCCGGACATGACGACGGGCCGCTCGCGCGGCCCGTCGTCGTTCCGGGCGTTGCCCGGCGGCGGAACTCAGTGGTGGCCGGCGTGCTCGTCGGCGGCGGCCTCGGGCTCGGCCTCGGCGTCGCCGTGGTCCATCGAGCCGTGGTCCATCGAGCCGTGGTCCATCGCGCCGTGGTCCATCGCGCCGTGATCCATCGCGCCATGGTCCATGCCGCCGTGGTCCATGCCCGTGTCCGCGGCGCCGGGCGCCGCGGCCTGCACCGGCAGCGCCAGCACCTGGGTGCCGGCCGCGCCGAGGTCCAGCGTGACCTCGAGCGTGTCGCCGGCGGCGATCGGCGCGACGGGGCGCATCAGCATCATGTGCAGGCCGCCCGGCGCGAGCACCAGGGTCTCGCCCGGGGCGATCACCAGCTCACCGGCGGCGCGCATGCGGCTGACGCCGTCCACGATCTCGGTGCGGTGCAGCTCGACCGCCTCGACCGCCGGGCTCGACGCGCCGACCAGGGTGACCGGGGCGTCGCCGGCGTTGGCCAGCGTGACGTAGCCCGCGAGCATCGGCATGCCCGGCGGCGTGGCGCGCACCCAGCCGCCGGTGGCGGCGAGCGCGCCCGCGGCGGCGGGTGCCGGGGCAGGCGCGGGGGCCGGCGCGGCCGGCGCCTCGACGGCGGTGGGAGCGGCGGCGGCCTCGGCCGTCGACGCCTGGTCCGGGCCCGCGGATGAACCGCAGCCCACGCACAGCAACCCCGAAAGGAAAATGAGTCGTTTCATGGGGGCTTATCCTAACCCCCAGCCCCCGAGGAGACACGCGCCATGACGCCACACCCCCGCCTCCGCCCCACCGCCCTCGCCGCTTCGCTCTCCCTCCTCCTCGCCCCCGCCCTGCCCGCCCTCGCCGCCGAACTCGGCGGCCCCGCGCTCACCGTCGAGTCCTCCGGTGACGCCCGCGTGGTCCAGGCCTTCCGCTTCGACCTCCAGCCCGGCCTCAACAGCCTCGCCATCGGCGACCTGCCCGACGGGTTCGACGCGGCCGCGGCCAGCTTCCGCCCCGCCGGCGCCGGCGCCGCGATCACCGGCCAGCGCTTCGATTTCGCGCTGCTCGGCCAGGGCGCGCTGCTGGAGCGCGCGGTCGGCGAGACCGTCAGCGTCGAGCAGACCGTCGGCAGCCAGACCCGCCGCTTCACCGGCACCCTGCTGGCTGCCGGCGACGGCCTCGCGCTGCGCATGGCCGACGGCAGCGTGCGCGTGCTGCGCAGCTACGACGGCTTCACCCTCCCCGGCCTGCCCGAGGGCCTGGCCAGCGAGCCCACGCTGCGCTACGAGGTCGACGCCACCGGCGCGGGCCCGCAGGACTTCACGCTCGACTACGCCGCCGGCGGCCTGGCCTGGAACGCCCAGTACACCGGCACCGTGCGCGCGGGCGCCCAGGGCTGCGCGATGGCGCTCGAGGGCGCGGCCTTCGTGTCCAACCGCAGCGGCCGCGGCTGGCGCGACGCCGAGCTGACGCTGGTGGCCAGCAGCGCCGCGCGCGCCCCGGAGCGCGCGCGGATGCGCGCCGACGCGTTCGAGGTGACGGGCAGCCGCATCAGCGCGGCGCCCCCCGCCGCGCCTCCGCCGCCCGCCCCGCGCGCCGCCGGCGAGGGCTATGCCTACCCGATCGCGGGCCGCCACCTGCTGCCCGACGGCAGCGCCACCCGCATCCCGCTGATGGCCGAGGCCCCGGCGGTCCCGTGCGAGCGCCTGTACATCGCCGGCGAGCGCGGCTGGTGGTTCGGCGAGGCGCCCCGCCTCGAGCCCGATGCCGGCCCCGACGGCGCGCTGGGCGCCTTCACCGTCCAGGCCGAGCTGCACTTCGCCAACGACGCCGCGTCGGGCCTGGGCCAGCCCCTGCCCGCCGGCCGCCTGCGCCTGCGCGAAGACGACGGCGACCTGCTGGGCGAGGCCCAGATCGGCCACACCCCGGCCGGCGAGGACCTCGAGATCGGCCTGGGCGAGGTGTTCGACCTGCGCGGCGAGCGCTTCGTGCGCGACCTGCAGGTCGACCGCCGCGAGCGCGCGATGACCGAGACCATCGAGGTGGTGCTGCGCAACGCCAAGGCCGAGCCGGTGACCGTGCAGCTGCGCGAGAGCATGCCGCGCTGGAAGGAATGGGAGGTGGTCGAGACCTCGCACCCGCTGGCCAAGCGCGACGCGCAGACCGCCGAGGCCGCCATCGCGGTGCCGGCCGGCGGCGAGGTCACGGTGCGCTACGTCGTGCGCTATCGTTGGGCCCGCGACGTCGTGGTCGACTGACCTGACCGGCGGGCGCCCCGCGCGCCCGCCCACCGACCGCCGCCTCCCCCATGCGCGCCGCCGGCCCTCCGGCGGCGCCCCGCCCGGACATCGCCGCCATGCCCCTGATCCAGACCACCCTCCACGACGACATCCTGCAGGTCCACCTCGACCGCCCGCCGGTCAACGCGCTCAACCCCGAGCTGCTGGGCGAGCTGCGCGAGGCCGTCGCCGGCGCCCCCGGCCGCGGCGCCCGCGGCATCGTCATCAGCGGCGGGCCGAAGGTGTTCTCCGGCGGCCTCGACGTGCCCTACATGCTCACCCTCGACCGCGCCGCGCTGCGCGAGGCCTGGGGCGCGTTCTTCGCCGCCGCCCAGGCCATCGCCACCTCGCCGGTGCCGGTGGTGGCCGCGATGGCCGGCCACAGCCCGGCCGGCGGCTGCGTGCTGGCGCTGTGCTGCGACTACCGCATCATGGCCATCGGCCCCTACCGGATCGGCCTCAACGAGGTCGAAGTGGGCCTCGTGGTGCCGGAAGGCATCCAGCACCTGATGGCCCGCGTGGTCGGCCACTACCGCGCCGAGCGCCTGCTGGTGTCGGGCACGATGGTCGACGCCGCCCAGGCCCACGCGATCGGCCTGGTCGACGAGCTCGTCGACATCGACCACGTCCCGACCCGCGCGATCGGCTGGCTGCGCGAGCTGCTGGCCAAGCCGGCCGGCGCCATGCTCGCCACCCGCGCGATCGCCCGCGCCGACCTCGTCGACGCGATGACCAACCCCGCGCGCATCGCCCTCGACGGCTTCATCGACGGCTGGTTCGCCGACGAGACCCAGGCCGTGCTGCACGGCCTGGTGGCGCGCCTGAAGAAGTAAGCGGTCGGCCGCGCGTCGCGGGCGCCGCCCGCGGCGCGCGCGTCAGCGCAGCCACACCTCCACCCGCCGGTTGCGCGCCTGGCCGCGTGGCCCGCGGTCGGCCGTCACCGGCGCCACCGCGCCCAGCCCGCGTACGCGGCTGACCGCGACGCCGCGGCGGGCGAGCTCCGAGGCGATGTAGTCCGCGCGGTCGATGCTCAGCGACATCGCGAAGTAGGGCTGGGTCTCGCCGGTGTCGGCGTAGCCGAACAGCAGCAGCTCCGGCGCCGCCGGGCCGGGCGCGCGGGCGCGCAGGAAGTCCGCCAGGCGGTCGAGGTCGCGCTGGGCCTTGGCGTCGAGCAGGCTCGCCGCGCTGCCGAAGCGGAAGTTCAGCGACAGCCGCCGGGCCCCGTCCATCAGCGCGTAGGCCTCGCCGGGAAGCCCGCTGCGCGGGCGCGCCGGCCACGCGTCGACGCGCTGGGACACGAAGCCCACGGCCTCGACCTCGGCCTGGGCGGCATCGCCGAGCGCGAACGCGACGAAGCGGCGCGCGGCCGGCGAGGCCTCGGCCGGGGTGTAGAGGTACAGGCGCCGCGCCAGCGGGTAG
Organism: Lysobacteraceae bacterium; assembly: GCA_051859045.1. Lineage (GTDB taxonomy): Bacteria > Pseudomonadota > Gammaproteobacteria > Xanthomonadales > Xanthomonadaceae > JBHYGK01. Next base: position 1,241 of record JBHYGK010000002.1, on the reverse strand, counting down.
TCCTCGACCGCCACCTGGAAGCGCTCCGGCGACAGCGCCAGCGGGCCGTCCGCGATCGGCAGCGCGCGCACGCCGACCACGCCGGACAGGCCCACGAAGCCGATCGCGCCCGGATCCGCGGCGACCTCGGCGGCGAGCGCCGCGGTGCTCTCGTAGCGGCGCGCGTCAGCCGACAGCGGCACGTCGCCGAGCACCATCGCGCGGAAGGAGTCCCAGGTGCCCGAGCGTTCGTCGCGCGCGTGCAGGCGGATCGGGCCGGGCGGCCCGCCGAGCTGCGACCAGTCGCGCACCCGACCGGCGAACACCGCGCGCACGTCCTCGACGGCGAGCGCGGCGACCGGGTTGCCCGGGTGCACGATGATCGCCAGGCCGTCGAGGGCGATGACGTGCTCCTGCTCGGTTCGGTCGAGCCGCCCGAGCGCCGGCGCCAGCCGCTCGACCTCGGCGGGCGCGACCGGGCGGGAGGACATGCCGATGTCGGCGAGGCCGTCGCCCAGGCCGGTGAACGCGGTGCCCGAGCCGTGCGCATGCAGCTCGACCTCGAAGCGGGCGCCATCGCGCTCGCCCACCACCCGCCACTCCTCGAACGCCGTCTCGCGGCGCTCGACGCGCTCGTAGCCCTCCTCGCGCAGCCACGCCTCGACCAGCGCCGGCGCGAGGCGCTCGCCGATGGTGTTCGAGCCGTGGAGGCGGAGGTCGGCCACCGGCGGGGCGGCGGCGGGCGCCTGCGCGGGCGCGGCGGCGGGCCACGCGAGCAGGGCGGCGAGGAGCAGGGCGACGCGTCGGGTCATGGGCGTGGTCGGCGTGGAAGGACGCCGCAGCGTGGGCGGCGACGGTGAATCGCCGGTGACACCCTTACTCGCCGCGCGTGACGGCCGCCCCGGGCTCGCGGATCCAGCCGCTCCACGACGGCGCGTAGACCGCGGGCGCGTCGAGCCCCGCATGCACGAAGGCCAGCTGCACGAAGGCCGCGGTCACGCCGGAGCCGCACATCAGCGTCGCGTCGGCGCTCGCGCGCCCGGCCAGCGCGGCCTCGAGCCGCGCGCGCAGCGCCGGCGGCGCCGGCAGGCGCGCCTCGGCCCCGAGCAGGGCGGCGAACGGCAGGTTGGCCGCGCCGGGCACGTGGCCGGCGACCGGATCGAGCGGCTCGACCTCGCCGCGGAAGCGCTCCGGCGCGCGCACGTCGAACAGCCAGCCCGCCGGCTCGCGGGCCAGGCGCGCGCGCAGCGCGGCGGCGTCGG
>JBHYGK010000001.1:0-258718 GCA_051859045.1 Lysobacteraceae bacterium | reverse complement strand
TCCGTGTGCTCCGCGTCGCGGGCACCTCGTTGCCGGGCCGCGCAGTCTACACAGGTGCGCCGGGGGTGGGAAGGGGGCGTGACGAACTTTTTCGCGGGGATCGCGCGATCCCCGCAGGATCAGGCACTTGGCGCCGCACAGGCGTCGACCGCACCGCGGCTCAGCCGGCGGACGGCACCAGGCGCACCTTCGCGAAGCTGCGCTTGCCCACCTGCACCAGGCCCTCGAAGCCCATGTGGAAGGTGGCCTGCGGGTCTTCGACGACCTCGCCGGCGACGCGCACGGCGCGCTCCTTGATCTTGCGCATCGCCTCGGAGTTCGACGGGGCGAGCCCCGCCGCGCGCACGAGGCCGGCCAGCCTCAGGCCCTCGGCCGTCACCGCGACCTCCGCGACCTCCAGCATCGACAGGTCGCCCTCGCCGCGCACCGCGGCGGTCCACCCGGCCACGGCGCGCTCGGCGTCGGCGGCGCCGTGGAAGCGCGCGGCCAGCTCGCGCGCCAGCCGCAGCTTCGCGTCGCGCGGATTGAGCTGCCCGGCTTCGATGTCCGCGCGCATGCGCGCGATGTCGGCCAGCGAGGCCTCGAAGCTGAGCAGCTCGTACCAGCGCCACATCAGCGCGTCGTCGATCTTCATCGCCTTGGTGACGATGTCGATCGCCGGCTCGTTGACGCCGATGTAGTTGCCCAGCGACTTGGACATCTTGTTGACGCCGTCGAGCCCCTCGAGCAGCGGCATCGTGATGACGACCTGCGGCGCCTGGCCGGCATGCTCCTGCAACGCGCGCCCCATCAGCAGGTTGAAGCGCTGGTCGGTGCCGCCCAGCTCGACGTCGGCGCGCAGGGCGACCGAGTCGTAGCCCTGGGCCAGAGGATAGAGGAACTCGTGGATGGCGATCGGCTGCTGGCCATGGAAGCGCTTGTGGAAGTCGTCGCGCTCGAGCATCCGCGCCACCGTGTGCTGGGCGGCCAGGCGGATCATGTCGGCGGCCGACATCGCGTCGAACCACTCGGAGTTGAAGCGGATCTCCGTGCGCGAGCGGTCAAGCACCTTGAAGACCTGCTCGGCGTAGGTCTCGGCGTTGGCGCGCACGTCCTCGCGGGTGAGCGGCTTGCGGGTGGCGTTCTTGCCGGTGGGGTCGCCGATCATCCCGGTGAAGTCGCCGATCAGGAACACCACCCCGTGGCCCAGGTCCTGGAACTGGCGCATCTTGTTGAGCAGCACGGTGTGGCCGAGGTGCAGGTCCGGGGCGGTCGGGTCGAAGCCCGCCTTGACCCGCAGCGGGCGCCCGGCCTTCAGCCGCGCCTCGAGGTCCTCGCGCTTGATGATGTCGTCGGCGCCCCGGCAGATCAGGTCCAGGGCCTCGTTCAGCTCGCTCATGGTGGTTACCGTTGGTCGGGGCCCGGACCGTGACGAAGTCGACGCCGGGGCCACCGTGAAGTTAAGGTCAAGTTAAATTCAGGAGCCTAAAAAACCCAATCCGAACAAGGGTTTGACGCTGGCTTCTGAGGCTGGTTATGGTACCCGCCTGCTGACGGTCGGGGACACCATAGTGACGCATCGCAACGGTCTGGAACACGGCGCGCCGGCGCCCATCGCCGCCCCCGCCGCCCGGTCCAGCCGCCAGGCGATCCCGCACCACCCCTTCGACGCCCGGCGCTGGAGCCGCGAGCACTGGGTCCTGGCCAGCGTGTTCGGCACCCTCGGCGTCCTGGTGATGGCGATCGTGCCGGGCTTCTCCCAGGCCACCCGCTCCCAGCCCGAGCGCCCCGCCCTCACCACGACCGAGCTCGCGCTGCCCCCGCTGCGGGCGCCCGTCGCCGCGGACCCGGGCGAGGCCTGGCAGGTGGTGCGGGTCGAGTCCGGCCAGACCCTCGGCGCGATCTTCAGCCAGCACGGCTTCTCCTCCAGCCTGATGCACCGCCTGCTCGAGCAGCCCGGCGTGCGCGAGCCCCTCACCCTGCTGCGCCCGGGCGCCGAGCTGGCGTTCCTGGTCGATGACGCCGGCGCCCTGCGCGCGCTGCGCTTCGACAAGGACGAGGGCAGCCGCCAGGTGCTGCGCGTCGACGGCGACCAGGTCGCCCTCGAGACCATCACCCGCCCGGTCGAGCGCCGCCAGCAGGTGGCCAGCGGCCGGATCTCGAGCTCGCTGTTCGCCGCCGGCAGCGAGGCCGGCCTGACCAACGCCACGCTGTTCGAGATGGCGAACGTCTTCAGCTACGACATCGACTTCTCGCGCGAGGTCCAGCAGGGCGACACCTTCCACGTCGTCTACGACGAGGTGTGGCGCGAGGGCCAGCGCCTGCGCAACGGCGGCATCGTCGCGGCCAGCTTCACCAACAACGGCAAGCGCTACACCGCCTTCCGCTTCGAGCGCCCGGACGGCCGCGTGGAGTACTTCGACATCGAGGGCCGCCCGCTGAAGAAGGGCTTCATGCGGATGCCGATCGAGTTCGCCCGGATCAGCTCGCGCTTCAACCCCAACCGCCGCCACCCCGTGCTCGGCACGATCCGCGCCCACCGCGGCGTCGACTACGCCGCCCGCACCGGCACCCCGATCATGGCCGCCGGCGACGCCCGGGTGAGCTTCGTGGGCTGGCAGAACGGCTACGGCCGCACGGTGATCCTCGACCACGGCGACGGCATCACCACGCTGTACGCCCACATGTCGCGCTTCGCCGGCTTCCGGGTCGGCCAGCGCGTGAGCCAGGGCCAGACCATCGGCTACGTCGGCGCCACCGGCCTGGCCTCCGGCCCGCACCTGCACTATGAATTCCGCGTCCGCGGCCAGCATCGCGACCCGCTGACGGTCACCATGCCGCCGCCGGAGCCGCTGCGCGGCGACGAGATGCTCGCCTTCCGCCGCCAGACCGGCCCGGCGATGGCCCATCTGCAGCTGATCGAGGCCCAGGACCGCGCGCTGGCCTCCGCCGCGCCCTGAGCCGGGCATGGCCGACGCCCCGCTGTACCTCGGCCTGATCTCGGGCACCAGCCTCGACGGCATCGACGCCGCCCTCGTGGTCGGCGGCCCCGCGCCACGCCTGCGGCTGGCCCGCACCGTCCCGTGGGACCCGGGCCTGCGCGCGGCCTGCCTCGAGCTCAGCCAGGAAGGCCGGCTGGCCGGCCTCGACGAGCTCGGTGCGCTGGACACCCGGATCGGCGAAGCCTTCGCCGACGCGGCCCTGGGCCTGCTCCGCGAGGCCGGCATCGCCCCGGGCGCGGTGCGCGCCATCGGCTCGCACGGCCAGACCCTTCGCCATCGCCCGCACGGGCCGGCGCCGTTCACCCTGCAGCTCGGCAACCCCGCGCTGATCGCCGAGCGCACCGGGATCACCACGGTCGCCGACTTCCGCCGCCGCGACGTGGCGGCCGGCGGCCACGGCGCGCCGCTGGTGCCCGCCTTCCACGCCGCGGTGCTGGCCGCGCCGGGCGAGGACCGCGCGGTGCTGAACCTCGGCGGGATCGCCAACCTCACGCTGCTGCCCGCCGCGGGCCCCGTGCGCGGCTTCGACACCGGCCCGGCGAACGGGCTCATGGACGCCTGGTGCCTGCGCCACACCGGCCGCGGCTACGACGCGGGCGGCGCGTGGGCGGCGAGCGGCCGGGTCGACGAGGCCCTGCTCGCGCGCCTGCTGGCGGAACCGTGGTTCGCGCTGGCACCGCCCAAGAGCACCGGCCGCGACCAGTTCCACCTGGCCTGGCTGGCCGCGGCGCTGGGCGACGCCCCGCGCCGCCCGGAGGACGTGCAGGCCACCCTGTGCGCGCTCAGCGCCCGCACCGTCGTCGACGCCCTGCGCGCCAGCCAGCCGGGCACCACCCGGGTCATCGCCTGCGGCGGCGGCGTCCACAACGCCGCGCTGATGGCCACGCTGGCCGCGGCGCTGGGGCCCGGCACGACGCTGGAGGACAGCGCGGCGCACGGGCTGGATCCCGACGCGGTCGAGGCGATGGCCTTCGCGTGGCTGGCCGAGCGGACGCTGGCCGGGCTGCCGGGCAACCTGCCGGCGGTGACCGGCGCGGCGGGGCCGCGGGTGCTCGGGGCGGTGTTCCCGGCCTGAGCCGGGGCCGACGGCCTCAGTAGGCGCTGTCGTCGGGCAGCTGCTCGAAGGCCTTCATGGCCTCCTTGAACACCTGCGACTCCTCGTCCTCCCAGGCGCCGGCGAGGCGGGCGATGTCGCCCGGCACCGGCGGGGGCAGCGGCTCGACCATGCCCAGGCCCTGCTTGAGCAGCTGGAGGATCACGTCCTGGATCGGCCACCCGCGCTGGCGCGCGAGCGCCTTGATGCGCTCCGCCATCTCGGGGTCGATGTCTCGCAGGAGGATGTCCGCCACCGCCGCAGGTGCTCCGTCGTCTCGGGCCGACACTGTCGCGCCAGCGGCCGCGCGCCGCAAGCGTCGGGGGCCTGACAGCCGCGCCGGGGTTCAGCCCCGGCCGGCGTCCCCGAGCGAGCGGTCGATCGCGCCGCTGCGCAGCAGCCACAGGTAGAGCAGGATGCCGGGCAGCGCCGCGGCCGTGGTCAGCAGGTAGAACGGCACGTAGCCCAGCGTCTCGATCAGGCCGCCGGCGGTGGTGCCGGTGATCAGGCGCCCGAAGACGCTGGCGGCGGCGGACAGCAGGGCGAACTGGCTGGCGGTGTAGCGCACGTCGCACAGCGCCGAGAAGTAGGCCACCAGGACCACGCCGCCGACGCCGCTGGCGAAGTTCTCGAACCCGATGGTCAGCGCGAGCCCGAGGTTGGAGTGCCCGTGCCAGGCCAGCGCGGCGAAGCTGAGGTTGGAGACCGCCATCAGCACCAGCGCGAGGAGCACCGAACGCTGCAGACCCAGCCACGAGTAGAGCGCGCCGCCGGCGAAGATGCCGGCGAGCATCGCGCCGAAGCCCACGCCCACGTCCCAGGTGGCGATCTCGTCGTTGCTGAAGCCCAGGTCCTCGAGCAACAGGCGCAGGGTGAGGTTGGCCAGCGTGTCGCCGATCTTGTGCAGCAGCACGAAGGCCAGCACCAGCAGCGCGCCGCGGCGGCGCAGGAACTCGAGCAGCGGGCCGAGCACGGCGTCGCCAAGCGCGCCCAGCCGCGTGGGGACGCGCTCGACCAGGCGCCGGGCGGGCTCGCCGATCACCAGGCCCGCGAGCACCGCCGGCAGCGCGAACACCGCGCAGGCGAGGTAGGCCACGGTCCAGTCCGCGCGGGCGGCCACGAAGAGGGCTAGCGAGCCCGCGGCGACCGAGCCGATGCGCCAGCCGTACTGTGACATGCCCGACCCGGTCCCGAGCTGGTCGGGGCGCAGCAGCTCGATCCGGTAAGCGTCGATGACGATGTCGTAGGTCGCGCCGGCCACCGCGACCGCGATCGCGGCCCCGGCGAACACCAGGATGTCGTCCTTGGGGTCGAGCACGCCCAGCACCGACACCGCGGCCACCACCAGCAGCGCCGACAGCAGCAGCCAGCCCATCCGCTGGCCCGCGCGGCCGAGCAGGGGCAGGCGCACCGCGTCGACCGCGGGCGCCCACAGCCACTTGAGGTTGTAGGCGAGGAAGGCCAGCGAGAACGCGGTGACGCTGCGCTTGTCGATGCCCTCCTGGGCCAGCCGCGTGGTCAGCGTCGCGCCGATCATCGCGTAGGGGAAGCCCGAGGAGATGCCCAGCGCCAGCGCCGCCAGCGGCTCGCGCTCGACGTAGGGCCGGACCGCCGCCGGCAGCCGGTCGCGCCAGGACGGCGCGGGCTCAGGCGTAGTCGACGACATACGGCGCGTGGTCGGAGAACTTCGGCTCGCGGTGGATCGCGCACCCGCGCAGGCGCTCGCGCAGGCCCGGGGTCACGACCTGGTAGTCGATCCGCCAGCCCACGTCCTTGGCCCGGGCGGCGCCGCGCTGGCTCCACCAGGTGTAGTCCTCGCCCTCGGGGCGCAGGTGCCGGTAGCTGTCGACCCAGCCCTGCTCGTGGAACAGGTGGTCGAGCCAGGCCCGCTCCTCGGGCAGGCAGCCGGAATTCTTCTGGTTGGAGGTCCAGTTCCGGATGTCGCGGCGGGTGTGGACGATGTTCCAGTCGCCGCAGACCACGTACTGCCGGCCGCTGGCGGCCCACGCGCGCAGGATCGGCGTGAACCACTCGATGCAGCGGAACTTGAAGCCCTGGCGCTCCTCGCCCGAGGAGCCCGAGGGGAAGTACAGCGACACCACGCTGAGCTCGCCGAAGCGGGCCTCGAGGTAGCGGCCCTCCTCGTCGAAATCGGGCCAGCCCAGCGACGTGCGGACCTCGTCGGGGGCCTGGCGGGAGTAGATCCCGACGCCCGAGTAGCCCTTCTTGGTGGTCGCGTCGCGGAAGTGCGCGTGCCAGCCCGCCGGGCGCAGCGCCGGGTCGGCGAGCTGCTCGGCCTGGGCCTTGGTCTCCTGCACGCACAGGACGTCGATGTCCTGGCCGGCGAACCAGTCGAAGAAGCCCTTCTGGGCGGCGGAGCGGATGCCGTTGGCATTGAAGCTGCAGATGCGCATGCCGGTATCATGGCAGCGACGCCGCGGGCCGCACAGGCCCGCCCCGCCCCACTCCCACGCCAGGCCCGCCATGCACGCCCACCAGCGCCGCTTCCTCGACCTCGCCCTCGACCGCCAGGTGCTGCGCTTCGGCGGCTTCACCCTGAAGTCCGGGCGCACCTCGCCCTACTTCTTCAACGCGGGGCTGTTCGACTCCGGCGCGGCGCTGGCGACGCTGGGCGAGTGCTACGCCGACGCGCTGGAGGCCTCGGGCCTGGGCTACGACATGCTGTTCGGCCCGGCCTACAAGGGCATCCCGCTGGCCACCGCGCTGGCGGTGGCGCTGGCCCGGCGCGGCCGCGACGTGCCGGTGGCGTTCAACCGCAAGGAGGCCAAGACCCACGGCGAGGGCGGCACGCTGATCGGCGCCCCGGTCCGGGGCCGGGTGCTGGTGGTGGACGACGTGATCACCGCGGGCACCGCGATCCGCGAGTCGATCGCGCAGATCCGCGCCGCCGGCGGCGAGCCCTGCGGCGTGCTGATCGCGCTGGACCGCCAGGAGACCGGCCAGGCCGGCACCCGCTCGGCGGCGCAGGAGGTCACCGCGGAGTTCGGCCTGCCGGTGGTCGCGATCGCCGGCCTCGACGCGCTGCTGTCGCTGGCCGACGAGCGTGCCGATGTGCAGGCCCACAAGGCCGCCCTTCTTGAGTATCGTGCGGCCTATGGCGCCGCCGCGACGGCGCAGCCGGAGACCCGGGCATGACCCCCAAGCACGTCCTCGCCGCGGCCATCGCCGCCACCTTCGCCTTCGCCGCGGCCGCCGCGGCGCAGGAAGGCCGCCTGTACCGCTGGACCGACAAGGACGGCAACGTCCACTACTCGCAGACGATCCCGGCCGACGCGGTCGAGGCCGCGCGCGACGAGATCTCGATGAACACCGCGCTGACCGTCGACCGGGTCGAGCGCGCGCTGACCCCCGAGGAGCGCGCGGCCGCCGAGGCCGCCGCCGCCATCGCCGCGGAGGAGGCCAAGCTGGCCGAGGACGCCGCCAACCGCGACCGCGTGCTGGTCACCAGCTACCCCAACGAGGAGGAGCTGCGCCGCGCCTACGACGAGCGCGTGCAGCTGCAGCGCGAGACCGTGCGGACCACCCAGGTGGCGATCGAGAGCGACCGCCAGTCGCTGGCCGGCCTGCTCCGCCACGCCGCCGACCTCGAGCTCAACGACACCAGCGTCGACCGCCGCACGGCCGACAACATCGTGCAGGTGCACGGCGAGCTGGTCCGCCAGATGGCCTCGCTGTCGAGCCAGCAGGCCGAGAGCGAGGCCCTCGCCCGCGACATGGAGGCGGCCATCGCCCGCTACCGCGAGCTGCGCGCCATCGAGGACGGCCCGGCGAAGCCCGAGGCCGAGGCCGGCGCGGACGCCGGCCCGGACGACGCGGCCACCGCCGAAGGCGACGACGCCGGCGCCACGGCCGGCGGCTGAGGCCCCGCGGGCGCCGCCGCGGCGGCGCCCGGTCACGTCAGAACGGCAGCGCCAGGTCCGGATCGATCGCCAGCAGCTGCTCGCGGAAGGCGTCCTGGATGCGCTGCAGCGCCTCGGCCGAGTCGGCGTCGAAGCGCAGCACGATCACCGGCGTCGTGTTCGACGCGCGCACCAGGCCCCAGCCGTCCGGCCAGTCCACGCGCAGGCCGTCGATCGTGGACAGCCGCGCGCCCTCGAACTTCGCCTCGGCGCGGAAGCGCTCGACCAGCGCGTAGTTCTCGCCCTCGGCGGTGGCGATCTTGAGCTCCGGGGTGGACACGCCCTTGGGCAGCGCGGCGAACACCTCCTCGGGCTCCTCGGCGCGGGCGGCCAGGATCTCGAGCAGGCGGGCGGCGGCGTAGAGGCCGTCGTCGAAGCCGTACCAGCGCTCCTTGAAGAAGAAGTGGCCGCTCATCTCGCCGGCCAGCTCGGCCTCGGTCTCGCGCATCTTGGCCTTGATCAGCGAGTGCCCGGTCTTCCACATCAGCGGGCTGCCGCCGTGGCGCAGGATGTGCCCGGCCAGGTGGCCGGTGCACTTCACGTCGTAGATCACGCACGCGCCGGGGTTGCGGTCGAGCACGTCGGCCGCGAACAGCATCAGCAGGCGGTCGGGGTAGATGATCTCGCCCTCGCGGGTGACCACGCCCAGGCGGTCGCCGTCGCCGTCGAAGGCCAGGCCGATGTCGGCGCCCACGCGCTGCACCGCCTGGATGAGGTCGGTGAGGTTGTGCGGGTCGCTGGGATCGGGGTGGTGGTGCGGGAAGGTGCCGTCGATCTCGCAGTAGAGCTCCTCGACCTCGGCGCCGATCGCCTGCAGCACCCGCGGGCCGAGCCCGCCGGCGACGCCGGAGCCGGCGTCGACGACCACCCGCAGCGGGCGCTCGAGCTGGATGTCGCCGGCGATGCGCTCGACGTACTCCTCGCCGATGTCGCGCTGCTCGTAGGCGCCCGGGGCGTCGGCGCGGTGCAGCTGACCCTCGACGATGCGCGCGTACAGCGCCTGGATGGCCTCGCCGGCCAGCGTCTCGCCGCCGACGACGATCTTGAAGCCGTTGTAGTCCGGCGGGTTGTGGCTGCCGGTGACCGCGACGCAGGAGCCCGCGCGCAGCGCGTAGGCGCCGTAGTACACCAGCGGCGTCGGCGCGAGGCCGATGTCGATGACGTCGCGGCCGGTGGAGCGCAGTCCCTCGATGAGCGCGTTGGCCATCGCCGGGCCGGACAGGCGGCCGTCGCGGCCGACCACCACCTCGCGCAGGCCCTTCTGGTGCATCAGGGTGCCGATGGCCTGGCCGAGCGCCTTGGCCACGCCCTCGTCGAGGCTCTCGCCGACCACGCCGCGCACGTCGTAGGCGCGGAAGATGGTGCGATCGACCATCAGCGGCGGCGGGGCGTCGACGCGGCCGCGCGCGAGCGCGCTGGCGACCACGTCCTCGGGCGGGCGCGCCAGCGCCTCGGCCATGGTCAGCTCGGCCTCGGGCTCGGCCTCGGCCGGCGCCTTGCGCAGCGCGGGCAGCTTGCCCTTCTCCTGCAGGTACAGCCCGATGGCGAGCAGCACCATGATCGCGGCCATCGCGTACTCGGCGATGCCGCCCATGTCGAACATGCCGCCGGAGATGGCCGGCGCGGCGCCGACCACCCGCAGCGCGGGGGCGCCGGCGAGCTCGACCGAGTCGACCTCGGCGACGCCGGCCAGCTCGTCGTTGCCGAGCGCGCGGAACACGTGGCGGCCGGTGCGCAGGCCGAGGTAGGCGCCGGCGGGCAGGCCCGCCTGCAGCGGCTCGTCGACGATGGCGTCGGGCAGGCGGACCAGCACCAGCGCGGTGACGTCGCCGCGGTGGCTGACCGGCGCGGCCATGGCCAGGCGCCGGGCCTGGCCGTCGCGGATGACGCCGATGCGGGTGGCGTTGTCGGTCAGCGCGGCCTGCAGCAGGCCCAGCCGGGCGTAGCCGAAGTCGCGCGCCTCGGCGAAGGCCGGGGCGAGGTCGACCGGCAGCATCTCGGCTTCGACGCCGGGCCAGCCGGTGGCGAGCGCGGTGGCCGCGGCCGGCAGGTCGTGGGCGGCGAGCGCGATCTGGACGTTGGCGTCCTCGAGGCGGGAGGCGAGCGTGTCGACCTCTGCCGACAGCCGGCGATCGATGGTGGCGGCCACCGAGACCCGCGCCGCGGACACCCGTTCGCCGAGGCGCGAGGCGGCGCCCTGCGACCAGCCCAGCCAGCCCACCGAGACCGCGATGACCAGCAGGCCGATCGGCGCCCAGCGGCGCGAGGGGAGCTGGAGCGTGAGTTGCCTTCCTTGCGACGTGGCCATGCCTGTCCTCTTGATCAGCGCACGCCGGTATGGCCGAAGCCGCCGGCGCCGCGTGCACTCTGGTCGAAATCCGCCACCTGTTCGAACGCGATCCGGGCCACCGGCAGGAACACCAGCTGCGCGATCCGATCCCCCGGGGCGATGGTAAGGGCCGCGTCGCCGCGGTTCCAACACGAGATCATCAGCGGACCCTGGTAGTCGGCGTCGATCAGGCCCACCAGGTTGCCCATCACCAGGCCCTGGCGGTGGCCGAGCCCGGAGCGCGGCAGGATCACCGCGCACAGCCCCGGGTCGCCGATGTGGATCGCCAGGCCGCTGGGCACCAGCGCGGTGGCGCCCGGGCGCAGCTCCAGCGGCGCGTCGAGCATGGCGCGCAGGTCGAGGCCGGCCGACATCGCGGTGGCGTACTCGGGCAGGGCGAAGGTGGTCCCGAGGCGCGGGTCGAGGACCTTCAGCGCGATCGGGCGCGCGGCGGCGGCGTGGCTCGTGCGGGGCGGCTCGTGCGGGGCGTTCATGCGGGATCCTGCGGGCGCGCGGCGCCCAGGCGGGCGGCCAGCAGCCGCATCAGGTCGAGGCCCAGCGCGGTCTTGGGCGCGGGGCCGAGGTCGACGCGGCTGCCGTCGGCGGCGAACACCGCCAGCTGGTTGTCGTCGGCCTCGAAGCCCAGGCCCGGGCCGACGAGGTTGGCGCAGACCAGGTCGAGGCGCTTGCGGGCGAGCTTGTCGCGCGCGTAGGCCTCGAGATCGCCGGTCTCGGCGGCGAAGCCCACCACCAGCGCCGGGCGCGCGGGGTGCGCGGCGACCTCGGCGAGGATGTCGGCGGTGCGCACCAGCGCCGGCGCCCAGGTGGCGTCGTGCTTCTTGCGCTTGCCGGCGTCGACCTCGGCCGGCGCGTAGTCGGCCACCGCGGCGGTGCCGATGTAGGCGTCGCTGCCCGGCAGCTGCTCGAGCACGGCGGCGCGCATCTGCGCGGCGGAGCGCACGTCGAGGCGCCGGACCCCGGCCGGGGTGGCCAGCGCCACCGGGCCGGCCACCAGCACCACCTCGGCGCCCAGCGCGCGGGCGGCGGCGGCGGCGGCGAAGCCCATCTTCCCGGAGCTGCGGTTGCCGATGAAGCGCACCGGGTCGAGGTCCTCGTAGGTGGGGCCGGCGCTGACGAGCACGCGGCGGCCGGCCAGCGGGCGCGGGGCCGCGTCGGCGGCGAGGAGCGCGGCGACGATCTCGGCCGGCTCGGCCATCCGGCCCTCGCCGGTCTCGCCGCAGGCCTGGCCGCCGGTGCCGGGGCCGACCTGCAGCACGCCGCGGGCGCGCAGCGTGGCGAGGTTGGCGCGGGTGGCCGGGTGGTCCCACATCAGGCGGTTCATCGCCGGGGCGATCGCGATGGGCGCATCGGTGGCCAGGCACAGGGTGGAGAGCAGGTCGTCGGCGAAGCCATGGGCCAGCCGGGCCAGGGTGTTGGCGCTGGCCGGGGCGATCACGATCCGGGTGGCCCAGCGGGCCAGCTCGATGTGGCCCATCGCGGCCTCGGCGGCGGCGTCCCACAGGGCGCTGCGCACCGGATGGCCGGACAGCGCCTGGAAGGTCTGGGCGGTCACGAAGCGCTCGGCGCTGGCGGTCATCACCACGCGCACCTCGGCGCCGGCGTCGCGCAGGCGGCGCACCAGGTCGCAGGCCTTGTAGGCGGCGATCCCGCCGGTGACGCCGAGCAGCACGCGGTGGTCGGCGAGGGACTGGCTCACGGCGGCGTCGGATCCTACGTCCAGGGGAAGCGCGATCTTACCCGAAGCCCCGGGCCCGCCCGACGGCCCCGGGGCCGGGGCCGCGGCAGGCTGGGGCCATGCACATCCACGACTGGCCCAGCACCGAACGCCCGCGCGAGAAGCTCATCGCCCGCGGCCCCGGCAGCCTCAGCGACGCCGAGCTGCTGGCGCTGTTCATCGGCTCGGGCCGGCGCGGCGAAGACGCGGTCGCCACCGCGCGCGTGCTGCTGACCGAGCACGGCCCGCTGCGCGCGCTGCTCGAGCGCCCGGCCGACGCGCTGAGCCTGCTGCCGGGGCTGGGGCCGGCCCGGGCCTGCACGCTCAGCGCCGCGCTCGAGCTGGGCACCCGTCACCTCGCCGCCCAGCTGGTGCGCGGCGAGGCGCTGGGCGATCCGACGCGGGCCGGGGAGTACTTCGCGCGCCGCCTGCGCGGGCTGCCGCACGAGGTCTTCGCCTGCCTGTTCCTCGACGTGCGCCACCGCGTGCTGGGCTTCGAGGAGCTCTTCCGCGGCACCCTCGACGGCGCCGAGGTGCACCCGCGCGAGGTGGTCAAGCGCTGCCTGGCGCACAACGCCGCGGCGGTGATCTTCGGCCACAACCATCCCAGCGGCCTCGCCGAGCCCAGCGCGGCCGACCGCGCGGTCACCGCGCGCCTGCGCCAGGCGCTGGGCACGGTCGACATCCGCGTGCTCGACCACTTCGTCGTCGGCGACGGGCCGCCGTGCTCGCTGGCCACGCGGGGCTGGCTGTGACGCGCCGGCCGGCCAACGAAAAAGGGGCCGGCGTGAGCCGGCCCCTCGCGGGATCCATCCCGTGCTGCGCGTTACGGGGCAGGGGTCGCCGGGGCGGCGACGCCCTTGGTCCAGCCGGCGGTCCAGTCGTCCTGCGGGCCGGCGAAGGCACCGGCGTAGTCCGTGCGGACGAACCACTGGTCGAGGGCCGGGTTCAGCGGCTTGTTGTAGATCGGCGAGTTGGCGGTCGGCAGGTAGCCGTTGAGCGCCAGGTCGGTGGCCGTGGTGTTGCCCGGCTGGGCCTCGAACCAGGCCTGCGCGGTCCACGGGGCGCCGCCGGTGGCGGTCTCCTGGAAGCGGGCCACGCCGCAGGTGCCGACCACCGAGTTCTGCATGGCCAGGGTGCCGGTCAGCGCGGCCGGGGTGCCGGCGGCGGTGAAGGTGGCGGCGTCCTGGATGCGGATGCAGGCGCGGGAGTAGCCGGTCACGACCGAGTTGTGGATCTGGCCGCCGGTGCCTTCCTTGAACTGGATGCCGTCGTCGTTGGCGCCGGCCGAGCCCGGGCGACCCAGCAGGGTCAGGTTCGCGGTGACCGGACGGGCGCGCGGCGAGGCGTCGAAGTTGGTCGGGTTGTTGGCCAGCTCCATGCCGTGGTTCTCGCCCGAGGCGCCGTTCTGGGTGACCAGGGCGAACTGGATCTTGCCGCTGTAGCCCTCGTCCCAGTCGATCGAATCGTCGCCGCCGGCGGTGTCGACGAAGTAACGCAGGTTGGTCGTGCCGCCGAAGAACTCGATGCCGTCGTCGGCGCCGCGGTAGGCCTGCAGGTACTCCAGCGTGGTGCCCGAGCCCGTGCCGAGCAGGGTGAAGGCGTTGATCTCGCGGCCGGTCTGGTAGATGTAGCCGGAGTAGCGCACCTGCATGTAGCGCACGATGCCGCTGGACTCGGTGGCGTTGCTGCCGCCGTAGCTCACCTCGGGGGCGAACTCGGCCGTGCACACGCCGCCCGGGCAGTTGACCGGGGCGTTGCCGGCGATCACGAGGCCGCCGACCTGGGTCGGGGCCGGCGCGGCGGTGGCGCCCGGCAGCTCGTTCGGGCTGGTCAGGATGATCGGCGCCGACGCGGTGCCCTCGGCGAAGATGCGCGAGCCGCGGTTGACGATGATGTGGTCGAAGGTGTCGCCGGTGGACACCAGCAGGGTGCCCGGATCAATGCGCACGGTGACCGGGTTGGTGTTGTCGCCGCCGAACTTCACCTGGCCCTCGATGACCCAGGTGATGTCGTTGGTCAGGCGGACCTGGGACGGGAAGGTGTTGCCGCTCAGCAGGCAGGCGCGCGAGCCGTAGGCCGGGGCCGCGGTCGAGAACGCCGGGCACTGGGTGAAGGCCTCGGTCCACACGCAGTCCTCGCGCACGCCGCTCAGCGGGACGAGGTTGGAGGAGAAGTCGGCCAGGCCGGTGGACGCATCCATGTCGACCGACAGGGCCATCTGGCCGCAGGACTGCACGTCCAGCGACGCGGTGCCGATCACGGCGCCGGTCACGGTCTGCGGGCCGCTGAAGGTGCCGCCGGTGTAGCGGTACACCTTGAGGTTGGCGTTGGTGTGCTGGAACTCGGAGAAGGTGTCGTTGCTGCCGGTGTTGCTCACGGTGTCGGCGGCGAGCACCAGCCAGACCGGGTTGCCCGAGGCGTCGTAGGTGAAGAAGGGCGCGAGCAGGGCCACGCGGCCGTCGGCCTGGGTCACGAAGTCGAAGCTGATGCCGCGACCCGACTGGGCCGGGTCGAACCAGTTGCCGTCGAGCTGGTCGCCGACGCGGACGCCGGCGTTCGCGGTGCCGGCCAGCAGGCCGAGCGCCATGGCGGAGTACAGCGCGCCCTTGCGGAGGGTGGGGGTCATGGGAAGCTCCAGGAAGTGGTGGCCGCCGCGCCTCGTGGCGCCGCTGGACCGGTCGGGACCACCGGCAGCTTGGCCGCCTCCTGTGACAGCCGCGTTTCGCCCGGATTCAGGTTTCGTGTCCGTGCGCGCCGGCCAGCGGCGCGGCGCGCGCGGACGCGCCCGGGATCAGAACGGCGACCACTCCAGGGTCACCGACACCTCGCGGCCGCGACGGTACTCGCGGGTCACCTGGTCGCCCTGGGTGAACTCCACCTTCGGGTCGAGCAGGTTGCGCAGGCGCACGCGCAGGCTCCAGTCCTCGCCCAGCTGCTGGCGGTAGCTGAAGTCGAGCTGGTGGAACGCCTCCTCGTAGATGTCGGGCTGGCCGGCGATGCCGACCTGCGACAGGCGGTCGCCCACGATGTTGTAGAGGAACGTGGCCTCGCGGTCGCCCTCCAGCGAGAGGTAGCCCAGCGACGCGTTGAAGGTGGTGCGCGCGGTGCCCTCGAGCGGACGCGAGGTGTTGGTCACGTTCGCGTTCACCAGCGGGTCGATCCGCACCTCGGAGTCGATCCAGGCCCAGTTGCCGCCGATCGTCCAGTTCTCCCAGGCGATGTCCTCGGCGCCGGCCCAGCCGATCCGCTCGCCCAGCCCGTACATGAAGTCCAGCGGCTTGGAGAACTCGATCTCGATGCCGTCGTTGGTGGCGCCCTGGGCGTTGAACAGCACCAGCAGCTCGCCGGAGCCGGCGGCGCGCGCCTTCTCGATCGGGTCCACGAACTCCTTGCGGAACAGGCCCACCGACAGCGCGTCGGTGCCGGCGCCGTACCACTCCCAGCGCAGGTCGTAGTGCTTGATGCCGGTCTGGCGCAGGTTCGGGTTGCCCACCGTCAGCACGTCGATCACCGGGTCGAGGAACGGCGCCGGGGTCAGCTCGCGGAAGTCCGGGCGCGACAGGGTCTCGCCGTAGTTGAAGCGCAGCTGCTGCGCCCCCTCCTCGCCGATGAACCAGGTCAGGCCGGCGGCCGGCAGCACGTCGCTGCGGTCGATGGTGCCGATGATCGGCGGGTCGTTCGGGCGCACGGCCGAGAAGGTGCGCACGCGCTGCAGGTTGGTCTCCTCGCGCGCGCCCAGGTCCACGCGCAGGCGGTCGGCGAAGGTCGCGTCGATCGACACGCCCACCCAGTCCAGGGTCTGGGTGGCGGTGTAGTTGTCGGTGGGCTGGGTGGTCTCGATCAGCTCGAAGCCGGTCGGGCCGATGTTGCCGGGCACCAGGATGCCGCCGAGCGACGGATTGCCGATCACGGCCGGGTCGGTGGCCAGCGGGCCGCGGGCCTGGAAGCCGTAGCGGCGGATGTAGCTGTCGCGGTCGCGCTCGAGGCGGCCGCCGACCACGGCGACGTGGCCGGCGCCCATCTCGCCGAAGGTGAAGGGCGTGCGGGCGGCGAGGTCCAGGTTCTGGCTGTCGTCGACCAGGCCCTGCCACGACAGGCTGTTGCTGCCGGCCGCGGAGGAGAAGCTCGGGTTGCCGTCGGCGTCGAGCTCGTAGCGGTACTGGCGGCTGTCGGGCGCGTCGCGGCGGGCGCGGGCGTCGGAGAACTGCCAGGTGAGCAGGGTGTCGCCGAGCGCGCGCAGGGTGTGCTCGCCGCCGAGCTGGTTGAGCAGCAGCTCGTTCTCGACCCACTCCATCGAGCGCAGCAGCACGTCCTGGCTGTCCTGGCTGCCGGTGGTGACGCGGGCCTCGTCCTCGGTGACGCGCAGCAGCATCGAGGTGAAGGTGATCGCGTGGTCCTCGCCGTACTCGGCGCCCGCGGTCAGGAACTGGCTGAGCTCGATGGTGTTGGTGCTGGTGGCCAGCTGCAGGTCGTCGCGCAGCTGCAGGCCGCCGGAGGAGGCGGAGAAGTTGCGGCGGCGCTCCTCGCGGGTGTCCCAGCCGTTGGCGTAGCGGGTCGCGGCCAGCACGCCCACGCTCCAGTCCTCGCCGAGGTCCCAGCGCTGGCCGCCGCTGAGGCCGACGCCGGTGTCGGGGCCGAGGGTCTTCTCCTCGAGGTCCCAGCGGTTGGGCAGGGCCTCGCCGATCCCCTCGAGCTGGGCGGGGGTCAGGCCATCGGGGTTGGCGAAGGACTGCGGGCGCAGGAAGCGGCCCTGCAGGCGCAGCGACTCCAGCGTGGGGTTCGGGGCGCGGCTGCCGTCGTCGCGGCCGGTCCAGTCGCGGCCGCCGCCGGAGGAGGTGATGCCGCGCTCGAAGCTGGTGCCCTCGGCATAGCCCAGGGTGCCGCTCAGGCGCAGGAAGCCCTCCTCGGGCAGGCCGCGGGTGCGCAGCTGGATCGTGCCGCCGCCGAACTCGCCGGGCATGTCGGCGGAGTAGCTCTTCTGCACGACGACGCCGTCGAGGATGCTGGTGGGGAACAGGTCGAGCGGGACGACGCGGCGGGTCGGGTCCGGGCTGGGCACCTGGGCGCCGTTCACCAGGACGCTGGAGTAGCGCTCGCCCATGCCGCGGACGTAGATGAACTTGCCGTCGCGCAGGCTCAAGCCGGTGACGCGCTTGAGCGCGCCCGCGGCGTCGGAGTCGCCGGCGCGGGTGATCTGCTCGGACGACAGCACGTCGAGCACCGCGGTCGAGTCCTGGCGCTCGACGGTCAGGGCGAGCTGCGAGCCCTCCTCCTCGACCGGGGCCTCGGCCGACACCGAGACGCCCTCGAGCTCCTGGGTGTCGGCATCGGCCGCGGCATCGGCGGGCGCGTCGCCGCCGCCGGCGGCCGCGGCGGGGGCGTCCTCGCCCGGGATCAGCATGAAGTCCTGCGCCAGCCCACGGCCGGCGGCGATGACGACGCCGGGCTGCTCCATCGCCTCGAAGCCCGGGGCGCTGACGCGCACCGTCCAGGTGCCGGCCGGCAGCGGCAGGTTGAAGCGGCCGTCCTCGCCGGTGCCGGCGCTCCACTCGAGGCCGTCCGCCACCACCTCGGCGCCCGCGACCGGGGCGCCGGCGAGGTCGATCACCTGGCCCTGCAGCACGCCCTGGGCGGTGCCCTGCCCGGTCGTCGCGGCCTGCGGGGCCGGCGGCGTCGGGGCCTGCGGGGCCGGCAGCGGCGCGGCGAGGGCGGTGCGGATGCCGAGGGCCAGGGCGGCGATCGGCAGGGCGGCGGCAAGCAGGGAGCGGTTCATCGCGGGATCCGGAGGGGCTGTGGGGGAACCTGCGCGTGCGCCTCCCCGGCTCCGCCGGGCGGGGCGGGCGGGACGGCGGTCGGCAGGGCCCGCGCACCTTATGACCCCACGATTGCCGTCCCGTGACAGCGGGCCGGGGCGCCGGAGGGGCGCGCCGGCCCCGCGGGGCCGCCCCGCCCCGGCGGCCGGCAGGGCAGGCACCGCCGCAAACCGCTACAATCCGGCGCTTTCCCCGCGGAACACCCCACCCGTGAAAGACCACCTTCGCGAGCTCGTCGCCCAGGCCCTGCTCGACCTGCGTCGCCGCGGCCAGCTGGCCGCCGACGTGGCCCTCCCGGACTTCGTCATCGAGCGCGCCCGCGCCAAGGGCCACGGCGACTACGCCTGCAACGCCGCGATGCTGCTGGCCAAGGCCGCCGGCCGGAAGCCGCGCGAGCTGGCCGAGGCGATCGTCGCCACCCTCCCCGACAGCCAGCACCTGGCCCGGGTCGAGGTCGCGGGGCCGGGCTTCATCAACTTCCACCTCTCGCCGGGCTGCCGCCTGGGCGTGATGCGGCGCATCTTCGAGCGCGGCGACGCCTACGGCCTCGAGCCGGCCGAGTCGCGCGAGCGGGTCACCGTCGAGTTCGTCTCCGCCAACCCCAACGGCCCCCTGCACGTCGGCCACGGCCGCGGAGCGGCCTACGGCGCGTCGGTCGCGAACCTGCTCGAGGCGGTCGGCCACAGCGTCCAGCGCGAGTACTACGTCAACGACGCCGGCCGCCAGATGGACATCCTCGCGGCCAGCATCTGGGTGCGCTACCTCGAGCTGGGCGGCGTGCAGGTGCGCTTCCCGGACAACGGCTACAAGGGCGAGTACGTCGTCGACATCGCGCGCGGCCTGCGCGCGAAGGCCGGCGACGCGCTGCGCCACGGCGCGCTGGAGGTCCTCGACGGCCTGCCGGCCGACGAGGGCCAGGGCGGCGACAAGGAGCTGCACGTCGACGCGCTGATCGCGCGCGCCAAGCAGCTGCTCGGCCCCGCGGGCTACCGCCAGGTGTTCGAGGCCGGCCTGTCGTGGTGCCTCGGCGACATCCGCGACGACCTGGCCGGCTTCCGGGTCAACCACGACGTCTTCTTCTCCGAGAAGTCGCTGATCACCGACGGCTACGTCCAGCGCGCCATCGACACCCTGCGCGCGGCGGGCCACCTGTACGAGCAGGACGGCGCGCTGTGGTTCCGCGCCACCGCGTTCGGCGACGACAAGGACCGCGTGGTGGTCCGCGAGAACGGCGTCACCACCTACTTCGCCTCCGACCTCGGCTACCTGCTGAGCAAGTTCGAGCGCGGCTTCCAGCGCGCGATCTACATCTTCGGCGCCGACCACCACGGCTACATCGCCCGCCTGAAGGCCGCGGCCCAGGGCCTGGGCCTCGACCCCGCGCGGATCGAGATCCAGCTGGTGCAGTTCGCGATCCTCTTCCGCGGCGGCGAGCGCGTGCAGATGTCCACCCGCGCCGGCAGCTTCGTGACCCTGCGCGAGCTGCGCGAGGAAGTGGGCGTCGACGCGGCGCGCTACTTCTACGTCATGCGCGGCAACGACCAGCACCTGGACTTCGACCTGGACCTGGCCAAGAGCCAGTCCAACGACAACCCGGTGTACTACGTGCAGTACGCGCACGCCCGGATCTGCTCGATCTTCCGCCAGGCCGCCGAGAAGAGCCTGGGCTTCAACCGCAACGCCGCCGAGGCCGCGCGCGCGCGCCTGGTCGACGAGGCCGAGGTCGACCTGCTCAACGACCTGCTGCGCTACCCCGAGGTGCTGGAGTCGGCCGCGGCCAACCGCGCGCCGCAGCTGCTGGCGACCTACCTGCGCGAGCTGGCCGCCACCTTCCACGGCTTCTACAACGCCTGCCCGATCCTCGCCGGCAGCGACGAGGAGCTGCGCCACGCCCGCCTCGGGCTGGCCGCGGCCACCCGCCAGGTGCTGGCCAACGGACTCGCCCTGCTCGGCGTCTCGGCCCCGGAGAGCATGTGATGGCGGCACGCCGCGGCAAGTCGCAGGCCAAGCGCAGCGGCGCCGGCCCGATTCCGGGCTGGGTCTGGCTGCTGGTCGGCCTGCTCGGCGGCCTGGTGATCGCGGGTGTGTTCCTGCTGCGCGAGCGGCTGCCGGGCGGCGACGCCCCGCAGCCGCAGCCGGCGGTGCCGGCCGACGCGCCGGCCGCGGAGGAGGTGGCGCCCGAGCCGCGCCGCCCGTCCTATTCGTTCTACGACATGCTGCCCAACAACGAGGTGGTGGTCAGCGACGTCGACGCCACCGTCCGCGCCGAGGCCGCGCAGCCCCCGGAGCAGCGCGCCGACGTGCGCTACGCCCTGCAGGCCGGCGCGTTCCGCACCAGCGCCGACGCCGAGGCGGTGAAGGCGCGGATCGCGCTGGCGGGCCTCGCCGCGCGGGTCGAGACCGGCCAGGCCGGCGGCGGCACGGTGTACCGCGTGCGCCTGGGGCCCTACCCCAGCGCGGCCGAGCTCGAGGCCGCGCGCGCGCAGCTGGCGATGAACGGCATCGAGGCGGTGGCGACGCGGGTGGAGTGAGCCCGGCCGCCGCCCCCCTCACGACGAAGGCCCGCTCGCGCGGGCCTTCGTCGTTTCCGGGCCGTGGCGCCATGGCCCGGCGCCGGCGGGCGCCGGCTCAGCGCGGCGCGCGCTTGCGCCGGATCAGGCCGGAGATGTCGTCGTCGCCATGGCCCTCGGCCATCAGCGCGGCGTAGTCGGTGAGCGACTGCGGGATCACCGTGGTCCTCAGGCCGGCCTCGCGGGCCATGCCCTCGACGATCCTCAGGTCCTTGTGCAGCAGCGCGAGCTTGAAGCCCACCGCGAACTCGTCGCGCAGCATCGTGGCGCCGCGCTTCTCGAGGAACCAGTTGCCCGCCGCGCCGGCGCCCAGCGTCGGGATCAGCCGCTCGGGATCGAGCCCCAGCGCCTCGCCCAGCGCCAGGCCCTCGCACACCGCCTGGGCGATGCCGGCCACCAGCACCTGGTTGACCGCCTTGGTGGCCTGGCCGGCGCCGTGGGCGCCCATGTGGGTGATCCTGAGCGCGTAGGCCTCGAGCGCCGGGCGGGCGCGCTCGAGCGCCTCGGCCTCGCCGCCCACCATCACCGAGAGCTTGCCGTTGCGCGCGCCCTCCACGCCGCCGGAGACCGGCGCGTCGAGGAAGCGGATGCCGCGCGCGGCGAGCCGGCGCGCGGCCTCGACCGCGGTGCCCGAGGCCACCGTGGAGTGGTCGACGACCACGGCGCCGGGCGCGAGCACGCCGGCGAGCGCGTCGACCTGGGCCAGCACGTCGGCGTCCGCCGTCACGCACAGCGCCACCACGTCGCAGCCGGCGAAGGCCGCGGCGTCGGCCGCGGCGACGACGCCGCCGCCGAGCTGCGCCGCCAGCGCCGCGGCCTTGGCCGCGGTGCGGTTGCCGACCACCGCCAGCAGCCCGCGGGCGTGCAGGTGGCCGGCCATCGGCGCGCCCATGGCGCCCAGCCCGATGAACCCGGTCTTCATGCGTGCGGCTCCTCGTGCAGGTAGGTGTAGCCGGTCAGGCCGGCCTCGAGCGCGGCCGCGAAGTCCTCGGCCTCTTCGCGCGGCAGGCCGGCGGCGGCGATCTTGGCGTCGTAGGCCGCGCGCACCTGCAGCAGGTCGTAGCCCACGTAGTCGAGCATCACGTCGGAGGTGTCGCCGCGGCGCAGGCGCGTCAGCGCGTGGCCACCGGCCCCGTCGAGGCGCACGTTCACCGCGTCGGTGTCGCCGAAGAGGTTGTGGATGTCGCCCAGGATCTCCTGGTAGGCGCCGACCATGAAGATGCCCAGCCGGTAGCTCTCGCCCGAGCGCGGCGCGTGCAGCGGCAGCGAGGTCTGCAGCGACTCGTGGGCGACGTAGGTGTCGATGCGGCCGTCGGAGTCGCAGGTGAGGTCGGCGATCACGCCGCGACGCTCCGGCGCCTCGTCCAGGCGCGCGATCGGGGTGATCGGGAACACCTGCTCGATCGCCCACACGTCGGGGATCGACTCGAACACCGAGAAGTTCACGAAGTACTTGTCGACCAGGCGCTCGTCGAGCTCGTCGAGCACGGCGCGGTGGTTGCGCTCGGTCGGGGTGAGCCGCGCGCGCACGCCGTGGGCGATCGCGTAGAACAGGTCGTCGAGGCGCGCGCGGTCGGCCAGCGCCAGCTGGCCCAGCGCGTACAGGCTCAGGCCCTCGGCGAGGTGGTGCTGGGCCTCGTGGAAGAGCTCCACCGGCGGGCGCTCGTCGAGCGCGTCGTGGATCTCGCGCAGGTGGCGCACGGCGGCCGGCTCGTCGCCGGCCTCGGCCGGCACCGCGCCCTCGGGCGCGCGCTCGACCTCGCTGACGTTGACCACCATCACCGCGTGGTGCGCGGTCATCGCGCGGCCGCACTCGGTGACCACCATCGGCGGGGCGAGGCCGTGCTCGGCGCAGGCCTCGGCCAGCGGCTGCACGATCGTGGCCGCGTACTGGTCGAGGCCGTAGTTGATCGAGCAGAAGCCGCGCGAGCGGGTGCCCTCGTAGTCCACGCCGAGGCCGCCGCCGACGTCCATGTACTTGACGTTGGCGCCGAGCTTGGAGAGCTCGACGAAGTAGCGCACCGCCTCGCGCATGCCGTTGGCGATGTCGCGCACGTTGGAGAGCTGCGAGCCCATGTGGAAGTGCAGCAGCTCGAGCGCGTGCTCGAGCTTGGCCGCGCGCAGCTTCTCGACCAGGTCGAGCACCTGGCGCGGGGTCAGGCCGAACTTGGCCTTGTCGCCGCCGGAGTTCTGCCACTTGCCCGCGCCCAGCGAGGCCAGGCGCATGCGCACGCCGAGGCCCGGCACCACGCCCAGCTGCCGGGAGGCCTCGATGACCATGTCCAGCTCGGAGGGCTTCTCGATGACGATGTAGGTGCGCAGGCCGAGCTTGCGGCCGATCAGGGCCAGGCGGATGAACTCGCGGTCCTTGTAGCCGTTGCACACCACCAGGCTGCCCGGGCGGGCCAGCGCCAGCACGGCCATCAGCTCGGGCTTGGAGCCGGCCTCCAGGCCGAAGCCGTGCTCGCCGTGGTCGACCAGCTCGCCGGCCACGCCGAGGTGCTGGTTGACCTTGATCGGGTACACCGCGGTGTAGCCGCCGGCGTAGTCGAGCTCGCGCATGGCCTTGCCGAACGCGGCCTGCAGGCGGCGCAGGCGGTCGCCGAGGATGTCGGAGAAGCGCAGCAGCAGCGGCAGCTTCAGGCCGCAGGCCTTGGCCTCCTCGACGATGGCCGGCAGCGACAGCGCCGGGCCGGCGTCGCCCAGCGGGCGCACTTCGATGTCGCCGGAGGCGCCGATGTCGAAATACCCCTCGCCCCAGTGCGGGATCGAGTAGGTCTGGCGGGCGCGGGCGATGGACCAGTCGCTCATGGGCGGCGGTTCCTGGGGGACATGGGAGGGGCGCGCATGGTACCCCCCCGGGGGGCGGCGCGCATGCCGGCCGGGAAACCGGGGCCGGGTTCCGGTACAATCCGCGCCCCCACGAGACCCATCCGGACGCACCCCATGACCGCCGCCGAGACCAGCTGGTACCGCGAAGACTTCGAGCACACCGGCTCCTCGATCGGCTTCCGCATCACGCGCAAGCTCGACGAAGTGCAGAGCCCGTTCCAGAAGATCGAGATCTTCGAGACCACCGACTGGGGCAACCTGATGGTGATCGACGGCGCCATCATGCTGACCACGCGCGACAACTTCCTCTACCACGAGATGATGTCGCACCCGGCGCTGTTCACGCACTCCAACCCCAAGCGGGTGGTGATCATCGGCGGCGGCGACTGCGGCACGCTGCGCGAGGTGCTCAAGCACAAGGAAGTCGAGAGCGCCACGCAATGCGACATCGACGAGCAGGTCACCCGGATGGCCGAGAAGTACTTCCCGGAGCTGTGCGAGTCCAACGCCGACCCGCGCGCCGAGCTGCTGTTCGACGACGGCATCGCCTACATGCGCAACTGCGCCCCCGAGTCGGTGGACCTGATCATCGTCGACTCCACCGACCCGGTCGGCCCGGCCGAGGGCCTGTTCAACCAGGCCTTCTACGCCAGCTGCCACAAGGCCCTGCGCCCGGGCGGCATCCTCGTGCAGCAGTCCGAGAGCCCGCTGGCCCTGCTCAACCTGATCAAGGCCATGCGCAGCGCGATGAAGGCCGCCGGCTTCAGCGCCTTCCGCACCCTGCCCTTCCCGCAGCCCTGCTACCCGACCGGCTGGTGGAGCTGCACGATGGCGCGCAAGGGCGGCGACCTGATGACCTTCCGCGAGCGCGGCGCCCAGACCAAGGGCTTCGACACCCAGTACTACAGCGCCGAGGCGCACCGCGCGGGCTTCATCCTGCCGCCGTTCGTGGCCGAGGCCCTGGGCGACTGAGCCATGGCGCGGCCACGCCGCGCCCGCCGATGCCGCACACACGAAGGCCCCGCTCGCGCGGGGCCTTCGTCGTTCCAGCCTCCCCGCCGCGGGCGGCGGGCCGGGCCTTACAGCGCGTCGCCGTCCAGCTCGCCGGTGCGGATGCGCACCACCTGCTCGAGCGCGTGGACGAAGATCTTGCCGTCGCCGATCTTGCCGCTGCCCGCGGCCTGCATGATCGCCTCGACCACGCGCTCGACCTGGGCGTCGGTGACCGCCACCTCGAGCTTGATCTTGGGCAGGAAGTCGACCACGTACTCCGCGCCGCGGTAGAGCTCGGTGTGGCCCTTCTGGCGGCCGAAGCCCTTGACCTCGGTGACGGTGATGCCGTTGACGCCCACCTCGCTCAACGCCTCGCGGACGTCGTCGAGCTTGAAGGGCTTGATGATGGCCGTGACCATTTTCATCGCGATGTTCCTCTCGTCGTGCAGGGCGCCATCGTAGCGCGAGGCGCCCTGCGGGTTGGGATGGCGGGCCGGCTCAGAGGCTCAGGCCGCGCTCGTCGTGCAGGCGCAGGTCCAGGCCCTCGACCTCGGCCTCGGGATCCACGCGGAGGCCGGCCACGCGGCGG
Organism: Lysobacteraceae bacterium; assembly: GCA_051859045.1. GTDB lineage: Bacteria > Pseudomonadota > Gammaproteobacteria > Xanthomonadales > Xanthomonadaceae > JBHYGK01. The sequence goes on along the minus strand of JBHYGK010000001.1, from coordinate 233,860 downwards.
ATCACCACCAGCGCCAGCCAGGTGACCAGGCCGCTCCAGAGGATCGTCACGCCCAGCGCCGCGGCCTGGCGGCCGACCTGGGTGGTGATCGACACGCCCTCGGCCAGGCCCGCGCCGCCCAGCGCGGAGTGCGCCACGACGCCGGTGAGCAGCGCGCCCACCAGGCCGCCGACGCCGTGCACGCCGAACACGTCGAGCGAGTCGTCGTAGCGGAACGCCCGCTTGATCGAGGTGGAGGCGACGAAGCACAGCGCGCCGGCGACGAGGCCGAGGCCGATCGCGCCCAGCGGGCCGGCGACGCCGGCGGCCGGGGTGATCGCCACCAGGCCCGCGACGGCGCCCGAGGCCGCGCCCAGCACGCTGGGCTTGCCGTGCTTGGGCCACTCCAGCGCCAGCCAGCCGATGACGCCGGCGGCCGCGGCCACGTGGGTCACCAGCAGGGCCATCGCGGCCGAGCTGCCGGCGGTGAGCGCGGAGCCGGCGTTGAAGCCGAACCAGCCCACCCACAGCATCGCCGCGCCGGTCATGGTGTAGCCGAGGTTGTGCGGGGTCATGGGCTGGACCGGGAAGCCGCGCCGCGGGCCGATCACCAGCGCCGCCACCAGGCCGGCGATGCCGGCGTTGACGTGCACCACGGTGCCGCCGGCGAAGTCGATCACGCCCCAGTCCCAGAACAGGCCGCCCGCGCCGGCCCAGGTCATGTGCGCGATCGGCAGGTAGCCGAAGGTGAACCAGGCCACCGAGAACGCCAGCATCGGCCCGAAGCGCACGCGCTCGGCGAAGGCGCCGACGATCAGCGCGGGCGTGATCGCCGCGAAGCTCATCTGGAAGGCCGCGAACAGGGCTTCGGGAATCGTGCCGGTGAGCGCGCCGCGCTCCAGGCCCAGCATGCCGGCGTTGGCGAGGGTGCCGATGAAGGCCGCCCGGCCCACCACGCCCTCCTCCATGCCGGTGGTGTCGAAGGCCAGCGAGTAGCCGTAGAGCACCCACAGGATCGAGATCACCGAGACCACGGCGAAGACCTGCATCAGCACCGAGAGCACGTTCTTCGCGCGCACCAGGCCGCCGTAGAACAGCGCGAGGCCCGGGATGGCCATGAACACCACCAGCGCGGTGGCGGTGAGGATCCAGGCGGTGTCGCCGGAGTCGGGCGCCGCGACCGGCGTGGCCGCGGCGAGGCCCGGGACGGCGGCCGCGAGGCCGCCGGCGAGCAGGAACGGAAGGCGCGCGGGCCAATGGCGGCCGGACGCGGTGTGGCGCGGTGCGTTGTGCATGGTCGGTCTCTCCCCAGAGCGAGACCCGACCCTGCCTGTGGCCAGCGGTTTGCATGCTCGTGACAACGTGTGGCTCAATGCCGGCCCCTCGCATCCGGGCGCGAGCCCGCGAGCCGCCTCCACGGAAGCCGCCCCATGAGCACCCCCCGCATCGACCTCGCCCAGCTCGACGCGCTGGCCCGCCGCATCGCCGCACTCGTGCCGCCCGGCGTGAAGGAGGCCGGCGAGGACCTCGAGCGCAACGTCCGCGCCGCCCTGCAGGCCGGGCTGGTGAAGCTCGACCTGGTCACCCGCGAGGAGTTCGAGGTGCAGCGCGCGGTGCTGCTGCGCACCCGCGAGAAGCTCGAGGCGCTCGAGAAGCAGCTCGCCGAGCTCGAAGCCCGCCAGGGCTGACCCCTTCCCCCACGCCCGGATCCCCCATGGACGACCTCATCGAGGCCACCTGCGCGCGCATCGACGCCGCCGGCTTCCACCCCCAGCGCAGCCCGCTCGCCCACCGCCTCGTGATGATGGTGGCCAGCGCCCAGGGCATCCTCGAGGCCGGCGGCTACGAGGCGCTGTTCTCGGTGCCCTTCGACCCGCCGGTGGCGCTGGAGGAGTTCCCGCCGCTGTACGACGCGCTCGGCGCGGCGCCGGCCGCGGCCCTGTTCCGCGAGGCCATCGCGCTCTCGCGCACGCCGGAGCCGGACTTCCACGCGCTCGACCGCGCCCAGTGGGACGGCGCCGACGACGTGCTCGACCTGCTCGAGGCCTGGATCGGCGCGCACGCCGCCGAGCTGCCCTGAGCCGGCCGGCCGCGCGCCGCCCGCGCTGACCCGCGGGACAGCCCGCGCGGCTGTCCGCGGACAGCCCGCCGCGCGGCCCTGAAAACGTATGCAGCACCCCCCGCGCGGGCCGCGCGGGGATTAGGCTTGGCGGGTCCCGACCCGAGCCTTCCATGACTGACACTTCGGCCACCCTGCTGGTGATCTTCGGCGCCACCGGCGACCTCGCCCAGCGCATGCTCTGGCCCTCGCTGTACGCGCTGCACCGCGACGGCCTGCTGCATCCGCGGCTGCGCCTGCTCGGCACCGCGCGCAGCGAGCTCGACCCCGCCGCCTTCCGCGACGTCGTCGCCGCCTCGCTCGAGCGCGCGCATCCCGCCGCAGGCGCCGACGCCGAGGCCCGCGCCGCCTTCCTCGCCCGCGTGCACTACCAGCCCGCCGCGATCGACGACCCGGCCCAGGCCCGCGCGCTCACCGACGCCATCGCGGGGCTGCGCGAGGGCGACATCGTCTACCACCTCTCCACCGCGCCGCGCTTCTACGGCGCCATCTGCGCGCTGCTGGGCGCGGCCGGCCTCGCCGGCGCCGGCACCCGCGTGCTGCTCGAGAAGCCGATCGGCCACGACCTGGCCAGCTCGATCGCGGTCAACCAGGCCGTCGGCGGGGTGTTCGACGAGGCGCGCGTGTTCCGCCTCGACCACTACCTGGGCAAGGAGGGCGTGCAGAACCTGCTCGCGCTGCGCTTCGGCAACGCCCTGTTCGAGCCGCTGTGGAACGCGCGCCACGTGCAGCAGGTGCAGATCACCGCCGCCGAGACCATCGGCGTCGAGGGCCGCGGCGACTACTACGACACCTCCGGCGCCACCCGCGACATGCTGCAGAACCACATGCTGCAGCTGCTCGCGCTCACCGCGATGGAGCCGCCCTCGCACTTCGAGCCCGAGGCGGTGCGCAACGAGAAGATCAAGGTGCTGCGCTCGCTGCGCCCGCTGCGCGGCGCCGACGCGGTGGCGAACGCCGTGGCCGGCCAGTACGCGGCCGGCGCGATCGGCGGCGTGGCGGTGCCCGGCTACGCCGAGGAGCTCGGCCGCGCCAGCCGCACCGAGACCTTCGTCGCCGTGCGCGCGCAGATCGACAACTGGCGCTGGTCGGGCGTGCCGTTCTACCTGCGCACCGGCAAGCGCCTGCCGCGCCGCTGCACCGAGATCTTCATCCAGTTCCGCGCCCTGCCCTACTCGATCTTCGGCGAGGGCGCCGGCGCCCAGCCCAACGCGCTCGTCATCCGCCTGCAGCCCGAGGAGCGCATCGAGCTCAGCCTGATGAGCAAGACCCCCGGCCTCGACGTCGGCGGCGTGAAGCTCAGCCAGGTGGCGCTGGACCTCGACCTGCACGACGCCCACGGCGAGCAGCGCCGCCGCAGCGCCTACGAGCGCCTGTACCTCGACGCGCTCGAGGCGCGCGGCACGCTGTTCGTGCGCCGCGACGAGGTCGAGGCCGCATGGGGCTGGGTGGACGACATCCACCGCGGCTGGGAGGCCGCCGGCGTCACGCCCAAGGCCTACCCCGCCGGCACCTGGGGCCCGGCCAGCGCGCTGACCCTGGCCGAGCGCCACGGCCACGCCTGGCGCGAGTGAGCGCGATGGCCTGGACCCTCCGCGAACACCCCGACGCCGCCCACCTGCACGCGGCGCTCGCCGACGCACTGGCCGCCGCGATCGCCGGGGGCGTGGCCGCGCGCGGCGTCGCCACGCTGGCGCTGGCCGGCGGATCGACGCCCTTCCCCGCCTACCGCCAGCTCGCCGCGCGCGCGCTGCCCTGGGCGCAGGTGCGGGCCTGGCCCACCGACGAGCGCTGGGTCCCCGGCGCGCACCCGGCCAATAACCTGCGCGCGCTGCGCGAGGCCTTCGCCGGCGCCGGCCTGGCGCTGCGCGGCCTGCTGCCCGCGGCGCTGGAGCAGGCCGCCACCGACGCACCGGCGCCCGCCCCGCGGGCCGACACCGCGGCGGCCGCCGCCGAGGCCGACTTCGCCGCCCTGCCCACCCGCTTCGACGCCTGCCTGCTGGGCATGGGCGGCGACGGCCACACCGCCTCGCTGTTCCCCGGCGAGCCGCGGCTGGCCGCGCTGCTGGCGGACGCCGGCGGCGCCGACGCCGCGCTGGTGCAGCCCGATCCGCTGCCGCCCGAGGCGCCGTTCGCCCGCATCACCCTCACCGCGCAGCGCCTGCTGCGCAGCCGCCGGCTGCTGCTGGCGATCACCGGCGCGGCCAAGCGGGGCGTGCTCGAGGCCGCGCTGCGGCCCGACGCCGACCCGCTGCGCCTGCCGATCGCGGCGCTGCTGCGCGCCGCCGGCGCGGGCGGCACCGCCCCCGTCGAGATCCACTGGAGTCCCTGACATGTCCCTGCATCCCGTCGTCGACCGCGTCACCGCGCGCATCCGCGCGCGCAGCGCCGAGCTGCGCGGCGCCTACCTGGCCCGCCTCGACGCCGCCCGCGACCAGCACTACGGCCACGGCGGCCCCGCCCGCGCCGGCCTCGGCTGCGGCAACCTCGCCCACGGCTTCGCCGCCAGCGGCGCCGACAAGCCCGGCCTGCGCGGCGGGCGCGGCCCCAACCTCGGCATCGTCACCGCCTACAACGACATGCTCTCGGCGCACCAGCCGATGGAGCAGTACCCCAGCCTGATCCGGATGGCCGCGCGCAACGCCGGCGGCAGCGCGCAGGTGGCCGGCGGCGTGCCGGCGATGTGCGACGGCGTCACCCAGGGCCGCACCGGCATGGAGCTGAGCCTGTTCTCGCGCGACACGATCGCCATGGCCACCGCGGTCGCGCTGAGCCACGACATGTTCGACGCCGCGCTGCTGCTGGGCGTGTGCGACAAGATCGTGCCGGGCCTGCTGATCGGCGCGCTGACCTTCGGCCACCTGCCGATGGTGCTGGTGCCCGCGGGCCCGATGCCCAGCGGCCTGCCCAACGCCGAGAAGGCCCGCGTGCGCCAGGCCTACGCCCGCGGCGAGGCCAGCCGCGACGAGCTGCTCGAGGCCGAGGCCGCCAGCTATCACTCGCCCGGCACCTGCACCTTCTACGGCACCGCCAACTCCAACCAGATGCTGCTCGAGGTGATGGGCCTGCACGTGCCCGGCACCGCCTTCGTGGCGCCGGGCACCACGCTGCGCGACGCGCTCACCGTCGCCGCCACCGAGACCGCGTGCCGGATCACCGCGCTGGGCGACGACTACCGCCCGATCGGCCGCACCATCGACGAGCGCGCCATCGTCAACGCGATGGTCGGCCTGGCCGCGACCGGCGGCAGCACCAACCACGCGATCCACCTGGTGGCGATCGCCCGCGCCGCGGGCCTGCTGGTCGACTGGAGCGACCTCGACGAGCTCTCGCGCGCCACCCCGCTGCTGGCGCGGGTGTACCCCAACGGCCAGGCCGACGTGAACCACTTCCAGGCCGCCGGCGGCCTGGGCGTGGTGATCCGCGAGCTGCTCGGCGCCGGGCTGCTGCACGACGACATCGCCTGCGTGCACGGCGGCACCCTGCACGACCAGGCCCGCGAGCCCTGGCTCGACGGCACCACGCTGCGCTGGCGCGAGCCGCCGGCCGCCAGCGGCGACGCCTCGGTGCTGCGCGGCGTGGCCGAGCCCTTCGACGCCGAGGGCGGGCTGCGCCTGCTCACCGGCAACCTGGGCCGTGCGGTGGTGAAGATCTCGGCGGTGGCGCCCGCGCACCGCGTCATCGAGGCGCCGGCGCGGCTCTTCGACTCGCAGGACGCGATGCTGGCGGCGTTCAAGGCCGGCCGGCTCGACGCCGGCGACATGGTGGTGGTGGTCCGCGGGCAGGGCCCGCGCGCCAACGGCATGCCCGAGCTGCACAAGCTCACCCCCACGCTGGCGGTGATGCAGGACCGCGGCCAGCGCGTGGCGCTGCTCACCGACGGCCGCATGTCCGGCGCCTCGGGCAAGGTGCTGGCGGCCATCCACGTCTCGCCCGAGCACGCGTGCGACGGACCGATCGGCCGCCTGCGCGAAGGCGACGTGGTGCGCATCGACGCCGACGCCGCGGTGATGCAGGCCCGGGTGCCGGAGGCCGAGTGGGCCGCGCGCGCGATCGCGCCGCTGGACCTCGCGGGCAACCACCACGGCACCGGCCGCGAGCTGTTCTCGGTGATGCGGCGCCACGCCAGCAGCGCCGAGGAAGGCGCCAGCGCGCTGTTCGGGGAGGGCTGAGCGTGGCCCATGCGCTGATCGCCGACATCGGCGGCACCAACGCGCGCTTCGCGCTGACCGCGCTCGACGCGCCCGCCGGCGCCGTGCCGGAGATCATCGAGCCGCGCTCGCTCGAGAACGCCCGCTTCGCGAGCCTGCAGCACGCCGCCGAGGCCTACCTGGCCGAGGTCGGCGCGCGCCCGACCCACGCCGCGATCGCGGTGGCCTCGCCGGTGGGCGGCGATGCCATCCGGCTGACCAACCGCGCCTGGAGCTTCAGCCGCGGCGAGCTGCGCGCGGCGCTGGGGCTGGAGCGGCTGGAGATCATCAACGACTTCGGCGCGGTGGCCTGGGCCGTCCCGGCGCTGGAGGCCGACGCGCTGACCACGCTGCACGGCGCCCCGGCGGGCAGCGCCCCGCTGCGCGGCCCGGTCACGCTGATCGGCCCGGGCACCGGGCTGGGCGTGGGCATGCTGGTGGGCGACGCCGGGCGCGGCTGGCTGCCGGTGGAGACCGAGGGCGGCCACGTCACCTTCGCGCCGATCGGCGACGAGGAACACGCCATCGCCGCGTGGGTGAACGCCCGCCACGGCCGCACCTCCACCGAGCGCGTACTCAGCGGCACCGGCCTGAGCTACATCGACGCCGCGCTGCGCGCGCTGGCCGGCGAGGCCGACGCCGCTCCGGCCAAGGCCGCGCTGCGCGAGCCCGCCGCGATCGTGGAAGCCGCGCTGGACGGCCACGACGTGGCCGCGCGGCGCGCGCTGGCGCGCTTCTGCGCGATCCTCGGCAGCGTCGCCGGCGACGCCGCGCTGATCCACGGCGCGCGCACGGTGATGATCGCCGGCGGCATCGTGCCGCGCTTCCTGCCCTTCCTGCGCGCCAGCGCCTTCCGCGAGCGCTTCCTCGCCAAGGGCCGGTTCGCGGCCTACCTCGAGCAGGCCTCGATCCACGTCATCACCCACCCGGGCCCGGGCCTGCTCGGCGCCGCGCTGGCGCTGCGCGCCGCCGCGGCACGCGCGCCCGCCTGACGCCCCCGCCCCCGCCCCCGCCCCCCGGACCCGCCATGACCCGCCTCGCCGACCGCCACGCCGCCACCCTCGACGCCATCCTCGCCCGCGCCCCGGTGCTGCCGGTGATCGCGCTCACCCGGCTCGAGGACGCCGTGCCGCTGGCGCGCACGCTGGTGGACGCCGGCCTGCCGGTGCTCGAGGTCACCCTGCGCAGCCCGATCGCGCTGGACGCGATCCGCGCGATCGCCGCCGAGGTGCCCGATGCCGTGGTCGGCGCCGGCACCGTGCTGACCCCGGACGACCTGGCCGCCGTGGCCGCCGCCGGTGCCGCGTTCGCGATCAGCCCCGGCGCCACCGACGCCCTGCTGGCCGCGGCCGCCGAGGCGCCGATCCCGTTCCTGCCCGGCATCGCCACCGCCAGCGAGCTGATGCGCGGCCTCGAGCACGGCCTGACCCGCTTCAAGTGCTTCCCGGCCGAGGCCGCCGGCGGCGTGGCCCTGCTGCAGTCGCTGGCGGGGCCCTTCCCGCAGGCGCGCTTCTGCCCGACCGGCGGCATCGACCTGGCCTCGGCCCCGCGCTACCTGGCGCTGGGCAACGTGCTGACGATCGGCGGCTCGTGGATGCTGCCCAAGGACGCCCTGGCCGCCGGGGACTGGGCCCGGATCGGCGCGCTGGCCCGCGAGGCCGCCGGGCTCGGGCGCCGCCCGGGGTGAGCGGCCGGGGCCAGCGCCGCCGCGGGCTTGTGGCCCCCGGCCGGACGTGCGACAACGCCCCCCACCCGGGGCGCCTGCGCGCCTTCGGGCATCGCTCCCTCCCGATGTCAGCCAGGTCGATGTCCAGCAAGACCAAGCCCACGTCCTTCGACATCGCCTACCGCGCCGGCGTCAGCCAGTCCACGGTCTCCCGCGCCCTGCGCGGCAGCCCGCTGGTGAACCTCGAGACCCGCCGCAAGATCCAGGCGATCGCGAAGGAGCTCAACTACAAGGTCGACAAGAACGCCTCCAACCTGCGCTGCCAGCACTCCGTCACGCTGGCCCTGCTGCTGTTCGAGGACCCGACCGCCAACGACACCCACATCAACCCCTTCTTCCTGAACATGCTGGGGTCGATCACGCGCGCCTGCGCGCTGCAGGGCTACGACCTGCTGGTGAGCTTCCAGCAGCTCTCCGACGACTGGCACGCCGAGTACCAGGACAGCCACAAGGCCGACGGCCTGATCCTGCTGGGCTACGGCGACTACACCACCTACCGCGGCAAGCTCGAGGAGCTGGTGGCCCAGGACACCCACTTCGTGCGCTGGGGCGCGGTGATGCCCGACCAGCCCGGGGTGTCGATCGGCTGCGACAACCGCGACGGCGGCCGGCTGGCCGCCGGGCACCTGCTGGCGCTGGGCCGCCGGCGGATCGCGTTCGTCGGACGCATCGGCCCCTCGTGCCCGGAGTTCGAGGCGCGCTACCGCGGCCACGCCGACGCGCTGGCCGCCGCGGGCCTCGCGCTCGACCCGGCGCTGCAGCAGGACTGCCCCGATTCCACCGAGCACGACGGCCACGCCGCGATGCGCGCGCTGCTCGATCGCGGCGAGCGCCCCGACGCGGTGTTCGCCGCCAGCGACCTGATCGCCATCGGCGCCATCCGGGCGCTCGAGGACGCCGGCCTGCGCGTGCCTGCCGACGTGGCCGTGGTGGGCTTCGACGACCAGCCGGTGGCCGCGTGCTGCAGCCCGCCGCTGACCACCGTGCTGCAGGACACCCGCCTGGCCGGCGAGCGCCTGGTGGCCGCGCTGATCGCGCAGATCCAGGGCCAGCCCGCGACGAGCGAGGTGCTGGCCCCGCGGCTGGTCATCCGCCGCTCGTGCGGGGCCCCGCCTGCCGCGCCACCTGCTCGCGCAGCGACGCCCTGAAGGCCTCGGGCAGGGCCTCGCCCTGCCAGCGGTACACCTGCACCCCGTGCGGCTCGACGACGGCGCTGAACGCGCCGCCCGCGGCCACCTGCTGCGCCTCGCCGCCCAGCAGCGGCGTCCACGCGCCCGGCAGCGGGAAGTCCGGCAGCGCCACCAGCGCCTCGCCGTCGGCCTTGTTGAGCAGCACCAGCACGGTCTCGCGGACGTCGCCGTCCTCGAGCACGCGCAGGAACGCGGCCTGCTCGCCCTCCAGCCGCAGCACCCGCATCACGCCGCGCTGCAGCGCCGGCGAGGCCTCGCGCACGCGGGCGATCCGGGCCAGCGCGGTGCGGATCGGGTGCGCGCGGGCGGCGTCGATCGCCTCCTGGCCCCAGAAGTTGCGGTTGCCGGCGTGCTCGGCGGTGCCGCGCATGAACCCGGCCTCCGAGCCGTAGTAGACGACCGGGATGCCGCGCGCGGTGAACAGCCAGTGGTGGGCGTCGATGAAGCCGGCGTCCGTGGCCTGCATGCGCGGCATGTCGTGGTTGTCGTAGAAGATCGTCAGCGCGTAAGGATCGGCGTAGGGCCCGTCCACCAGGTGCAGCGACGGCGCGAGGCGCTCGAAGCCCTGGCCACCGGGCTCGCGGGCGTCGGGGCCGCGGTCGAAGCCCTCGCCGAACACCGCCACCATCGCCTCCTGCATCGGGAAGTCGAGCACGCTGATGCCGCCGTTCTGCGGCCAGGTGTGGGTCGCGATGGCGTCGGCGTCGTAGGCGAAGTGCTCGCCGAACATGTAGAAGCCCGGGTGCTCGGCGCGGATGCGGTCGCTGAAGGCCTTCCAGAACGGATGCCCCACGTGGCGGATGGTGTCGATGCGGAAGGCGTCGGCGCCCTGCTCGATCCACTGCGAGTACGCACCCACGAAGTACTCCAGCACCTCGGGGTTCGCGTCGTCGAGGTTGGAGAGTTGGGCCACGTCGGGCGTGGGCAGGAACCAGGCGTGCAGCGGGTTGTTCGCCGGATCGAGCGCGGTGGGGTGCAGGTTCTGGTGGTTGGCCACCAGCACGCCGTCGCGGTACAGGCGCCCGAAGGCCGGGCGGTCGGTGGGCGCGGAGAACGCCGGCGAGCCGTGGTTGGCCACGATGTCGAGCACGGTCTTCAGGCCGGCCTCGCGCAGGCCCGCGGTGAGGCCGCGGAAGTCGAGGTCGGCGCTGGGCAGGTGCTCGTCGAGGCGGTAGAAGTCGACGCCCCAGTAGCCGTGGTAGCCGGTCTTGCCGCCGTCGGTCCACATGCCGCCCCAGGCCACCGGGTCCGAGCCGGTGAAGTGCTCGTCGGGGTTGTCGACGATCGGCGTGATCCACACCGCCGAGAAGCCCATCTCGCGGATGTAGGCGGCGTTGTCGAGCACGCCGCGGAAGTCGCCGCCGAGGTAGCCCACGTTGTCGCTGAGCCCCTCGGGCGCGCCGGGCGTGGGCTGGTCGAAGGTGGGGAAGTCGCCGCCCTGGTCGCGGTGGTCGTTGGACGGATCGCCGTTGGCGAAGCGGTCGGTGAGCACGAAGTAGGTGGCGTGCGCGGCGAAGGGCTCGCGGGTGCCGACGATGGCATCGGGGTCGGGCGCGGCGGCCGCGACCGGTGCGGGCGAAGCGTCGGCGGACGGCGCGGGCGCCTGCTCGGCGCTGCAGGCCGCCAGCGCGGCGAGCAGCGCCAGCGGGAGCGCGAGGCGGCGCAGGGACGGGGCGGGACGCAGGCGGGCGATGCGCGGCATGGCGGGTCTCCTCAGTGCGCGGCGGCGGGCGTGCCGGCGGGCGCGGCGCCGGCCGAGGGCTCGCGCACCGCGGCCAGGCACAGCGCGCCGATGATCAGGCTGGCGCCGGCGATCACCAGCGCCCAGATCGGCTGGTTGCCGAAGAACAGCCGCAGCGTGGGGCCCAGCAGCGTCGCGGCGACGATCTGCGGCACCACGATGAACATGTTGAAGATGCCCATGTACACGCCCATCTTCGCCGGCTGCACCGAGCTGGCCAGCAGCGCGTAGGGCATCGAGAGGATGCTGGCCCAGCTCACGCCGACCAGCGCGAACGAGCCGATCAGCCACGCGGGCGACGGCACGATCGCCATCGACAGGAAGCCGAGGCCGCCCAGCGCCAGCGCGCCGAAGTGGACCATGCGCCGGTTGAGCGGCCGGCGCGCGGCGTAGAAGGCCAGCAGCAGCGCCACCAGCATCGACGACAGGCCGTACCAGCCCATGTAGGAGCTGGCCAGGTCGGCCGCGTCCTGGAACGCCGCGTTGGCCGCGGTGAAGGCCTGCAGCTGGGCGGCGTCGGCGACGTCGAAGGCGGCGGGATCGGGCGCGGGCGCGCCGAACACGTGGTCGGTGAGCGCGGGCGTGGCCATGCTCCACATCGTGAAGAAGGCCAGCCAGCTGAAGAACTGCACGATGCCGATGCGCAGCATCTGCGCCGGCATCGCCAGCACGTCGCGGACGATGTCGCGCACGAGACTGCCCTGGCGGCGCTCCTCGAGGAAGCGCTGCATGTCCTCCGGCGGATCCTCGCGGGTGGTGACGACCGACACCAGGATGCTGGCCAGGAAGACGAACGCGCCCACCGCGAACGCCACCTGCACCGAGGGCGGCACGACGCCGGGGCCGGCCTCGTTGCTGACGCCCAGCCAGGCGACGAACCACGGCAGGTTGCTGGCGATCCAGGTGCCGATGCCGATGATCAGGGTCTGCACGACGAAGCCGTAGGACTGCTGCTCCGTCGGCAGCTTGTCGGCGACGAGCGCGCGGAAGGGCTCCATCGAGATGTTGATCGAGGCGTCGAGCACCCACAGCAGGCCGACGGCCATCCACAGCGTGGGCGAGTGCGGCATCGCGACCAGCGCGATCGAGGCCAGCACCGCGCCGATGACGAAGAACGGACGCCGGCGCCCGAGGATCGGGTGCCAGGTCCGGTCGGAGAGATAGCCCACGATCGGCTGCACGAGCAGGCCGGTGAGGGGCGCCGCGATCCACAGCAGCGGCAGGGCGTCCTTGTCGGCGCCGAGCGTCTGGAAGATGCGCGACATGCTGCCGCCCTGCAGGGCGAAGCCGAACTGGATGCCCAGGAAGCCGAAGCACATGTTCCAGATCTGCCAGAACGACAGGCGGGGCTTGGCGGTCATGCGGGGTCCTTCATGGCGATGGCGGAGGCGACCCGGCGGGGGCCGGCGCAGGCCACGGTAGCGCGGACGCGGCCGGCGCGCGGCCGGATGCAGGCAAAAAAACCCCCTGCCGGCGTGGGCCGGCAGGGGGCCAGGGGTGGATCAGAACTTGTAGCTCAGGCCGAGCAGGTACTGGCGGCCGTATTCCTCGTAGCCGCGGGTGAGCTCGTTGCCGGCGAAGTACGCGCGGTACGGCTCGTCGGTGACGTTGTTGACCTGCAGCAGCACCGAGACGCCGTCGAACATCGAGCCTTCCTGGAAGGTGTAGCCGGCCTGGAGGTCGATGACCGCCTCGCCGTCGATGTTCACGAACTGGCGGTCGGCGCCGAAGGCCTGGATCTCGCCGACGAAGTCGGAGCGGGAGCGGCGGCTGACGCGGGCCTGGTAGCCGTCACGCTCGAAGTACAGCGTGAGGTTGGTGACCCGCTCCGACAGGCCGGGGATCGGCTCTTCCGGGCCCGTGGGGCCGGTCGGGCGGATCGCCGAGCTGGTGTCGGAATGGTTGGCCACGAAGCCGAAGCCTTCCAGCGCGTCGTGGAACAGGTCGAAGGGCACCGACACCGCCAGCTCGAAGCCGTAGAGCTTCCCGCCCTCGCCGTTGGCCGGCCGGAAGAAATTGCCGGTGGTGAACGGGGTGGGACCGGCGTAGCCCGCCGGGATGGCGAGGTTGCTGGCGTCGAAGGTGGTCTGCTGCTCGTACACGTACGAGCGCAGGTCCTTGTAGAAGTACGCGGCGCTGACGTACCCGCGGGTGCCACCGAAGTAGCGCTCCCACGAGACGTCGGCGGCGTTCGCCAGCCAGGGCTGCAGGTCGGGGTTGCCGCCGCTGCGGCTCCAGCGGCCGGCGTTCGGGCCGGAGAACTCGAGGTTGGTGTTGTTGTTCGCGCGCATCTGGTCGATGCGCGGGCGCGCCATCTGGCGTGCCAGCGCGACGCGGACGACGTTGTCGGCCGGCAGCGTGAACGCGAGGTTCATGCTCGGCAGCACGTCGGTGTAGTTCGACTGGCCGCGGAAGGGCACGGCGTTGGCCGCGTTGCCCTGCACCACCGAGAAGCCGTCCGAGGACTGGTCGACGGTGACCGCCTGCACGCCGAGGTTGCCGCGCACCGGCACCGAGAACCACTCGGTGTCGAGGTTGGCCTGGGCGTAGGTGGTGATCATCGACTCGTTCACCGTCCACTGCTTGTTGACGATGTCGGCGTTGATGTTGTCGCGCAGCGTGTAGAACTGGGCCAGCACGCCGTTGATGTCGTAGGCGATGGTGCCCGGGATGCCGGTGAACGAGAGGTTGGTCGGGTTGCGCAGGAAGCTGGCCGGGATCGAGACCTCGGGGCCGCCGATCAGGTCGAGGAAGGCCTCCGGCACGCGGCGCGACTTCTCGCGGTCGGCGTAGTTCACGCCGGCCTCGATGCTCGAGAACGCGCCGTCGACGAAGCTCTGCTCCAGGCCCAGGCGGAACGAGGTCAGGGTGTCCTCGACCTCCGGGGTCTTGATGTAGCCGTTCTGGCCCCAGCCGCCGGGATCGGTCAGCACGATCAGGTTCGGGTCGGTGTAGTCGAGGCCGAAGTCGAGGTTCGGCGCGCCGTTCGGGTCGAGGGTGAAGTTCACGGTGTCGGTGACCCCGGCGCGGGTACCCGCGTAGGTCTCGAGCAGGCTCTGGCGGCGATCGGCGCTGGAGTGGCTGACGTCGAACTCCAGCATCGTGCCCTCCGCGATCTCCCACTGGTTGTTCCAGCCGATCGCGAACAGCGTGTCCTCGCCCTCGTTGAGGTCGTTGCGCAGCACCGGGCGGACGCCGGTGAAGGTGCCCGCCACCACGACGCCGTCGCGCACGACCGGGTTGCTCAGCGTGGCGCCCGACCAGCCGAGGCCGGTCTCGAGGAAGCGGGTGGTCTCGGTGTTCTCGAACTTCGAGTAGTACAGGTCGAGGGTGGTGGTGTAGGTGTCGGTGGCGGCGAACTCGAACACGCCCATCAGGCCCTGGCGCAGGTTGTCGCGCGAGGACGCCAGCGACTTGCTGCCGCCGAGCACGAAGTTGCCCGGCGAGCCCGCGTTGTCGTTGGGATAGCCCCAGGCCTCCCAGCGGCCGGCCTGGCCGGGCGAGTCGAGGCGGGCGTAGCCCAGCGCGACGCCGAGGCGGTCGTCGAGGAACTGGTCGATGTAGTAGGCGCTGACGCGGCTGCCGAACTCGCTGGAGTCGGCGTTGAGCTCGCCGAGGGAGTTGTTCTCGGCGCGCACGTTCACCGCCATCACGCGCTCGTTGTAGCTGAGCGGGCGCACGGTGCGCAGGTCGACGGTGCCCGACAGGCCCTGGCCGACCAGCGAGGCCTCGGGGGTCTTGTAGACCAGCACCTGGTTGATCAGCTCGGAGGGGAACTGGTCGAACTCGACGCCTCGGTTGTCGCCCACCGAGACCTGCTCGCGGCCGTTGAGGGTCGTCGTGCCGTAGTCGCCGGCGAAGCCGCGGATGGAGATCGTCGAAGCGCGGCCGTTGACGCGCTGGGCGGCGAGGCCCGGCAGGCGCGCGAGCGAGTCGGCGATGGAGACGTCGGGGAGCTTGCCCAGGTCTTCGGCGGAGATCGCCTCGACGATGGAGGTGGACTCCTGCTTGAGCGTGATCGCGCCCTCGATGCCGGCGCGGATGCCGGTGACCCGGACCGCGTCGAGGTCCTGGGCCTCGGCTTCGGCGGCCTCGCGGGCCGCGCGCTGCTCGGCGGTCTCCTCGGCCTGGGCGGCGGAGGCCTGGGCGGCGTCCTGGGCGGCGGCATGGGTGGCGACCGACATGATCGCGGACGCCAGCGCCACGCACAGCAGATTGCGCTTGAGTTGCAACATCTCCCCTCCTGCGAAACTCGTATGGAATTTTTGTGCTGGCCCGACCGCGGCTGCGGCCGACGGGCCAGAGGCACTTGGGGATCCCCGATCTCCAAGGTGGCGGGATGGTAGCCCCGGCCCCTTTGCGCGGCGCGGGTCTGCATACGTATTCAGGCCGACTTTGGGTGGAACGCGTCAGAGACTCGTGCTTCACGCGGCATCCCCGTTCGGGGACGTGAAGGGCACGCGCCGCGCACCGCCGACGAGGTCTTCCCCGATGCCGCCGACATCCCGCTGGACCGCGCTCGCGCTGGGGCTCGCGCTCGCGGCGCAGGCCGCCCCCGGCGCCGCCGCGGGCGCGATGTCACCGGTAGACAACGGGCCCTTGCACGTGCCCTCGCCCGACTGGCGCGACCAGGTCGTCTACTTCGTGCTGACCGACCGCTTCGACGACGGCGACCCGCGCAACAACGACCAGGGCGCCGGCGAGTTCGACCCGCGCGACCCCGCCCGCTACAGCGGCGGCGACCTGGCCGGCGTCGCCCGCCGGCTGGACTACATCCGCGGCCTCGGCGCCACCGCCGTCTGGATCACCCCGCCGGTGGCCCACCAGTGGTGGGACGCGCAGGTGCGCTACGGCGGCTACCACGGCTACTGGGCCACCGACTTCGCCGCGGTGGACCCGCACGTCGGGTCGCTCGAGGACTACCGCGCGCTGTCCCGCGGGCTGCACGGCCGCGGCATGTACCTGGTGCAGGACGTGGTGCTCAACCACGTGGGCAACTACTTCGCCTACGGCGAGGGCCACGACCCGGCCGACCCGGCCGCCGGCTACGTGCGCCACGCCGGGCAGTCGCCGGCCGCGATCACGGCCTGGCCGTTCTCGCTCAATGACCCGCGCGATCCCGCGCAGCGCGCCGCCGGCGTCTACCACTGGACGCGCGACATCACCGAATACGCCGACCCGGTGCAGGAGGCCACCGGCCAGATGGCCGGGCTCGACGACCTCGACACCGCCAACCCGCTGGTGCGCGAGGCGCTGCGGCGGGCCTACGCGCACTGGATCCGCGAGGTGGGCGTGGACGCGTTCCGGGTCGACACCGCGTTCTACGTCGGCCACGACGACCTGGCCGACTTCGTGCACGCCACCGATGCCGACGCGCCGGGCATGGCCGCCGCGGCCGCGGCCACCGGGCGCGCGGACTTCCACGTCTTCGGCGAGGGCTTCGGCCTCGACCGCGCCGGCGAGGACGCCAACGCGCGCCGCATCGAGGGCTACATGCGCCGCCCGGACGGCACGCGGGTGCTGCCGGGGATGATCAACTTCCCGCTCTACGGCGCGCTGGACGAGGTGTTCGCGCGCGGGCGTCCCACCGCCACCCTCGCCCACCGGATCGCCTCGATGCAGGCCCTGCACCCGGACCTGCACCGGATGCCGAGCTTCCTCGACAACCACGACGTCGACCGCTTCCTCGCCGGCGGCAGCGAGGCCGGCCTGCGCCAGGGGCTGCTGGCGCTGATGGCGCTGCCCGGCATCCCGGTCCTCTACTACGGCACCGAGCAGGGCCTGCGCGAGCGCCGCCCGGCGATGTTCGCCGGCGGCTGGGGCAGCGGCGGCGCCGACCGCTTCGACGCCGATGCGCCGCTGTACCGCTACATCGCGCGCGCCACGGCGCTGCGCCACGCCGAGCCGGCGCTGCGGCGCGGCGCGGCGACCGTGCTGGCGGCGAACGCGGCCGGCGCGGGCCCGGTGGCCTGGCGGATGGACCACGACGGCGACGCGCGGCTGGTCGCGATGAACACCGCCGACGCCCCGGCGCTGCTCGACATCGCCGACACCGGGCTGGCCGCGGGCACCCGCCTGCGCGTGCTGTTCGCGATCGACGAGGACGCCGATGCGGCGGCCGCCGCCGAAGCGCGCGTCGGCGCCGGCGGCCGGCTGCTGCTGGCGCTGCCGCCGCGCGCGGGGCTGGTGCTGGCGCCGGAGGGCGCGGCGGCGGACGCGCCCGGGGCCGCGAGCCCGGGCGAGGCGCCCACGATCGCGCTCCGCGACGCCCCGGCGCCCGGCGACGCGGCGGCGGCCGACGGCGTGCCGGTGCTGGCCGGGGACGCGGTGCTGGCGGGCCGCGCCGCGCCGGGGACGCGGCTGCAGCTGGTCGTCGACGATGCGCTCGGCGGGGCGCCGGAGGTGATCGCCGGCGCCGACGGCCACTGGCAGGCGACGCTCGACACCGGCGAGATGGCCGACCCCGCGATCGCGCACCGCGTGCTGGTGCGCGACCCCGCCAGCGGCCGCGCCTCGGCGCCGCTCGCCTTCCGCGTCGCGCGGGCCTGGCGCGTGGTGGCCCGCGCCACCGACCCCGCCGGCGACGACCACGGCCCCGGGGGCCGCTACACCTACCCCACCGGCTCGCGCTGGCGCATCGACCGCCCCGCCGACCTGCTCGGCGCCGAGGTGGCGGCCGCCGGGCGCGCGCTGCGCGTCGAGCTGCGCATGCCCGCGATCAGCCGGGCCTGGAGCCCGGCCAACGGCTTCGACCATGTGGCCTTCACCGCCTACCTCGAGGTGCCGGGCCGCGACGGTGGCGCGACGGTGATGCCGCTGCAGAACGCCACGCTGCCGGACGCGATGCGCTGGCACTGGCGGCTGCGCACGCACGGATGGAGCCAGGCCCTGACCTCGAGCGACGGCGCCGATGCGGCCCACGAGGGCGCGCCCGCCGCGCACGGCGTGGCCGTCTCCGCCGACCCGGCCGCGGCCACCGTGCGGCTGGTGCTGCCCGGCGCGCTGCTGCGCGGCCACGACGGCGTGCGCCCGCTGCGCCTGCACGTCACCACCTGGGACTACGACGGCGTCTACCGCCCGCTGCGCGCGGAGGCCGGCGCGCATGCGTTCGGCGGCGGCGACGGCGCGGTCGACCCGCGGGTGATGGACGCGATGACGATCGAGATCCCGGCCGCCGCGCTGCGCGGGGAGGCCGCGGAGTGAGCGCCGCGCCGGGCTCAGCCCAGCCGCCGGGTGCAGGTGAAGAAGCCGTTGAGCGTCAGCCGCCCGCGCCGCGGATCGTCGAGCAGCGCCTCGGGCCGGGTGATGTGGGCGGAGTGGAACACCTCGCCGCGGTAGAGGATGAGCCGGTTGAAGCGCGGCTCCACCACCTCGACGCACTCGAACCAGGCGTTGCTGCCGGCGAGGTAGCCGGGCGCGATGCCGTAGCGGGCCTGGAAGGCCTCCGGCGACAGCGCGCCGGAGTCATGCACCAGCCGGGCGATCGTCGGGTCGTCCACGCGCGGGCGGTAGAACGCCGTGCCGCCCAGCGAGGCGTCCTCGAACAGGTACAGCACCGAGGCCGCGACGCCGTGTGCGGGATCGCGCGCCAGCCGGTCGCGGTGGCAGATCCATTGCCGCGGCTGCAGGCGCTCGACCGGCCAGGTGGCCAGCGAGAGCCGGCTGTAGGCCTCGAGCGTGCGCCGCAGGCCCAGCGCGCTGCGGG
Organism: Lysobacteraceae bacterium; assembly: GCA_051859045.1. Classification (GTDB taxonomy): domain Bacteria; phylum Pseudomonadota; class Gammaproteobacteria; order Xanthomonadales; family Xanthomonadaceae; genus JBHYGK01. The sequence goes on along the minus strand of JBHYGK010000001.1, from coordinate 215,210 downwards.
CGTGCGCGGCGAAGTACTGCTCCAGCGGCGCGGTGACGTCGGCCGGCAGGCGCAGCTCGGGGCCCGGGTAGGCGTTGCCCGGCAGCTCCTCGAAGCGCGCGCGGTGCGCCTCGGCCTGGGCCACCCAGGCCTCGGGCCGCGCGAGCACGCCGTCGATGACCAGGCAGGCCTGGCCGTCGGGCAGCGGCCGCGCGTGGACGGCGGGGCGTGGATGGAACATGCGGCGGGCCCCGGGGCGGTCGCGATGAACGAAGGAGGAACGATGGCGACGCAGCCTACCCGAAGCCCCGCGCGCGACGCGCGGCTCCCCGGCACCCGCCGCGCGGCCCGCGCCGTGCACGCGGCCGCGGCCGCGCTGGCGCTCGCGCTCGGCGCGGCGGGCGCGCCGCCGGCGCTGGCCGCCGGCCCCGTCGATGTCCCGCAGGCGGCCCAGGCGCCGCGGCCCGCGGTCACCCACGGCCGCCTCGAGCGCCTCGACGACCTGCCGGGCCCGCCCGCCCTCGTGCGCCCGGTCGAGGTCTGGCTGCCGCCCGGCTATCCCGCGCAGGCGCCCTACGCCGTGCTGTACATGCACGACGGCCAGATGCTGTTCGACCCCGCCACCACCTGGAACCGCCAGGCCTGGGAGGTGGACGCCGCCGCCGCCCGGGTCATCGCCGAGGGCCGCGCGCGCCCCTTCCTGGTGGTCGCGATCCCGAATGCCGGCCCATCGCGGCACAGCGAGTACTACCCGGCCGGCGGCCTCGCCGCGCTCGCCGACGCCGACCGCGCCAGGGTGCTGGCGCTGGGCCGCGGCGACGCGCCGCTGTTCGTCGGCGCGCCGCGCAACGACGCCTACCTCGACTGGATCGCGCGCGCGCTCAAGCCCGCCATCGACGCGCGCTACGCCACCGCGCCGGGGCCGGACGACACCGCGATCGCGGGCTCGAGCATGGGCGGCCTGGCCTCGCTGGCGATGCTGGCGCGGCATCCCGACGCCTTCGGCGCGATCGGCGCGCTGTCCACGCACTGGCCGGGCGTGTTCGGCGACGACGTCGCGGTGGCGTCCGACGCGCTGCTGGCCTGGTTCGACGCCACGCTGCCCCCGACCGGCGCGCACCGGCTGTGGATGGACCACGGCAACGGCACGCTGGACGCGGCCTACGGCCCGCTGCAGGCGCGCGCCGACGCCGTGCTGCGCGCGCGCGGCTGGTCGGCGCCGGCGTGGCGGACCACGGTGTATCCCGGCACCGACCACAGCGAGGCCGCCTGGGCCGCGCGGCTGCCGGAGGTGGTCGCGTTCCTGCTGCCGCCGCGCGCCGCCGCGGCCGGCGACGAGGTGGCGAGCGGCGACGGCGCCGGGCTCAGGCCGCCGCCGCCCCCGCCTCGCGGATCTTCGCGATGAACTGCTCGTGCGTCGGCATCACCGCCGCCGAGCGCTGGAACAGGCCCTTGAGGCCGTCGAGCATGCGCCGCGCCTCCTCCAGCGGCAGCGCCTCCGCCACCGGATGCCAGGCCCGCGGCAGCACGCCCTGGCCGGCGAACACCTGCAGCCAGCTGTGCTCGGTGAACAGCTCCTCGCCCTCGCGCACGATCCGGCCGGCGGCCTCGAACAGCGCCACCTTCGCGGCCAGCGTGGCCGGCCGCTCGATCGCGCGGCAGTGGCGCCAGAATGGCGTGTCGTCGCGCTCGGTGGCGGTGTAGTGCAGCACCAGGAAGTCGCGGCTGCGCTCGAACTCGAACTGCGTGGCGCGGTTGTAGGCGTCCACCAGCGCGCTATCGCAGCGGCGGTCGGGGAAGAACTGCACCAGCTTGGCGATGCTCGACTGGATGAAGTGGATCGACGTGCTCTCCAGCGGCTCCATGAAGCCGCTGGCCAGGCCGACGGCCACGACGTTGCGGTGCCAGAACTTCCTGCGCATGCCGGTGGTGAAGCGCAGCGGCCGCGGGTCGGCCAGCGCCTCGCCGTCGAGGTTCGCCAGCAGCGTCGCCGCGGCCTCGTCGTCGCTGATGAAGTCGCTGCAGTACACGTAGCCGTTGCCGGTGCGGTGCTGCAGCGGGATCCGCCACTGCCAGCCGGCCTCGCGCGCGGTGGAGCGGGTGTAGGGCGTCAGCGGCGAGGCCAAGGCGCAGGGCACGGCCAGCGCGCGGTTGGCCGGCAGCCAGCGGCTCCAGTCCTCGTAGCCGGTGTGCAGCGCCTGCTCGATCAGCAGGCCGCGGAAGCCCGAGCAGTCGATGAACAGGTCGCCCTCGACCACGCGGCCGCCGTCCATCGTGACGCTGGCCACGAAGCCGTCGTCGCCGCGCAGGCCCACGTCCACCACCCGGCCCTCGAGCCGGCTGACGCCGCGCGCCTCGGCGTGGCCGCGCAGGAAGCGCGCGTACAGGCCGGCGTCGAAGTGGAACGCGTGCTGCACGTTCTCCAGCGGCGAGTTGGGCATGTTCGGCGCGCCGCGCAGGAACTTGCCGGCCCAGCCGGCCACGGCGTTGAAGGTGTAGTCGTCCAGCGGCCCCGCCTCGCCGCGCGCGTGCAGCCGCGCCCAGTAGTGGTGGAAGGGCACCAGGCCCAGGTCGCGGCCGCCCACGGCGCCGAAGGCGTGCATGTAGCGGTGGCCCTTGCGGGTCCAGTCCACGAACTCGATGCCCAGCTTGAAGCTGCCCTGGGTGGCGCGGATGAAGTCGTCCTCGTTGATCCCGAGGGTGGCGTTGAACAGGCGGATCTGCGGGATCGTGGCCTCGCCGACGCCGACGGTGCCGATCTCCTCGCTCTCCACCAGCGTGATGGCCACCTCGCGCGGCAGCAGCTTCGACAGCGCCGCCGCCGCCATCCAGCCGGCGGTGCCGCCGCCGACGATCACCACCCGGCGCACGCGCGCGTCGTCCGCGCCCTCCGCGCCATCCGCACCCGCCCCGACCTGCCGTTCCACGATCGCTACACTCCCCGTCCTCGCCGCCCCCGGGCGATGCCGCGCGAGGATCGCACCGCCGCGCGCCCGCGCGCCAGCCTCACCGCGCGGTGCGACGTGAACGCCGCCGCCGCGCGGTCGCCCACCCGACGCCACGCCCCATCGCACCTGCCAGGGATGCCCCGATGCCGCTGATGCCCGCCCCCGCCCGCGCCGCGCTCGCCGCCGCGCTGTTCGCCCTCGCTGCCGCCGGCCAGGCGGCCGCCGCCGCGTCCCCGGGGGACGACGCGCTGCGCCAGGCCTGCGATGCCCCCGAGGCCTGGACCACGCTGCATGGGCCGGGCGCGTGGCCCGCCCGGGCCGCGGCGACCTGGGTCGGCGCGCGCCGCCTCCACTGGCCGGGCGTCACGGCCGCCCCCGGCGAGGCCTTCGTGCTCTACCACGCGGCCGACCACGGGCTGGTGGCGCGCGTCGGCGCGCCGGTGCGCGGCCACGACGCCGCCATCGCGCTCGCGCCCACCACCGCCGAGGTGCCCGACGGCGTGCTCGACGAGCACCTGCGCTGGCCGGCCGGACTGGGGCTGGCGGTGGAGGTCGACGACGCGCGCCTGCGCACGCTGCTGCGCGGCGAGCTGCTGCTGGTGCGCCAGGACGCCGAGGGCCGCGTGCTCGACGCCACGCGGCCGCAGCACGGCGAGCTGCTGGACGTGCTGTGGGGCCACGCGGCCGCGGAGGCCGTGGAGCGCGGGACGCTGCGGCTCGGCGCGCACCGCGTGGCCGCGGACGGCGGCGGCGTGGCCTCGGCCTTCGCGCTCTGGGCGCCCACCGCGCGGCGCGTCGACCTGTGCCTGTACGACGACGCCCGTGGCGCCAGCACCGGCGTCGCGCCCGCGCGCCTCGACCCCGCCACCGGCACCTGGCACGCCCGCGTCGACGGCGACCGCCACGGCCGCTTCTCGACCTGGCTGGTGGAGGTGTCGGTGCCGGGCGAGGGCGTGCTGCGCCAGCGCGTCACCGATCCGTATGCGCTGGGCCTGTCGGCCGACGGCGGGCGGGTCGCCCTGCTCGACCTCGGGGATCCCTCGACGATGCCCGCCGGCTGGGTTGACGCGCCTCCCGCGCCGTCGATCGCGGCCAACACCGACCAGGTGATCTACGAGCTGCACGTGCGCGACTTCTCGCGCGACGACGCCAGCGTGCGCGCGGCCTGGCGCGGCCGCTACCTGGCCTTCGCCGAGCCGGCCTCGCGGGGCGTGGCCCACCTGCGGCGGCTGGCCGCGGCCGGCGTCACCGACGTGCACCTGCTGCCGGTGTACGACCTGGGCAGCGTGCCGGAGCGCGACTGCGCCGTGCCCGTCGTGCCCGACGCCGGCCCGGCCGACGCCGCCCAGCAGGCCGCGATCGCGCCCGTGCGCGAGACCGACTGCTTCAACTGGGGCTACGACCCGGTGCACTACACCGCGCCGGAGGGGAGCTACGCCACCGACCCCGACGACGCCGCCGGCCGCGTGCGCGAGTTCCGGACGATGGTGCTGGCGCTGCACGGGATGGGCCTGCGGGTGGGCATGGACGTGGTCTACAACCACACCTTCCACGCCGGCCAGGACCGCTTCTCGGTGCTCGACCGCATCGTGCCGGGCTACTACCACCGCTACCTCGCCGACGGCACGCTGGCGACCTCCACCTGCTGCCCCAACACCGCCACCGAGCGCTCGATGATGGCGCGGCTGATGATCGACTCGGCGGTGACGTGGGCGCGCGAGCACCGCATCGATTCCTTCCGCTTCGACCTGATGGGCCACCAGCCGGCCGCCGCGATGCGCCAGCTGCAGCGCGAGGTCGACGCGGCCGCCGGCCGCCGGGTGCCGCTGCTGGGCGAGGGCTGGAACTTCGGCGAGGTGGCCGACGACGCCTACTTCCCGCAGGCCCGACAGGGCGCGCTGTGCCAGGACGCCATCGGCACCTTCTCCGACCGCGCCCGCGATGCGCTGCGCGGCGGCTCGGCCGGCGACGCGGGCGAAGCCATGCGCGCGCGGCAGGGCTGGATCAACGGCCTGCACCACGCGCCCAACGGCCACGGCCCCGCGCCCTCGGAGGCCACGCGCGCCGACCTGCTGCACGCCGCCGACCTGCTGCGCGCCGGCCTGGCCGGCACGCTGGGCGACTATCCGCTGCACACCGCCTCGGGGCGCGTGGTGCGCCTCTCGGGCCTGGACTACAAGGGCCAGCCCGCGGGCTACGCCTGCCAGCCCGACGAGGTGGTGAACTACGTCGAGAACCACGACAACCAGACCCTGTGGGACCTCAACGCGATGCGCCTGCCCGCCGGCACGCCGAGCGCGGAGCGCGCCCGGCTGCAGGTGCTGGCGCTGGCCTACAACGCGCTCAGCCAGGGCGTGGCCTACTTCCACGCCGGCGGCGAGCTGCTGCGCAGCAAGTCGCTGGACCGCAACAGCTTCAACTCCGGCGACCACTTCAACGCCTATGACCCCACCGGGACGCGCCACGGCATGGGCCGGGGCCTGCCGCCGGCCGAGGACAACGCCGCGAGCTGGGACGCGATGCGCCCGGTGCTCGAGGACCCGACCACCCGCGCCACGCCGGACGACATCGCCTTCGCCCGCGCGGCGTTCGAGGACTGGCTGCGGATCCGCGCCTCCACCCGCCTGCTGCGCCTGCGCACGGCCGACGAGGTGATCGCGCGGCTGCGCTTCCACGGCACGGGGCCCGGGCAGGCCGGCACGCTGCTGGTGGGCGAGCTCGACGGTGGCGCGGTGGATGGCCGGACGCCGCCCGATGCGGGGTTCGGCGGGCTGGTCTACCTGCTCAACGTGGCCGATGCGCCGGCGTCGATCGAGGTGCCCGGCGCCGCCGGCCGCGGCTGGCGACTGCATCCGGTGCTCGCCGCGCCCGGCGCGGCCGATCCGCGCGCGCGCGCGGAGGCCCGCGTGGACGACGCCACCGGCCGCTTCACCGTGCCAGCGCGCTCAGCGGTGGTGTTCGTGCGCGACTGACGCGGACGCGCGGCGGGCGTGAGCGCACCCCGGTTCGCTCAGCCCACCAGCGCGGCCAACGGGGCCGGCACGACGACGCCGGGCAGCAGGCTGGCATCGCGGGCGACGTTGAGCGTGCGCGCCGCCTGCGCCACGGCCAGCAGGCCCGGGTCGACCTCGCGCACCTGCATCGCCTGCAGCCACTCGAGCAGGCTGGCGAGATGCCAGACCGACGGGTTGCCCTCGTGCACCGGCGTGGGGAAGGTGGCCGGGTGGGCGAGCATCAGCTGGCGCATGTGCTGGCGCGAGAAGCCCATCAGCGCGGCCACGCCGGTGAGGCCGACGTAGTCCGGCGAGGCCTCGGCCAGCACGGCGTCGGGGATGGCCCGCTTCACGTCGCGCACGGCCGAATGCATGGCGGCTTCGGCGCTGGCCGCGCGGCGGTCGAAGGCCAGCGCGATGCGCCCCGGGGTGCCGACGCCGACCAGCGCGTCATCGCAGCCGGCGGCGGCCAGGCGCTCGACGTGGCGCTGCGGGTCCTCGCCGGCGGCGGCGAGGCGGAAGACCAGGGTGAAGGCGTGCTCAGTCATCGGAGGGCTCCCGCGCGGCGTGGTGCTGGTGGAGGCAGTGGTCGACCACGCGCCGCACCTGTCGGCCATGGACATCGGGATCGCGTGGCGTGCTCCAGACGCTGGCGATGCAGAACTCGCCGCAGCGGCAGTCGGCGTCGTTCCATGGGCAGTACATCCGCCCCCAGGCGTGGCCGCCGCCGGGGACCACCCGCCAGCCATGCAGCTCGGCGTAGACGAGGGCGGCTTCGACGGGGGGCTTCGGATGACGGCGCCTGGCCATGGCAATCCCGGCTGCGAGGATGGTGGAGGGACCGCGTGTTGTCAATCGACAACACAACTGGCCGTCGGGCGGTTGGCCGCGTCCGCGGCCACCACCCGGATCCCATCACCCGGCGCGCGCGGGCGCCGTCAGCCGATGGCGCGTGGCGCCTCCGGAGTCCGCCGCGGCAGCACGCGGCCGAGGATCCACATCACCGCCAGGCTGGCGGCCAGCGTGATCGCCATCAGGTGGATGTAGTGCAGCGGGCTCCAGGCGAAGGTGAACACCGCGTACAGCACCGCACCGAACACCAGGCCGATGCGCACCGCCCACGGCGCGATCCCGGCGAACAGCACCGCGGCGATGAAGGCCGCCAGCACCGGCATCGAGTACAGGCCGTTGAGCTGCTGCATCACCGCCACGATCGACTCGGCGTTGGCGTACACCGGCACCATCGCCAGCGAGCCGAGGGTGAACGCCACCGCCACCCACTGGCCGGTGCGCTTGGGCTGGGCGTCGGGATTGACGTACTTCATGTGCAGGTCGCAGGTGTACAGCGCCGAGGCCGAGTTCAGGCAGGAATTGAAGCTCGAGAGCACCGCGCCGAAGATCACCGCCGCGAACGCGCCCGACAGCCACGGCGGCAGCACGTCGCCCACCAGGCGGCCGTAGGCGGCATCGCCGACGTCGCCGTACAGCTTGAAGGCGATGATGCCCGGCACGACCAGGATCATCGGCCCGAGCACCTTGAACACCATCGCCGCGTAGATGCCCTTCTGGGCCTCGCGCACCGAGCCCGCGGCCAGCGCGCGCTGCGCGATGACCATGTTGGTGCCCCAGTAGAAGAAGTGGATGAACACCATGCCGGTGAGCAGGGTGGTCCACGGGATGTCGCTGTCGGGCGCGCCGATGAGCGTCAGGCGCTCGGCCGGGATGCCGCTGACGTCGAAGTCGATCGCGGCCAGGCCGAAGTACAGCACCACGCTGCCCAGCACCAGCAGGCCGAGGCCGTTGTAGGTGTCGGAGATCGCGATCGCGCGCAGGCCGCCGAACGCCGCGTAGGCCAGGCCCGCGGCCGCGAACACCGCCGAGATCGCCAGCACGCCCGCCTCGAGGCCGAACATCGACTTCATGAACGTCGCGCCGGTGTAGAGCACCACCGGCAGCAGGATGAACAGGTAGCCGCCGAGGAACAGCACCGACACCAGGCTGCGGATGCCCGGGTCGCCGAGGCGCTTCTCCAGCAGCTCGGTGGTGGTGGTGCAGCCGTAGCGGTAGTACATCGGCACCAGCACGTGGGCCAGCAGCAGCAGGCCGGCGATCGCGCCCAGCTCCCACCACGCCACCAGCGCCATCTGCGCGCCGTTCATGCCGACGATCTGCTCGGCGCTGATGTTGGTCAGCAGCAGCGAGCCGGCGATGAAGGGCCAGGTCAGGCTGCCGCCGGCGAGGAAGTACTCGCGCGAGGCCGAATCCACCCGCGCCATCCGCCGCGCGCGCCACCAGGTGGCGACGGCGACCAGCGCGGTCAGCATGACGAAAATCGCGATCTGCAGCGTGCCCTGCTCCATCCCTCTCCCCCTGTGCGTGCGGGCCGTGGTCGGCCCGTCTCGTGGTGCGCCCTTGTACCGCCGCGGCCGTGCGTGCGGCCGCGGGAGGGGATGAATACGTATGCAGGCCGCGCGGCGCGGCCGGCCGGACTCAGTCGGGCTCGTTGGTGATGATCGGGTCGGCGCTGGCGTACACCTGGCCGCCCTGCAGCAGCTGGATCAGGAAATCGAGCGCATCCGCGGCGGTCGCGGCGTCGTTGATCACCAGCGTGTTGCCGCCGGCGCTGGTGGTGACCGACCAGGTGATGTCGGCCGGCGCGGGCGAGGTGACCGGCACCAGGCCGACGATCGACCAGCCGGCCGAGGCCAGCGCGGCGTCGAGGACGTAGCTGACGGTCGCGGCGCCCTGGCCCTCGACCTCGTCGATGTTGCCGCTGCCGTTGGAATAGCCCAGCGCGACGGTGGTGGGGCCGGTGATGGCGGCGCTGGTGATGGTGATGGTGGTGCTGGTGTTGGACATGGCGGACTCCGGGGCAGGGCGGCCTGCGCCCCGGGTCGGCGACGCGGGGCGGGCAGCCGGCCGATGCTCGGCGCTCGGGCGCGCGCGAGGCAAGTCCCGCACGGCCCGCCGATTGCCGCCGGCGCGCCGCCGCGGGCATGCTGGCGGCCCCGCGCGGCGGCCAGGACCGGCCCGCGCTCGCCAGCCCAGGACGCGCGAGGCATGCGGAACATCCCCCGGCACCCCGCGATGGCCCGCGCCCTGGCCCTGCTGCTCGCCGCCGCGCCGGCGCTGGCGCTGGCGGCCGAGCCGGCGCCCGACGCCGACGCCGGCGCGGCCGCGCCCGACGCGCGCGCGCTCGAGGCCGGCACCCCGCTGCTGCGCGTGTTCCGCCCCGCCGACTACGACGCCGACCAGCAGAACTGGGCCCTCGCCCAGGGCCCGGACGGCGTGCTGTACGTGGGCAATACCCGCGGCGTGCTGGTGTTCGACGGCCAGCGCTGGACGCTGGTGCCGGTGGCCAACGGCTCGGCGGTGCGCGCGCTGGCGATCGACGCCGCGGGCGTGGTGCACGTGGGCGCGGTGGGCGAGGTCGGCGTCCTCGCCCCCGGTCCCGACGGCCGCCTGGGCTACGTCTCGCTGATGGCGCACGTGCCCGCCGACGCCCGCGACTTCGGCGACGCCTGGGGCGCGGTGGCCACGCCGGAAGGCGTGGTGTTCTCGACCCGCCAGCGCCTGCTGCGCTGGGACGGCGCGCGGATGGCCACGTGGACGCCGGGCAGCCGGTTCGGCGTGGCCCACGGCGGCGCGCACGGGCTGTACCTGGTGGAGGCCGGGCGCGGCCTGGTGCAGCTGCGCGGCGACGCGGTGCAGCCGCTGCCGGGCGCCGAGGCGATCGTCGATCCCGCGCGGCTGGGCATCGCGCCCTGGCCGGGCCCGGCGCAGGGCGGCGCGGCCGGCACGGGCCCGTCGCTGCTGGTGTCCACCCCCGACCTCGGCTTCCTGCGCTACGCCGACGGCGCACTGGCGCCCTGGCCCAGCGAGGGTGCCGAGGCCATCCGCCGCGACGGCCTGATGGTGAAGAGCCTGCAGTGGCTGGCCGACGGCCGCCTCGTGGCCGGCACCCTGCAGGGCGGCCTGCACGTGCTCGACGCCCGCGGCCGCCGGCTGGCCCAGGTCGACGTCGACGCCGGCCTGCCGGATCCCAGCGTGGCCGCCACCTTCCAGGACCGCGAGGGCGGGCTGTGGCTGGCGCTGGGGCAGGGCCTGGCGCGGCTGGCCGTCGCGGATCCGCTGACCCGCCTCGACGGGCGGCACGGGCTGGAGGGCGCGCCGATCGCGCTGCACCGGCACCGCGGCACGCTGGTGGTGGGCACCTCGCTGGGCGCGTTCGCGCTGCGGCCCGGGCCGCGGCCGCGCTTCGAGCGCCTGCCGGGCATCGAGGCGCAGACCTGGGCCTTCCTGTCGGTCGGCGACACCCTGCTGGTGGGCAGCGTGCAGGGCGTGCACGCGATCGGCGATGGCCGCGCACGGCGCGTCCTCGACGGCTACGGCGTCAACGCCCTGCTGGCCTCGCGCGCGCATCCCGGGCGGATCTACGTGGGCCTGGGCGACGGCGTGGCGATCCTCGAGGCCGAGGGCGCGGGCTGGCGCGAAGCGGGCCGCGTGCCCGGCGTCGGCGACACCGCGCGCTCGCTGCACGAGGACGCGGCGGGCCGGCTGTGGATCGGCACCCTCGCCGCCGGCGTGCTGCGGGTGGACGCCCGCGCGCCCGGCGCCGACGCGGCGCCGGTGCGCCGCTTCGGCGTGGCCGACGGCCTGCCCGGCGACGCCTACAACGCGGTGGTCGATCTCGACGGCGCGCCCGCCTTCGCCACCGCGGCCGGCGTGCTGCGCTTCGACGAGGCGCGCGCGCGCTTCGTCCCCGATCCCGGCTACGCGGGCCTGTTCGACGCGCCGCGCACGGCCTGGGTGCTGCACCCGGCGCCGGGCGGCGGCGCCTGGCTGTCCACCGAGGACCCCGCCCGCGGCCTGCGCGAGACCGGCCTGGCGCGGCCGGCCGCCGACGGCGCGCCCGCGCGCTGGAACCCGGCCGCGCTGCGCCCCTTCGCCGGCCAGGAGGCCTACGCGATCCTCGCCGAACCCGACGGCGTGGCCTGGTTCGCCACGCCCGCGGGCCTGTACCGGCTGGACGGCGGGCGCCCGGCGGCGCCGGCGCCGGGCTTCGACACCCTGATGCGCCGGGTCGCCACCGCCGGCGGCCGGGTGCTGCACGGCGGCCACGGCGCCCCCGGTGCACCGGTGCTGGCCCACGCCGAGAACGCGCTGCGCTTCGAGTACGCGGCGCCGCGCTTCGACGGCGGCGGCGATGGCGGGCGCGCCAGCGGGGTGCGCTTCCAGGTCTGGCTCGAGGGCGGCGACGCCGGCTGGTCGGACTGGAGCGAGGAGGACTACCGCGACTACACCAACCTCTTCGAGGGCGACTACGTCTTCCGCGTGCGCGCGATGGACGCCCGCGGCGCCGTCGGCCGCGAGGCCGCGCTGGCCTTCCGGGTGCTGCCGCCGTGGTACCGCACGCCCTGGGCCTGGGCGGCCTACGCCCTGGCGCTGGGCCTGCTGGGCTGGGGCCTGCTGCGCTGGCGGCTGCGCGTGCTGCTGGCGCGCACCCGCGAGCTCGAGGCCACGGTCGCCGAGCGCACCCGCCAGCTGGCCGCGCAGGCCGACGACCTGCGCGAGGCGAACGCGCGCCTGGTGGCGCTGGACGGCTTCAAGCAGGGCCTGATGGGCATGATCGTGCACGACCTCAAGCATCCGCTGGGCACGATCCTGGGCGCGCTCGACTCGCCCTCGCTGCTCTCGCGCGTGGGCCAGCTGCGGCAGTCGGCGCGGCAGATGCTGGGCATGGTGCTCGACCTGCTGGACGTGCAGAAGTTCGAAGACGCACGGGTGGTGCCCGACGCCCGCCCGGAGCCGCTCGACGCGCTGGTGGGCGGCGCGGTGGAGCAGGTGCGGTTGCTGCTCGAGCGCCGCAACCAGGCGCTGGCCGTCGCGCTGCCGCCGGGGCTGCGGGTGCGGGTGGAGGCCGCGATGCTCGAGCGCGTGCTGGTGAACCTGCTGACCAACGCCATCAAGTTCACCCCGCCCAACGGGCGGATCGAGATCGAGGCGACGCCCGAGGCCGCCGGCGCCGACGCCCCCGCGCGCGTGCGCGTCGCCGTGCGCGACAGCGGCGAGGGCCTGCCGGCGCACCTGCACGACGCGGTGTTCGAGCGCTTCGGCCAGGTGCGCGCGCGCGACTCCGGCCAGGTGCGCTCCACCGGCCTCGGCCTGACCTTCTGCAAGCTCGCGGTGGAGGCCCACGGCGGCCGGATCGGCGTGGACTCGGCGCCCGGCGCGGGCGCCACGTTCTGGTTCACCCTGCCGCTGGCCGAGGGCGCGGCGGCGGACGCCGCGCCGGTGGCCGCCCAGGCCAGCGCCGCCGAGCTCGCCCCGCCGCCGCTGGAGCCCGCCGAGCGCGCCGCGCTGGCGCCGCTGGCGGCGACGCTGCGGGCGATCCCGATCTTCCGCTACTCCGAGCTGCGCGAGGCGCTCGACGGCGCGGCGCTGCCCGCCAGCCCGCGCGTGGAGGCCTGGCGCGCGCGCGTGGCCCTCGCGATCGAGACCGAGAACGAGGCGCTGCTGGCGGTGCTGCTGGCGCCCTGAGGCGAGGGCCGCGAAGCGGCGGCCGGGGGCGCGCTCAGGCGCCGGCGGCGGCCGCGGCCAGCACCGAGGCCTCGAGCGGGGTGCGCTCGTACACCGCCACCCGGTCGCGGCCGCCGCGCTTGGCCGCGTACAGCGCGTCGTCGGCGCGCGCCAGCAGCACGTTCTCGGCCAGGCCCTCGTCGGGCAGCGCGTCGGCGACGCCGATGCTGACGCTGACCCGCAGCGCCCGCCCGCCGTGGGCGTAGGTCGACAGCGCGACCGCGGCGCGCAGCGCCTCGGCGACCACCGCGGCGCCCTCGGCCGTGGTGCCGGCGAGCAGCACCACGAACTCCTCGCCGCCGTAGCGCGCGAGCAGGTCGCCCTTGCGCAGGCTGGCGGTGAGCTGGGCCACGGTGTGCTTGAGCACGGCGTCGCCCAGCAGGTGGCCGTGGTCGTCGTTGAAGGCCTTGAAGTGGTCGATGTCGACCATCAGGCAGGCCAGCGGCAGCGAGTGCCGGAGGCTGTTGGCCACCTCGCGCCCGAGGTGGTCCATCAGGAAGGCGCGGTTGTACACGCCGGTCAGCGGGTCGGTGATCGAGGCCAGGTGCAGCGCGTGCTTCTGCTCGCTGAGCTGCTCGTTCTGGCGGGCCAGGGCGAGCTCGTTGGCCTTGATCCGGCGGTAGCTGGCGGAGAGCTGCAGCATCGAGCGGGTGCGCGCGCGCAGCTCGATCGGCTCGACCGGCTTGCGCACGTAGTCCACGGCGCCGGCCTCGAGCGCCGCCTCGAGGTTCTCGGCGGTGGTCATCTTGCCGGTGCACATGATCACCGGGATGTCGCGGGTGGCCTCGCTGGCCTTGAGCTGGCGGATCAGCGCGATGCCGGTCAGGCCGGGCATGTCCCAGTCGGTGATGATCAGGTCGGGCAGGCTGTCCTCGGCGATCGCCAGCGCGCGCTCGGGGCGCGAGGTGCGCAGCACGCGGTACGGGCCCTCCTGCAGCACCTCGCTGATGGCGTTGAGGTGCTCGAGCTCGTCGTCGATGACCAGGATCTGCGGGTTCATGGGGGGCTCGGGGCGTCCCGGGGCGGCCGGGACGGCGCCTCCGGACGGCATGGTACGGCCTGCCGGGCCGCGGCGTGAAATCGCGTGCCCGGCGCGCTCATCCGGCATGAATACGTATGCAGGGGCATCGGAGGGCGGGCGCGCCCGCGCGTAAGCTTCGGCGCCACCCCCGCGCGCGCGCCGCGCGGCCACACCGACACACGCAGGCCCGACGCCCGATGAGCGAACAACCCTGGTGGCGCGGCGCCGTCATCTACCAGATCTACCCGCGCAGCTTCGCCGACTCCAACGGCGACGGCGTGGGCGACCTGCCCGGCATCGTCGAGCGCCTGGACTACGTGGCCGGGCTCGGCGTCGACGCGATCTGGGTGAGCCCGTTCTTCCGCTCGCCGATGGCCGACTTCGGCTACGACATCTCCGACTACCGCGACGTCGACCCGCTGTTCGGCGAACTCGCCGACGTCGACGCGCTGCTGGCGCGCTCGCACGCGCTGGGCCTGCGCGTGATGATCGACCAGGTGCTCAGCCACTGCTCGGTCGAGCACGCGTGGTTCAAGGAAAGCCGCAGCTCGCGCGACAACCCCAAGGCCGACTGGTACGTGTGGGCCGACGCCCGGCCCGACGGCACCCCGCCCAACAACTGGATGAGCCTGTTCGGCGGCGTGGCCTGGCGCTGGGAGCCGCGGCGCTGCCAGTACTACCTGCACAACTTCCTCGCCGCCCAGCCCGACCTCAACTTCCACCACCCCGACGTGCAGGCCGCCCAGCTCGACACGCTGCGCTTCTGGCTGGAGAAGGGCGTGGACGGCTTCCGGCTGGACGCGATCAACTTCTGCTTCCACGACGCGGCGCTGCGCGACAACCCGCCCAAGCCCGAGCACCTGCGCACCGGCCGCGGCTTCGCGCCCGACAACCCGTATGCGTTCCAGTACCACCACTACAACAACACCCGGCCCGAGATGCTGCCTTTCCTGGGCCGCATCCGCGCGCTGCTCGACCAGTACCCGGGCGCGGTGAGCCTGGGCGAGATCTCGTCCGAGGACTCGCTGGCCACCAGCGCCGAGTACACCGCCGCCGGCCGCCTGCACATGGGCTACAGCTTCGAGCTGCTCACCTCGGACTGCTCGGCGGCCTACATCCGCGGCACGGTCGAGGCGCTCGAGGCGCAGATGACCGAGGGCTGGCCCTGCTGGGCGATCAGCAACCACGACGTGCAGCGCGTGGCCACCCGCTGGGGCGGCCCGGACCCGGCGCCGCACCTGCCCGCGCAGCTCACCGCGCTGGTGTGCTCGCTGCGCGGCAGCGTCTGCGTCTACCAGGGCGAGGAGCTCGGCCTGCCCGAGGCGGACGTGCCCTTCGAGGCGCTGCAGGACCCCTACGGCATCACGTTCTGGCCCACCTTCAAGGGCCGCGACGGCTGCCGCACGCCGATGCCGTGGACGGCGGCGGCGGCGAACGCCGGCTTCAGCACCGGCACGCCCTGGCTGCCGGTGCCGGCGGCGCACGCGGAGCGCGCGGTGGACGTGCAGGAGCGCGACCCGGCCTCGCCGCTGCACGCCTTCCGCCGCTTCCTGGGCTGGCGCCGCGGCCAGCCGGCGATCCGCTGGGGCGCGATCCGCTTCCTCGACGCGCCCGAGCCGGTGCTGGCCTTCGTGCGCGAGCTCGACGGCGCGCGCGTGCTGTGCGCCTTCAACCTCGGCCGCACGCCGGTGCGCGCCGCGATCGCCGGCAGCGCCGGCGCGCGGGCGCTCGAGGGCCACGGCCTGCCGGCGGCGGCGCCGTCGGGCGATGGCGGCTGGGACTTCCCGGCCCACGGCGTGCTGTACGCGGCGCTCGACTGAGCCCGGCGGCCCTTGACCGGGCCGGCCGCCGCGACGGAGGCTGCACGCCCGCCCGCCCCACCCCGCCGCCCCGCCATGACCGCACCCGCCCGGCTCAGCATCCCGCTGTCGAAGACCTCGATCCTCGCGCTGCTGGTCGGCGCGCTGGCCTTCGTCGCGCTGGGCGCGTGGATGCTGACGTTCTCCGACGCCGAGATCCTGCAGCAGCGCCGGCTGGCGAACCCGCTGGCATTCCGCGGCATCGCGATCACCGGCGTGGTGTTCTTCGGCGCCTGCGGCGCGGTGGCGGTGCGCAAGCTGCTCGACGACCGCCCGGGCCTGGTGATCGGGCCGGAGGGCGTCACCGACCACGCCAGCGGCGTGGCCGCGGGCCTGGTGCCCTGGCGCGACATCACCGGCATCGAGAGCCACGTCCTGCAGGGCCAGCGCTTCGTGGTGCTGAGGCTGCGCGACCCGGCGCGCTACGCCGGGCGCGGCAACGCGCTGGTGCGGATGCTCCACCGCGCCAACACCCGGATGGTGGGCAGCCCCGTGTCGATCAGCGCGAATGCGCTGAAGATCTCGTACGACGAGCTGCTGGCGACGCTGGACGCGGCCTTCGCCGCCTGGGGCACGCCGCCGGATCGCGACGACGACGCCCGATGAGCGCCGGGCCCGCGGCGCCGACGATCGGCTGGGACGCCTTCCTGGCGGTGGACCTGCGCGTGGGCCGGGTGCTCGAGGCCGAGCCGCTGCCCGACGCGCGCCGGCCGGCCTGGGTGCTGCGGATCGACTTCGGGCCCGACATCGGCGTGCTGCGCAGCAGCGCGCAGCTCACCGACCACTATGCGGCGGCCGACCTCGTGGGCCGCCGGGTGGTGGCCGTGGTGAACCTCGCGCCAAAGCAGGTCGGCCGGGTGATGTCGCAGTGCCTGGTGACGGGCTTCCACGACGCCGACGGCGCGGTGCGGCTGTGCGTGCCCGACGGCGAGGTGCCGCTGGGGACGCGGCTGCTGTAGCGGCGCGGCGCCACCGGGCCGGCCGCGCGACTGCCCCCCCCGGGCTGAACCCGACTTGCGCGGCCGCGCGCGGAAGCCGACCCTCGCGGGGCACGCCGTCACGCCACGCAGGCCCCGCATGCCGCAGCCGCCACTGTTCCCTCCCCAGGCCGGGGATCGCGTCGAGGCCGGCCTGCTGGCCCACATGCGCGAGCAGGGGCTGTCGACGATCGCGGTGAACGCCGCGGCGGTCGCGGGCTTCCACGTGATCGCCCATGCCACGGGCCCGGCCTGGCTGCCCGCCTGGACCGCCGCCGGCCTCGGCGTGGCGCTGCTGCGGCTGCTCGGCCACGCGTGGATGGTCCAGGCCATCCGGCGGCGCGGGGACGCGGTCGGCGACTCCACCCGCTGGCTCTGGGTGTACGGCCTCGGGCTCGCCGCCAGCAGCCTGCTCTGGGCCTTCCTGTGCCTGTTCGCCTATGACGGCCTCGCGCCCGAGGACCGTGGCGCGCTGCTGCTGGTGGTGTCGGCGCTGGCCGGCGGCGCGACCGGCGTGCTCGCGCCGCTGCGGCGGATGGGCCCGCTCTACATCGCCAGCCTGCTGCTCGCCGGCAGCTCGGCGCTGCTGCTGGCGACGCCCTCGGAGCCGGTGATGGCGGCCCTCGGCATCGCGTTCATGGTGGTGATGCTGCTCGCCCACGCCCGCAACCACCGCAGCCTCGTCGACGGCCTGCGCCTCTCGCTGGAGAACCTGCAGCTGGTGGGCGAGCTCTCGCGGCAGAACCAGCTGCTCGAGGAGCGCGTGGCCGAGCGCACCCGGGCGCTGCAGGCCCAGGCCCACCGCGACGCGCTCACCGGGCTGACCAACCGCCACGGCCTGCCCGAGATCGACATCCCCGGCGTGCCGGGCACGGTGGTGGTGTTCATCGACCTCGACCGTTTCAAGGACATCAACGACACCCGCGGACACCTCGCCGGCGACGCGGTGCTGCGCCACGCCGCCGCCCGGCTGCGCGCGGCGCCGCCGGATGGCGCCCAGCTGCTGCGCTGGGGCGGCGACGAGTTCGTCGCCGTGCTGCCCGGGATCGGCGACGCGGCCGCGCTGGCGTGGGCGCACCGCACGCTGGAGGCCCTCGCGCAGCCCATGCTCGTGGGCGAGGTGGGCGACGTGGTGCTGGCCAGCGCCTCGATCGGCCTGGCCTGGGCGCCGGACCACGGGCGCACCATCGCCGAGCTTATCGGCGCGGCGGACTTCGCGGCGATGCAGGCCAAGCGCGACGGCCGCGCGCGGCTGCTGGCCTACACGCCCGAGCTGGGCGCCACCTGGGCCCGCCGCAAGCGCCTCGAGGGCGCGCTCGCGCGGGCGACCGACGACGCGAGCCTCGCGCTGCACTACCAGCCCATCGCCGGGCGCTCGGGCCAGGCGCGCCAGCTCGAGGCGCTGCTGCGCTGGCGCCCGGCCGGCGAAGGCCCGGTGGGGCCGGCGGAGTTCATCCCGATCGCCGAGGACAGCGGCGCGATCCTCGCGATCGGCGAATGGGTGCTCGAGCGCGCCTGCCGGGACGCACGTACCTGGCAGGCCCGGCACCCCGGCCTGGCCGTGGCGGTGAACGTCTCGGTGGTCCAGCTGCGGCTGGACGACTTCCCGGCCACGGTGGCGCGGGCGCTCGCCCAGAGCGGGCTCGCGCCGTCGCTGCTGGTGCTCGAGGTCACCGAGAGCGCGTTCACCGCGACCACCGACGAGCAGGTGCTCCGCAGGCTCGAGGCCATCGCGGCCACCGGCGTGCGGCTGGAGGTCGACGACTTCGGCACCGGCTTCTCGTCGCTGTCGCGGCTGCACCTCTTCCCGCTCTCGGCGATCAAGATCGACCGCTTCTTCGTGCAGCGCCTCGATGCGAGCACCCGCGGCATCATCGAGGGCGTGCGCCTGATCGCCGAGCGCTTCGCGCTGGACGTGATCGCGGAAGGGGTCGAGGACGAGGCCACGGCATCGGCGCTCTGGGCGCTGGGCGCGGACGCGCTGCAGGGCTACCACATCGGCCGGCCGCTGCCGCTCGACGACGCGCTGGCGGCGCTCGGCGGCGCCGCCCCGGCGGTGGCGCGCACGGGCTAGTCGATCGGCAGCGGCGGCCGCGCGCTCTCGAACACGCGCGGCGCGCCGTCGAGCGGATCGGTGAAGGCCAGCCGGCGCGCCAGCAGCTGCAGCGGCGGGACCTGCTCGCCCTCCACCGCGGGCTGCGGCGCCGGGTAGAGGTCGTCGTGGCGCAGCGGCGCGCCGAGCGCCGCCATCTGCACGCGCAGCTGGTGCTGGCGTCCGTCCTCGGGCGTCAGCGCGTAGCGCCACCAGGCGTCGCCCTGGGCCAGCACGTCGATGCGGGTGGCGGCGTTGGGCTCGCCGGGCACCTCGGCCATCGCCGGGAACGCGCCGCGCGCGATCCGGCTGCGCCGCTCCAGCGGGAAGGACAGCCCGGGCAGCGGCGCGGCGACGGCCTCGTAGGTCTTGGTGATCGCGTGCTCGCGGAACAGCGCGGCATAGGCGTCGCGCGCGCGCGGGCTCAACGCGCACAGCACCAGCCCGGCGGTGCCGCGGTCGAGGCGGTGCAGCGGCACCACGGCGTCGAGGCCGGTGGCCTCGCGCAGGCGCTGCTGCAGGGTCTCGCGGACGAAGCGCCCGGCCGGCATCACCGCCAGGCCGTGCGGCTTGTCGGCGACCAGCAGGTCGGCGTCGCGGAACACGATCGCCACCTCGCCGGCCACGCGCGGCTCGTCGGCCACGGCGCGCCAGTAGGTGATGCGGCCCGGGGCATGCGGGGCGTCGAACGCGCGCGGCGCGCCGTCGGCGCCGAGCACGTGGCCGGCGGCGCAGCGCGCGGCCCAGGTGGCGGCGTCGATGCCGGGGAAGCGCGCGCACAGCGCGGCGCCCAGCGTCGGCCAGGGGCCGTCGGGCAGGAAGGCCGAGCTGGCGGGCGTGTCGGGGCGGGACATGCGGCCAGTATCCCCGAGGCGCGGGACCACCGCGCGCCGCGGGTTCCGCCGACAGTCCGGCGCGTACGACGCCGACGGGGCGGCGGCGACCGGGACGCGAGACTGGCGCTCCCTCCCGCGACGCCCCGCCATGTCCCTCGCCCTCGTCCACAGCCGCGCCCGCCAAGGCATCGAGGCCCCCGCGGTGCGGGTCGAGGTGCACCTGGGCGGCGGGCTGCCGCGCTTCACCATCGTCGGGATGGGCGACGCCGCGGTGCGCGAATCGCGCGAGCGGGTGCGCGCGGCGATGCACTCCGCCGGCTTCGACTTCCCCTCGGCCGGCGTCATCACCGTCTCGCTGGCGCCCGCCGACCTGCCCAAGGACGGCGGCCGCTTCGACCTGCCGATCGCGCTGGGCCTGCTGGCCGCGTCCGACCAGCTGCCGCAGGCGGCGCTGGCCGAGGTGGAATGCGTGGGCGAGCTGGCGCTAACCGGCGAGCTGCGCGGGGTGGAGGGCGTGCTGCCGGCGGCGCTGGCCGCGGCCCGCGCCGGCCGCGCGCTGCTGGTGCCGGCGGCGAACGCCATCGAGGCCGCGCGCGCGGTGGGCGGGCGGGCGCGCGGCGCGCGCACGCTGGGCGAGGTCGTGGGCCACCTGCAGGGCCGCGCGCCGCTGGCCGCCGCCACGCCGCCGCCGCCCGATCCGCTCGCCGCCCCCGACCTGCGCGACGTGCGCGGCCAGCTCGCCGCGCGGCGCGCGCTCGAGGTGGCCGCCAGCGGCGCGCACCCGCTGCTGTTCATCGGCCCGCCGGGCTGCGGCAAGTCGATGCTGGCCGCGCGCTTGCCGGGCCTGCTGCCGCCGCTCGAGGACGAGGCCGCGCTCGAGCTGGCCGCGCTGCAGTCGGCGGCCGGGCGCTTCGATGCGCGCGCGTGGGGCCGCGCGCCGTTCCGCTCGCCCGGGCGCGGCGCCAGCGCCACCGCGCTGCTCGGCGGTGGCACCCATCCGCGGCCCGGCGAGCTGTCGCTGGCGCATCGCGGCGTGCTGTTCCTCGACGAGCTGCCGGAGTGGCCGCGCGGCCAGCTCGAGCTGCTGCGCGAACCGATGGAGTCCGGCCGGGTGGTGGTGGCGCGCACTGCGCGCAGCGTGGTGTTCCCCGCGGCGTTCCAGCTGGTGGCCGCGATGAACCCCTGCGCCTGCGGCTGGGCCGGCGACGAGAGCGGCCGCTGCCGCTGCGGCGAGGAGGCCGCGCGGCGCTACCGCGAACGCGTGTCCGGCCCGCTGCTCGACCGCATCGACCTGCAGGTGCACCTGCAGCCGGTGGGGGTGGAGGCGCTGCGCCCCGACGCCCCGCCGGGCGAAACCACGGCCGTGGTGCGCGCGCGCGTGCTGGCGGCGCGCGCGCGCCAGGCCGCGCGCGGGCCCGCGCCCAACGCGCGGCTCACGCCGGCCGAGGTCGAGCGCCACTGCGCGCTCGACGCCGCCGGCCTGGCCCTGCTGGAGCAGGCGATGCGGCGGCTGCAGCTCAGCGCGCGCGGCGCCGGCCGGATCCTGCGGGTGGCGCGCACGCTGGCAGACCTCGCCGGGCGCGACGCCATCGCGGTGCCCGACCTGGCCGAGGCCATCGGCTACCGGCCGCTGGACCGCGGCGCGTGAGCGCGCGGCGCCGCTACGGGGCGACGGGCGCGCAGGCCTCGACGAGGGCGCTCTCGGTTGTGTGGAAGGTCCAGCGACCGTCCACGCGGCGCACCGTCGAGGCCCGCGTCACCGGCCCGGCGCGCCCGACCCCGCAGGACTGCACCGTCAGCGTGGCGCCCTCGGGCACCGCGTCGCCCGGGAAGGCGGCCGCGCAGGCGTCGCCGGCGCAGGACGCGGCGGTCACGTGCACCGGCGCCCCCACCGGGCCGCAGGTCGAGGCGTCGAGCGCGACGGCGAACGACGCGCTGCCGTCCGGCACCACGAGGTCGTCGCGCATCGTCCCCGCGTCCTCCACCCCGGCCAGCACCTGGTTGATGGCGGCGCGCTGCGCCTCGAAGTCCGGCTCGTGGCTGGCGTATGCGCGGCGCTCCGAGGTCGAGACGCAGCGCGTGTCGCCGGCGCCCGCAGCGGGCGCCGTGGGCGCGATGGGCGGCAGCGGCGCGCTGGCGGCGGCGAGCAGCAGGAGCAGCGGGGGGGCGAGCATCGTCATGGCGTCATTCCTTGAGCGGGACGGGCGCGCGGCGCCGCGGACGCATGCCCGGGGCCGGCGCGCCGACAGTGCCCCAGCGCCGGCGCCGGGGACAGTGCCTGCAGGGGCGGAGAGGCGCGGCGTCCCCGCATGGTCCGGATGGCGCGGGCCGCGCCGCGGCCCCACACTGCGCGCCCCCGTCACCGCGGGCCGCCGCCGCGGCCACGCCTCCGCCCCCGGCCCGCATGTCCCCGCGCGATCTCGCCCTGCTGCTGTTCCTGGCCCTGCTCTGGGGCAGCTCGTTCCTGCTGATGCGCGTGGCCGGCCCCGAGTTCGGCGCCGCGCCGCTGGCCTTCGTGCGGGTGGCGGTGGCCGCGGTCTTCCTCGGCGCGCTGCTGGCGTGGCGGCGCGAGGGGCCCGACCTCGCCGGCCGCGGGCCCCGCATGCTGCTGATGGGCATCACCAACACCGCGCTGCCGTTCTTCCTGCTGACCTGGGCCACGATCCACCTCAGCGCCGGCTACGGCAGCCTGCTCAACGCCACCACGCCGCTGTGGGGCGCGCTGATCGGCGCGGCGCTGTTCGCGCAGCGCGCCGGGCGCGCCGAGCTCGCGGGCCTGGCGCTGGGCTTCCTCGGGGTGGGCGTGCTGGTGTCGGGCAAGCTGGCCGAGGCCGGCCAGGCCGCGCTGTGGCCGGTGCTGGCCGGGCTGCTGGCCACGGCCTGCTACGGCTTCGCGGCGCACTTCGCGCGCGGCGGCTTCCCGGGCATGCGCCCGCTGGCGCTGGCCTTCGGCAGCCAGCTGGTCTCGAGCCTGCTGCTCGCGGGCCCCGCGATCGCGCAGTGGCCGGCCACCCTGCCCGGCCCGCTGGCCTGGGCCTGCGTGGCGGTGCTCGGCGTGGCCTGCACCGGGCTGGCCTACCTGATCTATTTCGGGCTGATCGCGCGCATCGGCGCCACCCGCGCCACGATGGTCACCTACCTCGCGCCGGTGGCCGGCGTGGCGATGGCGGCGCTGGTGCTGGGCGAGGCGATCACGCCGAGCATGCTCGCCGGCGGCGCGATCGTGCTGCTCGGCGTCGCGGTGGCCCACCAGGCCTGGCGGGCCTTCGCCACGAAGGCCTGAGCGCCGGCCGCGCGCGCGGCCGGCGGCGATCGCGGCCCCGCGCGGCTTCCCGCGAGGCACCCGCAGCGGGTAAGGTTCCAGCCACTCCCGCACGAGACGCCCCCGGTGGACAGCCTCCACGCCAGCGACCTGCGGCTGCTGGCCGGCGCCGTCCTCGTGCTGGTCGGCATCGCGTCCTCCCTGCTCGCGCGCCGCTTCGGCGCGCCCTTGCTGCTGGTGTTCCTGGTCATCGGCATGCTGCTGGGCGAGGACGGCCCCGGCGGCATCGCGTTCGCGAACTACGCCTTCACCTACACGCTGGGCTCGCTGGCGCTGGCGATCATCCTGTTCGACGGCGGCCTGCGCACCCGGCTCGACAAGGTGCGCGGCGCCGTCGCGCCGTCGCTGGTGCTGGCCAGCGTGGGCGTCGTGCTGACCGCGGGCCTGAGCGCGCTGGCGGTGCACGGGCTGCTCGGGTTCGGGCCGATGGAATCGCTGCTGATGGGCGCGATCATCGCCTCCACCGACGCCGCGGCGGTGTTCTTCCTGCTCAAGGCCGGCGGCCTGCACCTGGGGCGGCGCGTGGGCGCGACGCTCGAGCTCGAGTCCGGCAGCAACGATCCGGTCGCGGTGCTGATGGTGGTGGTGATCACCGGCACGCTGGCGCTGGGCGTGGGCGAGGCCGGCCCCGGCGCGCTCGAGATCGCCCGCACCCTCGGCACCCAGGGCGTGCTGGGCCTGGTGTTCGGCGTGCTCGGCGGGCTCGGCATGAGCGCGGCGATCAACCGCCTCACCCTGCCCTCGGGCCTGCATCCGCTGCTCACCGTCGCCGGCGCGGTGGCGCTGTTCGCGTTCACCAACCTGCTCGGCGGCAGCGGCCTGATGGCGGTCTACCTGGCCGGCATCGTGATGGGCAACCGGCCGCTGCGCGCGCAGGCCAACGTGCTGGCGGTGCAGGACGCCGCGACCTGGCTGGCGCAGCTGGTGATGTTCCTGGTGCTCGGCCTGCTGGTCACGCCCAGCCGCCTGCTCGACCTGGTCTGGCCCGCGCTCGGCGTGGCGGCGTTCCTGATGTTCATCGCCCGGCCGCTCGCGGTGGCGCTGTGCCTGGCGCCGTTCGGCTACCGCAAGGGCGAGGTGGGGTTCGTGGCCTGGGTGGGCCTGCGCGGCGCGGTGGCGATCTTCCTGGCCTCGATCCCGATGCTGGTGGGGCTGCCGGACGCCGAGGTCTACTTCAACGTCGCCTTCGTCGTGGTGATCGCGTCGCTGGTGGTGCAGGGCTGGACGCTGGGCCGCGCGGCGCACTGGCTGAAGGTGGCGCTGCCGCGCAGCGACCCGCCCACGCGGCGCATCGAGCTCGACCTGCCGGGCCAGATCGAGGTGGAGATGGTCGGCTACGAGGTGGCCGAGGGCTGCGCGATCCTGCGCGGCGCGCCGCTGCCGGGCTGGGCGCGGCCGGCGATGGTGGTGCGCGGCGGCGGCATCAGCACCGCCAACGAGATCCGCGCGCTCGAGGCCGGCGACTACGCCTACTTCCTCGCCCCGCCCGGCAACGTCTACCGGCTGGACTGGCTGTTCGCGGCGCCCGACGACGCGCGCGAGGCCGAGCGCGCGATGTTCGGCGCCTTCACCCTGCCCGGCGACGTGCCGCTGGGCGAGCTGGCGGCGTTCTACGACCTGCCGATCCCCGCGCGCTATGCCGCGCACACGGCCGACGCGCTGTTCGCCGAGCGCTTCGACGGCCATCCGCAGATCGGCGACCGCCTGGACCTCGGCGACGCCACGCTGGTGGTGCGCTCGCTCGTCGACGAGCGCGTGCAGAGCGTGGGCCTGAAGTTCGGCGGCGTCGGCACCCGGGTGTTCGGCGACGAGGCCGCGCGCGTGGCGCCCGGCGCGCTGGCGCGCTGGCGCGCACGTCGCCAGGCGCGGCGGCAGCGGCGCGACGACGTGCGCTGAGCCGCCGACTCAGCGCAGCGCGTCGAGCCAGTGGGCCCCGACGCCACGCGGCGGGGCGTCGGCGCGGGCCGCGTCGAACGCCTCCGCGACCAGGGCCTCGCCACGCCGTCCGAGCTGCGGGGCCACCTCGTCGAGCCAGCCGGGATCGCCGTCGAGCCGGGCCGCCCGCAGCGCCCCCGCCAGCAGCGCGACCGCGAGCGCCCCACGCGCCGGGTCGGCCTCGATCCAGCCGGCCAGCGGGACACCGGGCACCTCGTCCCAGTCGACCTCCAGCCCCCACTGGCCGCAGCAGGTGGTGCCCCTGGCGACCCACAGCGCCAGCGTCTCCGCGCGCCATCCATGCGCGAGCACCGCGCGGCGCATGGCTTCGCCGTGATCGACCTCGTGGTCGAGGTCGCAGCGCTCCATGTAGCGCACCAGGCGGGGGACGTCCGCGGGGTCGGTGCGCGCCAGCCACGCGGCCTCGGACTGGGCGAGGTGGGATTCCGCGGTCTCCCACGGCATGCCGCGGAGGGACGCGGCCAGCGCGATGGCGGCGTCCACCCAGCGCCGCAGGGCCGGGCGCGCGTGATCTGGGATCCGCGCGAAGTCTTCGAACACGCCGGCGCCGATCCAGCCGTCGCCGAGCCGCAGGCGCAGCGCGATGCGCGTCGCGCCGTTCGCCCGCAGCGCGTCCTGGAGCCGCGGCGCAAGGGCCGGGAGCGCGTCGGCGAGGCCCGCGAGACCCGCGTCCACCGCGGCCCACCACGTGGCATCGAGCCGCGCGCCATCCTCATCCGCGTGGTAAGCGACGCCGTCGCCGCGATGCGACACCCGCAGGTGCACGGGGCCCTGGACGGCCAGCAGCTCGGGGGTGTCCATCGCGGGCTCCGTCGGAATGCGGCCGAGGCGGGAGGCCGGCCGGGCGCGTCAGTCGCCCAGCAGGGCGTCGGGGTACTCGGGCTTCTGCTCGCGCGCGAGGATCAGGCGCAGGCCCTCGGCCGGGGTGATCTCGGCGTGCAGCACGCGCCGCACCAGCGCCGAGATCGGCAGGTCCAGCCCGTGCCGCTCGGCCTGGCGCATCACCTCGTCGGCGGTCTGCACCGACTCCACCACCTGGCCGATCTCGCGCACGGCGTCGGCGATCGACTGCCCGCGGCCGAGCGCCAGGCCCAGCCGGCGGTTGCGCGAGAGGTCGCCGGTGCAGGTCAGCACCAGGTCGCCCAGGCCGGCGAGGCCCATGATGGTCTCGGGCTGGCCGCCGAGCGCCACGTTCAGGCGCAGCATCTCGTTGACGCCGCGGGTGATCAGGCCGGCGCGGGCGTTGAGGCCCAGCTGCATGCCGTCGGCGATGCCGGTGGCCACGGCCAGCACGTTCTTCATCGCGCCGCCGAGCTCGGCGCCGAGCATGTCGCCGCCGGTGTAGGCGCGGAAGGTGGGCCCGTGCAGCAGGTCGGCCACCTGCTGCGCGAAGTCGGCGAAGTCGGCGTGCACGGTGACCGCGGTGGGCAGGCCCAGCGCGACCTCCTTCGCGAAGGAGGGACCGGTGACCAGCGCCAGCGGCACGTCCTCGCCCAGCACCTCCTGCGCCACCTCGTGCAGGAAGCGGCCCGAGCCGGGCTCGAAGCCCTTGGTGGCCCAGGCCACGCCCGTGCCCGGGCGGCGGTGCGGCGCGAGCGCGCGCAGGGTCTCGGGGAACGCGTGGCTGGGCACGACGACGAGCAGCAGCTCGGCATCGGCGACCGCGGCCGCGAAATCGGTGGTGGCGCGCAGCGTCGGCGGCAGCGCGATGCCCGGCAGGTAGCGGGCGTTCTCGTGGCGCTGCTCGATGCCCTCGACCTGGGCGGCGTCGCGCCCCCACATGGTCGTGGGGACGCCATGGCGCGCGAGCACCGCGCCGAGCGCGGTGCCCCACGAGCCGGTGCCGAGGACGGTGACGCGCGGGTGCGGTGCGGACGGCGTGGTCATCGCGTGCCCCTCAGGCGTGCATGTGGCGTCGAGCGGACGGCGGTCGGGCGCGCGGCGCGCGCCCGGCGCGGCTCAGGCGTTGCCGACCGGCGGCTGCTGGGCGCCGCCCTGCAGCTGCTCCGCGCGGCGGCGCAGGCCCTCGGCGTACAGCGAGTCGAAGTTGATCGGCTGCAGGAAGAAGGGCGGGAAGCCACCGGACTGGATCAGGTCGGAGATGACCTGGCGGGCATACGGGAACAGCGCGTTCGGGCAGTAGGTGCCGAGCATCGCGTCGAGGTTGCGCGCGTCGAAGCCGGCGATGCCGAACACGCCCGCCTGCTCGACCTCGACCAGGTAGGCCGGCTTGTCGTTGATGGTGCAGGTGAGGGTCAGGGTGAGCGTGACCTCGTAGCTGTCCTGGCCCAGGCCGGTGACCTTCTGGTTCATGTTCAGCTCGAGCTTGGGCTGGCCCGGCTCGTTGAACACGGCCGGCGCGCCCGGCGCCTCGAAGGAGACGTCCTTGACGTAGATGCGCTGGACGACGAACTGCGCGGTGTTCTGCTCGGGAAGGACGGCGGTCTCGTCGGCCATGGTCTTGGAAGCTCCAGCAAAAGGATGGGTGGTGCGACAGGGCCGCGGAGTATCCCACGCGGCGGGAAGGGGGCGAAACCTCGGCCCCGCGGCAGGACGTGGGGCGTCCGCGCGGGGATGCAAGGCCGCGCGGGGCCGCTCGGGCGCGGCGCGGGGCGACGCGCGGGCCGCTCGGGCGCGGCGCGACGCGGCTCGCGGGTGGTTAAGCGCGGCCCTTGGCCAGCGGCAGGTCGGCGGCGGTCCAGGCGGCCAGGCCGCCGTCGAGCCAGTACACGCGCTTGAAGCCGGCCTTGCTGAGCTTGGCGGCGATCTCGCCGGACGCCATGCCGACGCGGTCGACCACCACCACCGGGCGCTCCTGGGCGCCGGCGAAGGGCTTGGCGGCCGGGTCGAACTGGCTGGGCAGCAGGTGCTTGGAGCCCACGATGTGGCCCTTCTCGAACTCCACCAGCGCGCTGACGTCCACCACCAGCGCGTTCTCGGCGTTGATCAGCTGCACCAGCTGGCGCGGGGTGGCGCTCTTGTAGCCGCGGAAGAGGCGGGCGACCTCGGTGTAGGCCAGGGCCACGGTGACCACGGCGAGGCCGAGCGAGAGCACGGCGTGGCGCTGGGCGAAGGCGATGAGTTCGGAGAAGTCCACGGGCGGTGTCTGGCGTCTGGGGCGGGAGCGGGCCGCGGATTGTGGCCGAATCGGCCCGGCGGCGCGACCGCGGCCTCAGCGCGGCCCGGCGGTGAGGTCGGGCAGGCCGGCGTGGTTCCACCAGCGCTGCGCCTCCTCGTCCCAGCCCCAGGTCTCCTCGACCCGCAGCACCCGCTCGACCTGGGTGTGGCGGTTGACCACGCGGAGCTCGACCAGCTGGCGCAGGCGGCCGTCCGGCGCGGGGCCGGAGGTCTTCACCTCGTAGCCGCTGACCTGCACCTGCTCCCAGCGCTCGCGGGTGAGCGCGTCGAGCGGGCGCGCGGCCTGCGCGTCGGGGTGCACCCAGGCCCAGGCCTCGTCGAGGCGGCCCCAGCGGATCGCGCCGGCATAGGCGTACAGCGCGAGCGGGAGGTCGGTGTCGGCCTTGCGGGTCGAGGACCCGCCGCAGCCCGGGAGGGCCAGGGCGAGGACGGGAGCACTGGCGAGCAGCGCGAGCAAGCGGCGGCGGGTGGTCATGGCCGCATTCTGGCCCGCCTCAGGCCTTCGGCGCCATCAGCGCGAAGCGGGCCTGCAGCGTGCTGGCGCTGGCGCCGTCGGGCAGCCGGATCACCGCCTGCACCTCGACCCGGGCCTTGCCGCGGGCGCGGAACTGGGCCTCGATGGCGTCCCAGTCCTGGCCCGGCGCCAGGCAGGCCTCGGCCTCGAGGTCGTCGTAGAGCGGCGCGAGGTAGCGCAGCTGGCTGTCGGCGACGTAGACCTCGGCCACCAGCCCGGCCGCGCGCGCCTTCAGCGTGAGCAGGCCCCAGCCGGCGAGCGTCATCACCCCGGCCAGCGAGCCGCCGAACGCGCAGGCCTTGTCGTTGACGTTGGCGGCCAGCGGGGCGTGCACCAGCAGGCGCTCGCCGTCCCAGGCGCGGGGTTGCACCGCGAGGGCGCGCACGGGCGGCATGGCGTCGTAATGGGCGGCGAGTTCGGCGAGTTCGGGGGACATGGCGTGGCCGGTGGGAGGGGGGCGGGCGGAGCGTAGCGGGCCGAGGTGCGCATACGCTGCCGTCCGGGTGCACGCGCCGGCGCCATGCGCCGGCGTCCGGTGCGCGCGGGCCCGCGTGCGACACTCCGCGCCGATGCCGACCCGCCCCCGCGCCCCCCGCCACGCCGACGACGCCCGCGACGCCCTGCCGCTCGCGGGCTGGTGCCTCGTCTCGCTGCGGCCGGCCGGCGAGCACGCGGGCCTGCTGCGCGCGGCCCGCCGCCGCGGCGCGCGCGGACTCGCGCTGAGCGGCCTGCGCCTGGCCGGCCGCGACGACGCCGCCACCCGGCGCGCGCTCGACGATGCGCTGGCGTGCCCGCGCATCATCGCCACCAGCCCCGCCGCGGTGCGCTTCGCCGACGCGCTGCGCCCGCTGGCCGGGGCCGCGGGCGCGGCCTGGTTCGCGGTGGGCGCCGGCAGCGCGCGCGCGCTGGAGCGCCGCGGCGTCCGCGGCGCGCGGCATCCCGCGCGGATGGACGCCGAGGGGCTGCTCGCGCTGCCCGGCCTCGAGGCCTCGGCCTTCGCCGCCGATCCGCGGATCGGCGTGCTCGGCGCGCCCGGCGGGCGCGGCGTGCTGCTGCCGGCGCTGCGTGCCCGCGGCGCCGCCCCGCGGCTGGCCGAGGTGTACGCCCGCGAGGCCCCGCGCCGGCGCGCCGGCGACGCCGCCGCGGTGGCCGCGCTGGATCCCGCGCGCAGCCTGCTGGCGCTGAGCAGCGCCGAGGCCCTGGGACACGTGCTCGACGGCCTGCCCGCCGCGGCGGCCGAGGCGCTGCGCGCGGTGCCGGTGATCGCGAGCAGCGCGCGCCTGGCCGCGATCGCGCGCGGGCTCGGCTGCGCGTCGGTGGCGGCCGTGGCCGCCTCGGCGCGGCCGGCCGACCTGCTCGCCGCCGCGGCCGCCGTGGCCCGCGCCGAGGCCCCGCGCTGAGCCCGCGCGCGGACGGACGCACGGGTTCGCCGGCACGGGCGGGGCGCGCCGGGCGGCCACGCCGCCGTCGGCATCCGGTAGCATGGACGCGCCGCTTTTTGCGTTACCCGCCTCGACCCCACACAGGCGCCGCCTCGACGTGACCGACACCGATACCTCGCTGCCCCCCCCGCCCGCCGCCCCTGCCCCCGCGCGCCCGCGCGCCCGCGGCGGCGTGCCGTGGCGCTCCCTGCTCGCGCTCGCCGTGGTCGCCGCGCTCGGCGCCGGCGGCTGGCTGGGCTGGCGCGAACTGCAGGCGCTCGACGCCGGCCGCGCCCGCGCCGCCGAGGACGCCAGCGTCCGCCTCGCGGGCGTCGAGGACGCCGCCGGCCGCCTGCGCGACGGCCAGCGCTCGCTCGAGTCGCGCCTGCAGGCCAACCAGTCCACCAATGCCGTGCTGCGCGAGGAGCTGCTGGGCATCGGCCAGCGCGCCCGCCTGCTCGAGGACAGCGTCGCCCGGCTCGCCGAGGCCCAGGCGGCCGATCCGCGCGGCGAACAGCGCCTGCGCCTCGCCGAGGCCGAGCTGCTGCTGGCGATGGGCGCCAACCGCCTGACCCTGTTCGGCGACGCGCCGGGCGCCGAGCGCGCGTACGTGCTCGCGGCCGAGGTGCTGGCCGGCGTCGACGCGCCGGCCGCGGTCGACGCGCGGCAGTCGCTGCAGCAGGAGCTGGCCGCGCTGCGCGCGCTGCCCGAGGATCCGCGCGCGCTCGCCGCCGGCGAGCTCGACGCGCTGCTGGTGGCGCTCGACGCGCTGCCGGTGCGCGAGGCCGCCGAGCCGGCGCCCGCCGAGGCCGGCACCGCCGAGCGCGTGCTGGGCCGCTTCATCTCGGTGCGCCAGGTGCGCGGCGCGGTGATGCTGCCCTCCGACCGCGAGGCCGCGCGCACCGCGATGGAGCTCGAGCTCACGCTCGCCCGCGCGGCGCTCGAGCGCCGCGACGACGCCGGCTTCCAGCGCGCCATCGGGCGCATCGACACCTGGCTGCAGCGCCTGTACCCGGCCAGCCCCGAGCGCGACGCGCGCGTCGCCCGCCTGCGCGAGCTGGCCGGGCGCCCGCTGCGGGTCGAGCTGCCGGTCCTCGGCAGCACCCTCGCCCAGCTGCGCGGCCTGAGCGCCGCGCGCGCGGGCGACGCCGCCCCCGGGGCCGAGGCCGCGGAGCCGCGCCCGTGAGCCTGTTCCGCCGCCTGCTGGCCTGGCTGGCCCTCGCCGTGCTCGGCGCGATGGCCTTCCAGCTGCTGGCCGAGGACCCGGGCGTGCTGGTGATCCAGCTGCGCGGCTGGCTGGTGGAGACCTCGGTGGCCTTCGGCACGCTGGCGCTGCTGGCCGCGATCGCGGCGGTCGTCGGCGCGCTGTGGGCGCTGCGCCTGCCGTTCCGGCTGTGGCGCCGGCAGGCCCGGCACGCCGCCCGCGCCCGCCTCGCCGAGGGCCTGGCCGCGCTGCACGAGGGCCGCTGGGTCCGCGCGGGCAAGCTGCTGGTGCGCGCGGCGCGCCTGCGCGAGCTGCGCGTGCCGGCCGGCCTCGCCGCCGCGCAGGCCGCGCACGCCCGCGGCGACGACGCCGGCGCCGAGCTCGCGCTGGCCGAGGTGGCGAAGGCCCCGGGCGGCGCGCAGGCCGTCGGCCTGTACCGCGCCGAGCGGCTGGCCGCCGCCGGCCAGCCGGCCGAGGCGGTGACCGCGCTCGAGGCCCTGGCCACGCTGGCGCCGCCCTCGCCGCGCGCGCTCGAGCTGCGCATCGAGTCGCTGGCCCAGGTGCATCGCGCCGCCGAGGCCTGGGCGCTGCTGCCGGCGCTGAAGTCCGCCGGCGACGCCGGCGGCCGCCCGCTGGCCGCCCTCGAATCGCGCCTCGCCGCCGCCCAGCTGGGCGAGGCCGAGGATCCCAACCTGCTCGGCGAGCGCTGGGACGGCCTGCCGCGCGCGCTGCGCCAGGATCCCCGCGTGGTCGTGGCCTACGCGCTGCGCGCCGCCGACCTCAGGCTCGAGGACGCCGGCGCCACCGCGATCCAGCTGGCGCTGGAGGCCGGCTGGGACGAGTCGCTGGCCGCCGCCTACGGCCGCCTGCCGAAGGGCCGCACCGGCTCGCGCCTCGGCACCGCCGAGGCCTGGCTGCCCGCGCATCCCGCCAGCCCCGCCCTGCTCACCACGCTGGGCCGGATCTGCCGCGACGAGGCGCTGTGGGGCAAGGCCGAGGACTACCTGCACCGCGCCATCGCCCAGGGCGCCGGCGCCGAGGCGTGGGAGGTGCTGGCCGAGGTGCTGGCCTCGCGCGGCGACGAGTCGCGCGCGCGCCAGTGCTACGCCAACGCGCTGGCCTCGATGCGCGGCCAGGCCGCGCGCCAGCTGCCCGGGCGCGACCTGCGCGCGCGCATCCAGGACGAGGCCGTGGTCGAGGACCGCGACGAGCACGGCATGCCGCGCCTGCGCGGCTGACGCGCTCGGCGGCTCAGGCCGCCGGGCGCTCCACGATCGCCACCACGCCCATGCCGCCGGCGGTGCACACCGAGATCAGCGCGCGGCCCGAGCCCTTCTCGGCCAGCAGCTTGGCGGCGGTGGCGACGATGCGCGCGCCGGTCGCGGCGAACGGGTGGCCCATCGCCAGCGAGCTGCCGACGACGTTGAGCTTGGCGCGGTCGATCGACCCCAGCGGCGCGTCGAGGCCCAGCTTCGCCTTGCAGAACTCGGCGCTCTCCCAGGCCGCGAGCGTGCACAGCACCTGCGCGGCGAAGGCCTCGTGGATCTCGTAGAAGTCGAAGTCCTGCAGCGCCAGGCCGTTGCGCGCCAGCAGCTGGGCCACGGCCCAGGCCGGGGCCATCAGCAGGCCCTCGCCGTGCACGAAGTCCACCGCCGCGACCTGCGCGTCGACCAGGTAGGCCAGCGGTTCGTGGCCGTGCGCGCGCGCCCAGTCCTCGGACGCCAGCAGGCAGGCCGCGGCGCCGTCGGTGAGCGGGGTGGAGTTGCCGGCGGTCAGCGTGCCCTTGCCCGAGTGGCGGTCGAAGGCCGGCTTGAGCGTGGCGAGCTTCTCGACGGTGGTGTCGGGACGCAGGATGGTGTCGCGGTCGAGGCCGCGGAACGGCGCCACCAGGCCGTCGAAGAAGCCGCGCTGGTAGGCCGCGGCGGCCTTGGCGTGCGATTCGTAGGCGAGCTGGTCCTGGGCCTCGCGGGTGATGCCCCACTCCTTGGCCATCATCTCGCAGTGCTCGCCCATCGCCTTGCCGGTGCGCGGCTCGCCGACGCCGGGGAACTCGGGCACCAGCTCCTTGATGCGGAAGCCCTTGAACGCGGCCAGCTTCTGGCCGAAGGACTTGGCCTTGTTGAGGTCGAGCAGGCGGCGGCGCAGGCGCGGGTTGACCGCGATCGGCACGTCGGAGGTGGTGTCGGAGCCGCCGCCGATGCCGGCGTCGATCTGGCCGAGCGCGATCTTGTTGGCGATGGTGATCACGGTGTCGAGCGAGGTGCCGCAGGCGCGCTGCATCGTCAGGCCCGGGGTCGACGGCGACAGGCCGCTGCTCAGCGTGGCCTCGCGGCCGATGTTCCAGTCGCTGGAGTGCTTGAGCACGGCGCCCATCGCGACCTCGCCCAGCACCTCGCCGTGCAGGCCGAAGCGCTCCACGAGCGCGCCCAGCGTGCGGATCGACATGCCCATGTTGCCGACGTCGGCGTAGGCGGTGTTGTTGCGGCAGAAGGGAATGCGGACGCCGCCGAGGATGGCGACGGGACGGGAGGCTCGCATCAGGGGTGTCCTCGGGTCGGGCCGCGCGCGTCGACGGCGGCGTGATGGTGGGCTGGCATACTGCGCGGGACGCAGTGTAGGCCCGCGCGCCCCGGGAACCAAACCCTGGCGTATGGAGCGCCGCCCGGCCCCTGCCCCCCTCGCCCTTCCACCCCGGAGCCCGCCGTGACCGACGCCCCGCTCGCCTGCCTCGGCGCCCTCGCCCTCGAGCTCACCCCGATGACCCTCGCCAGCCACCTCGCCCTGCCCCAGCAGGCCGCGGGCGCGCTGGCCGAGCGCGTGGCGCTGGACCTGGGCCGGATCGCGCCCGAGGCCGCCGGGCTCGACCTGGTGCTGCTGGGCGCGCACGTCGACCCGGTCGAGCTGCTGCGCCCGGGCTGGCCGCTGCACGCCGAACTCGACCGCCTGGCCGCGCGCGCGCCGGGCGCCGCGGGCGGCCGCCTGATCGCCTTCGGCAGCGCCGAGGGCGGCGCGATGCCGGGCCCGCTGGCCCCGGACGCCAACCTCGTCGGCGGCGCGCTGCGCCTGCTGCCCTTCGTGCTGCGCGGCGACCCCGCGCTGGTGGCGCGGGTCGGCGACCGCCTCGAGGCCGAGCTGCTCGAGACCGGGATGGCCGGCGCCGAGACCGCGCTCGAGGCCCAGCGCGGCTTCGGCGCCCAGGTCGAACACGCCCGCTACCTGACCGTGAACGACCTCGCGGCGATGATGGCGATGCAGTACGAGCACGGCGGCCTGGCCCCGCTGTGGCCGGTGATCGAGGCGGCGCTGCTGGCCCCGGACGCCGAGGAGTGGCTCGACGCCCCGCCCGAGCCGCTGCTGCGCTTCGCCGGCGGCGAGGCGCGGATCGCGCTGATGGACCACGAGGCGTGGTGCGAGGCGGGCTTCGCGCCCGCCGACGCGCGCGCCGACGCCGCCCTGCTCGAGCGCCGTTTCGCCCAGTTCGAGGCCCGCCAGCGCCAGGTCGCGGCGGTGCTGCAGGCGCACGGCATCGGCGTGGTGTTCGACCACTGCCCGGCCGGCCGCGACCCCCGCGAGCTGCTGCGCGCCTGACCCCGGCGCGGGCTATAGTCGGGGCCCGTCCGGGGACACGGAGTACGACCATGGGGATGGTGCGTGCCGGCTTGCTCGCTCTGCTCGTCGCGGCGGCGGCGCCCGGCTGTTCGCCCGCCCCACCGCCGCCGGCCGAGCTGCGCACGCTGCGGCTGGTGATGGACTTCTGGCCCGGCTACTACCCGGCGGTGCTCGCCGACGAGCTGGGCTACCTGCGCGAGGAGGGCCTCGCCCTCGCGCTCGAGACGCCCTCCGACACCGACGCGATGCTCACCGAGTTCGCCGCCGGCCGGCACGACCTCGTCGGCACCGCGCTGGGCGACCTGATCGTGCTCACCCGCACGCGCGCCGACATCCGCGTGCTGCTGATCGCCGACGAGTCCACCGGCGGCGATGCCCTGCTCGCGCGCCCCGGCCTCGACGACGCCACCCGCCCCCTGCGCGTGGGCACCAACATCGGCGGCTTCGGCGAGCTGTTCCTCGAGGAGGCCTGGCGCACGCTCGGGCTGGGCCCGGAGGACATCCGCCTGCTCGAGGTCGAGGGCGCCGACGTGCCGGCCGCGCTGGCCGCCGGCACGATCGACCTCGGCCACACCTGGGAGCCCTACGTCAGCGAGGCCGAGGCGCTGGGCGCGGTGCGCCGCTTCGACTCCACCGCCACCCCCGGCCTGATCCCCGACGTCATCGCCACCACCGCCGAGCTCGCCCGCGAGCGACCCGGGGACCTGCGCGCGTTCAACCGCGCCTGGTTCCGCGCCAGCGCCTGGTGGGCGGCCAACCCCGAGGCGGGCAACGCGCTGCTCGAGCGCCGCCTCGGGCTGGCGCCCGGCAGCGTCTCGACCAAGGGCGTGAGCCTGGTCGGCCTCGAGGACAACCGGCGCCAGCAGGCGGGGCCGCTGGCCGGGGTCATCGACCGCTATTCGGCGTTCTTCGTGCGCTCCGGGGTCCTGCTCGCGACCCCGGACGCGCGCGCGATGCCGCTGCCCGAGCTGCTGCCGCCGGCGGAGGCGCCGTGACGGCAGGCGCCACGGACACGCGCGGAGCGCGCCACCGATGAAGGCCAGGCAGACCATCGCCGCGGTGCTGCTGCTGGTGGCCGTCGTGCCGCTGGGCATCGCGACGTGGATGGACCAGGCCGAGCGGCGCGACGCCATCGCGCGCGAGCGCGACGCCACCCTCGAACGCCGCGCCAGCGAGACCGCCCGCGAGCTCGAGGGCCTGGCCCGCGGCTGGCTGGAGTCCGCCCGCGGCGATGCCCGCCTGCCCGGCGTCGGCGGCGCCGCCGCCGACGCCGGCGCCACCGAGGGGCGCGGCGAGCGCGTCGTGGCCGCGATCAGCGCCCGCGACCCGGTCAACATCAATTCCGTCGCCATCCTCGACGCGCGCGGGCGCAACGTCATCGACAGCCGCGCCACCCTGGCCGGCGGCGACGAGGGCGCCGAGCCCTACGTCCTCGAGACCCTGCGCGACGGCCTGCCGCGCCTGGTCGGGCCCTACGTCCCGGCCTGGGACGACCGCGCCGCGATCATCGTGGCCGCGCCCGTGCGCGACGCCGCGGACGCGCTGCAGGGCCTGCTGCGGCTGCGCATCGAGCCCGCCGCGCTGAGCTTCGTGATCGACGCCAACCTGCCCTCGGGCGCGGACGGCATGGGCCTGCGCCTGGTCGGCCAGGACGGCGCGCGCATCGACGGCCTGAACGACGATGCGCTCGGGGAGGCGCGCTTCGCCGACGCGCCGGCCGGCGTGCGGGCGCTGGCCCAGGCGCCCGGCATGCGCGGCAGCCTGGCGGTGGTGCCCAGCACCGGCTGGCGGGTGGTGGCCTTCGAGCCCACGGCCGACTGGCAGGCCGCGGTGCGCGCGCCGCTGGCCGCCTGGGCCTCGGACATGGCGCTGGTGACGGCGCTGAGCCTGGTGGCGGCGTGGCTGCTGGGCGGCCGCCTGGTGCGGCCGCTCGTGCAGGCCGCCGAGGCCGCCGAGGCGGTCGCCGGCGGCGACCTGGAGCGCCGGATGGGCGCCAGCGCCAGCCGCGAGGCGCGCCGGCTCTCCAGCGCCTTCAATTCGATGGCCGACCGGCTCACCCGCAACCTCGGCGAACTCGAGGACAGCCGGCGCGAGCTCGCCACCCTCGTCCACCAGATCCCCGGCGCGGTGTACCGCTGCCGCTTCGACCAGCACTGGACGATGCTGTTCGTCTCCGAGCGCATCGAGGAGCTCACCGGCTATCCGCCCGAGGCCTTCGTCGGCAACCGCGACGTCACCATGGCCGCGCTGCAGATGCCCGAGGACGCGCAGCGCCTGGCCGACGAGGTCGAATCGGCGCTGCGCGAGGACCGACCGTTCGAGATGCGCTACCGGCTGCGCCGCCGCGACGGCGCGATGCGCTGGGTCTGGGAGCGCGGCCAGGCCCACCGCGGCCCCAGCGGCGAGGTCGAGTTCCTCGAGGGCGTGATGCTCGACATCACCGCCAACCACCGCGGCGAGCAGACCCTGGCCGCGCTGCGGCGCGGCACCGAGGGCCTGGTCGGCGAGCCGTTCTTCCGCGCGCTGACCTCCTCGCTGGCCAGCCTGGCCGGCGTGCGCTATGCCGGCGTCAGCCGGCTCGACCTCGACGGCCCGGGCCTCGAGACCACGCTGGCGTTCTGCGCCGACGGCGAGCTGCGCGAGAACCGCAGCTTCCCCGTGGCCGGCTCGCCCTCGATCGCCCTGCTCGAGGAAGGCCAGCTGCTGATCCGCGACGGCGTGCGCGCGCAGTTCCCGCGCGACGCCGCGCTCGCCGGCATCCAGGCCCGCGGCTACGCCGGCCAGCTGCTGCGCGGCGCGGACGGCCGCGCGATCGGCCTGATCGCGCTGGTCCACGACGCGCCGCTGCCCGAGGAGGCGCTCGACCCCGCGCTGCTCGGCCTGTTCGCCCAGCGCGCCGCGGCCGAGATCGCGCGCATGGACGCCGAGACCCGCCTGCAGGCCCTGGCCGCCGACCTCGAGGGCCGGGTCGAGGCGCGCACCCGCGAACTCGCCGCGTCCACCCAGCAGCTGACCCAGGCCATGGGCCAGCTGGTGCAGAGCGAGAAGCTGGCCTCGCTGGGCAGCCTGGTGGCCGGCGTCGCGCACGAGCTCAACACCCCGATCGGCAACGCGCTCACCGTCTCCAGCACGCTGCGCGACATGCAGCAGGGGCTCGCCGGCGAGCTCGCGGGCGGCAGCCTCAAGCGCTCCACGCTCGAGCGCTACACCGCCGAGGCCGGCGAGGCGGTGGAGCTGATCGGGCGCAACCTGGCCCGCGCGGCCGACCTGATCGGCCACTTCAAGCAGGCCGCGGTCGACCAGACCAGCACCCGCCGCCGCCGCTTCGAGCTGCGCCAGGTGGCCGAGGAAGTGCTGGTGACGCTGAGCCCGCGCCTGAAGCGCACGCCGTTCCGGGTCGAGGTCGACATCCCCGACGGCATCGCGATGGACAGCTATCCCGGCCCGCTGGAGCAGGTGCTCACCAACCTCGTCAGCAACAGCCTCGACCACGCCTTCGAGGGCCGCGACGCCGGCCGGATCCGGATCGTCGCCGTGCAGGCCGGCGACCGCGTTGGCCTGGTGTACGAGGACGACGGCTGCGGCATCCCGCTGGCCCTGCGCCACCGGGTGTTCGATCCCTTCTTCACCACCCGGCTGGGCCGCGGCGGCAGCGGCCTCGGGCTCTACATCACCTATGGCCTGGTGACCGGCCGCCTCGGCGGCCACCTCGCGATCGACGACGCGCCGGGCGGCGGCGCGCGCTTCGAGATCGACCTGCCCCTGCGGGCCCCCGACACCGGATTGGACGACGCATGAGCGACGACGACGCGCTGCTGCTGCTCGAGGACGACGACGCCCCCGCCCCGCACGCGCCCCCGCCGTGGCGGGTGCTGGTGATCGACGACGACCACGAGGTGCACGAGGCCACCCGCTTCGCGCTGCGCGACGCGCGCATCCTCGGCCGCCCGCTGGCCCTCGCCCACGTGGCCTCGGCCGCCGAGGCGCGCGCCTACCTGCCCGGCCAGCCCGACATCGCGGTGATCCTGCTCGACGTGGTGATGGAGACCGAGGACGCCGGCCTGGCGCTGATCGACTTCATCCGCCGCGACTGCGGGCTGGAGGAGACCCGGATCATCCTGCGCACCGGCCAGCCGGGCTACGCGCCGGAGCTGGGCATCGTCGACCGCTACGACATCAACGACTACCGCACCAAGGGCGAGCTCACCCGCACCCGCCTGATCACCGCGCTGTCGGCCGCGATCCGCAGCTACGACCAGATCCGCACCATCGCCGAGAACCGCCGCGGCCTGGCGCTGATCGTCGAGGCCGCGCCGGGCCTGCTCAAGCCGCAGGCGCTGGGCACCTTCGCCGAGGGCGTGCTGATGCAGCTCGCCGCGCTGCTGGGCGCCAGCATCGACGGCATCGTCTGCGCGCAGCGCGGCTCGCCCTTCGACGTCGACGACCGCCGGATGTACGTGGTGGGCGCGGCCGGCTCGCTGGCCTCGCACGTGGCGCAGCCGCTCGAGGACCTGCCGGTGCCGGCGGTGGCCGAGGCGATCCACGCCGCGTTCGACGCCCGCGCCCACGTCTTCCGCGAGCACGAGAGCGTGCTCTACCTCGACTGCGGCGAGTACGAGGCCGCGGTGTACATCGCCACCATGCGCACCCTCGAGCCGCTCGACCTGCAGCTGCTGGGCGTGTTCGGCGCCAACATCGCCGGCTGCTACGGCAACCTGCGGCGCTTCGAGGACGTCACCTACATCGCCTTCCACGACGTGCTCACCGCGCTGGGCAACCGCGCCGGCTTCCTGCGCGACCTCGACGCGCTGGCGCTCGAGCCCGCGCCCACCGCGGTCGCGCTGATCGACATCCACCAGTTCGCCGACCTCAACGACGGCCTCGGCCACGACGTCGGCAACGCGCTGCTGGTGGCCGTGGGCGAGCGCCTGCGCCAGGCCTTCGGCCGCCGCTGCGTGCTGGCCCGGGTGGGCGCCGACGTGTTCGGCGTGGCCGGGCCCGAGGACCGGGTCGGCGCCGAGGCGCTGCACGCCGTGTTCGCCGAGCCCTTCGACTGCCTCGGCCACCGGCTGCCGGCGCAGGCCACGATCGGGCTGTGCATGCTGATGCCCGGCGGCGAGGGCGGGCTGCGCGCGCTCAAGCGCGCCACGATCGCCCTCAACCGCGCGAAGAAGTCGCTCAGCGCCTTCCACGCCTACTTCCTGCCCGAGATGGAGGACGCCACCCGCGAGCGCCTGGCGCTGGTGCACCGGCTGCGCGAGGACCTCGCGCGCGGCGCGCTGGAGGTGTGGTTCCAGCCGCAGGTGGAGTTCGCCGGCCGCGAGGTGCGCGGCATCGAGGCGCTGGTGCGCTGGCCCGACGGGGCCGGCGGCATGGTCCAGCCGCCGGACGTGTTCATCCCGCTGGCGGAGTACGCCGGCCTGGTGGGCGAGATCGGGCGCTTCGTGCTCGAGCGCGCCTGCGCCGCGATGGTGCGCCTGCGCGGCCGCCGCCAGGCGCCCGCGCGGGTGGCGGTGAACGTGGCGATGCCGCAGTTCCGCGAGGCCGGCTTCGTCGCCGACGTGCAGGCGCGGCTGCAGGCGCACGGGCTGGCGCCCGGCGCGCTCGAGGTCGAGATCACCGAGTCCATCGCGATGGACGAGCCCAAGCGCGTGTGCGACGTGCTGGCCCAGCTGCGCGCGCTGGGCGTGCGGGTGGCGATCGACGACTTCGGCACCGGCTACTCGTCGCTGGCGCAGCTGCGCGACATGCCGATCGACGTGCTCAAGCTCGACCGCGGCTTCATCAGCGAGATCACCGCCGGCCGCGGCGGGCTGTTCGCCGAGACCATCGTGGGGCTCGGGCACCGCCTCGGCCTGGAGACCGTGGCCGAGGGCGTGGAGACGCCCGAGCAGGCCGCGTTCCTGCGCGCGCTCGACTGCCGCACCGCACAGGGCTTCCTGTTCGCGCGGCCGATGCCGATCGACGCGCTCGAGGCCTGGCTGGAGGCGTGGACGCCGTGAGCCGCGGCGGCGCGCCGCGGGCTCAGCCGCGCGTGGGCGCCTCGTACATGCGGTAGCCGGCGTCGGCCATGCCCAGGCCCTCGTAGGTGCGCTGGGCGGCGAGGTTGTCGCGCTCGACGTACAGCCGCAGGCCGCACACGCCCGGCCGCGCGGCGGCCTCGGCGCGCACGTGCGCGTACAGCGCGGCGTACACGCCGCGGCGGCGGTGCGCGGGATCGACGTAGACGCTCTGGATCCACCACCAGTCGCCGCAGCGCCAGTCGCTCCACTCGTAGGTGAGCATCAGCGTACCGGCGGGCGCACCGTCGCGCTCGGCGACGAGGTAGCGGCCGCGCCGCGGCTCGGCCAGCACCGCGGCGATGCCGCGCGCCACGGTGCCGGGATCGAGCGTCTTGTGCTCGGTCTCCAGCGCCATCGCGCGCGCCCAGCCGGCGAGCAGGGCGACGTCGCCCTCGCCCGCCGCGCGGATCAGCAGGCCCGTCGACATCGCGGCCTCAGCCCGCCGGGCCGATCACGCCGCAGGCGATGCGCGCGCCGGCGTTGCCGGCCGGCTGGCTGGCGTAGTCGTCGGGCTGCAGGTGCACCACCACGGCCTTGCCGAGCACGTCGTTGGCGCCGCCGGTGCCGACCTCGAGGCCGTCCACGAGGCCGTCGACGCTCGCATTGCCGCTGGCGTCGGCGACCAGGTTGGGCATGTCGCCGGCGTGGTGCTCGCCGCCGCCGTCGCGGTCGCCGTGGGCCGCCCCGTGCGGGTTGAAGTGGCCGCCGGCGCTGCTGGCATCCGGCGCCGAGCAGTCGCCGGTCTCGTGCACGTGGAAGCCGTGCTGCGCGCCGGAGGTGAGGCCGGTGATCGTGCCGGTGACCCGCAGGCCGCCGTCGACGGGCTGCAGCATCAGCTCGCCGGCCGCGGCATGGCCCTCGGTGGGCGCGAGCACCACGCGCGCGCCCAGCGGCGCGGGCGCGCTGCCGGTGGTGGCGCCGGCGTCGGCCGCGGCCTGGGCCGCGGTGGCGGCCTCCGCGGCGGCGGTGTCTTCGGCGGTGGGGGCGTCGTCGCCGGTAGCGGGCGCGGGTGCATCGGCGCAGGCGGCGAGCAGCGCGGCGAGGGCGACGCCAAGCAGGGCGGGGGTCAGCGGGCGGGGCGTGCGCATGGGCGGATCCTCGGATCGGGGGGGACGGCAGGATGCCGGGAGGGATGTTAGCGCCGTGTTGTCCGACGGCTGCCGAGCTTGCGGGTGAGGGTGTTGCGGCCCAGGCCGAGGCGCTCGGCGGCCTGCTGGCGGTGGCCGCCGGTGGCGGCCAGCGCGGTCTCCAGCAGCACCGCGTCCAGCGCCTCGCGGGCGCGGGCGTGCAGGCCCGGGCGGTCGGGCCCGGCCGCGCCGGCATCGGGCTGCGCGGCGAGTTCGGCGCGAGCCCAGTCGGCCAGCGCGGCGGTCCAGTCGCCGCCGCCGGCCGCGCCCTCCATCGCCGGTGCGGCGCGCAGCTGCGCGCCCAGCTCGGCGGCGCCGATCACCTCGCCGGGCGCCAGCGCGGCCAGGCGCCAGCACAGGTTCTTGAGTTCGCGCACGTTGCCCGGCCACGGCTGCTGCTGCAGCCGGCGCAGCGCCTCGCCGCCGAAGCGCTTGGCCGGCGCGCCCAAGCGGCGCGCGGCCTCCGCGAGGAAGCGCGAGGCCAGCAGCGGCACGTCCTCGCGGCGCTCGCGCAGCGCGGGCAGGCGCAGCCGCACCACGTCGAGGCGGTGCAGCAGGTCCTCGCGGAAGCGGCCCTCGGCCGCGGCGCGCTCGAGGTCCTGGTGGGTGGCGGCGATCACGCGCACGTCCACGCGGATCAGCTCGCGGCCGCCGACGCGGAAGAACTCGCCCTCGGCCAGCACGCGCAGCAGCCGGGTCTGCAGCGCCAGCGGCATGTCGCCGATCTCGTCGAGGAACAGGGTGCCGCCGTCGGCCTGCTCGAAGCGGCCCACGTGGCGCTTGCTCGCGCCGGTGAACGCGCCGGCCTCGTGGCCGAACAGCTCGCTCTCCAGCAGCTCGCTGGGGATGGCGGCGGTGTTGAGCGCCACGAAGGGCCGGCGCGCGCGCGGGCTCTCGCGGTGCAGCGCGCGCGCCACCAGCTCCTTGCCGGTGCCGGTCTCGCCGGTCACCAGCACGCCCAGCGGCGCCTGCGCGAGGCGGCCGATCGCGCGGAACAGCTCGCGCATCGCGGGCGAGTCGCCGAGCAGCGGATCCTCCTCGTCGAGCGCCGCGGGCTCGGCCGCCGGCGCGGCGGCCTCCGCGCCGCCCTGCGGCAGCGCGCGCTCGGCCAGCGCCACCGCCTCGTCGAGGTCGAAGGGCTTGCTCAGGAACTCGTGCGCGCCGCCGCGGAACGCGCCCGCGGTGCTCGCCACGTCGGTGTAGGCCGACATCACCACCACCGGCAGCGCGGGGTGGCGGGCCTTGAGCGCGTCGAGGAAGCCCAGGCCGTCGAGGCCGGGCATGCGCACGTCGGTGAACACGAGGTCGGGCAGCGCGTCGCCGCCGGCCAGCGCCGCCAGCGCGGCGTCGGCGGCCTCGAAGGCCTGCACGCGCCAGCCGGCCTCGCGCAGGGCCTCGGCCAGCACGAAGCGCACGCCGCGGTCGTCGTCGACCACGAACACGCGGCGCGGGGCGCGCGGGTCAGGGCTGGGCATCGCGGGGCTCCGGGGCGTGGGCGGGTGCAGCGGGGATCGCAGCGGCATCCGGCGCGGCGGCGGGCGCGGCGGCGGGCGCGGGCTCGGCCGGCTCGGCGGCCTCGCCGCCGCCCTCGGCCTGCGGCACCGGCAGCAGCAGGGTGAACACCGTGTGCCCCGGCCGCGAGCGGTAGCTCAGCGCGCCGCCGTGCTCGCGCGCGATCTGCTGGGCCAGCGGCAGGCCTAGCCCGCTGCCCTGCGCGCGGCCCGACACCAGCGGCAGGAACAGGCGCTCGGTGAGGTCGTCGGGCACGCCGCGGCCGTCGTCCACGATGTCCACGCGCAGCACCAGGCGGTGGGTGACGCCGGCGATCGGCAGCTGGCGCTCGGCGCG
Source organism: Lysobacteraceae bacterium (assembly GCA_051859045.1). GTDB lineage: Bacteria > Pseudomonadota > Gammaproteobacteria > Xanthomonadales > Xanthomonadaceae > JBHYGK01. The sequence goes on along the minus strand of JBHYGK010000001.1, from coordinate 171,725 downwards.
GGTGCGCAGCCACACCGTGCCCGCGCCGCTCTCCAGCGCGTTGCGCACCAGGTTCCACAGCGCCTGCACCAGGCGGTCGAGGTCACCGGGCACCTCGGGCAGCGAGGGGTCGTAATCCCGCTCGATCTTCAGCGACCAGCCCGCCTCGGCGTCCGCCAGCAGGCGCACGCGCTCCAGCACCGCGTGCAGGTTGACCGGCACGAAGGGCCGCGCCGGCGCGGGGTTCACCAGGCGCTCGAGCAGCGCGGTGAGGCGGTCGACCTCGTCGCGGATCAGCCCGGTGAGCTCGGCGGCCTCGGCGCCCTCGACCCGGCGCGCCAGCAGCTGGGCCGCGCCACGCATGCCGGCCAGCGGATTGCGCAGCTCGTGGGCCAGGCCCTTGAGCGCGGCGTGCAGCGCGCTGGGCAGCGCGATGCTGGGATCCTCGCCGGGGAACTCGTCGGCCGGCGCGCACTCCAGCCGCAGCGCGCCATCGGCCAGCGGCACGAGCCAGCAGTCGGCGAAGCGCTCGGCGCCGCCGGGGAAGGCCAACCCCACCCGGCGCGCCATCAGCGCCCGGCCGTCGCCCGGCAGCCGCGCCAGCAGGCCGGCGAAGCGGCCGTCGCCCGGGTCCAGGTCGTCCAGCCGCAGGCCCTGCAGCCGGCGCAGGCCCACGCCCAGCCAGCTGGCGAAGGCCGGGTTGGCGCCGACCAGGCGCCGCGCCGGGTCGGTCCAGGCGATGGGGCTGGCGAGCTCGTCGAGGGTCGGGGGCGTCGGGTCCATTGCACCATCCTAGTGCAATGGACGGACGCACGCCCCTGGCCCTCCGAAAAAAAGAATAGCTTGATCGCTAAGCTGAATTATTCTTTTTTTCCTTTCGCATCAGAGCCATGAGCGTCGCCGGCCCGCCAGAAAACCTTAGTTGCTGGCGGCTCAGGTTCCCACGCTCTCGATCGTGTACCCATCTCCATGCCTTCGGACTCTGGGCAAGAGTTGCTCAGCGCGAAAAGACTCAAACAGAACAATTCCGCCGCAGATCGAAGGAGCGTTCCGTTCAGAGCAACCCATTAGATCGATACTGACATACAGCTAAGTCGCGACCAGGGAGCACGGCATACAGACACGCAGAGTTTCCTTTAGCGCGGCCGAGAAAATTCTATTGCTCGGCTTCCAGAAATAAATAATAGGTAGAGCCCGAGGGCCGCTGTGCTTTTTATCGCCACTTGGCAAGCACAAGCAACTTCCCCGCCGAGAAACAAACCAATAGGTCATGACCTGGGCGCGCAGCGACGCCCCCCGCCCGCCATCTTAGACAAAGCGAGAACGGGCAACTTAAACGCCATCCAGACACACGAATTGCTACGAAATCTGTAAGCCTCTAGGTCTCCCCAGAGAATTCGTCCTTGAATTTTTTCTCGTGCCTTGAAATTTGACGAAGCGGCGCCTCTGAGCCAGACAACGCAGAAGAACGACGGACGTAACTGATAAAGCTTCGCTGATTGCGCGGAGAATGTTTTGTATACGCGTTCAGGAGCTTTTTACGTCGCTGCAACTGCACGGGCTTCTGCCCAGGAGGCGGAGTTGCCCATCGAAGCTGCCTCACAGCACCGCGCATTTTCACATAGTACTTCGCGATACCGGCGCCACGAAGAAGAGTTCTCCGCCCATTGAAGACAAGCCCAAGATAGGGAAACTCTGGTTGATTCTCGCCAGAGAAGATCGCCTCCACCGTCTTCTTGTCTTGCAGTGACAGCCCCGCCAGGGCAATCGCTTCTTGCACAGCGGAGACCGCTGAACTACGCGAGTTGAGCGGAACTGCAATTAATATGTCGTCGCAATAACGCCTGTAAATCCCCCCAAGTTCACGAACGACCTTACTCACTTCCCGGTCAAAAGGAAGCATGTACACATTCGACAAGAGCGCGCTAATCGGAGATCCCTGAGGTATCCCAGCCGCCTTCTTGTTTGCAGAGATGAGACCAGCGGGCCGCAAGATCTCTCTGAACTGGGTTGCTGAGCAAAGGCGTTTTGAAGCCTCTAGCTGAGATCGTGAGAGCCCGAGAGCCTCGCGAGCTGCGATTAGATCAACAGATGCGTACTTCGTTATAGACCTGAAAACCGCATAGTGATCCCGAGGAAGCCGCTGAACACCCAAGAGCGCACACCACTGAGCCTTCAGGAGCTCATGCTTCAAGGAACCAAAGAAGTCTTTTACGTCAAATCCAAGCGCCACACATGGCGAATTTGATTCGATCCATCCGAACGCATCTACGGCGAAGTCGACATTGGACCTTCCCAAGGCTCTGAAAGCGATGACCTCTTCCTGTAGCCCCTCTTTAACGAGCCGCTCTTCGTATCGTTGGCTTAGTTCAAACGCGTAGTAAGCGTAGATCGCAGAGTCCACATGGGCCGCGTACCGAATTTCGCGAGTCTTGACCCCCCAAATCTTTCTCCATCCTTGGCGGCGGATCCGATTGCGCTTTATGTCTAGCCGGAGAAAAGGGAGGAACGCGTGCCGCGAAACGGCGTCGGGGTCGGTGACCAGCTTGGCCAAACTGTGACCTGACGGACGAATATCGAAATGCACATAGCCGCGATGCACCTGCGCGGCTTCCAGTGCACTTTCGGGCTTCCTCCCTGGCACGAATCAACCCCTCTTCGACAGGGCGGGGCTGGCTGCGGCGACCATTGCCCCCCCTGCAATTGAAACACAGGACCCGTTTCAGGGTTCCCTACCCGCCCCAATCTAAAGTTGAGACTTAGCCGCAATAATCAAGATCATTGATCTGCCTACATACACTGGAGGAACTACTGATGACCATCGCTGTCGAACTGCTGACAACCGTGGCGGCCACCTGGCTCCGGTGGGCGGCGGCCGCAGGTTGCGGCTGCCGACCAATTGACGTATGGCATTCCCCAGTCCCTTCCGGACTGGGCGAGTGACGTATACCACCAGCCGAAACACCCCGCAACACCACGCTCGGTGTGCGATGTCAGCTCAGACAGCTCGCGGACCGAAGACTGTTCTCATCACCATCCTAAGGCTCGCCCGTAGACGAGACATTGCTGGCATTCTCAACACCATACTTGGCCTTGATGCGCGCGGCTGTCCAGTCCGACTTGGCGGCTATGATCTGCAATGCCTCGACCATTCGTTCTCCGGCATGCGCCAAGTCAGCCGAATCAGGCCGGTCTCGAAGATCTAGCGTGCATTTGATGGCTCGCTGGAGTTGGGCTCCAGGATTCTGCTCCATCCATAGCGCCAGCATTGCAGGTGAAGATGCTGCTATCGCGGATATTGCGTTCTCATCGTAAGACCGCTCTGCCATGAGACCCATGGCTTCGCCAATCCCAATTTGCTTCCTATGGGAATCCACAAATGCGGAACGCTTTTCTAGAAACTCCTCATCCGAGACTCGCTCGAAAAGCTGCATCTCGCGAAGCTTGAGTTCTTCGATGCGCGAGCCGCTCCGCTCCGACAACCACTGGTCAATAAATTCACTAGCTTTTTGCTGGCGGCCGTTACGGCGAAACATTCCAACGACAGCGAGTAAATTCATCACATGCTCGGAACTTGAGACCTCGCGCCAAGCAGACTCAATGGCATCCATAGTTTGGTCTCGATTGTCAGCCACCACATTATGGTAAAGGTCCCATGCCTCTCTGAAGCGCTGTTTCGCTTCTTGCTGTTCGTCACTCCTCTCTAACGCAGCCACCTCAGCCTTCAGTTGCTCAGGCCGCGGGAAGCCACTGAGCACGATCTGATGTAGCTCTCGACGCAGCCCATCAGACGGTCCAAGTTCATAGGCATCGAGGATGCTCGCCCACTGGACCTCTTCTGGAGGTGTTGGCGGCTCTCCGCGAGCAGTTCGCATGCTATCAAAAGCCAGCATCTCAGGGCTGTATCTCATTACGAAATCGAGAGGAGGAGCCCCTATCCCGGTTCCGCTGTGTGCATAGACAAGCACAACGACATCTCTGGTAATGCGACCGATACCCCTGGAGGATCGCGGCAACTCGACACCAAACGCGAGGGTCAGCGCCCGCACGACCCGGCGTATCAGCCTTACGTTTTTGACCTCCAAATCAGCTAATGCACGCCAGGCTTCGGCATACCAGACCTCCCCTTCACTTCCGTTCAACCCTAGTGCGATCGACTGAGAAGGCGTCGGTTCATAAGAGATCTCGGCATCTAGTATCTTCTCGCGCTGTTCGCGCCACACCAACAGATCAGCGCTCGAGAGAGCATCCACATTTAAAATGAGACACACCCGGCATTGTTTCTGCTCTTTGAGAAATGAAACAAGGCCAAGTACATCTTTAAGGGAAAGACCCTGCCCGCGGCGTTCTACATCGTCGATGCAAATCAGCCGGTCACGCAAAGCGTAGAAGGATAGGTTAGAGATCGCTCTAGCTAATGCAGGTCCTCCGCCAAATTTGGACGGCGCATGTGCCGCTGCATAGGGAAGCATCCGGAGGAACCACCACCAAGCCCTTCGTGGACTTGCCTTGCACGCCTTTTTGAAGGCGCTCTCCGAGTCATATGCGCCCGACACATAAGATACGACCGCCTTGAGATCATCGAGCGTGTTGATCCCGAACAGCGAGACATATGTGTACTTTTCTTCTCGGCGCACCTTCAAATGCTGCTTTATGATTCTCTCGTTCCACAGGTATGTCTTCCCAACACCCCATGATCCCTGCAAAGCCAGAGCTGTTGGCTCTTTTGAAACGACAAAGCTTCTTAGCGTTGACTCAACACTCATAACTTCACCTCACGATTCAACCCTCTCTTGCATACACGTTCACGCCAGAGGGAAGCAACAGTTACGCTTGCATTTTTTTCGCGATCTCGCCCGCGCGAACATACCCGCGGGGCCCGCACCCAAGGCCAACCATCGCCATGGCCTTAATTTAGGAAATGCCACCAGCCCTAAGACACGATGCCCCCAGGCCACTAGAAAAATGCACAGCCCCACGGTTTCATGTCTAGTTCTCGCGCCCACTAGGCGCATTTACGACTCGTGCCTAAACTCAGACGCCAACTGCTCTCTATGCCAGCGCTTCCATTCATCTCTTTCGCGAAGGTACTGAGAGAGATCAACTCTTCGCCTCCGGTATTTGCCTACGTCAAATTCTTCTGATGTGAAAACGTAGCGGTCTGCATGTTCAACGATGATCTTCTTGATCATGTCGGATGTCTTTGAGCTTAGCCTGGTGTTCTTTCGCAAGGACCGCCTCCCACCGCACCGATGAAGCAAGTGGGTCGGAGACAAGGGAAGTAAAATGTCTCCATTTCGAACAACCCAGCCACCTTCAAAATCGTACGAATGTTCATTTTCGTAGTTGAGTTTTATCAGTGGATTGTCGGACGTTGGCCAGATACATCCCTCCGCAGCCTTCAGGATTGACCAGCCCTTGTAAGATACTTTCTCAATTGTTGTTGTAAGGAGTTGTTTCATCGCCCAGATCCACATCGACCTCCCCACAACGACCTCAGCCTTCAGGATTCCCGATCCGTCTTCCTGAGGCTCAACTGAGATCTTCATCGGCAGCCCGTCTCCGGAGACCGCTCCTTGAGGTGCAGATTTTTCTTCGAGCCGCGGGCGCTGCAGTACAGAGTTGAGAGTGCTTTCAAGCAACTCGGGAAGCTCGTCGGCCTGGCGATGCATAAACTCCTTAAGACGACGTGGGGTCCGCACATCTTGAGCAACTGCAAATCGCACTAGAGCGCGCCAGTCGTCAGGACCGAGCCTCATTTCTGTTACGGCGCGCATTATTGGGCGTTCAGCAGGGGCCTCGAACTCTCTGTCAAGCCAGCGCTCAAAACCATCACTTTCAACGCCACCAACCATCTGGGTATATAAATGCTGGCGGTAGGCAATACTCGCCAATGACCGGCGCTTCCACTGGGCGACGCCATCATTTGGAACGAGCAAAGGACTTGCCGAGATCATGCCGCCCACGGACCACTGCTTTAGGTAAAGCCTTGGCACAAAGTGATGATCTTTTCTTAGCTGCTCCATCGGCGACCCCGATCTAAAATCGCGAGCTTTATGCTCCCAGGCTGCCCATGAACGGCTTTACCTTATTCTGATCACGCCCAGTAAAGAGGTGTCACTTAGCATCATCTCCCGCCGGAGTGATCACCCAAAGGCTTCATTAGCCCTGGACGGCGCATCAAGGTCTTTGCAAGTGAATTGACAGCCTCCAGCGGATTCTTGGAAGCACGAGGAGCCTCGCGACTTTCTGCGCACAGACCTAGATTCGCGCCCCATCATTGCCACCGAGTGATCTCAACGTCTCATAGAGCTGACCTGGGCCGAGAAGAATGTCCTTCAGGCCATCCTGGATTCTCTTTGACGCCAACGCTTGCTGACTCATGGTCGAGTGCGCCTCGAATGCATCCATGATGGCCTGCGTCAAAGCAAGCGCGAGATCGGGGCTGTTTGAGAAGTGCACCTTCTCATTGCTTGCTGCCTGCTCAATTAGCGTCTGGTTCTCGAGTAGCTTTCCCTTGATCACGCCGTTCACGTAGACCAGCTGGTCTTCATCGGTGAGCTGCCCTTCGAAGAGGCCGTTGACCTTTTCGATGATCTCCATGAGCAGCACACGATCCTTGTCCTGCACTGCGCCCATTCCGGCCGCATCAATGGGAGGCAGCTTCTCCGGATCGCCCTCCCCGAGGCTCAAGGCAGCCCTCGCTCCCTTGCGCAGGGTGTGGTGCGTGAGCACCACCTTCGACAGATCGACGTCGTCACGCTCACGGCCAAAGTCGAGCAGCGGGATCAGGCGCTTGTAGAAGATGAAGCGCTTCTCGATGTCCGTGTTGCCGTAGTTGAAGACCTGCGACAGGAAGGAATAGAGGCGGCAGTAGGCGCCCATGTCGCCCTTGAACAACGCCAGGGCATCCAAGGTGTCCTTGGCTTTCTTCGCAGCGGACTCCTGACCCGCGGCCTCGGCTGTAGCGCGATCCATCTGGGCGGCCTTGTAGCGCTTCAGCAGCCGGTCCGCGACCGGCGCCAGGGCGGCGCTCAGTTCGTACTGCTTCGCCTTTGGATCCGTCTCGATCTTCGCGACGCGATCGACCTCAAAGCTGTCGTAGTGGCCCGCAGCATCCAGCTTGGCGCGGAGGTCGAACACGAGGTTCGGATCCGTCGTGGCCTCGAGCTCGGCGGTCTCGTAGTAGATCTTGAAGGCCTTCAGCACCTCGGCCGGGTCGTTGACGAAGTCGAGGATGTACGTGGTGTCCTTGCCCTTGTGAGCGCGGTTGAGCCGCGACAGGGTCTGGACCGCCTGGATGCCGGCGAGCTGCTTGTCGACGTACATGCCGCACAGCAAGGGCTGGTCGAAGCCCGTCTGGAACTTGTTGGCGACCAGCAGCAGGTGGAACTCCGGCCGGGCGAAGGCCTCGCGGATGTCGCGACCATTGAGCGCGGGGTTGAGCAGCTTGTTGGTCTCGGTCACTGGCTCGGGGAAGCTCTCGGGGTCATTCACCTCGCCCGAGAAGGCGGCCAGCACGCCAAGGTCATAGCCCTTGGCCTCGATGTAGGCCCGAATGGCCTTCTGCCAGCGCACCGCTTCTTTGCGAGAGGCCACCACCACCATGGCCTTGGCCTGGCCTTCGAGCAGCGGCTGGACGTTCTCGCGGTAGTGCTCGACGACGATCTGGACCTTGGACGCGATGTTCCAGGGGTGCAGGCGGACCCACTGCATGATTCCCTTCATCGCCGTGGAGCGCTCGACCTCCTTCTCGGTGAACTCTTTGCCGTCGTGCGCGAGCTTGAACGCCAGGTCGTAGTGCGTGTAGTTCTTCAGGACATCGAGGATGAAGCCCTCCTCGATCGCCTGGCGCATGGAGTAGACGTGGAAGGGCTGCGGCAGGCCTTCCGGACCGGGCCGCCCGAAGAGCTCGAGGGTCTTCGCCTTGGGCGTGGCCGTGAAGGCCACATAGGTCAGCCCCTTCGCACCAACCCGCGCCTCCATGCCAGCCGCGAGCAGGGTCTCGGTGTCGACCTCACCCCCGTCCTCCAGCTCCGCCATCTCCTCGGCGGAAAGCAGCTGCTTGAGCTTGGCGGCGGCCTGACCAGTCTGGGAGCTGTGGGCTTCGTCGGCGATGACCGCGAAGCGCTTGCCCTCGGTGGCCGCCAGCTGCTGCACCTGCTCGAGCGCGAAGGGGAAGGTCTGGATGGTGCAGACGATGATCTTCTTGCCGTCCTTCAGGGCCTCCGTCAGCTGGGCGCTCTTGCTTCCCGATTCCGACGTGATCGTGGCCACCACGCCGGCCGTCCGCTCGAAGTCGAAGATCGCCTCCTGCAGCTGGGCATCGAGCACGTTGCGGTCCGAGACCACCAGGACGCTGCTGAACATCTTGGCGTTCTGGTCGTCGTGCAGGTCAGCCAGGAAGTGAGCCGCCCATGCGATGGAGTTGGTCTTGCCCGACCCTGCCGAGTGCTGGATCAGGTATCGCTCGCCCGGCCCCTTGGCCTGCACGTCGTCCACCAGCTTCCGCGTCGCATCGAGCTGGTGATAGCGGGGGAAGATGACCGCACTGACCTTGCCCTTGTCGTCGCGCTTGGCGATCAGGTAGCGCTGCAGGATCTGGAGCCAGCTCTCCCGCTCCCAGACCTCCTCCCACAGATAGGCCGTGGCGTAACCGCCTGCGACCGGGGCATTGCCTGCGCCACCGGAGTTTCCGCGATTGAAGGGCAGGAAGCGGGTCTCGGTGCCTGCGAGGCGCGTGGTCATCATGACTTCGCTCTGGCTGACCGCGAAGTGCACCAGGGGGCCGCCCGGGAAGGACAGCAGCGGCTCGCTCACGCCGCCCTTGGGCTGGGGGTGGCGATCGAACCGGTACTGGTCGACCGCGTCGCCAACGCCCTGGGTGAAATCGGACTTCAACTCGGCCGTGGCAACCGGGATGCCGTTCAAGAACAGCACCAAGTCCAAGGCATCATTGGGCTTGTTGGGCGAATGCCGGACCTGCCGGGTGACCCGGAGCCGATTGGCGCTGTAGGCCGCTAGCGTCTCAGGGGTCTTCAGCGATGGCTTCAGGCCCATCAGCGCCAACGGCGCCTTCAGCCCGACCATCTCGACGCCGCGGCGCAGCACATCGAGCGTGCCGCGCTCATCCAGCCCCTTTCGGATGCGCTCGGCGATCCGCTTGGAAGCTTCTCCCCCGTGGTTTTTCGTGACGAGTGCCCAGGCCTGGGGCTGTGTGGCTTCGAGCCATGCGATCAGGTCAGGCAGATAAAGCCCGTTGGCGCGATCGAAGCCCTCGCCGTCTTTCTCGGCGTACAGCCAGCCACGTGCCGCCAGGGCGGCGCAGAGATCGGCCTCGAAGTGGATTTCCTTGTGCAGACTCATGCACTGGTTTCCGAAGTGACCGTCGCTCCGGTCTGCTGGGCCATGGCCACCTGCCCGGCAGCCCACTGGCCATACGATTGGTTGCTGCCCCCGATTGCCCTCCGCAGGCCGGGGATCACGAGGCCGGTCACATTCACGACCTCGGCGGTGAGCAGCCCGGTCGAGGCTCTATCGACGGGGAAGATCTTGAGGGTGCAGTCTTTACTCATCGCGGGCGTCCATTCCTTGGTCCTTCGCCGACTCGCCGATCAAGCGTAACCCAGTGCCGGCGGCCTATGCCTCGGACGCCCCGGCGAGGTGAACGCCGTGCTTCCCGAGGAACCAGCGGCCGGTGACCCGGCTTTGCCTGAACTCGCCAAGCCAGCCTACGCGCCGATCGAAGACCTCGATATGCCATGAGCGATCGCCCAGCCCTGGCAGTGCCTGTCCAAGAACCTCCAGATCGGCCATCCAGTGCCGCAGCCCCTCGGTGACCAGGACGCCGCGGCGGCTCTTGGGGTGCAGCTGAACCACCGGCGCCCTCGAGGGCGCCTGGTCCTCGCGACCGCTATGGATGGAAAGGCGTAGGGGATCCGTCCCGCCATAGAAGGGGTCGTGGTGGTGATCCTGGCCGCGACGGACGAAGGCCCGCCACCAGTCCTCATCCGTCCATAGCGAAGTCTTGGCCAACTCTGTGGGGGACGGACCATGCATCGGATCGGCCGACTGCGGGAGCATCCAGCCCTGATCGGCCGGCTTCCATGCCCATGCGGCGTAGTAGTCGATCAGGTCGCGCTCGCCCCAGATTTCCTTGATGAGCTCGATCACCGGCAAGCCGTCAGCGGGCTTGCCCTCTCGATACCACCAAGCCAGGCCCTTCCCGACATCCGACCAGCCCAGCAGGGAACAAAGGGCAAAATGCAGCGCGCCCCAGGTGGCGCAGGCGGCGTCCAAGTTGCCGGTTGCAGGCCGCTGCAATGCATGAAGCTGAGAGGGATCAGCCAAGGCGCGGAACAGCGCCGGAACGTGCTGCATCCACGGGTCTTCCAGAGCGCTCATCAGTTGATCCAGCGGGCCAGCAGACGAGACAGGAACGACGCGGCCTGCAGTTCGCCCCTACTCAGGGCCTCGTGCCGCCAATACTTCCACGCCGACAATCCTGCACCTAGGAGCAGGCACGCCGTGCCGATCAAGAACGTTCGGTGCAACTGGCGGCCGAGCAGCTGGTCGAGCACCGGGCGGAACATCCCGGCATCCTTGTCCGCGACGAGGTGATGGACAAACAGTGGGTACGCCACGCTAAACAACAGAAAAGCGAATGCGCCAAGGGCGAACGGCTTCCACCATGGGCCACGGTGAGACATAGCAGCAACATCGCCTACAGGTGATGGCCGGCGGCGGTAGTGGCGACCCATCAGGCAGCTTCGCGCACGTCAATCTGGCCGGTGACAGCTGCAGCGATCAATGCGGAACGTCGCTCCTTAAGCAGGTTGATTCCTTGAATAGCTTCCGCCTCAATTCTGGTGAATGAACCTAGAGAATCGCGCACATGATCGACGATCACAATCTGCTCTTCCAACGGGGGAAGCGCAAAGCGAAGAGACTGAATGTCCGGCATGTAAATCGTATTGTGGGTCGACCCCATCATTAGACGCCTCAGCTCTCCCTGCATGGAGCGGAAAACCCACAGAAGAAAATCCGGAAGTAGATTCTTCCCAGCGACCCAGTTAGCAAAGTCTTGTGTCGTCGCCATTTCAACACCCATAATCGCCGAAAAGCCGATCGATGCCGTGCGAGAAAGCATGACAGTGCCTTTAGGGAGAAGGCGTGCAGAAGAGTTGGCCAAGCCTAACTCACTGATCTTCTCAGACGTTTCATAGATGACTTCGGCACCTTGGCGTATCTGCCAAACATCTGCGAGCGAGAACCAAGGGACAGTGCAGTTCTCCCACCACTCTTCGCGAGACCGACTTGGCGTGTGCCCAGACTCCAAACGAGCGGCCAACCGAATAGGCATCACGCTCCAGTGCGCCGGCACACTCCCGAGCCACGCGACGCCCGAATCCTTCATCGGCGCATCGGGGTTAATCCCGCTGGTCACCGCGTGAGAGATGACTGCCTGGCGCTTCTCAGCAAGCAGTTCCAGTAGGCGCTCCTGCTCGGCGATGAGCGCATCGATCTTTGCGGTCTCGCGGTCGAGGAAGGCGGCGATCGATGTTTGCTCCGCCGTCTCGGGGAAAGCACAAATTTCGTTGAAATACTGCTCCTGGTCCAGATTCTGAATTCCGGACGTCTGCTTGATGGACCGAGTATTTACGCGACTCGCATATGCAGCAAAGTGCAAGTAGGTCCAAAATCGAGAGGCCATCCCTTCGCGAAGCTTTACGCGAGAAACAAAGTTGGAGCAAATTGCTTGAGTGCTGTGGCAATACTGCACAACCTGCCCGACAGGCTGCTTCTCACCGCCACCGGACTTCTCAAGCAACAGATCACCGGCCTGCAGAATACGGCCGTTCCGTTCTGATGAGGCGACATTACGAATCGTTGGGATGACCGAACCGACCACGAGGCGCTGGCGGTCAAAGTCAGCGACTCGGACGCAAGGAACATCGTCTTCGCTGCCCGCAGGCTCGCCGCCCCACACTCCATTCTTGGAAGAGGCAACGGATGCCTTCATGCGCTGCAGATTCCAGTGCGAAGGAACTCTGCCGATCCATTCGACCCCGCTGTCTTTGTAGCTCTGATAGCGCGGCAACTTCATTCCGCCAGCTCCCCGAGCATCCGCAGAATGTTGGCCGACACGGCCTTCAGCTCGGCATCGATCTCCTCGAGCGGACGCGGCGGCTCGAACACATAGAAGTGCCGGTTGAACGGGATCTCGTAACCGACCTTGCTCTTTGCCTCGTCGATCCAAGCGTCTGGCGCATGCGGAAGAACCTCGCGCTGGAAGTAAGCAGGGATATCCTCGCCGAGAGGCACGTTCTCGGTGTCGCGCAGACTGCTGTCAGGCTGCGGCTGGCCCTTCTGCCGTCCCCTTTCGAAGACAACGATCTCGCCTGTCTGATCGCGCAGTGGGCGCTCGACGGTGATCGTGGTGTAGCCGAAGGCTTCGTTGCGGAAATGCCTGGCCAGCGGCACGCGCTTGGCCTTGCCGCCCTCGGGCGCGTCCGGAGCGGCCGCATCGCGCGCAACCACCTTGCGACCGACGTCCTTTCCGGCAGCATCTAGGAGCGTAACGAGATCTGCCTCGTCGAAGTCGCCGAACAGACGCGTCACTTCGGCAATGTGCTCATCACTCATCTCCTTGCGCTTGCTACCAAGGCTCTTGCGCATCTTCTGCCAGAAGTGGGAGCCGTCGATGAGCTGTACCAGGCCTTTTCGGGCGGCAGGCTTCTTGTTGGAGACGATCCAGACGTAGGTGGCGATACCCGTGTTGTAGAACATGTCGGTGGGCAGGGCGATGATCGCCTCGACCAGGTCGTTCTCGAGCACGTAGCGGCGGATCTCGCTCTCGCCGCTGCCAGCACCACCCGTAAACATCGGCGACCCGTTCAGCACGATGCCGAATCGGCTGCCGCCCTTACCATCCACCACCGGGGCCATCTTGGACACCAGGTGGAGCAGGAATAGCATCGAGCCATCCGATACACGAGGCAGGCCCGGGCCGAATCGGCCATCGAAGCCCTTCTGCTCATGCTCCTGGCGGACAACCTTCTCGACCTTCTTCCACTCCACGCCAAAGGGCGGATTGGCCAGCATGTAGTCGAAGGTCTTCTTCGGGAATCCGTCCTCGCTGAGCGTGTTGCCGGCGACCATGTTCTCCACGGCCTGGCCGCGGATCAGCATATCTGCCTTACAGATGGCGTACGACTCGTCATTGAGCTCCTGGCCATACAATGTCAGGCGCGCCGAGGGGTTGTGCTCGGCCAGGTGTTCGGCCGCCACCGAGAGCATGCCGCCTGTACCTGCGGTCGGGTCATACATGGTGCGCACCACGGCATTGCCGGGGCTCAGCACGTCGTCGTCCTCGATGAAGACCAAGTTGACCATCAGCTTGATGACTTCACGGGGCGTGAAGTGCTCACCAGCCGTCTCGTTGGAGAGCTCCGCGAAACGCCGGATCAGCTCCTCGAACACATGGCCCATCTGAGCGTTGTCCACCGACTCCGGGTGGAGGTCGATGTTCGCGAACTTCTCGGTGACGAGGTACAGCAGGTTGGCCTTGGCCAGGCGCTCGATTTGGCTGGCGAAGTCATAGCGCTCGAAGATGTCCCGCGCCGCCGGCGAGAAGCCCTGCAGGTAGCCGTGTAGGTTCTGCTTGATGTGATCCTGATCGCCCAGCAGCGTGGCCAGATCCAGCGCCGAGATGTTGTAGAAGCTCTGCCCAGAGGCCCGAAGCAGGAAGGGATCGGGATTCACCCCTTGTTTCGTCTTGGCCACTAGTTCGGCCAGCACCTTGGCTTTGGTAGGTGCGAGGACGCAGTCGAGGCGGCGCAGGACCGTGAAGGGCAGGATGACCTTGCCGTACTCGTGGGGCCTGTAGTCACCCCGCAGCAGGTCGGCGACCGACCAGATGAAGGCGGAGAGGTTGACGCTGCTCATGCTTGGAAGAGTCCTTTCAGCCAGGAAAGCGATGAAGCACCAATTGTGTCTCATAAGCTGAGACATTGGGCTCAGCCTCGGGCAAAACTCCGAGCGCACGAGAGCTTCATACGGTGCAGATCGTGGGCTACGAACTCGTCAATAATCGAGCGCTAGAGCAAGCCCATTGAGCTAGGAACAGATCGACCCAGGATCAGTGCAGCAGAGAACATCTGTGCGAAGGACCGGGTCATCAGCTATCCAAGGACGCCGTAGGCCCCCAGTGACTACTTGCGCGTAGCCCGCCTCCTGGCGGCATCCACCCTGCGCCTCCTGGCTTCCACGCCCGGAATGATCTCGGCGGGCAGGATCGGGTCCTCAAGATCAGCGAAGCGGCCGCTAGCTGGGCAACGCGGGCGCTTCCATCGACACAGGGAGATGCCGAGATCGGACTCCTGTCGAAAAACCACATCCCAGTCAACATCGAAGAGCCGCGCAGACAGAAGGACCCTGCTCCGAAGCTGATTCAGCAGAGCAATAAAATCCTCCCGGCTCTCCTTGAACCAAGGAGCACGAAGGATAAAGGGCAATGCTCGATAGAGATCTTGAGATGCCCTAACGTGTAGCTCTATGTCGCGCCTCGACTCGGCAACTCGAACGACCCCCAAGAGCACAGCGAAAGAGTGGGGGGTTCCGTAGAGGAAGAGGTTGGCTGTGTCAGTCACAGACATGACAGGAGAAAAGTCCCTTCGCTCCAACCTCTGAAGTTCGTCCGGAAACTTCCACGGCATTAGATCCCCCAGGCCAACTTCAGCCCTGCGGTACTTAGAAAGAAGATCAAAGACATCTGCCTCGCGCACCGGACTATCGGACAAGAGCGGGAAAAGAGGAAGATCGAACAGTTCAAGGGTGCCAGGAGCGAGGGAGTCGAGCTTTGCTGCCGACACCCGCGAGAGAGCTACCTTTCCTGTGAGCCATTTTTCGTGGAGCCCGGAGTGGCCGCGAGCCTTATAGATGGCTCGCATTGCCAGCTCTGATACGCCCATCCTTGCGATGCTCTGCGCATAGCCAAGCACAACGCGCGTCCGCAGCGCACGCCACTTGTTGTCTCGTGCTTGGCCGTGATCTATCAGCCTAAGAAGAGCACTTCGAAGATCCACTCCTTCATCGGCCGGAAGCAATCTCCTCAATTCTTACCCCCTGTTATTGGGCGGCCCGAGGAAAAATGAAGTCTCTCATTCGGACGAAGTCGTCGGAAGAGATAGATGAGCGCTAGCGAGCTGAGCACAACACGCGGAACATCCTTCCTCTTCTTCGCCGGAAACTCAGCGGCAAGCCTAGAAACAGCCTCCGCGACGGAAATTGCCCCGCCTTCATCCAGCCACCTTTGAATTGCATCCAGTGCGCGGATGAACATCGTCCTTTCGGGGCCTGTCGGCCGCTCCGGCCAAAGAATTTTGCGGACAGCCTCGTATTCAAAGCGCCCCGCGCCATTCGACTTTTCCCACTCGCCCGGCCAAACCCCGAAACATTCCGCAATCCATTTATCCGGAGGAAGTGGAAGTCCGATATTGGCCTTGGCAAGAACTGTCGCAACATATTGTAGATGCTTCTGGTTTCTACCCAACCTATCTAGACGAACGCGCCGCTCGCTGTCTTCGAATACTCCGACTTGATCAATACCTAGAGTTGGACTCGACGCTCCGACAGGATCCAAAAGCACCTGCAATGGTGAAACTGACTGCTGCGCAGCAAAGCTGAACAGCACGCCTATACTCGGGCGACAGTTGTATCTTGCAACTTTACTGGCAATGGCGCGTCTAAGAAGAGCAAGGCTCGGCGCCGTCACGCTCGCGGGCTCAAGACGGGCCATAAAAACTGCCCATGGATTCCCCTCAATCGACCGATTTCCCGCTGATGCGTACTCGATAAAGTCTTTAGACTGGAGATTGCTCCAGCGCTCGTAAAGCGTCTCTGCTTGCTCTGCAATGGGAATCCAACCCAGCGAGCACGAGCAAACCTTGCAGCTATATCGACTCGCATCGACCGACTGGAAGTCAGGTTGAATCGCTGCGCACTTCCTGCACCTATCGACAAGTCGAGCACCATCCAGAGGGCAGTGCGTCACGGAGGCAAGCTGCCAGGCGAGAAGATCATAGCGATCGATTTGCGTCTTTCGGTAGCAAAGCGGACACCATCTCCGATTACTCGAGAAAACACCCACAAGACTTCTTGAAAGAACCCCGTTGAATGCAGACAGAGTCGCGCACCTGAGATTGTCCCTCCCTGTTAGGCGCTCAAGGCCCGATATAAATTGATTGGTTTGGTCCCCATACCCGCAAACTCTTTGGTAACTCAGTCCGCGTCCCTGCTTCGCATTCCCCATGCACTCGCTTGCACGGCGCGCAAGACTGAAGACCTTCAACGGATTTACGCTGTGGACATATGCAATACGCGCACCGTAACTCTCTAACGACTCCACATTGCAGGAGCCGACACCAATTAACTGAAGAGGGGCAAGGACGGGCATCTCTATGCACCCCTCACTTTTGCCCGCGGCCGCGATCTCGGGCGAGACTTCGAAGCCACACGCGAGTTTTCGGCACTGGGCCCCACCCTTGATTCGGAGGCCTGAGCCAGCGCACTGGGATTATCGACCTGATCCGGCGCGGCATCTCCTGCTGGCATTCCTAGCCGACTTTTTTGAAGCCGCCTCGCCAACTGTTCCAGTTCGCGCAGTTCAATGCTCTCGAGTGCAGACTCACCGAAGGCAATTTCATCCCAGAGCCTGCTGATCTGCTTTCGCTTCGGGAGTGCAAAAAGAATATCGCTGAACTCAAGGGTTCGCTTGCCCGCCGCGAGCGCATGATCATCGGCGCGCTCATAAAGACCCTTCAACTGACCGAACACGCCACCCGTCGCTGCGATGATGGCAGCGGCGTGCCCAACGATTTGAGCAGACTGTTTCTTGGAGACGTGGTGGAAATCATTCATATCCTGGATGAGGGAAACAAACCCCTCGACGTCCTGATCAGAGTCAAGTCGGTATGGCGATACATGGACCGTTGGCATTTTCCTAGTGAACTGCGACGTCCTGTCCCAGATCCGGAGCATTCGATATCCCGCTAGGAAGACAACGACGACACCTGCATCCAGTGCCAACAAGCGCCAACCCTCCAAGTGATCAGCTTCATCTCGGCCTGACTTTTTGGCGACGCACATCATGTCCGCCTCATCGACGAATATGTACCTAACCGCTCTTCCCTTAAGCAGACGATGGACCTTCTGGCGAATAGAGCTCTCGGACATCGTCCGATGAGACGTCGGCCCAGACTTTATTCCTAGCTCATCCAGGACGCGCCTTCGATCCTCTGAATGAAAGGGGTCGCGCAACTCATTCAGCAGCCTAGATGCCGTGTCTTTTGATGAATAGAAGGAGTTATCTGCATTCCTTGAGATCAACTCTAGAATAGGCATTTCCCAATTGCCGGCCGTCGAGATTCCCGCGGACAAGCGGGCCTTGATCTCGTTCGCGATGTATCCCTTTCCCGCTCCAGACATGCCAACGATGAGGACCATGGTGCCGGGCTCCGCATAGCTGACATGCGCGTAGGCAAGCTCTAAGGCCTCCACGTACTTCGTGTGCTCAACTTCCCGCACTCGATAGCGCCGCTCTCGACTAGTCACCTGTCTTGAACCTCTTGGTAGTTCCAGACGAGAGCCTTGCGAAGATGTCCGAGGTTCGTGCATGGACGCTGGCGCTCTCGCTCGGCGACTGGCTCTCTTTCTTGCCAATGGACTTGGCCCTGGCTTCGAGCTCTCCGATCTTCTTGTTCAGCTTCACCTGAGCATCGGCCCGGAGCTCCTTGTTACTGTCGGCTCGAGTCCGTGCATGCATGCCTTCGACGAGACGATCAATCTCCGGAAGCTGCCTAAGCTCAAGCGCGTCCTGGGAGTCCGCCGTCACCCATCCGCTTTCGAACCGCACGTAGATGAGAGAAGGGTCCTCGGGGTCAATTCGAACCTCCTCAAACCTTCTGTGAGACCGCGCACCGTCAATCAGCGCCATCGAGCTGTAGTTCCGCAGGCCGACCTTCAGACCCCGCGTCGGATCAAGCTCGAACTGACGAACTGCAACGGGCACGGCGGTCTCGATCAGCGTCATTGGCTGGGTGATGTCTGCTGCAAAGCCAACCGGACGCCTGCTTCGCTCCTCAAGAAACCATTCCCGAGGCGACTTCTCCGCGAATGATTTCGGCGTGCTCTCGAGGTACTCGCGGAAGTCCTCCTGAAGAAGCTTATGCACGGCTGCGAAGTGATGGATGGCGGTTGCTCGGCTCTTTGTTGAGTTGGCGGCACTTCGCCTTGCCTCATCGTTTCGCGTTGAGCCGGAGAGCTTTCGGGGCAGGCCGTAGTTGATGGCGTTGATCGCGGACTCGACGCATTGCCCCGCACGCGCCGCGGCGCCAGGGCGCCGGATGACGGAGCACCTGTTCCATGCCAGCCCGTTCTTCCACATGTTTGACCTGTGCTCAGGCCCACCGTCATTGACGATCCACTGAGGGAAGAATCCCCAGCGCCGGACGATGTCCCTAAGCAGCAGAGCCAAGAGGAACCGGGACGCGCTCCCGAAAGCGACCGCGAAGCCGAGCAGCATGCTCGTCCTTTCACACACCGCGACCGCGATTGACGGGCGCTCCAGTGCAAGGACACCGTCCAGCTCAGCGAACACCCGGCAGTCCTCAGGACTCGAGTCGACATGCACGACCTCGCCAGCGGCCAATGCTTCCGGCCTCTGCTGGTCGATGCTCGTGATCGGAAACTTCGACTGATACCCTCGCGAGCCGCTTTGCTTGAGAGCGGTTGCCTTCGGGTCTCTTGATTTTACGAACTGCCTGAAGCGCTCATAGCTCGCAGGCGTGATGCCACGCGACCTGAGCTCGTCAGCTGCCATTCCGTATGCCTGAACGATAGGAAGCGGGCTCGGCGTAGCTATGTGCCGGTCAAAAGCGTCCTTGAAGACCTCCAGCTGGTCGCCTATGCGGCATCCACGATTTCCGGAGCTAGAGAAGCTTGTTGCAGCTGCAAGTTCTGGCTCCGCGCCCTCGCTGATCTTTTGCTTGTAGGTTGCGATGACGTGCCTATCGTTGCCGTTCGGCGGGATCTCTCCCCGCTCGATCTGTGTGATTCTCTTCAACCTTCGTCTGGCGCCGCGAAGATCTGCTGTTGACAGGCGAGCAGCGGATCCTGCCCAGCGCTCGTTATGTTCGACGGCGTCAAGAGCAATCCGCTCCAGCTCTCGAGAATCTGCTCGCTTCGCGGCCTGCTCACAGCTGAAGAACTGGAATCGCTCAAGATTGTTGAGGCTAATCGACCCCAGGGTGCCGAATAGCTCTCTATTGGCCAGCGCGACAAGCAGGTGCATCTCGGATCCAGGCCCGAGCCTCCTTATCAGCGCTGACAAGCTCCTGGGGCGAGCATCGAGAAGCTCTCGCGCCCTCCCGATCACCGCCTGAGCCTGATCGGTCAGAGGCTCAAGCGTCTGCAGAGGGCAAACCAGCATCAGGTTCGCCAGTGCTATCTGGCTTACCTCCGCGTCCGAGAAGACCTCGAACGAGATGTTCAGCCCCCGGAGGTAGTGCTGTGCAGGCACGAACTGGTAGCGACCATCCTCGTATCGATAGTCGAAGGGCCTGGTTTCGACAAGCGTGGCGAGTGAGGCTTCCGTCTTGCACTCAACGCCGTAGATCCGCGTCTTCGAAATGACGAGATAGTCTGGCGAGTAGACGTATCGGGTGTTCCTTCCCTTCGGCGACCTTCCGACGACACCAATGCAGCCCGGCTGATCAATGCAGAGGAGCGTCTCCCCGCAGATCTGGGCGCGCAGAAGGAACTTCAGTTCAACCGTTACGGAGTCAGCCTGAATCGCTTCAGCTGCCACCGGCGATGCGTAGTTGACTCCGAAGGACTTGAGCCCACCGCTTGATGCATCGCGAGATGGATTACTCAAGGCCGTCGCGATGTAGGCGAGCCCTCGCGCGTTAACTCCCAAGGACTCTGCATGCGCGAGGATTTCGTCTCTCTGCGCGAACGTCATCTTGTTCAGCATTACTTTCTCCCGGCAAAAGTCATCCCTTGACACGAGGTCAAAGAGGAGTAGAGTCGGAAGAGTCAGCACCGTCCAAAGTCTGACTCTTAGTTGTGAAGAAGCCCGGCCTGCCAGCCGGGCTTTTTCTTTTTTCAGGTGATCACGCGCTTCCCTCCTCGGCACCGTCAGCCGTGAACGAACTCATGTAGGTCGCGACGTCGGCGGCGGTTGCGAACCATCCACGTCGATGGGGTACCTGAAACGTCCGGAGGGGGATGCGTCCCTGGCGTCGTGCCTTGCAGGTCGCTTGATGAGAAGGAAAGCGGAGCACCTCTCCAAGCTCAGCAAGAGTCAGGATCTCGCCATAGCGCTGCTGTAACGCTTCGCACAGCAACTGCTGCGCTCTAGTGATCTCAGCTGACGGCGGCTCGGACATTGACCTTCAACCTAGGACGGCATCGGACCGGAAATTCCGGCCGAGTATCCAACAACTTTCAAGAAGTCTGAACTGTCAAGTTGGGCCCACTTTTTCGGCCCAAATTTGACAGTACGCGCAAGCCCTCTCATGCCTCAGACGCCTCTACACTTGGAAGCAGACGCACCGAGCCTCAGCGTCTACCTAAGTGTTTGCGGCCAAGCCCGGTAGCGGGTTCTGCCAGCAGCAGACGCAGCGACGGCACGGCGACGCGAGCCCATGTCTGCGACGCATGCTCTCTGGGGTCCTTCAGAGTGGGAGGCGCTTCCGTGCCAGCCAATGCTTGGGAAGTTCACACCCGGCAGATCGAAGGCAAGTCAGGTCGACCTTCTACTGGTGTCTGTGGCTCGTCGAAGCGAGCCAGATCAGCTGCGCAGATTGAGAGCATCCGATGACTTGGCCCACATCCAGCATCGCAAGCCCGGATGACCCTCGAAGCGACCTCGCGGGTCCAGCGCTGCGCGCATTCTTCAGCATTGCCGAGAGGTGGCGTCTCACGCCTGACCAGCGCCGTAGGCTCCTAGGCTCTCCTAGGCTCCTAGGCTCTCCGAGTCAGGAAGCGTTTCTGGAATGGGAATGCGAACGCGCAGGACCAATCCCTGACGATGTCCTGGTGCGCATCAGCTACATTCTAGGCATCTACAAGGCGCTCCGAACTCTGTTCTCGGACGCGGACCAAGCAGACACCTGGATCTCGCGAGCAAACACAGCATGCATCTTCGGCGGGGGTACGGCTCTCGAGCGGCTGTTGCGCGGCGAGCTCGAAGACCTCCGTGTTGTCCGCAGCTACCTTGACGCTCAAGTGGATATGTACTTCGATCCTGACGAGACCGCCGCCACGAGCTAGTGGGGCCATGAACCCATTGGGAAAAGTAGCCAAGGCGCTTTAGATTTTTTTCCACCGCGTCTCTAACAGTCTTTCGGGCGCCCATACGCTTCGCATTTTGGCGCGACCCCCTCGGCAGCAGCGCCCCCCTGCAGCCCCCTAGACCAACCGATAGGCTTCAGAACTACGCAGCGCAAGTGATGGCTGGCACTCCCTCTACTAGTTAGTCCCCGAGTGAAAGACTGCGAGCATCCGAAGAACCTAGCTTGGCCAGACCCGGAGATTCCCGACTTTGATCCGTAAGGAATCATGACTCCACCCTGGATTAAGTACCCAAACCTCCCTCACGTCTCCCCCGGATGGAAGATGGGAGTGGGCGAGTCCTATCGGGAAGCGTTCGAACGCTGGTGATCGCGCCAACCTCGATCTAAACGCGTGCTGGCTCGGGCCAAGTACCCGAAACCGCGGGGGTGGTCAGGATTCTGGCGTTCGCTCGCCGGGGTCTAACGCCCTAGTTAAGCCGCGCCGAAGGCGTCGGCTTGAATGATCAGTTAGAGGGGAACTCGGCAAGCTTAGGAACGTGCGCTGCAAGCACCATATTGGGCTCCTTCGGAGTTGACTGATCTTTGGCAGCTCGCGCCGCTAGCTGCACCGCTTTGTGGGAGGCGCGCCAAGCTTGTGCGGGATGATAGTAGGAGGAACCGCTGGTCACCTTGGCGTGACCCTGCTTGTTCTCCGCCTTAATCTCGACTCTTCCGGCGCCACCGACACTGTATATAGGCACCCAGACGCCGCCTTTTGGATCCGCGGCGATACACACAAAGAAGTGATGATCCTTGACGGCCAAATCTGCTTCGCATGTGTAAGTGGCGCCGTTCTTGAGCAGCGTATCTGGATCCAGATGCAGGATGAGCCCTGGTTCGTGCTTGTGCGACATGGGCGAAGCTCCCTCTAACGCCTGAGTTGAGAGGCGCCGCGTAGCGACGTCCGCTTGAACGAAAAGTTAGCCGACAGCGCCATGAACCTTCCCGGACAGTTCAGCATATGCCTCCCTTGCCTCTTTGAGAGTTGCATCGCAATGGACAGCCCGGAACGCTTTGATCGCCGCTACTTCACTTCTCGCTCGAACGGCCTGCAGCAATTCGACGGAGACTGACCTGCCGCTTCGCAGGCCCAGGTTTGGATGCTCCGGACTCCAAGATCCCCAATCCAAGGTTCGCGGAAAGCTGCCCCACTTTTCTCGCTCAAAGTTGCAGACGAAGCCTCGAATTGGATCAGGAGAGAGATGCCTGCAAGAACGGCATTTCGACGGAACGTACACCTTGCTCAGGTAGTGCCGCGTTTCGACAAGCACCGGCTCCGTTGGCCCCTTGACCGGACATGGGCCGTGATCGAGAGAGAGGTACCCTTGGACCTGCTCCGTTGCACGAAGGCAACCGCCTTCAAAGAGATTCGGGCATTGCCGACACTTGCTTGGCACTGCACCGCTCATGAAGTGGTTGTACGGAACGGGCTCAACCGAGCCCGGGACAGTACAGCGAGGGAAGACAGTGCGGTACATGGCGGCTAACCTTTTGTTCAAGCGGACGCCGCTACGCGGCGCCTCTCAACTCACGAGTTCGAGTAGCTAAGAATGACCAACGTGTCAAGCAACTTCTCTGATCTTGCATTTTCTGAGCTTAAGGGCCTGCTTGAAGATAGGGGCTATAAGAGATCAACAAAGAAGGACTTTATTTTCTGGAAGCAACTTACACCGAAAGTGGATTCGATCTTGATCGTAAGCACGAGCCATGCATTCAAAGGCCTGCTCAAGGTGCGCTTCGGATTTTTCAGGAACGATCTGGTCGACACAATCAAAACGATCAAGGAGGACTCGAAAATCAAGCGCGGCAAGAGTGAAACGCTCACGTTCCATCCCATGGACTATCCTGGAATGGAAGAGCTTCCTCATTACATGGCAACGACCGCAGACGAAGCGCGATCCATCGCCAATCGTGTGATCGCCGAGATTGTCCCGGAAGCTGAAAAGATTGCTCTGCTAATGGACGATGACAAAGTGGCGGTTGAGTTCCTGACGCCGAGACTGCTGAAGGGCGTGGGTCCAATCGAACACGTGATCGCAATCCATGTAGTCAACGGCGACTTCGAGTCAGCTAAGCGTACCGCTCTCGAGAAGTGCTCGGCGAACCCAGGAAGCCAGGAGACCGAGAAGCGGATGCTCTCAATGATTGCTCGCATCGAACAGCTGGAGCGGCGAACTGAGTAGGAATTTTGGACGGGTTGTACCCCGATTCTGCGGACACTTTTACTTAGCCCTATGCTCGGCGAAAGGAGTACCCATGCCGAGGCGCAAGCGCTTCAGCCCCGAGTAAAAGCATGAACTGGTCGAGCTCGTCCGCCGGTCGATGACCAGCAGCAGCCAGGTTGAACCGGCTCGGAAGCTATAGAGCTGACCGCCGGAAAAGTATAGTTATATCTCTGTGGACTCCGGCGTTATAGGAATCCTCGACATGGCCGGCCGGATGATGTCGACCGCCCAGAGCCAGCTCACCGCGAGCACCAAATACACGCCTCCGGTGGCCTGCGTTTCAGCCTCAAGGAGATCCAGGGCCTGTTCGCCTTGGCGGAGGATCCCGCGCTGTCATGCAGCGACGTGGACACCCTCGCTCGCGGACACCTGGACTAGATCCGACAGCGCATCGCCGAGCTCGAGAACATTGCCCTGGTGCTGGATGCAACCATCGCGTCCTGCGGCGAAGGCCTGCGGCCGGACTGCGCCATCCCCAATGCGCTGCAGGAAGAGCTCCCTCACTCTGGGGCGGCAGGCGCGCGGAGTACGTATACGGCCCCCTCTGAGGCGGTGCTGGATCGCGCGGTCGGAGCGAGACCATCTTGTCCACGTCGCTGCATCAGGCCCGCCTCAGTGCGAAGGTCTGCTCGACCTTCGGCTTTTTTTGTGTCGCCAGCCTGTTCTTATATCTGGAGGTCCGACGGTGGCACATGACGGCCGGCGTGAGAGGCGCGGTGCTATCGCTGCCAGTGCGCCAGCAGCATCACCATCACGCCGGCGAGGATCAGGCCCAACCCGAGCAGGTCGTAGCGGTCCGGCCGGATGCCGTCGACGGCCCAGAGCCAGCCCACCGCGAGCACCACATACACGCCTCCGTAGGCGGCGTAGATGCGCCCTGATGCCGCCGGATGCAGGGTGAGCAGCCAGGCGAACGCCGCCAGCGCGAGGGCGGCCGGGACCAGCCACCAGGCCGAGGCCTGGTGGCGGTCCCAGAGCCAGACCAGCCAGCAGCCGACGATCTCCGCGAGCGCGGTGAGCGCGAACAGGCCGAGGGCCGCGGGCAGCGTCATGGTCATGGTCACTCCTCAGACCGGGACGTCCGCGGCCCAGCGATCGCGATGCAGCAGGCGATAGAGCGCAGGCAGCACGAGCAGCGTCAACAACGTCGAGGTGATGATGCCGCCGATCACCACCGTCGCCAATGGCCGCTGCACTTCGCTGCCGGCGCCGACGTTGAACGCCATGGGCACGAAGCCCAGCGACGCCACCAGCGCGGTCATCAGCACAGGCCGCAGGCGCCCCAGCGCGCCGTCGCGAATCGCATCCTCCACGCGGGCGCCGGCGTCGCGCAGCGAGCGGATGAATGCAACCAGTACCACGCCGTTGAGCACCGCCACGCCCGACAGCGCGATGAAGCCCACGCCGGCGGAGATCGACAGCGGGATGTCGCGCAACCACAGCGCCAACACACCGCCCGTCAGCGCCAGCGGAACGCCGCTGAAGATCACCAGCGCCTCGCGCCCCGAGCCCGAGGCCATGACCAGCAGGCCGAAGATCAGCAGCAAAGTGGCCGGCACCACGAGCGACAGGCGCTGGCTGGCGGCGATCAACTGCTCGAAGGTGCCGCCAAAGCCCACCCAGTAACCGGGCGGGACGTCGACCTCGGCTTCGATGCGCTGGCGGAGCTCCGCCACGAATCCGCCGAGATCCCGCCCGCGGACGTTCGCCGTGACCACGATGCGACGCTTGCCGTTTTCTCGGTTGACCTGGTTGGGCCCCTCGACGATTTCGATCATGGCCACTTCGCGCAGTGGCACGGTCCGCGGCGCACCGGTCGTCCAATTGGCGGGGCGGCGGGCCTCGTCCGCACCGGTGTCCCCATCCGTGGGAAGCGGGATCGGCAGGTCCGCCAAGCGCGCAGGATCCGAGCGCAGTGCCTCGGGAAGGCGCACCACGATGTCGAAGCGCCGGTCGCCTTCGAACAGCGCCCCGGCGACCGTACCGCCGACCGCGGTCCCTACCGCTTCCTGGACCGCGGCCTGGTTCAGGCCATGGCGAACCAGCCCCTCGGGATCCGGCGTGATGGTCAGCAGTGGCAGGCCGGTGGCCTGTTCGAGCTTCACGTCCGCAGCGCCCGGCACCGTCCGGGCCACGGCTTCCAGGCGGCGACCGACGTCGACCAAGGTGTCGAGGTCGTCGCCATACAGTTTGATGGCGACGTCGGCCCGCACGCCGGAGATCAGCTCGTTCATCCGCATCTGGACCGGCTGGGTGAACTCGTAGTTGTTGCCCGGCAGCGCGCTGACCGCTTCCTCGATCTCGGCCACCAGCTCGGCCTTCGTCTTGCCTGGATCCGGCCACTCCTCGCGAGGCCTGAGCATGATGAAGGTGTCGGCGACCGAGGGCGGCATCGGGTCGGTCGCCACCTCGGCGGTGCCCAGCTTGCCGAACACGCGCTCGACCTCCGGGAACGCCTTGATCCGCTCCTCCAGCGTGCCCTGCATCCGCACCGCTTGGGCCAGGCTGGTGCCGGGAATGCGCAGGGCGTGCAGCGCGATGTCTCCCTCGTCGAGGCTCGGGATGAACTCCGAGCCCATCCGGCTGGCCAGGAGTCCCGACGCCACCACCAGGCCCGCGGCCGCGACGACCATCGGCACACGGAACCGGAGCGCCCAGTCGAGCGCCGGCGCGTAGGCCCGTCGCGCCGCCTGCAGCACGCGTCCCTCCTTCTCCTGGACCCGGCCGCCGAGGAAGACGGCCACGGCCGCGGGCACGAAGGTCAGCGAGAGCAGCATCGCGGCGGTCAAGGCGATCACGACGGTGAAGGCCATCGGATGGAACATCTTCCCCTCGATGCCGGTGAGGGCGAACACCGGCAGGTAGACGGCGGTGATGATGGCGACGCCGAACAGGCTGGGGCGGATCACTTCCGCGGTCGCCGCGGCGGTGAGCTCGAAGCGCTCCTCCCGGTCGAGCAGGCGCCCGAGCGCATGCTGGCGCTCGCCGAAGCGGCGGATGCAGTTCTCGATGATGATCACGGCCCCGTCGACGATCAGGCCGAAATCCAACGCGCCGAGGCTCATGAGGTTGCCCGAGACGCCGCCTCGGACCATGCCGGTGATGGTCATCAGCATCGCGATCGGGATCACCGCCGCCGTGATCAGCGCGGCCCGGATGTTGCCCAGCAGCAGGAACAGCACCACCACTACCAGCAGCGCGCCCTCGACGAGGTTGCGCGTGATGGTCGCGATGGTGCGGTCCACGAGCGTCGTCCGGTCGTACACCGGGGTCGCGCGGACCCCCGCGGGAAGCGATGCCGAGACCTCGGCCAAGCGCCGCGCGGTCGCGCGCGCCACCTCGCGGCTGTTCTCCCCGACCAGCATGAACACGGTGCCCAGCACCACTTCGTCGCCGTTCTGCGTCGCGGCACCCGTCCGCAGCTCCGGCCCCTCGCCGACCTCCGCGACATCGCCGACCCGGATCGGCACGCCCTCGCGCCGGTCCAGCACGATCCCGCGCAGGGCCTCGAGATCGGCGACCTGCCCGGGGACGCGCACCAAGTATTGCTGCCCATTGCGCTCGATGTAGCCGGCACCGAGGTTCTGGTTGTTGCGGGCCACGGCATCCACGACGTCCTGCAGCGTGAAGCCGAACGCCACGAGCCTCGCGGGATCCGGCGTGACGTGGATCTGCCTCGCGTAGCCGCCGATCGTGTTGACCTCGGTGACGCCCGGGGTCTGCCGCATCTGCGGGCGCACCACCCAGTCCTGCAGCGTCCTGAGGTCGGTGGGCGTCCACGGCGCGCCATCGGGCCGGGTAGCGCCGTCATCGGCCTCCACCGTGTACATGTAGATCTCGCCGAGGCCTGTCGCGACCGGGCCCAGCGCGGGCTCCACCCCCGGCGGCAGCTGCGACCTCGCCTGCTGCAGCCGCTCCGCGACCTGCTGGCGGGCGAAGTAGAGGTCGGTCCCATCCTCGAAGACCACCGTCACCTGCGACAGCCCGTAGCGCGACAGCGACCGGGTGTAGTCGAGCCGGGGCAGGCCGGCGAGCGCGGTCTCGATCGGGAAGGTGACGCGCTGCTCGGCCTCGAGCGGCGAATAGCCGGGCGCTTCGGTATTGATCTGGACCTGGACGTTGGTGATGTCGGGCGTGGCGTCGATCGGCAGGCGGGTGAAGCTCCAGCCGCCGAGCACGCACAGCGCGAGCGTCAGTGCCAGCATCAGCCAGCGGTGCGTGATCGAGACGCGGATCACCCGCTCGAGGAACCCAACCGGCTCAGTGGTCATGGGAGGCCCCCGACTTCTCGATGTCGGCCTTCACGAGGTAGCTCTGCGCCACCACCACCGGATCGCCGACCGCCAGCCCCGACAGCACCTCGACGTGCTCGCCGTCGCGGCGACCGAGCTCCAGCGGCCGGATCTCGTACTCATCGCCGTGGCGCACGAACACCACGTCCCAGTCCCGGAAGCGCTGCAGCGCGGCCAAGGGCACGACGAGGGGGACCGCCTGCTCGGCGACGGTGACCCGCGCGCGCACCGCCGCGCCGGGACGCCAGCGCCCATCGTCGTTGGCAACGGTGGCACGGGCGACGGTGCTCTGGCTGGCCGTCGCGGTGCCGGGCAGCACCCGGTCGAGGGACGTGCGCGCGGTGACGCCATCGCCCAGCCGCGTCACCTCGACCGGCAGGCCTTGGGTGATGTGCTGCGCATCGGTGCCGAACAGATGCAGGTCCACCCACAGTTCGGAAAGATCGGCGATCTCGAACAGCGGCTGCTCGCCGGCGAGATCCCCCACGGCGGCGTAGCGGCCCAGCACGGTGCCCGACAGGGGCGCCGTGACGGCGTAGTCCGACAGGCTGACGTTGCTCTCGACGATGGCGAGCGCCTGGCCCGCCCGAACGGTATCGCCGACGCCGGCACGCATCGCCTTCACCGGCCCCGGGAAGCGAGCCACCACGCGGGCGTAGCGACCCTCGACGGGCGTCAGCAGGCCCTGCACGTCGTGTTCGTCGCGGATCACGCCCGGGCCGGCGGGCGCGACGAGGATGCCGGCGTCGTCCGCCACCGCCGCCACGATGCGGGTCCGCCCCTCGTAGCTCGGATAGGTCCAGGCCAAGGCCTGACCATCGATCCGGGCGCTGACCTCGACGTCGAAGGAGTGCGGTTCGTAGACCTCGAGGCTACCCACGAGGTAGTCCTCGGACGGGCGGAACGCATGGGTGTCGACGGTACCGCCGAGGCGCCTGAGCACGACCGTCAGCTCGCCCGCCTCGGGCGGGAGTGGCTGGCCATCCCTGTAGAGCCAGGCACGGTACTCGGGCGGGATGCCGTCTTCGACGATCGCCAACTCGATGGTGTACGGACCGGACTCGAGCAGGCGGCCGCCGTGTTCGCCCTGCGCGGGCTGCGCGTCGGCATGCCCGACGTGATCGTCGTGCCCGCCGGCGGCGTGGTCGTCGGACGCACCGGAGCACGCCACGAGGCCGACGCCGAGGACGAGAGAAGCAAGGATGATCCGGAGGTTCATGGCGTGGTCCCGAGGGGGGCGCCGTCCGCGAGCACGAAGGGCTCGGCGGTCAGGCGCTGGAGTTCGATGAGGGCGAGGTGGAAGTCACGGGCCGCGGCGATGCGCTCGCGGCGTGCGTCCAGGAGATCCGACTGCAGCTGGGCCCACTCGAGGTAGCTGGTGGCGCCCGCGCGGTAGGCGCCTGCCGCCGCACGTTCGGCGCGCTCGAGGGCCGGAAGCACGCGCTCGCCGGACTGGCGCACGGCGATGGCCTCGGCGAGCAGCCGCCCGTGGGCCTCGGCGAGCGTGGCACGAAGGTCCAAGGTGCCGGCCTCGCGCTCGATCTCGACCTCCTCCAGCGCCGCACGCGCGGCGCGGATCGACGGCTCGGTTCGGCGGCGGCTCCCGAGCGGCACCGAGACCCCGCCCATCACGGCCCAGTCGTCGGTGTCCTGGAAGCGGCGGACCCCCACCTCCCACGCGATCTCCGGTCGAGCCTCGGCGCGCGCCAAGCGCAGACGCGCCTCGCGGAGGCGGGACTCGGTGGCGAAGCGCCGCACCTCCGGCGACTGCGCCAGGCGGTCGGCCAGGCGCTCTGCGCCGGGGGTGTCGGGGAGCGCGAACAGATCACCGGACACCGCGCCGACCGGCTCGCCCGCCCACATGAGCGCAAGGCGGCGGCCGGCGGCGGCGGACGCCGCCTGCGCGCGGGCCAGCCCCAGTTCGGCACGGGCCACAGCCGCCTCGGCCGCGAGCTCGACCGATCGCGGCGATGCGCCGGCGGCGACACGACGACGCGATGCGACGAGCGCGGCCTGCCGCTGGTCGACCGTCGCCCGCCAGGCGTCGGCCTCGTGCTGCAGCGCCAGCACCTCGAGATAGCGGCGGGCGACCTCGGCCAGCAGGTCGAGGCGCCGGGCGTCCGCCTCGACGTCGAGCGCCGATCGCCGGGAACGCGCGGCCTCGATCCTCGCCTCGCGGCGGGCCATGGGCTCGAGCACGGAGCCCAGGCCAAGGCTGAGCTCGGCGGTGCCGGCGCCACGGAAATCGCCGCTGCCGAGGATGTTCTCGACGCCGGCCGTGGCCACCCACGCAGGCCTCTGTGCGGCGAGGTCGACGTCGGCTTCAAGCACGGATTGCTGGAGGGGAAGCCGGCGCAGGTCGGGATGGCGCTCCAGCGTCAGGGCGAACGCCTGGCGCAGGTCGAGGGGCGGGACGGGCGTGCCGGCCCGCGCGGGGATGGCCAGCGCGAGGCAGCACAACAGGGCGGCAGACGCCGCCTGAAGGATCGACATGGGATTCTCCGGAGAGTGGCAGGCGGGGCGAGGCCCCGGGACGTCGAGACGTCAGGCCGCTATCGGAGGGCGCAGGAGGGTGCCGAGCGGCGAGGGAGCGCGCTGGCGGGCGATCGGCCGCGAGGGCGCCATGGCCCGGGCGGGGACGTGCCACGTCATGGCCTCCGCCGGGATCCCTGTGAGGTTGAGGCAGACGTGGTAGTCGTGGACGAGCTGGTGGAACGATCCCGGCTCCGGCTCGACATCCTGCGAGGAATCCGCGCCCGCATGCGCGGCGGCGTGCACCTCGTGCGCCGCGGACAGCACCGGCTGGGCGAGGAAGCACAGGGCCACCACGCACAGCACCAGTGCCCGGAACGCATGCAGCAACGTCGGCAGGAAGGCTCGCATCAGGCGACAGGTTAGCCGTGGATTCCCGAGGTACACAATGTCAGCGCCGCGCCTGATCGAGCAGGGCCTGGAGGTCAGGCGGCACTGGCATCGGCACGGTCGCGCTGACATTGGCGCCACCCGTGTTGCCCGTGGGCACCCAGATCCGCGAGAACACCGCCGCGGCGAGGACCCGGAGGACCTGACCGAGGATCTCGCGGGCATCGGCGCGCCGCCAGCCGATCCCCAGCATGGCCACGTGCGTCTTCACATGGTGCCAGGTGTGGCGCTGACCGAGGACGTGCGCGCGCTCGAGATGGTGGAACGCACGGTCGAGGTCGCCGGCGAGGCGCGCGGTGCGCGCGGCTTGCCACTCGAAGGCGAAGGCGGCGGCGAGCGGGGTCATCGGAGTTCCTCCATGGCGGGTCTCGGCTACGCTAAACCCCGTAGCGATGACAGGGTCAAGCCCGGGAGCCCACCATGAAGATCGGCGAGCTCGCCGCCGCCAGCGGATGCCATGTCGAGTCCATCCGCCATTACGAACGCATCGGCCTGATGCCGCGGCCCGGACGCTCCGGCAGTGGCTATCGCCGCTACACCCCGGCCGATGTCCGCCGGGCGCGCTTCATCATCAATGCCCGGGACCTGCGTTTCAGCCTCAAGGAGATCCAGGGCCTGCTCGCCTTGGCGGAGGATCCCGCGCTGTCATGCAGCGACGTGGACACCCTCGCTCGCGGACACCTGGACGAGATCCGACAGCGCATCGCCGAGCTCGAGCACATGGCCCAGGTGCTGGAGGCGACCATCGCGTCCTGCGGCGAAGGCCTGCGGTCGGACTGCGCCATCCTCGATGCGCTGCAGGAAGAGCGCCCTCGCCCCGGGGGCGGCAGGCGCGCGGAGTCCGTCCACGGCCCGCTCTGAGGCGGTACTGGATCGCGCGGTCGGAGCGAGACCATCTCGTCCATGTCGCTGCATCCGGCTCACCTCAGTGCGAAGGACTGCCCAACCTTCAGTTTTTGCGTCGCCAACCTATTCTTGTATCTGGAGCCCCCGCGACGACCACGACCGCCGAACATCACCCCTCGACGCAGACCCGCCATGTCGAGGCATCCAGCGGCACCCAGTCGATCTCCACCGGCAGGAACTTCTCGATCAGCCGCGCGTTGCTCGCCAGGTGCTCGCTCGGCGCCGTCGTGGTGAAGCTGCCCTTTCCGGCGAGGGCCATGGGAAGCAGCAGCTGGTCGCCGAGGTGTTCGTCGATGCAGGCGCCGGAGTCCAGGTAGGCCCGGGCCTCGTCCGCCACGCGCACGGCGACCGCCTCGGCGGAGGTCCCGCGCTCGCCGAAGCCGGTGAACGTGGTCGTGTGCCCCGCGTGGCGCACGCGCAGCATCAGCGCGTTGCCCGGGCCGTGCGGCGGCCGCGCCTGGCGGAGGTGTCGCGCGTCCTCGCCGAGGCCGAACCGCGCCTGCAGCACGTCGAGTTCCCGCAGCCCGACGTGCGAGCGGATCCCGGACAGCAGCGCGGTGGCCTCGATCCGCTCGAGCTCCCCGCGCGCCTCGAACGCGCACGCGCGCAGCGCGGCCGCCGGTTGCACGGTCGCGTGCAGCACGCCGCCACCGGCGGGATAGAAGCCCGGGCTCTCGAGCGTGAGGCCGACCTCCACGCCGATGTCCCGCAGGCGGGGGACGAAACTGTCGGCGAGGAAGTCCGCGCAGGGGGCCAGCGGGTTGTGGGTGCCGCCCTCGAGGCGAAGGCGCGAGGGCACGTCCGCACGCCACAGCGCGGGCAACACCGTCTGCAGGACCAGCGTGCAGGAGCCGGCGCTTCCCGTCGCGAACACGTACTCGCCGCCGCGGATCGCGCCGGGCTCGAAGCGCAGCGACGTTGCGCCCAGCCCGGCGCCATGCACGCGCGCGCCGCCGACCTGCGCGGCCGCCTCGACGGCCGTCAGGTGCTGGCGCATCAGGCCGGGCTTCGGTCGCCTGGCGCGGATGTCGTGCATCGTGAATCCGATGCCGGTGCACAGCGACAGCGACAGCGCGCTGCGCAGCAGCTGCCCGCCGCCCTGCGCGCCATCGATTTCAAGCATCTCCATACCCCTGGATCTCCCTGTCCATCGCGACGCGGCTCGCGCCGCGCCATCCTCATCCCTTGACGCAGACCACCTGGCGCAGGGTATGCACCACTTCCACCAGATCGCGCTGCGCCTCCATCACCGCCTCGATCGGCTTGTACGCCGCCGGCGACTCGTCGATGACGTCCGCGTCCTTGCGGCACTCCACGTGCGCCGTCGCCTTGACGTGGTCCTCGAGGCTGATGCGGCGCTTCGCCTCCGTGCGGCTCATCACGCGTCCGGCACCATGGCTGCAGGAGTGGAAGCTGTCGGGGTTGCCAAGGCCGCGCACGATGAAGCTCTTGGCGCCCATGCTGCCCGGGATGATCCCGAGCTCGCCCTTGCGCGCGCTCACCGCACCCTTGCGGGTCACGAACACGTCCTTACCGAAATGATGCTCGCGCTGCACGTAGTTGTGGTGGCAGTTCACCGCCTCGGCCTGGGCCTCGAACGGCTTCGTGATCACCTTCCGCGCCGCCTCGACCACGTGCTTCATCATGATCTCGCGGTTCATGCGCGCGAAGCGCTGGGCCCAGTCCACCGCGAACACGTAGTCGGCGTAGTGGTCGCTGCCTTCCGGCAGGTAGGCCAGGTCCTGGTCCGGCAGGTTGATCATCCAGCGCCGCATGTCCTGCTTCGCGAGCTCGATGAAGTGCGTGCCGATGGCGTTGCCGACGCCGCGCGAACCAGAGTGCAGCATGAACCACACGCGCTGCTCCTCGTCCAGGCACACCTCGACGAAATGGTTGCCGGTGCCGAGCGTGCCGAGGTGGTGCAGGTTGTTGGTCTTGCCGAGCCTGGGGTGGCTGGCCTTGATGCGCTCAAAGTCGCGCTCGAGCTGGGCCCAGCCCTCGATCGCGAGCGCCGGCGGGGTCGCCCACGCCCCCTTGTCGCGGTTGCCGACCGTGCGGCCGTGGGGCACGGCGTGCTCGATGGCGCTGCGCAGGGGCGCGAGGTCGTCGGGCAGGTCGGACGCGACCAGCGTGGTGCGCGCCGCGATCATGCCGCAGCCGATGTCGACGCCGACCGCCGCGGGCACGATCGCGCCGATGGTCGGCACCACCGAACCCACGGTGGCGCCCTTGCCCAGATGCACGTCGGGCATCACCGACACCCACTTGTGGATGAAGGGCAGCTTGGCGATGTTGACGAGCTGCTGGCGCGCCTCGTCCTCCAGCGGCACGCCGCGGGTCCACAGCTTGATCGGCGTGGCGCCGGGTTCGTTGATGACGTCGTAGTTGTGCTGGCTCATGGGTGGCTCCCGATGGGGCGATGCTGCGCGCGATGGCGACCAAGAAAGGACGGTGACGAGGTTTCCGGAACGCTCTGCCTCGCGGCAGTGGGGATCGAACCCAACCCCTTGCGGGGGACCCAGTGTAGTTCCGGACGCATTCACCGCTTGGAACAAGATCCGTGCCTGGCACGACGAAATTGACGGAACCTTTTCGTGCTCTAACCACTGAGCTACCGCCCCTCGTTGCTGGGCGGGCGGGATTCGAACCCGCGACCCCGACCGTAATAAGGTGTAGTTCCTGTCGGCATTC
Organism: Lysobacteraceae bacterium; assembly: GCA_051859045.1. Taxonomy (GTDB): domain Bacteria; phylum Pseudomonadota; class Gammaproteobacteria; order Xanthomonadales; family Xanthomonadaceae; genus JBHYGK01. The sequence continues at coordinate 137,312 of JBHYGK010000001.1, read as the reverse complement.
GTGCCAGGCACGGCGAAACGATGTCTCCCGTGTGTTCGGCGGCGCCCGAGGACGCCTGGTGTCGCACCTGCCGTTGCCGCTACGCGACGAGGGTTGCCGGAACCTCCTGCTCTACCGCTGAGCTACCGCCCCCTGTCGGTGGGCGGGCGGGATTCGAACCCGCGACCTGGTCATTCAAGTGATGTAGTTCCGGCGGCATTCGCGTACCACCAACGTCTTGCGACGCCTTCGCATCCCTGCTCACGGGCCCGGCCGCCCCATTGCGGCCGGGCCCTTCCGCTTCCATCCATCAAAGCTCCATGGACGCGATCTTTTCGACCCAGCGCGGGCTGCCGGCACCCTGCGCCGCGAACACCGCGAGCAGCTCGAACACCGCGTCGCTGAACCCGCCGACATGGAGCACGTCGCCACGCTCGGCCACCTGGCTCGTCGCCACCGGCTGCAGGTCGATGCAGACCAGCTTCGCCTGCGGGCAGCGCGCCTTGATCTGCGCCCATTGGCGCATCGTCTCGGTCGACCCGCCCGCGCGGGTGTCGTGCCAGCTCTGGTTGTCGGAGACGATGACCAGCAGGTCGACCGGCGCGCGCTCGCGGTTCAGCCTAGCGAGCGGCGCGCTGATCGACGTGCCGCCACCGCACTGCGACGCCAGCTGCGTCGCCTGCCGCAGCACCGTGTCGCGCGGGTCCAACCGCAGCTCTCGCACGTCGGTGTCGAACGGGAGCACCCGAGCGCCCGGATTCGTACGCAGCACGCTCGCCGCCAATAGCGCCGCGACGTCCACGCAGCGCACGGCCGTGGTGGCGCCCTTGCGGTGGCCGGTCACCGGCGAGGCCATCGAGCCCGACACGTCCACCGCCACCACCACGCGGCCGTCGAGCGTCGGCACCTGCCTGGTCGCGACTTCCATCGCGTCCTGCAGCGCCTCGCGGATCGCCGTCGGCACGCCGCCGCCGCCCGAGGCCGTGTACGCCATCAGCAGCTGGTAGGGGAACACCCGCGCCCTGGCGATCCTCGCCGGGTCGCGCAGCGTCGCCGCCAGCGCCGCCACCGTCTCGCCGTCCTCGAACACGCCGTGGCGCGCGAACGCGTTGAGGTTCTGCCGCAGGGTCTGCCACGAGGCCCGCCGGGCCAGCGTCCGCCACTGCTCCGCCGACAGGCGCAGCGAGGTGTAGTACTGGAACGGCAGGTCCGGCAGCTCGCCGGCCGGCGCGCGCTTGAACGCCTCGTAGGCCTGCAGGGTCGACGGCAGCGCGCCCGCGTCCCAGGGCTTGCCCACGACCCAGGCGTACAGCGCCCGGCGCTCGGCGTCCGCCGGCTTCGGATGCACCATGCGCACGACGTCGGCCAGCGACGGCTGCGTGCCGACCGCGGCCTTCACCATCGCGTCCACCGACGCACCCTCCAGCCACTGGCGCACGAGGCGCTTGGGCCGCGAGCCCAGCGATTTCCGGCCCACGACGCCGCTGCGGATGATCTGCACGACGTTGCGCAGCATGCGGCCGCTGTCGACCACGCGCGGGAAGGCCTTGGCGAACAGCTCGCCGTCGCGGGTGCTGAGCGAGGCCAGCAGCAGCGCCGGCATGTCCTTCATGTGCGCGACCTGGCGGGCGTAGACGGCGGTGCGGGCCACGAAGGCGGGATCGCAGCGCGCGGCCAGCGCGAGCGCCTGATCGAGCTGCTCGCCGGCCGAGGCATAGAAGGTGCCGTTGAGGCAGCCGGTGGCCGCGTAGAGGGCCAGGGCCTGCTCGGGGCTACGGCCGTAGGCCAGGCCACCGGCCTCGTTGCGGGCGCCGGCGTTCGGCATGAGGGCGCCGCGGAGGGAGGCGAAGAGGCTGGTGTTGGCCATGGGGGCATTCCTCGGTGGGTTGGGGACGAGCCTCCTATCGCAACAGCCGTGCCAACTGGGCGCATGAATCCTCAAGCCATTGATTCACATGGCCTTCGTCGAATCCGGCAGCCACCATGGATGTCGGAGTGCATATACTTACCGAGCGTTATTTATAGGAATGGATACATGACAAGGCGCCAAGTGATCCTCGGCATGTTCGGCACCCAGCTCGATTCGGGCACCGGCCCGCGCCGATGGGAGAAGTGGCGCCCGACCGTCGCGCTCGGCATGCACGAGCACTGGCAGGTGGACCGCTTCGAGCTGCTGGTCGACGAGGCCAAGTTCGGCAGGCAGGTCGATGTCGCGGTCGCCGACCTGGCCCAGGTTTCCCCGCAGACGCAGGTCCGACGGCACGACCTGCCGCTCGTCGACCCCTGGGACTTCGAGGGGGTGTACGGGGCGCTGCATGACTTCCTGCGCGACTACCCCTTCCAGCCGGAGGAGGAGGACTACTTCGTCCACATCACCACCGGCACGCACGTCTCGCAGATCTGCTGGTTCGCGCTCACCGAGAGCCGGCACTTCCCCGGCAAGCTGCTGCAGACCTCGCCGCCGCGCGCGCAGGGCAGCGGTGACCCCGGCAGCTTCGCCGTGATCGACCTCGACCTCTCGCGCTACGACCGCATCGCCCAGCGTTTCGCGGAGCGCAAGCTCGCCGACCGCGAGCTGCTCAAGAGCGGCATCGCCACGCGCAACGCCGAGTTCAACCGGATGATCGAGCAGATCGAGACCGTCGCCACGCGCTCGAAGGCGCCGATGCTGCTGATGGGTCCCACAGGCGCCGGCAAGAGCCAGCTGGCGCGCCGCGTGTTCGAGCTGAAGTCGGCCCGGCACCAGCTGCCGGGCCGCTTCGTCGAGGTGAACTGCGCCACGCTGCGCGGCGACGGCGCGATGAGCACGCTGTTCGGCCACACCAAGGGCGCTTACACCGGCGCCGTCGGCGATCGCGCGGGCCTGCTCCGCTCGGCGCACCAGGGCCTGCTGTTCCTCGACGAGATCGGCGAGCTCGGCCTCGACGAGCAGGCGATGCTGCTGCGCGCGCTCGAGGAGAAGCGCTTCCTGCCGGTCGGCAGCGACAAGGAGGTCGAGAGCGACTTCCAGCTGATCGCTGGCACCAACCGCGACCTCGATGCCGCGGTCGCGGCCGGGCGCTTCCGCGACGACCTGCTGGCGCGCCTGAACCTGTGGACCTATCGCCTGCCGGGCCTGGCCGAGCGGCGCGAGGACATCGAGCCCAACCTCGACTTCGAGCTCGAGCGCTGGTCGCGCGAGCAGCGCCAGCGCGTGGCGTTCAATCGCGAGGCGCGGACGAAGTACCTGGCGTTCGCCGCCGGGCCCGAGGCGCGCTGGGCCGGCAACTTCCGCGACCTCGGCGCGTCCGTGCAGCGGCTGGCCACGCTCGCGGAGGCCGGGCGCATCCAGGTGGCCCAGGTGGACGAGGAGATCGCGCGCCTGCGCCGGCAGTGGCAGGGGGGCGCCGCGCCGAGCCGGCTGGAGGCGCTGCTGGGCGAGCGCTACGCCGCGCTGGACCGGTTCGATCGCGTGCAGCTCGAGGACGTGGTGGCGCTGTGCGCGCGCTGCGCGTCGATGTCGCAGGCCGGGCGGGAGCTGTTCGCCGTCTCTCGCGGCCAGCGCGCAAGCACCAACGACGCCGACCGCCTGCGCAAGTACCTCGCGCGGTTCGGGCTGGACTGGGCGTCCGTCCGCGCGACCTAAGCCTCGCCGTGGGCGGCGCCCTCAGCGCGCGAACGCCACCACGTGCTCGAGGTCGAAGCGCACGCCGATGCGCTGGCCCACGGCGTGGTCGTGGTGCGAGGGCACCTGGGCCAGCACCACGTCGCCGGAGTCGAGCTTCAGCGCGTAGAGGAACTCGGCGCCGCGGAAGCGGCGCTGCACGATCTCGGCCTGCAGCGGCGCGGCGTCGTCGTGCACCACGTCGTCGGGGCGCAGCAGCAGGTCCAGCGCGGCGCCCACCGGGGCCTGCAGGCGCGGGGCGTGCAGCGGGCCCACCGGGGTGTCGAGCCGGCCGTCGCCCAGGTGCGTGGCGCGCAGGAACGCGCCCTCGCCGCAGGTCTCGGCCACCTGCCGGCTGGCCGGGCGGTGGTAGAGCTCGTAGGCGGTGGCCCACTGCAGCAGCCGGCCATCCGCGACGACGCCGATCCGATCGGCCAGGCTGAAGGCCTCGGCGCGCGAGTGGGTGACCATCAGCGCGCCGACGCCCGCGGCCTTGAGCACCGCGCGCACGTCCAGCGCCAGGCGCTCGCGCAGCTCGGGGTCGAGGCTGGAGAAGGGCTCGTCGAGCAGCACCAGCGCCGGCCTCGGCGCCAGCGCGCGGGCCAGCGCCACGCGCTGCTGCTGGCCGCCGCTGAGCTGGTGCGGGGCGCGGTCGGCGGCCTCCGACAGCCCGACCAGCGCCAGCATCTCTCGCGCGCGCGCCTCGGCCTCGGCGCGCGGCAGCCGGTGCAGGCCGAAGCGCACGTTGGCCAGCGCGTCGAGGTGCGGCAGCAGCGCGAAGTCCTGGAACACCATGCCGATGCCGCGCTGCTCGGGCGGCAGCCGCAGGCCCGGGCCCGCGAGCACGCGGCCGCCCAGGCGCACCTCGCCGGCCAGCAGCGGCTCGAAGCCCGCGATCGCGCGCAGCAGCGTGGTCTTTCCCGCGCCCGAGGGCCCGAGCAGCGCGCCGATCTCGCCGGCGCCCAGCGCCACGTCCACGCCCGCCAGCACCGGCACGCCGCCGAAGCCCACGCTCGCCCCCCGCACCTCAAGCTCCATCGCGTCGCCTCCCGGTCAGCGCCAGCACCGGCACCAGGCCGGCCAGCACGATCGCCAGCGCCGGCAGCGCCGCGCGCCGCCAGTCGCCCTCGTTGGTGAATTCGAACACCCGCGTGGCCAGCGTGTCCCAGCCGAAGGGCCGCATCATCAGGGTGATCGGCATCTCCTTCATCACGTCGACGAACACCAGCAGCGCCCCGGTCGCCAGCCCGCCGCGCAGCAGCGGCCAGGCCACCCGCCGCGCGCGGCCCAGCGCGCCCACGCCCAGCGAGGCCGCGGCCTCGAGCAGGCTGGGCTTCACCCGCAGCAGCGCGCTGGCCACCGGCACGTGGGCCACCGCGGTGAAGCGCACGCCGTAGGCCACCAGCAGCAGCACGAGGCCGCCCTGCAGGCCGAGGTCGATGCCGTGCTCCACCGCCAGCCAGGTGGACGCGCGCGCCACCGGCACGTACAGACCGATCGCCAGCAGCGCGCCCGGCAGGCCGTAGCCCAGCGTGGCCAGGCGCACCGCGGCCGTGGTGAGCCGGCCCGGGTGCTCGCGCGCGGCCAGCGCCAGCACCAGCGCCGCGAGCATCGTCAGCGCGGCGGCCATGCCGGCCAGGCCCAGCGCGTTGAGCAGCACGCGGCCGAAGCGCGCGTCGATGTCGCCCAGGTGCTGCAGCGCGAACCACAGCAGCCGGCCCAGCGGCAGGCCCACGGCCAGCGCCAGCGTGCCGGCGCACAGCGCGAACGCGGCCCAGCGCGCGCGCGGGCCCAGCGCGATGCGCGCGGGGGCCGCGCCGGCGCCTGCGCCCGCGTCGGCGAACGAGGCCGCGCGCCGCGAGCGCGCCTCCAGCACCACCAGCGCCAGCACCAGCGCCAGCAGCACCGCGGCCAGCTGCAGCGCGGTGTCGGCCGAGAACAGCGCGAACCACGCGCGGTAGATCGCGGTGGCGAAGGTCTCGACGTTGAAGGCCGCCGCGGTGCCGAAGTCGGCCAGCACCTCCATCAGCACCAGCAGCACGCCGCCGGCGATCCACGGCCGCGCCAGCGGCAGGCTGGCGCGCCGGAACGCGGCCCAGGGGCCGTGGCCCAGCGAGCGCGCGGCCTCGAGCGCGCGCGCGCCCTGGCTGGCGAAGGCCTCGCGCGCCACCAGGTAGACGTACGGGTACAGCACCAGCACCAGCACCAGCGCCAGGCCCGGCAGCGCGCGGAACTCCGGCCAGCCCGCCAGGCCCAGCGCGCGCAGCGCGCCGGCCACCGGGCCGCTCCAGTCGAACAGGCTGATGAAGGCGATCGCGGCCACGTAGCCCGGCATCGCCAGCGGCAGCACCAGCGCCCAGCGGAACACGCGCCGCCCGGGGAACTCGCACAGCGCCACCAGCGCGGCGAGCGCGGTGCCCAGCAGCGCGGTGCCGGCGCCGACCAGCAGCATCAGCACGCCGGCGTTGGACGCCGCGCGCGGCAGCACGTGCCGCCACAGGTGCCCGATCAGCTCCGGGTCGGGACGCAGCAGCGCCAGGGCCGTGGACGCCAGCGGCAGCAGGCTCGGCAGGGCGAGCGCGAGCGCCAGCAGCGTCCAGGGCCCCGGGCGGTGGCGGGCCTCAGCGATAGCCGGCCGCATCCATCAGGCGCACCGCGTCGGCCTGCAGCTCGCCGGCGCGGGTGATCTCGCCGGTGTCGGCGCGGAACGTGCCCCAGTCGCGCACGGTCGACACCGCGGGGATCGCGGGGTTGGCCGGGTACTCGAGGTTCTCGGCGGCGAACATCATCTGCGCGGTGCTCTGCGCCAGCCACTCGATGAAGGCCTGGGCCTCGGCCGGGTGCGGGGCGTGGGTGGTGACGCCGGCGCCGGACACGTTGACGTGCACGCCGCGCTGGCCCTCGCCCTGGTCGGGCCAGGCGAGCGCCACCGGCAGGCCCGGGGTGTCGCGCGTGAGGCGGCCGAAGTAGTAGGTGTTGACGATGCCGGCGTCGCAGCGGCCGGCGGCCACGGCCTGGATCACCTCGTCGTCGGAGGCGAAGGGCGGCGCGGCCAGGTTGCCCACCCACGAGCGCACCAGCGCGTCGGCGGCGGCCTCGCCCTCGGCGGCGATGGTCATCGCCACCAGGCTCTGGTTGTAGACCTTGTTGGCGCTGCGCAGGCACAGCCGGCCCTGCCACTCGGGCGTGCCGAGCTCGGCGTAGGTGGCCGGCGCGTCCTCGGCGGGCACGCGGTCGGTGTTGTAGACGATCGTGCGCGCGCGCACCGACAGGCCGAACCAGCGGCCCTGCGGGTCGCGCAGGTGCGCCGGGATGGCGGCCTCGAGCACCGGCGAGGCCAGCGGGCGCAGCAGCCCGCGCTCGGCGGCCTGCCAGAGGTTGCCCGCGTCGACGGTGATCAGCACGTCGGCCGGGCTGCGCTCGCCCTCGGCGGCGAGGCGCTCCATCAGCGGCGCCTCCTTGTCGGTCATGTACTCGATCCGCACGCCGGTCTCGGCGGTGTAGCGCTCGAACAGCGGGCGCACCAGCTGCTCGTTGCGGGCGGTGTAGACGACCAGCGTGGGGCCGGCGCCGGCGTCGGCGGGCGGGGCCTGCTCGCCGCAGCCGGCGAGCAGGACGGCGGCCGCGAGGGCCGTGAGGGCGAGGCGCATGGGGAGCTCCGGGGGGAGGAGGAAGCGAAGATGGGAACGGATGTTATCCCGGACTGGTTCGCATCGGGTGAAGCCGCGGCCTGGCCGGGAGGCCGCCGGCCTCAGCCGGCCGGGGGCGCGGGGGGTGGCGCCGGGGTCACGGGCGGCGCCAGTGGCACCCGGTACACCGCGCCCGGCAGCGGGGCGTCCGCCTCGAACGCCTGCGCCCCCCAGACCGGCACCTCGATCCACTGGCCGGACTTGCCCAGGCCCAGCGCCTGGGCGCCGCCGGCGCCGGGGTCGCGCGCGGCCAGCCACGCCGCGATGTCGGCGTCCGGGGCCTCCGCGCCGGCGGCGGCCGCGGCGCGGGCATCGGCGAGCGCCCAGGCGGCGTGCAGGGCCCGGCGCTGCGCGTGCAGGTCGAGCAGCGCGCGCAGCACCTCGGGGTCCGGGACGAACTGGCCCGCTTCGCCCGCCAGCATCGGGGCGCCGAGCAGGGGCAGCACGCCGAGCCCGGCATCGCGCGGCAGCGCCTCGAGCGGGGCGCCGGCCAGCATCTCGCGTTCCAGCGCGCTGTCCGCGGCGCAGTAGGGGCGCGCCAGCCGGGCGGCGAAGCGCCGGCGGTCGGGCTCGGCACGCTGCCCGGGCGTGAGGTCGCGCGCGAGGACCTGGTCCTCGATGAGCGAGCGCACCACCAGGCACGCCACTCCCGGCCGCGCGTCGGCGTCGGGCAGCGCGAAGGCCTCGGCGCAGTGCGCCGGCGGCACCAGCGCCGGCGCGGCGAGGCGCATGTCCAGCGCGAGGCGCGCGGAGGCGTCGGCCTCCTGCATCCCGTCGAGGCGGCCGCGGGTGACGCCGGGATCTATCAGCTGGCGCCGCCACTGCAGCGACAGCGTGCAGGCCTCGGCGAGGCCGCCGGCCTGGTCGCCGTCGAGGAAGCGCAGCGCGGCGTCGGTGCGCGCGAGCCGGCCCAGCGCGAGCCAGTCCGGCTGGCGCCCGCCGTGCGGGCGCGGGTCGCGGCGGTGCGGCGCGGCCAGGCCGCGGCGCGCGGCGGCGAGGGCGTGGGCGTGGCGGTCGCGCCAGGCGCGCGCGGCGTCGGGGACCAGCGCGGCCAGGCAGTCGGGCAGGCGCTCGCCCCAGGCGGCCAGCGGGCAGGCCGCGGCGGGACCGGGGGTGTCGTCGGGCGAGGGGCGCAGGTCGACGAGGTCGGCGGCGGCGGCCGCGCGCGCGGCCTTCTCCACGCCGGCAGCAGGCGCGTCGGCGGCGGCGCCGGGCTGGCGGCCGTCGGGCTTCGGGCCGAACACGGTGCCGACCGGGCGGCCGTCCGCCACCGGCGGCGGCGCGGCGGCGGCGCCCGGCGCGCCGCCGCCCTCCCCCGCCTTCGCGTCCTCGAGCGCCGCGAGGCAGTCGGCGGAGGCGATCTCGTCCTCGAGTGCGAAGCAGGCCTCGAGCGCGCGCTCGCGCTCCTCGTCCCAGGGGTCGGCGAGGCCGAGGTCGGCCCAGTCGTCGTCACTGGCGTAGCCGGCGCGGGTGTCACGGCGCACGGTGCCGGCCAGCCGCCCCGCCCGCGCCTCGGGAGTGCGGTCGGCCCAGGCGTAGCGCAGGTCGGCGAAGCCGCCGTCGCCCTCCACCGGCGGCACGTCGAGCAGGGTCAGGTCGGCGTCCCAGCGGGCCACCTCCCAGCGCCCGGCGCCCCAGGCGCCGAGCAGCGCCAGGCCGGGCAGGCTCATCAGGGTCAGCAGCAGCGGCCAGCGCTTCATCGGTCGTCGTCCTTGGCATCCCGGGCCGCGCGGCGCGCGGCGTGGGACCGATTATGGCGTGGCGGCGGGCGCGGCGGCGGCGGCCTCCGCGCTCGGCGCGGCGACCGGCATCGGCATCACGACCGCCTCGCCGTCGAACTGCGCGACGCGCAGCGACGCGCCATCGTCGCCGGCCTCGATGCGGCGCGTCGGCGAATGCACCCAGGCCGGCAGCGCATCGATGCGCGCGGCCAGCGGCTCGGCGGGATCGCTGCCCTGCAGCAGCAGGCGGGCGGCCAGCAGGCGCTGGCGGGCGAGCAGGTCGAGGTGGCGCACGCCGTACTGGCCGTAGGCCGGGGCGCCGATCTGCACCAGTACCGTGCTGATGTAGTGGCCCACCCAGTCGACGACGCGGACCCGCGGCTGCGCGCTTGGCAGGCGCGCGGGGTCGTCCGCGGCGATGGCCTCGGCGGCCTGCGGGCCGCACTGCACGGCATAGGCCTCGGCCGTCATGCCCAGCTGGGCCTCCTCGTCGACGAACAGGACGCTGGCGTGGCGGGCCGCGGTGGCCGGCGCGTCATCTCCGGTGGCCTGCGCCTGGTCGTCGGCGCGCGCGATCGATGCGTCGAAGCCTCGCCGCACCAGCGCGCGGTTGAGGGCGTACTCGCCGGCCATCGCCACGCAGAACGCGCCGGTGTCGGCCTCCGTGGGCGGCGCCACGAGCGCGCTGCAGGCCGCGGGCAGCGGCAGCCCGGGGGCCTCGGCCAGCATCGCCGCCAGCAGCTCGCCGCTGCGCTCGGCGAGTCCGCCGAACACGAGCAGCTCGACCACGCCACCCGGCTGGCGGGCATGGCGGCGCAGCTGGGCGATGTCGGTGCAGGTGGCCTCGATGGCCTCGGCCCGCGCGCCGGCGATGAAGTCGCGCGCGTTGAGCCAGGCCAGCACGCGGACGGCGGCGAGGCTGGGCATCTCGGCGTCCTCGGGCGAGGCCGCCACGCTCGGCAGGGCGAGGCCCCGGCGCAGGCGCGCCGCGACCGGCTCCCACGCCGCGAGCGAGGCCACCTGCTCGGGCGCCGCGCGCAGTGCGTCGAGGCAGGCGGCACCGCAGGCCTCGAGCAGGGTCGCCGGGAGCACCGGCTCGCGCCCGGACTCCGGCCGCGCCACGCCGCGCTCGCGCCAGGCGGCGCGCTCGCGGGCGTCGGTGACCTGCACCTCGGCGTCCGGGACGTCCGGGCGCTGGGCGAAGCGCAGCCACGCCGCGCCCTCGTCGCCCGGCGGCACCGCACGCGCCTCGAGCAGCGCCATCGCCTCGCGCTGCGCCGGCGAGGGCGCGGTGAGCCGGGCGTAGGTGAACACGGCCGCCAGCAGCAACACGACGGCGAGCACGACCAGCAGCAGCGTCTTCAGGGCGCGGGCGACCATGGCGATCCTTCCTGTCGATGACGCCGCGAGTGCAACAGCCTCGCGGCGACGGTCCCCGTGCCGATGGTCACCCGCCGGGGCCGGGGTCGGCCCCGCGCTGGGCGGTCAGGCCGCCGCCGTGGTCGCGGAAGTACTGGTAGCTGCGCTCGACGAGGCGGACTTGGCGGGTGCAGCGCGCGAGCAGGGCGTCGATGAGCTCGGCGTCCTCGCCATAGGCGCTGCGCGGGAAGCCGCCGGCGGCGCGCAGCAGGTCGGCGCGCACGCACAGCATGCCGACCGCGAGGCAGTCGTCGACGTGCACCGGCGCCTCCGCGCCGTGCCGGCAGCGCACGTGCGCATCGCCGATCACCTGCATCGGCGCGAGGATCAGCTCGAGCCCGGTCGCGCGCGCGATCGCCTCGGCGCGCAGCGCGAGGTGACCGGGCGCCAGCGCGTCATCGCTGTCGAGGAACGTGATCCAGCGGCCGCGCGCGTGCTCCAGCAGGCCATTGCGCGCGAGCGCCTGGCCCTGGTTGGGATGCCGCCACCAGCGCAGGCGCGGTTCGTCGCGCGCGAGCGCCACTAGCCGCGCGGCGGTGTCGTCGGTGGAGCCGTCGTCGGCGACCAGCAGCTCCCAGTCGGTGCAGGTCTGCGCGCGCACCGAGTGCACCGCACGCTCGACGAACGCGGCGCGCTGGAAGCTCGGCATCAGCACGGAGAACAGTGGCAGGCGGTCCATCGCGCGGCATCCTAGGGCCGCCCCGGACACGGGCTCGTGACAGGCGCCGCGGCCGGCCTCAAGGCGCCGCGGCGTCGGGAGGCAGCAGCACGAGCCGCAGCGGCGGGTGGTCGGGCGACATCGACGGCAACCCGAGCGCGGCGCCATCGGGCGTCGCCTCGACGCGTCGCGTCGGCGAGTGCACCCAGTCCGGCAGCGCGGCGAGGCGCTCGGCCATCGGCCGGGAGGGATCCATTCCGTGCAGCAACAGCCGCGCGGCGAGCAACCGCTGCATCGCGACGTGGTCGGCGGCGCGCTTGAAGTAGCCGAGGTAGATCTCGTCGACCGCGAACGTGGGCTCCGTGACCAGCCAGAGGCCGACGCGGTCCACCAGGCGGTAGACCTCGCCCGGCCCGGGCAGCCCAGCGGGTTCGTCCGCGCGCAGCGCCTCCTCGGCCGCGGGCGAGCAGAAGACGGCGTAGCGCTGGGCGAGGAAGCCCTCGCGCGCCTGCCGGTCTTCGAACAGCGCCTCGGCGGCGCGGTCGAAGCCCTCGCGTCGCGCGCGCGCCTGCGCCGCCACGCCGTGGAATTCGCGGAAGATCGCCAGCTCGCCCGCCATCGCGTCGCAGAACGGCGCCGCCAGCGGCGCGGCCGGCGGCGCTGCCAACGCGGTGCAGGACGGCGGCAGCGCGAGGTCCGGCGCCTCGGCCAGCATCGCCGCCAGCAGCTCGGCGCGCCTCGCGAAGCCGTCGCCGTAGACCATCGCCGCGACCACGCTGGTCGCCGACGCGGCCGCGTGCCGGCGGACGTGGCCGAGGTCGACGCAGAGGGCGTCGATGGCGGCCGCCCGGTCGCCGCCGACGAAGGCCAGCGCATGCGCCGACTCGCCCACGCGCAGCACCTGCAGCGGCGGGATCAGGCCGCCCTCGTTGCCGCTGGCGAGCGATTCGGACGCCAGCGCGCGGGCCACCCGGTCGCGCACCGGCGCCCACGCGGCGATGACCTCGGCGAATGCCGGTTCGGCGCGCACCAGCGTCAGGCAGTCCGCGCCCCGGCAGCGCAGCAGCAGGTCGGGCAGCGGCGCGAACGACGCGGCGGGCGGCGGAGGGTCCCCCCCGGCGCGGGCCGCGGCGACGTCGCGCGCGAAGGCGGCGGCGATGTCGGCCTCGGCCACGTCGAGGCGGCGCGCGTAATGCAGCAGCGGCACGCCCTCGCCCGCCCGCGCGGGGATGCGCGCCTCGAGCACCGCGATGGCCTCGCGCTGCGCGGCCGTGGGCGTGGTCAGGCGCGCATAGGCCAGCACCGCGAGGTACAGCAGGACCAGCACGACGAGGCTGAGCAGCAGCCACTTCAAGGCACGGGCGAGCATGGCGATCCTTCCGATGGACGACGCGCCGAGTGCAGCATCCGCGCGCCGGCGCGCCCCGTGCCGATGGTCATCCGCGGGGGCCGGGAACGACGACGGCCCGGGATCGCTCCCGGGCCGTCGCTGGCGTGACGCGGGCCCGGGCGCGCCCGGGTGCCCGGCCCTCAGCCGCGCGCGGCGGCGCGGGCGGCGGCGAGCTGCCGCGCGCGCTGCGGATGCAGCGGGGCGCGGCTGATGCGGCCGTCGGCCTTCAGCGCGGCGGCGAAGTTGTAGACCACGTCCTCGATGACGATGCGGAAGCCGTCGACCGGCGTGACCGGGGCGACGCCCTCGACCGGCGGAGCCTCGCGGCCCACCGTGCTGTGCAGCACGTGGCGGAAGGTCCGGGTGGTGGCCGCGTCGCCCTCGCCGAAGGTGAAGGTGACCGCGTAGGCGTCGGCCACCGCGGTGCCGTTGAGGCCGAAGGTCAGGCCCGCGCCGAAGCCCTTGGCCGCCGCGGCGCCGATGTCGGCGATGTTGTCGACCTCCACCCGCAGCAGCGGCGCGGAGGCGTCCTCGACCACGAGGAACGCGCCGGTGGACGCCAGCGCCGTGGCCAGCACGGTGCGCGCGTGGGTGGCCGCGCGCTCGACGTTCTCGGGGCCACCGTTGCGCACGAAGGTCACCTCCAGGCGCACGGACTGGCGGGTCTGGAACTGGCCCAGCGAGGCCAGCGTGGCCTCGCGGTAGGTCGGATCGGGATAGGCCTTCAGCGAGATGCAGCCCGACAGGGACAGCACGAGCAGGGAGGCGGTGGCGAGGGAGCGCAGGCGCATGGTGGCGAATCCTTTCGATGGGAGGCCGGCGCGACGCGGGGGTCCGGTCGACGCCCGGCGGGACGGGGTGGGTCCGGCGGCGCGGACCGGCGCGAGTCTAGCGATCGGCGCCGGGAATGGAACCCGCCCGGCGCGCGCGGACGGCTGGAACGACGACGGCCCGGGATCGCTCCCGGGCCGCCGCATGGATCATCGGTGCCGCGAAGGACTCAGACGCCGTAGTACATCTGGTACTCGAGCGGGTGGGTCGCCGCGCGGAACTTGGTGACCTCCTGCATCTTCAGCGCGATGTAGCCGTCGATGAAGTCGTCGGTGAACACGCCGCCGGCCTTGAGGAAGTCGCGGTCCTTGTCGAGGGCCTCGAGCGCCTGGTCGAGCGAGTGGCAGACGGTGGGGATGTTCTTCTCCTCCTCCGGCGGCAGGTCGTAGAGGTCCTTGTCGCTCGGCGCGCCCGGGTCGATCTTGTTCTTGATGCCGTCCAGGCCGGCCATCATCAGCGCGGCGAAGGTCAGGTAGCCCGACTGGATCGGGTCCGGGAAGCGCATCTCGATGCGGCGCGCCTTCGGGTTGGCGACGTAGGGGATGCGGCAGGACGCGGAGCGGTTGCGCGCGGAGTAGGCCAGCATCACCGGCGCCTCGAAGCCCGGCACCAGGCGCTTGTAGCTGTTGGTGCCCGAGTTGGAGAACGCGTTGATGGCGCGCGCGTGCTTGAACACGCCGCCGATGTACCACAGCGCGGTCTGCGACAGGCCGCCGTAGCCGTCGCCGGTGAACAGGTTCACGCCGCCCTTGGCCAGCGACTGGTGCACGTGCATGCCGCTGCCGTTGTCGCCGACCAGCGGCTTGGGCATGAAGGTGGCGGTCTTGCCGTTGCGGTGGGCGACGTTCTTGATGATGTACTTCATCGCCAGCAGCTCGTCGGCCTTCTTCACGAGCGTGTTGAACTTGGTGCCGATCTCGCACTGGCCGGCGTTGGCCACCTCGTGGTGGTGCACCTCGACCTCGATGCCGATGCTCTCGAGCACCTTGCACATCTCGGCGCGGATGTCGTGCAGCGAGTCGGTCGGCGCGACCGGGAAGTAGCCGCCCTTCAGGCCCGGGCGGTAGCCGGAGTTGCCGCCCTCGTACTCCTTCTTGGAGTTCCAGTGCGCTTCCTCGGAGTCGACCTCGAAGAAGGTGTGGCCCATCTCGTTGGCCCAGCGCACGGAGTCGAAGATGAAGAACTCGGGCTCGGGGCCGAAGAAGGCCTGCTCGGCGATGCCCGACGCCTTGAGGTAGGCCTCGGCGCGCTTGGCGACGCCGCGCGGGTCGCGCGAGTAGGCCTGCATGGTGGCCGGGTCGAGGATGTCGCAGACGATCACCAGGGTGGAGTCGGCGGTGAACGGGTCGACGTAGGCGCTGGACGGGTCCGGCAGCAGGATCATGTCGGACTCGTTGATGCCCTTCCAGCCGCTGATCGAGCTGCCGTCGAACATCTTGCCGTCCTCGAACAGGGCGGGCTCGACGATCGACACCGGGAAGGTGACGTGGTGCTGCACGCCGCGCATGTCGGCGAAGCGCAGGTCGATCCACTCGATGGCGTGGTCCTTGATCAGTTTCTCGACGGTCTCGATGCTCACGGCGGCTCCGGGGTGGTGTGGACGATGGCCCGGTGAAGCATGGACCGTGCCAGCCCCGGCCGACCCGCAAGCCCCTGATCCTGCAGGGCGGCCCGGACCACATCGCACCATGCTGGTGCGGACTTAGCCTCCGGTATCGCCAGGCTGGTGCATCTCCCAGGCATCCAGCAGCGCCGCCTCGTCCAGCGGGCGGCCGTAGTGGTAGCCCTGGCCCTCGAGGCAACCCATCCCGCGCAGCAGGGGCACCATCCAGGCCTGCTCGACGCCCTCGGCGATCACGCCCAGGCCGAGGCTGTTGGCCAGCGCGATGATGCCGGCGGTGATCGCGCGCGCCTCGCGGTCGGCGTCGAGCCGGCGCACGAAGCCCTGGTCGATCTTCAGCCGGTCCACGGGCAGCCGCCCGAGGTAGGCCATGTTCGAGTAGCCGGTGCCGAAGTCGTCGATCGCCATCTTCAGGCCCAGGCCGCGCAGGGCGGCCAGCGTGGCGGCCACGCCGGAGGCGTCGTCCATCAGCACCGATTCGGTGAGCTCGAGCTCGAGCAGCGCCGGGGCCAGGCCGCTGTCCTCGAGCGCGCGCCGCACCCGCTCGAGGAAGCCCGGCCGGCGCAGCTGCACCGCCGAGACGTTCACCGACACCGGCACCCGCGGCAGGCCCGCGGCGTGCAGGCGCACCGCGGCGCGGCAGGCTTCTTCCAGCACCCAGCCGCCGAGCTCCACGATCCGCCCGGAGCGCTCGGCCAGCGGGATGAACAGCGCGGGCGAGAGCTCGCCCTGGGTCGGATGCTGCCAGCGCACCAGCGCCTCGATGCCGGTCAGGCGCCCGTCCTCGAGCGCCACCTGCGGCTGGAAGCGCAGCCGCAGCTCGCCGTTGGCCACCGCGTCGGCCAGCCCGCCCTCCAGCTCGACCTCGTCGCGGCTGGCGCGCGGGGCCTCGCCGGCCTCGGCCAGCGAGCCGGCGCCCAGCAGCTTCGCGCGCGCCAGCGCGGCCATCGCGGCGGCGAGCAGCTCCGGTGCGTCGCGCGCGTCGCGCGGGGCCTGGGCCAGGCCGATGCAGGCGTTCATCACCACGCGGGTGCCGCCCTCGAAGCAGGGCGCGGCCACCACCGCCTGCACCCGGGCCGCGAAGGCGTCGCGGGCGGCATCGTCGAGGCCGCCGGGCAGCAGCAGCGCGAACTCGTCCGCCCCCAGCCGCGCCAGCACCCGCTCGGGGAAGGCCTGCTGCAGCGCCGCCGCGATCTTGCGCAGCACGCTGTCGCCGGCGGCCACGCCGAGCGAGTCGTTGACCCGGCGGAAGCGGTCGAGGTCGATCACCGCCAGCGCCAGCCAGGCCTCGCCGGCCCCGGCGCGCGCGTCCTCGGGCGCCGGGAACAGGCCCGCGGCGTGCTCGAGGAAGCGGCGGCGGTTGTCCAGGCCGGTCAGCGCGTCGTGCCCCCGCAGGTAATCCAGCCGCGCCTCGACGCGCTTGCGCGCGCTGATGTCGACGAAGTGCGCGATGTAGTGCTGCACGACGCCGCGCTCGTCGCGCACCGCGTTGATCGACAGCCACTCGGTCCAGGTGGAGCCGTCGGCGCGGCGGTTGACCACCTCGCCCTCCCAGTGGCCGAGCTCCAGCAGCGCGCCCCACATGCGCTGGTAGAAAGCGCGGTCGTGCTGGCCGGAGCCCAGGAACGACGGCCGCTGCCCGATCGCCTGCGCGCGGGTGTAGCCGGTGAGCCGCTCGAAGGCCGGGTTGGCCGTCTCGATGACGCCGGCGGCGTCGGTGATCAGGATGCCGGCCTCGGCGTTGGCGAACACCGCCGCGGCGAGGCGCAGCTCGTGCTCGGCCCGGCGCTGCGCGCCGATGTCGCGGGCGAAGCCGGCCAGCCGCGCCGGCAGGCCGTCGGCGTCGCGCGCGAGCACGCCGCCGAAGCCCTGCAGCCAGCGCCAGGCGCCGTCGTCGTGGCGCAGCCGCGCGCTGAACTCGAGCCGGTCCTCGCGCCCGGAGATCGCGGCGTCGAGCGCGGCGTCCATCGCGTCGCGCTCGTCGGGGTGCACCCGCGCCAGCCACTGCGCGCGGGTCCAGGCCACCGCGCCGCGCAGGCCCAGCAGCGCGGTCCAGCGCGCGTCGAGGTGGATCAGCCGCTCCTCGCGGCGCCAGTGCCAGCCCGCGAGGCCGGCGCTCTCGGCGGCCACCTCCATCCGCAGCCCGTCCTCGCGGCGCTCGGTGATGTCCACCATCAGCACGTGGATGCGGTCCTCCTCGCCCGGGCGGCGCTCGACGACCTGGCTGTAGTCGACCCAGCGCACCCGGCCGTCGGCGGCGACGATGCGCACCGCGTCGGAGAAGCCCGGCTCGCCGGCCGCCAGGGCCTCGCTGGTGCGCGCGAGCGCGCCGGGGCGGTCGTCGGGGTGGATGATCTCGACCACCCGGTGGCCGGCGAGGAAGTGCGCGGGCGCGTAGCCCCACTGGCGCACCGACTCCGAGGCGAACTCGACCGTGCGCTCGGGCCCGGCGCGCACGGTGAACGCCACCGCGGGGGCGCGCGCGAACACCTCGCCCAGCGCGCGCAGCGAGGCCCGGCCGGCCTGCAGCTGCTCGGCGGCGCCGTCGAGCGCGGCGCCGATGCAGGCCAGCTCGTCGCCGCCGCGCATGCCGAGCGGGGCCACCGCGCCGTCGCGGCCCAGGCGGTCGGCGGCGGCGACGAGCCGGCGCGCCCGCCGGCCCCACAGCCGCTCCAGCACGACCACCATCACCAGCGCGATCAGCGCGATCACCGCCAGCTGGCCGCCGCGCCGGCGCTCGCCCTGCCGGGCCACCACCGCGAGCGCGCGCTCGAGGTCCTCGACGATCACCAGCTCGCCCAGCGGCCGGCCGTCCGGCGTGCGCAGGCGCGTGCGCCCGACCACGTGGCGCTCGTCCACGCGGACCACGTGCAGCAGGCCGGCGTCGCCCTCGTGGAGCGGATGCGCCAGCTCGGCGCGGACCAGCCGGGGGATCATCGGCTCGGCGAGCAGGCTGCCGCGGTCGTCGCCGATCCGCAGCCGGGTCAGGGCGGCCTGGATCACGCCGCGCTCGTCGATCACCCACGCGAACAGCAGGTCGGGGTCCAGCGCGAGCCCGCCCACGGTGCGCTGGGCCCGCAGCAGCTCGCCGCGGCCCAGCGCGTCGGTGACGGCGCGGCCCTCGTGGTGCAGGCGCAGGCGCAGGTCGGCGGCGACGGCCTCGGCGGCGCGCTCGGCGTCGGCGTCCGACTGCACCAGGTGCAGGACGCTGCTCAGGCCCAGCATCAGGCCGAGCCCGATCGCCGGGAACACCAGGCTCGCGCGCCAGCGCGGGCGGAGGCGCGGGCCGCCGGCCGCGCTCACCGCGGCGCCTGCGCGGGGTCGGCGAGCGGGCCGGCGACCGCGAGGACGGGCGCGTCGGGATCGGGGCCGAGGTGCCCGGCCGCGCGGGCGCGCCAGGCCGCGAAGCCCTCCGGGCCGGGATCGGCGAACAGCCGGCGGCTCTCGGCGAGGGGCAGGAAGCGGATGCCGGCGAGCGCGTCGCGGTACTCGCGCTCGCCGAGGCCCAGCCCCAGCGACAGCCGTGCCGCCGGCACGTCGGCGGCGCCGGGCTCGCCGAAGCGGCGCAGCTCGGGGTCGAGCGCCTCGAGCAGGGCGGCGACCGCGGCCGGCCGCCCGGCCAGCGCGTCCTCGCGCAGGACCAGCACGTCGATCACCAGGCCGGGGTGCTCGCGGGTGGAGAACAGCACGCGCGCCCCGGCCCGCTCGAGCCGGGACAGGAAGGGCTCGAAGCTGACCACGGCGTCGACCCGCCCGTCGGCGAGCGCGTCGGCGTGCTCCAGCGCGGGCAGTTCGACCAGGGTGACGTCGCCGCGGGCGAGCCCGGCGCCGGCCAGCGCGCGGTCGAGCACCAGGCTCCCGGCGGTGATCGAGGACAGGCCCACCCGGCGGCCGCGCAGCCCGGCCATCGCGTCCGGCCCGCCGGGCGCCGCGAGCAGCGCGTCGGCGCCGCGCGACTCCGACAGCAGCGCCACCAGCACGATCGGCGCGCCCTGCCGGCGCAGCGCGATCGCGGCGTCGAGCGTGAGCGCCGCGCCCTCGATGACGCCGGCCTCGACGGCCTGCATCACGTCCTCGTTGCTCTCCATCTCGACCATCCGCACGCTGCGCCGGTCGAGCCGGCCGGAGGCGGCGGCGAGCACCAGCGGGTCGTAGCCGAGCCAGGGGCTGATGCCGACGCGCAGCGGCGCCTCGGGGACGCGGGTGCAGGCGGCGAGCACGAGCAGGCCCGCGAGGGCGAG
Organism: Lysobacteraceae bacterium; assembly: GCA_051859045.1. Taxonomy (GTDB): domain Bacteria; phylum Pseudomonadota; class Gammaproteobacteria; order Xanthomonadales; family Xanthomonadaceae; genus JBHYGK01. Next base: position 118,120 of record JBHYGK010000001.1, on the reverse strand, counting down.
CGCCCGCGCGCCGCGCCACCTCGTGCTGCCGCCGTCCGATGCCCCCACCGACTGCATGCGCGCCACGCCCCCAGGCCTTCACGCGGATCCCGACCCTAGCACGTGAAGAGCGCGTGCACGGGGACGCCCGGGGCGTCGACCGCGGCGGCCGGCCGGCGCGGGCCCCGCCCCGCGTACCATCGCGGCACGCGCCCCTCGCCGAGCCTCCGATGACCCCGATCCGCCTGCTTCCCGTCGTGCTGCTGGGCCTGCTGCTGGCCTGCCCGGCCGCGGCCGAGACCGCCCCGGCCGCCGCGGCCGCGGCCCCGCCGCGCACCTGCCTGGTGCTCTCGGGCGGCGGCGCGCGCGGCATGGCCCACGCCGGCGTGCTGCGGGTGCTGGAGCGCGAGCGCATCCCGGTGGACTGCGTGGTGGGCACCAGCATGGGCGCGGTGGTCGGCAGCCTCTACGCCAGCGGCCTCGACGCGGCCACGATCGAGTCCACCGTGCGCACGCTCGACTGGGCCGGCGTGTTCGACGACCGCGTGGCCCGCCGCGACACCTCGGCCCGCCAGCGCCTCGACGACCGCAGCTTCCTGGTCCGCGCGGCGCTGGGCTTCCGCGAGGGCCGCGCCTCGCTGCCGCCCTCGCTGCTGCAGGGCCAGCGCCTGGGCCTGGTGCTGCGCGGCCTGCTCCTGCCCGCCGCCGGCATCGAGGACTTCGACGCCCTGCCCACCCGCTTCCGCGCGGTGGGCACCGACCTCGAGACGGGCGAGGGCGTGGTGCTGGCCTCGGGCGACCTGGCGCTGGCGGTGCGCGCGAGCATGGCCGTGCCGGGCGTGTTCCCGCCGGTGGAGATCGGCCCGCACCTGCTCATCGACGGCGGCGTGGCGATGAACCTGCCGGTGGACGTGGCCCAGCAGCTGGGCGCGTCGCGGATCATCGCGGTCGACATCAGCGCCCCGCTGCGCGGGCGCGAGGCCCTCGGCGACCCGCTGTCGATCTCCGACCAGATGGTCACCGCGTTCATCGCCCGCGCCACCGCGGCGCAGAAGGCCCGGCTGCAGCCGGGCGACGTGCTGATCGAGCCGGCGCTGGGCGAGCTCTCGAGCATGGACTTCACCGGCGCGGTGGGCGTGGCGATCGACGCCGGCGCCGCCGCGGCCGAGGCCGCCCTGCCCCAGCTGCGCGCGCTGGCCGTCGACGAGGCCACCTACGCGGCCTGGGCGGCGCGCCGCGCGGCGCACATCGACGGCGCGCCGCGCGACGTGGCGCGGGTGGACGTCGACAACCGCTCGCGGATGGCGGAGCGCGCGGTGCGCGCGATGCTCGCCGAGCACCCGGGCCAGCCGCTCGACCGCGCGGCGATCGAGGCCGACATCGCCAGGCTCTACGGCACCGGCGAGTTCGCCCAGGTCGACTGGTCGGTCCGGCGCGAGGGCGACGACGAGGTGCTGCAGCTGCGCACGCGCGGCCGCGACTGGGAGCGCGACGGCCGCCTGCGCATGGGCCTGCGCATCGAGGACGACTTCGACGGCACCTCCAACTTCCAGCTCGGCGCCCGGCTCGAGCGCCGCGAGCTCAACGCGCGCGGCGGCGAGTGGCGGCTGGACGCGGCGATCGGCAAGGTCACGCGGCTCACCGGCGAGTGGTACCAGCCCATCGAGGAGGACCGGCGCTGGTTCGTGGCGCCCAGGCTCGACTTCCAGGGCCGCAACCAGCCGGTGTTCGCCAGCAGCGACCTGCGCGCGTTCGAGTTCCGCCGCGAGAGCGGCGAGGTCCGGCTCACGGCGGGCCGCCTGGTGGGCGACCTCGGCGAGGTGGCGATCGCGCCGTTCCGCCGCCGCAGCCGCTACACGCTGCGCACCGGCGGGCTGGGCCTGCTGGGCGAGGACGCCGACATCGACACGCTGTCCACCGCCGGCCTGGAGGCCACGCTCTACCTCGACGCGCTCGACGCGCCGGACTTCCCCAGCGCCGGCTGGCTGCTGCAGGCCCGCCACGCCGCCTACCTCGAGGGCCTCGGCTCGGACGTCGAGGCCAACGCCAGCGCGCTGGACTGGGTGGGCGCCTTCGGCCCCGGCGACGCCAGCCTGCTGCTGCGCGCGCGCCTGCGCTATGCCGACACCCTCGACCTGCCCGAGGAGGTGGTGTTCCTGGGCGGCTTCCAGACCCTGTCGGGCTACAGCGAGGACGCGCTGTTCGGGCGCATGTCGGCGTTCGGCTCGGCCACCTTCTACCAGCCGATCGGCGGCTTCCTGCGCTACCGGCTCTACGCCGGCGGCTCGCTGGAGCTGGGCAACGCCTGGAGCACCACGCCGGCGGTGTCGCTGGACAACCTGATCTTCGCCGGCAGCGTGTTCCTGGCCGCCGACACGCCGCTGGGCCCGATGCACCTGGGCCTCGGCCAGGCCGAGGGCGGCGAGCGCAGCCTCTATTTCGTCATCGGCCGGCCCTACTGAGGGCCGCGCCGCGGCGGGGGCGTGGCGTATCCTGCGCCCTCCCCCGCCAGCCCCCACGCCCTTGAACGACCTGCTCGCCGCCCTGCTGCTCGGCCTGATCGAAGGCATCACCGAGTTCCTGCCGATCTCCAGCACCGGCCACCTGCTCATCGCCCAGCACTGGCTGGGCCCGCGCAGCGACCTGTTCAACATCGTCATCCAGGCCGGCGCGATCCTGGCCATCAGCCTGGTGTTCCGGCAGCGGCTGTGGGCGCTGGCCAGCGGCTGGCGCGAGCCCGTCCACCGCGACTACCTGCTGAAGCTGGGCGTGGCGTTCGCGGTGACCGCGGCGGTGGGCCTGCCGGTGCGCAAGCTGGGCTGGGAGCTGCCCGAGACGGTCACCCCGGTGGCCTGGGCGCTGGTGTTCGGCGGGCTGTGGATGATCGTGGCCGAGAACCTGGCCGAGCGCCGGCGCGAGAAGCACGGCCTCTCGGGCAGCGAGCTGACCTGGACGGTGGCGGTGCTGGTGGGCCTGGCGCAGGTGGTGGCCGGCGTGTTCCCGGGCACCTCGCGCTCGGCCGCGGCGATCTTCATCGCGATGCTGGCCGGCCTCTCGCGCCGCGAGAACGCCACCGAGTTCGTGTTCCTGCTGGGCATCCCGACGATGTTCGCGGCCAGCGCCTACGCGCTGCTGGAGCTGTGGCTGGACGGCGGCGCCGCGACCGAGGCCTGGGGCGAGCTGGGCGTGGCCTTCGTGGCCGCGGCCCTCACCGGTTTCGCGGTGGTGCGCTGGCTGATGCGCTGGATCAAGCACCACCGCTACACCGGCTTCGCCTACTACCGCATCGCGCTGGGCTTCGCGCTGCTGGTCGCGCTGCCGCCGGGCGAGTGAGCCGTGAATGGACCGTCCCGCTTTCTTTAGACACTCAGTGGCCGGTTTGCGCGCAACGCCGGGCGAAACGCTCAGGAGCCTACAGCCGAACTTTACTGCCTAGGCTTAAGAGTATCCTTCAATAATTCTCCATGCCTTCTGATATGTGCTTCCCGCTGGGCCTACCGCGCGGAGCCAGTCCGCATCGGTCAGACCATTGAGATTAGAGCGAATAGACTTGAGCCCACCTCCGACGCGCTGCCTCGCCAAGTAGTCTGAAAGTGGCTGGGCAGCATTTCTCGGCACGCCCAAGAGGCGGAGGTCGATCGCCATATCCGAGTTGACGCCGTAGAAAATGCGCGAAGGGAGATTCCGGAAGTGCTTCTTCTCGGACTCGCTCATACCATTTAGCGCGTCGCCGATCGTCAAGCTCTGGATCGCGGAGAGACCCCACGACGCAGTTGAAGTGAGACGGCCATAGACCAGCCGGCACGCCTTAGAGATCGCAGCAGTTTGGTCATCGTCGTCGCCCGAGAAGTAAGCTTCCGCGAGGTCCGGGAGAGATGCGCCTTTCACCCAGTCCTTAACGATCCTGGCCAGCATGTCGCCATCGCCGCGCCCACCGCCCGTAACCTCGGCCAATTCCTCACGAAGCTCAGGGATTCTGAAGAGGATGCCGAAGGTACGTTGAAGCGTGGTGTCGTTGTCAGTGAACAGGCGCTCCGAATCCCAGGAATCCGCGCGAATCCCCGCATCCCGGACACCGCTCAACGCCAAGCTGACGCTCTCCCAGGAGAATCCCGTGCTGTCAACCAGAGCCAACGGCTTGCCTCGGATGAGGGCGACATAATCGTTGACGGCGGCGACCAAGCGATTTGCAATCGCCTGATCCGTGCGCCGAAGCGTCTGAAAACCGAAACTTCCGCGGAGCACCTGTTCGATCTGGCTCGCAAACTCAGCATGGTCGCCGATCTGACGGTAGGTATGGGCGAGATACTGGAGGAATGCAGACCATTCCTTCATGTGGAACAGGGTGTGCAACTCAAGGCGTGGCGCCCGCTCAAGGGCACGCTGCACCATGGCCACCAGCGTAGAGTTGAGGCCAGACACGTTCCGTCGAACGTACTCGCTTAGGACTTCGGCCTTGCGATTGTTGGTGGCGGCAAGCGCCACGATACCGGTTCCAGCCTGATCCGCGCGCCCTGCGCGACCTGCCAGATTCCAGAAGTCCTCAGCCGGCATATCCTCGCCATAGGGATACTGATGCGAGGCCATCACGACTCCCGTGACGGGGAAATTAAGACCCTGAGCGATCGTCGTAGTAGAAACCAAGGTGTCGAGTTCACCTTTCTCCATCAGCCACTCCATCAGGACGCGCGTATCGTCCGACAGTCCGCTGTGATGCAGGCCGATGCGCTTCTTGAGCAGCCCAATCAATTCAAAGTCTGCGCCGAACTCCTGCGCGACGAAGTCAGTGACAAACTGAATATCTGCGTCACCCCTGGCACCGAGCCGTTGGTCTCGTTCGGCAGCCTTATCCGCTAGGGCCGGGTCTTCGGCCAGCAAGCGCGCGATCGGCCATGTGTGCGGGACCTTGCCCGCGACCACGATGACTGGCCCCCTGCGATTGAGGCAGGCCGCGGTGACCGCCGCGACGTTCGACTGGGAGGCATGGACGCGGGACCAGGTGAGCCCAAGCTCCCGCCCGTCGCACAGCGAGAGCACTTCATCGACCTCGATCGTTGAGCGTGAGGTGCTGGCTGTCTTGAGAGAAAGTCTGAACGCACCGCGGTCCTCGACCTTCTCTGGCTGGGCGATGACAATGGCACGATCGTTGGGTTGCCACTCAAAACGTAGTGACATGTCGGCGTGACTGTCCGGGGACAACCAACGCGCGACCTCATCGCCGTTATCGATGAAGGGAGTCAAAAGAAGGAACTGGGAATTGCGGCACTCGCGGTTAATCGTCGCCAACAGTAGTTCAAGCTTCAGGCCACGCTCACCAAATGAAAGATTATGCGCCTCATCGACGACCACCAGCGTGAGAGGGCGGCCGATCTTAGCTTCCCAACCACCGCGCAACAGAAGATCAATCTTCTCCGGCGTTCCGACCAAGATGCGGAACGCCGCCGCCGGGTCGGCTTCCACCAGCAGCTCAGCTTCCACGCCGTCAATGTCGAGTGCCGGGCTAACCCGTTCAACGACAATCCCGAGCGGGGCAAAGTCGCGACGAAGGCGGGCACATATTTGATTCACGAGTGCGCGTGTGGGGGCCACGTAGGCGACCCATCCACGATCCGCGTCGAATTGGTTCAAGGCCTGCAGGATGCGGAACTGTGCAATGAAGGTCTTGCCGCTAGACGTCGGCAGACTGAGCACAACCGCGCGGGCGCCAGTCGTCAGCAGACCTTGGTCGCGAAGCGTAATCCGCTGAGGGGGCAGCATCTCGAACACCGGCCGATCCTGGCCTCGGTTGACGAGCCCTTCGACAAAACTTCGGATCCGGCTTCCCGCCCCTCGCGTGACGGTCCAGATGCTATTGGCAACCATACGCTCGGCGGTCGCTGAGAGCAGGCGAACGGTGGCGTGGAGCTGGGCGAGTTCGGCCCGTTCACATGCGATCAAACTTCGGTCGAACTGAGCTTGGAGTTGCTCGCGGACATTGAAGCCGCCAGCTACCGAACCTTGAGCAGAATAAGTAGCAAGAATCTCAGCCGCCTTGGAGAGGTGGTAGAGCGCAATTAGGCGCCAAGCTTCCACTCTCGGGCTTTCGGACACTTCCAGATAGGTCGCCTCTGCGATCCGCTGCACCTCGCGCAGCGCAATGACTTCCGCCAAGAGAGCATCTAGGTCTGCCCAGCCATCCTTGCGCATCAACAGCAGCCAAAGACGGCTGACAGCTACACGAACACGCGCACCCCATTCCGACTCCGCGCTCAGTGCCTCGGGAAGCGGCAACTCGCGCAGTAACCGCGCTACATCAGGCGTCCTGTCGCCGAGAATTCCGTAGCAGGCGGTGTGGAGGAGATACAACGCTTCATCGTCGGCTGGCAACGTGTCCGCCGCTCTCAACGTCTCAAAGGCAAGTTCGGAGGCTTCGCGCAGCTCGTCAGCGGCGCCTGGCGTGTCGAGCAAAGTGTCGACGGCCAGCATGTAAGCATTCGCAGTAAACTCATAATCGGGGGACGACGGAGATCGACCGAAACCAAGATCGGAAAGCAAGTGCGCTCCGACAGCCTGCTCGGCTAGCCGCCGTCGGTCGTCACCCAGAGCTTCGTAGAGCCAGGCAGTCATTCTTTGGTGGATGCAATGTTGATCCAATCCGAAATCGGACGGGGTGTATACCAGGCATCTAAGCGAATGCGCGGCCGGACTGGCCCCGCATCAATCGTCTGACCACGAGTCCGAAGGTCTTCCTCGTTCGCGGCGGTGTCGCGCAGGAGCACTCCAACGATCACGATATCCGCCCCCCCTGAGTTCACATAGCGCTTAGCGGCCGTTTGGAAGCGAGCGCTCAAGTCGGGGGTCATGCAGCGCGCTTTGAGCCACTTGATGAGCGTGAAGTGGTGGCTTTGAGTAGATGCGAGCGTGTCGATCTGATGAGCCAATCCGCCTCGACCATTCATGACGCCAGGAGGTGCTGCCGCGTGAGACGATGTTTTGACCTCCCCAAACAGAAAGACGGTGTCATCTTCCTCTCCGATGAAGCCTACGATGTCAGCGCCCGGCAAGGAGGCCTTTGGCGTCTTTCGATCTCTGTTTTCGTTCCACGGCCAGACCGCGTTGACTTCATCACTCAGGAGACACTCGGCCATAGCTTCACCGATCTCCCAGTCTTGCGGCGAGGCGACAGAAAGGAGCAACCTCTCCAGCGTCTGTGTCGCCATGTCGGTGGTCGCGAGCGCCTGGAGATCCTGAGCTAGATCTGCCTCGAAATTGGCGTCGTTCACGCGATCCCACACTGGCCCGCGCAAATAGACGTCGAATTCGTCCGCGTCGACAATGATCATCCCGCGCCAGTATCGAGCAACGCCCTCAGCGGGATAGGCCTGAGTGATCCTCAAAGCGAGTGGCATGATTTTCTCTTATCGCCTTCCAAGCGTCATCATATGACAGCAAGCACCTCAACATCATGCAAGGGGGAGCAAGAAAATGGCGAAAAGCATACCGGTCTCGATCGGAGGAACTTATTTTTCGCGCAAAGGAGATGCCCTTGAGCATTTGCGCGCAATGCTCTGGCGTTACTCGCCAGGAGACCGCGTTTCAGAAAATGATGCGAATTTTCTGAAGGCCGCGCTTCCGCGCCATCCAAATGCGGACGAGAAGATCGGGGCAGGAATAGACCACTTCGTGGTGCGCAGCGACGAATACGGGAAACAATGCTTTTGGGTGGTGCGGACTGATCGTACGACTGACCGGTTCTCCTATAAGAGCTTGGTTTGACAGGCCGCACGCACCCCAAGCTTTGGCCCAAAAAACTGTCATTTGGTACGAACCCTGAGCCCGGGAGGCCGACCCAAGCAGCACCTCAATAGCATCGGAGGAGCATTCAGAAACATGCGTACCGTGCGCATTGCGATCGGCGTCCTGCTCATGCACCGCACCAGCGGACGGGCTTCCCGTTGATGGAGGACGCTGCCCACGCGAGTGTGAAGAGCACTAGGCTCTCGCTCCTCCCTCGTCATTGGCGCGTCACCGTAATCAACTGCTCATCGCTGGAGCGCCGCGCGCACGCTCGCTCGCTCACCGCGGTAGAAGAATCAACCTCATGCGCCTTCTCGTGCAAGTGTCGGCGGCGTGCAATGTGCTTTAAAGAAAGCGACCTTCGGCATAGTAAGGCACCTTAGATCACGGGTACGAAATGGCCCCTCATCCCCTCCGGGGAGGGGCGTCGTGGCGGCACGCGGGAGCGCGGGGCTCAGTCGGCGTAGCCGAGCTCCGCGGCCAGCGGCGCGAGCACCGAGAAGGCCGCCTCGAGCTCGCCCGCGTAGGCCTTCCAGCGGCCGTGCGCGAAGGTCATCGGCAGGCCGCCGCCGTCCTTCGACGGGCCGGGCTGGGTGCCCTCGGCGGTGGACGCCTCGACGCCCAGCAGCGCGCGCGCCGGCGCCAGCGCCGACGCGTCGGCGGCGTCGACCGCCTCCATCCGCACGATCACCACCGGCAGGTCGCCGTGGTCGCGGGCCCACAGCAGGTGGCGCAGGCCCTGGGCCAGCGCCTTCGCGGCCACCGCCGGGTTGGCGATGGTGAAGCCCGGGCCGGCGCCGTAGCCCAGCCAGTTCAGCAGCATGTCGCGCGGGTCGCGCACCGCGACCACCAGGGCGCTGCCCGGGAGCTGGCGATGCAGCACCGGCACCAGGCGGGCGTCGAAGTAGGCCAGCCAGTCGACCACCTTCACGTCGGCCGGCAGGCCGAGCGCGCGCAGGCCCGCGCGCCAGACCTCGGCGAACTTGCCGGTGGCCTCGGGGGCCTTGTCGGCGCCGTCGAGCCAGGCGTGCGGCAGCGAGAAGCCGTCGCCGCGCATGGTGCGCGGGTCGAGGAAGATCCGGCGGTCGTCCATCACCAGGCGGGTGCGCTCGACCTGGTTCGAGAGCAGCGAGGCCAGCTGCGGCGCGAAGCTGCCCGGCGGGCCCCAGAGCAGGATCGGCGCGTCGGCGGCCGGGGCGGCGTCGCGGTCGACGCCCGAGGTGGCCGGCAGCGGGCCCGGGGTCGGGTACTCGAACTGGGGCTCGATCTCGGCGTGGCTGGCGAGCCAGTGGCGCACGGCATCGGCCGGGCGGCCCGCGGCGTCGGCGGCGCGGCCGGCCCAGCTGTTGGCCATCACCCGGACGGCCTTGATCGGGCTGGCCAGCATCGGCTGGACCTGCGCGTAGGCGGCCTCGGGATCGCGGCGCAGCGCGAGGCGGGCCTTGATGATGTTGGCCGCGACCAGGGTCGGGGCGGCGGCCAGCGCGCGGTCGACGGCGAGCTCGGCGGCGGCCAGGTCGCCCGTGCTCTCGGCGCGCTCGGCGATCAGCTGGTGCGCCTGGGCGTCGCCGGGGCGGGTCTCGGCCCAGCGCTGGAGCTGGGCGTCGACGGCCGCGGGGGTGGACTCGATGGCGGCGCGCTGGCGCCACAGGACCTCGAGCTCCGGGGTGCGCGCGATCTGCGCCTCGAGCAGCGCGACGGCCTCGTCGCGGCGCTGGGTGGCCATCAGCAGGCGCACGCTGGCGTTGATCGCCGGCAGCACGCCCGGGCGGGCGGCGATGACGTCGCGGAACGCGGCCAGCGCGGCGTCGGGCTGGCGGCGCTCGATCTCGAGCTCGCCGACGAGCATCAGCGCGGCGATGTCGCCCGCGCGCACGGCGGCCAGCGCGCGCGCCTCGGCGACGGCGTCGTCGAGGCGGTTCTGCCGGCGCAGCGCGGTGATCAGGCCGCGGCGCACGCCGAGGTCCTGCGGGACCATCTGGCTGGCGCGACGCAGGGCCTGCTCGGCGAAGGCCAGGTGGCCCACGCGCAGGTAGGCGATGCCCAGCGAGGACACCGCGAGGGCGTCGTTGGGGGCGCGCTGGGCGGCCTGGGTGAACAGCTTCAGGGCGTCCTCGGGGCGGTTCTGCGAGAAGCGCAGGTTGCCCTCGGTGACCAGCGCGTGCGGGTGCGCGGCGTCGATGCGGTAGGCGAGCTTCAGGCGCGACTCGCACTCGGCCACGTCGCCGCGGCCGAGCGCGAGCTGGGCCAGCACGATGTGGCTGCGGATCTGGTTGGGGTCGAGCGTGGCGGCCACGTCGAGGCCCTTGCGGGCGGCGTCGACGTCGGACTCCTGCAGCGCCAGGCCGGCGCGGGCCATGTGGTAGGCCGGGTGGTCCGGGGCCAGCTCGATCGCGCGATCGAGGGCCGCGCGGGCCTCGTCGGCGAGGCCGTTGGCGCGCGCGGCGAGGCCCAGCAGGTGGTGGGCCTCGGGGTTCTCGGGCTGGGCGGCCACGAAGGCGCGGGCGGCGGTGAGCGCCTGCGGGGCCTGGCCGCGCTGCAGCGCGTCGATCACTTCCTGGAGCATGGTCACGGATTCACGCGGGATGGGAGCCCCCGATTGTAGCCGTCCGCGGCCCCCCGGCGGCGACCGCCCGGCCGCCGCCCGCGGACGCCGCGGCTCAGCCCAGCGCGGCCCCCAGCCGGCCGGTGACCCAGCGCTCGGCGAAGCCCTCCAACGAGCGCCCCAGCAGGAAGCCGCAGTGCCCGCCCCAGGGGCTGATCTCGACGATGGAGTGCGCCGGCAGGGCCAGCCGGCGGAAGCCCTCGACCGGGATGATCGGGTCGTCCTCGGCGGTCAGCACGCTCACCGGCACCTGCAGCCCGGCCAGGCGGTCGCCGGCCACCGAGTAGCCGTCGAAGTACTCCTCGAGGGTGTCGAAGCCCGCGTGCGCCACCACCAGGCGGCGGGTGAGCTCGCGCATGTCGAGGGTGAGCAGGTGCGGGTCGAACGCGTGCTCCTCGGGGAACAGCGCGCGCTTGCGCTTGAGCGAGCCGGTCCACTTGCGCATGAAGTACCAGTGGTACACGCCCCAGGCGCGCTCCAGCGCGCTCATCCCGTCGGCCGGGTCGAGCACCGGGCACACCGCCGCCGCGTGCACCAGCGGGAGGCCGGCGGCCGGCGCCGCGCGCGCCACCCGCAGCGCGAAGTTGCCGCCCAGCGAGTAGCCCGCGGCCACCATCGGCAGGCCCGGGAACAACGCGGCCATCGCGCGCACCGCGTGCAGCACCTCGTCGAGCCGGTTGGAGTGGAACAGCCCCGGGTTGAGGTGGTGGGTGTCGCCGTGGTCGCGGAAGTTCAGCCGGAACACGGCGAAGCCCGCCTCGAGCAGGCGGGTGGCTGTGAAGCGCATGTAGCCCGACTCGCTCGAGCCCTCCCAGCCGTGGAAGAGCACCGCCAGCGCGCGCGGCGCGACGCCCGGCACGTGGCTGTGCCAGGCGTGCAGGCGCACGCCGTCGCCGGCGTCGAGCAGGTGCTCGAGGTGCACCGCGCCGGTGGCCGCCAGCGCGCGCGCGCCGCGGTCGCGGCGCAGCTGGCTGGAGCTGAGCACCGACTGGACGTGGGTGTTGCGCAGCCAGCGCGGCGGGGCGTAGTCGGCGGCGGTCGGGATCGCGGGCGCGGCCTCAGGCATCGGCGGAGGCGTCGGCATCGGCGGCCGGCGCGGCGACGCCCTCCGGCGCGCTGCCGCCGGCCGTCGCGCCCATCACCGCGGCGATCCGCGCGCGGCAGGCCTCGGCCATCCGGCGGCGGCCGTCCTCGCTGGGGGCGACCGGCTCGAGGAAATGCACGCCGGCCTCGCGCGCCGGCTCGCCGAGCAGGCGCCAGAAGTTGCCGAGGAAGCTCTCGCCGGGGGCGAACGCGACGCGGCGCTGGGCCTCGCCGTGGGCGCCGTAGCGCAGCGCCACCGGCTGCGCCGGCACGGCGGCCAGCACGGCGGGCTGGAAGATCCGGGCGTGGAAGACGTGCACGCTGTCGCCGGGGGTGGTGCGGCCCTCGGGGAACACGCCCACCGCCCGGCCCTCGGCCAGGCGCGCGGCCATCTGGTGCATGACGCCGCTCAGCGAGTCGGTGCTGCCGCGCTGGTGGTAGATGGTGTCGGCGCGCAGCGCGAGCCAGCCGATGAAGGGCCAGCGGCCGATCTCGGCCTTGGCGACGAAGCCCACCACCTTCTGCGAGTGCAGCAGGGTGATGTCGATCCAGCTGACGTGGTTGGCCACGAACAGCGCGCCGCCGTCCAGCGGCGCGCCGTGGCGGCGCACGCGCAGGCCGAAGATGCGCAGCATCGTGCGCGACCACCAGCGGATCATGCGGTGGTCGACGGTCTCACCGTCGATGGCCCAGCGCCGGGTCAGCGGGTTGACCATCACGATCACCAGCGGCAGGCCGAGCGCCAGGTGCAGGCACAGCAGCGGCAGCCGCAGCAGGTAGCGCAGCGGGCGCAGGGCGTCGGTCGCCGCGGGGCGGGCGTCGTGGGAGGCGTGCATGTGCGGCCATTCTGCCGCATGCGCGCCCGCGGGGCACGGGCCGGGGCGGGGCGCGGTGTCCGAGTGGCGCGGCCGGGGCCGCGCGGCGGGCTCAGCGGGTGGTGGGCACCACGGCCAGGGTGATCCGCGAGACGCAGCTCATGCGGCCCAGCGCGTCCTCGATCCGGATCTCCCAGACCTGGGTGCTGCGGCCCACGTGCAGCGGGCGCGCGGTGCCGGTGACCACGCCGGAGGTCACCGCGGCGAGGTGGTTGGCGTTGATCTCGAGGCCCACGACCATGTGCTTGGACGGGTCGCGGACCGCGAGGTTGCCGGCGATCGAGCCCAGGGTCTCGGCCAGCGCGACCGAGGCGCCGCCATGCAGCAGCCCGTAGGGCTGCTTGGTGCGGTGGTCGACCGGCATCGTGCCGCGCAGGAAGTCGTCGCCCAGCTCGGTGAGCTGGATGCCGAGGTGCTCGACCAGGGTGCCGGCGGCGCTGGCGCGGACGGCGTCGAGGTCGATGCCGTCGCGGAAGACGCGGGCCATGCCGGGCTTACTTGAACGAGAAGACGCTGGGGCGCCAGCCGGCGCCGGTGTAGCGCTTGCCCGAGGCGTAGCCGCTGGACTGGCCGTAGCCCTGGCCCATGGAGCGCTCGCGGCGGCTGTGGATGCGGTCGATCAGCTCGGCGCGGCGCTCCTCGAGGAAGTCGGCGCGGCCCACGGTGGACGGATCGAGGTTGCGGCGCTTGGCCTCGCGGTCGCGGTAGTCGCAGAAGTCGTCGTAGGCCTCGAGCTCGGGCTTGAGCTCGCGCACGGCCAGCTCGATGGCGATGGCGTCGTCGAGGAAGCCCAGCACCGGCACGGTGTCGGGGATCAGGTCGGACTCCTTGGCGAAGTAGACCAGGGCGCCCAGCACGTGGCGGCGGTCCTCGGCCGGCAGCGCCCAGCCCGCGTCGGTCAGCATCGCGATCATGTCGTCGAGCTGGGCGAGGCGGCCGGCGATGAAGTCCGGCAGGTTCGGGGTCTGGGCCGAGGTCAGCAGCTTGATGGCGGCGTCGATGATCGGCTGGCCGTCGCCCTGCGCGGCCGCGGCGTCGGCCTGCTTCATGGCGTCACGGAAGTGCTGCAGGTCGCGATCGGAGAGGTCGATGGTGATGGAAAGCGACATGGCGGGTTCCGTGGGGCATGGCTGATGGGAGACGGGCAGGCTAAGGGCGCGGGCCCCGAGCGTCAATGAAACCGGGATGACGGGCGCCGGGCGACCGGCCGGGGGCGGGCCCCCGGCCTAGAGGATCGGCGCCAATCCGGCCCCGAAGCCGGTGATGATCCGGGTGTAGATGCCCTTGGGCCCGAGGTCGACCTCGGGGAAGTCGCCGACCGGGACGAAGCAGCGCTCGAAGCGCGCGTCGCCCGGCGGCACCGGGTCGCAGCCCTCCCCGCCCACGTAGTCCCAGCTGGTGGCGTAGCGCCAGGGCCACAGGTCGAACAGCGGCAGCGCCTCGGAGACCTTGCCGACGCTGTAGTTCAGGCCCTGCAGCACCGGCAGCCGGGGCCGCGGGGCCACCACCCAGGCGTTGTCGGGCAGGGTGTCGACGAGGATGGCGTCCTCGAGCATCGCCGCGAACGCGGGGTCGTGGACGACCACGGTGGACTCGGTGTTGAAGCGGTCGGAGCGCGGGTCGAAGTTGTGGGTGCCGATGATCGCCAGCCGGCGGTCGATCACCAGCGACTTCGCGTGCAGGCCCACCCGCACGCCCGCGCTCTGCAGCGGCACCGGGCCGCTGGAGGAGCCCGAGCCGAACACCCGCTGCGACTCCGAGCCGAGGCGGTCGGCGTCGAGCCGCGAGGGCGGCGCCTGCTGGCCGAGCAGCGAGGGGTCGTCGAGCGCGCCGGTGGCGAAGACGTCGATCGGCGCGCGCAGCGGGAAGGGCTTGTACTCGTAGATCCGGAAGCCCAGCTCGCGCAGGTAGGTGCGCTTGTACTTGTGGCTCAGCGCGTACACCGGGAAGGCGTCGGTGGCGGCGAGGGAGTTGGTGGAGACGATGACGTCGGGCGCGTCCTCGCGCTCGTGCAGCCGGCGGAACACCCGCCGCGCCTCGCGCGAGAGCACCAGGTAGGGCGTCTGCAGCACCACCCGCTCCTCGGCGGCGTCGACCAGCGCGCGCAGCGCGATCGAGGCCTGGTCGGCCTCGGCGCGGTCGCGGTCGATGTGCTTGTCGGGCAGGTCGGCGTGGAAGTCCACCCGGCCCACCTCGACCAGCGGCGCCATCAGCCGCGCCTCGACGATGGCCGGGTCGGCGGCCGCGGCCTGCATCGCCTGCACCCGCGCCGGCGAGCGCCAGGGCGCGCGCAGCGGGGCGGGCGCGCGGTCCGGGTCGAGCAGGCGGCGGGCGACGTCGTGCAGGCGCTCCACCGGCACCGCGCGGCGGTGCACCCAGAACGCCTCGAAGTTCGCGCGCATCGCGGCGGCCGCCGGGCCGGCCACCAGCACGTCGCGGTCGCGGTAGTTGTAGCCCGGGTCCCAGTCGAAGTAGCGGTCCTGGATGTTGCGCCCGCCGGTGATGCCGATCATCCCGTCCACCAGCAGCAGCTTGGAGTGCATGCGCTGGTTGAAGCGGCGGAACTTGAAGATGATCCCGCCGGCGAACTCCCAGGGCTCGGTCCGGGCCTGGTTGAAGGTGGGGTTGTACAGGCGCAGCTCGAAGTTCTCGTGCAGCCCGGCCAGCCGCGCCAGGCGGTCGGTGTCGTCGACGCTGAAGAGCTGGTCGAGCACGATCCGCACCCGCACGCCGCGCCGCGCCGCGGCCACCAGCTCCTCGAGCACGAGGTCGCCGCTGTCGTCCTCGGCGTAGATGAAGCTCTGCAGCTCGATGCTCTCGCGCGCCGCGCGGATGAGGTGGATGCGCGCGAGCAGCGCGTCCTGGCCGCCCTCGACCAGCGAGACGAGGTGGATCGGGCGGCCCTCGGCGCGCGCGCGGGCGCTGACCTCGGCGGCGGCGTCGCGCAGCGCCGAGGGCAGCGCGCAGGCGTGCGGAGCCGCGCACGCGACGGCGTGGTCGCGGCTGGCGTGCGCGATCACCTCGGCCCGGTCGAGCGAGCGCTGGGGCAGGGTCGAGCAGCCCGCGAGCAGCAGCAGGGCGAAGGCGACGAGGCAACGACGCATCACGAGGGCTAGTCCACCGACTCCATCAGCCAGGCGCTGAACTCCAGCGCCATCCGGTCCTGCAGGGCGCCGCGCCAGGCCGTCATGCCGAACGCGCTGCGCTCGATCACGCCCTGGACGCGGATGGCGCAATCGTAGCCCGGACGGGCGCAGTCCGGGGGCGCCAGGGTGAAGACCACCTCGCGCTCGATGCCACGCACCGTCAGCAGGCCCGGCACCTCGCCGCCGGTCTGCACCAGGCCGCGGTCGAAGGGGCGGGTGCGCAGCACGATCTCGGGGTGCCCGGCCGGGTCGAGGAAGCCCTCGCCCTTGGCCCAGCTGGTGTAGCGCGGGTGGCCGGGGAACACGACGCTGTCGCTGGCCAGGCGCACCTCGACCACGCGCAGCTCGCCCTCGAGCACCTCGAGGCGGCCGCTGAAGCGCTCGAAGCGGCCCTCCAGGCGCTGGCCCCAGCGCAGCTCGGCGTCGAAGGCCGCGCCGGAGCGAGCCGGGTCGATGTACTGGGCGCGCGCCCCGCCCGCCGCGGCCAGCGCGGCGAGCAGCAGCGCCGCCGCCGCGGGCGCGTGGCGCACGGGCTCAGGGGATCCAGTAGGCGTCGACGGTGGCGATGCCCGGCTCGAGGGCGGCGTCGGCCGGCAGGTGCAGCACCACGATGCCGGCCGGCGGCATGCCGCGGAAGTCGCCGCTCTGGCCGGTGCTCATCAGCGCGGCCAGGTGCTCGAGGCCGGGGTTGTGGCCCACCAGCATCAGGCGGCCGGCGTCGCGGTGCTCGTCGGCCAGCGCGATCAGGGTGCCCGGGGTGGCCTCGTAGATGCGCGGCTCGGTGCGGGTGTCGGCGTAGCCCACCGCGGCGAGCACGCGCTCGAGGGTCTCGCGGGTGCGGCGGGCGGGCGAGACCAGCACGCGGTCGGGGGCGAGGCCGCGCTCGGCGAGCCAGCGCCCGGCGGCCTCGGCCTCGGCCAGGCCCTCCATCGAGAGCGCGCGGTCGGGGTCGTTCATGCCGGGGCCGGCGGGTTCGGCGTGGGCGTGGCGGAGGAGGATGAGCTCGCGCATGGGGCCTCGTGGGCGTGGTGGAGGGGCGTGGTGCGGGATGGGGTGCGTGTGGCGGAGCGGGCGCCGGCCGGCCTCAGCCGGCCTTCTTGAGCCACTTCAGCAGCGGGGCCCAGTCGGCCTGGTGGCCGCGGACCTGCTCGGACTGGAAGTCCCAGACCGCCTTGCCCAGGCCCGCGAGCAGCACGTAGGCCTGGGTGTCGCGCAGCCGGGCCACCACGGGATAGGGCCAGGCCTCGAGCTGCTCGAGGGCCTGCTGGCTGGCGCCGGTCCAGGGGCGCAGGCGGTTGCCCACCAGGCCCACCGGCAGCGCGCCCTTGCGCACCCGCGGGTGGGCGGCGAGGGAGTCGAGGAAGGGCACGCTGGCCTCGAGGTCGATCGCCGAGGGCAGCACCGGCACCAGCACGGCGTCGGCGGCATCGAGGAAGGCGGCCAGGTCGGGGCCCATGGCGCCGGCCGGGGCGTCGATGACCACGCGCTGGGCGTCGGCGGGGATCGCGCGGAGCCAGCCCTTGCGGCCGGTGCCGTCGACGGGCAGCACGGCGGCGTCGAGGCCGGCGCGCTTCTCGCACCAGCGGGTGGAGGAGCGCTGCGGGTCGGCGTCCACCAGCACGGTGCGCTTGCCGTCGAGGGCGAAGTGCGCGGCGAGGCCGGTGGCGATGGTGGTCTTGCCGCAGCCGCCCTTGGCGTTGGCGACGAGGATGGTGCGCATGCCGAGGCCCTCTCCCCACGATGGCGCGAGCCTACACCGGGGCGACGGGGCCGGGGTAGGCCGGATGGGTGGCGCGGGAGGCCCGGGGCGCTCTGCTATCGTCGCGGGCTGTCGCCAAGGAAGCCCGAACCGTGTCGGAACTGCAGGACCTGGCCGCGCTCGTTCGCGCCAACACCCCCCTGATCGTCATCGAGACCCCGGACGAGCCGCGGGTGGTGGAGCTGTTCAAGCACGTGCTGAGCCAGGCGTTCCGCGCGCTGTACCGGTGGTCGATCACCGAGGGCATGCGCCGGGTCGACCTCGACCGCGAGGACGAGGCCGAGGGCGCCCCCGACGCCACCGCCACGCTGCGCGCCATCCAGGCCGCCGAGCAGCGCGGCATCTACCTGCTGCTCGATTTCCACCCCTACCTCGGCTACGCCGGCACCCAGCGCCAGCTGCGCGAGATCGTGCAGCGCCGGCACTGCCAGGACCACGTGCTGGTGCTGGTGGGCGCGAAGATCGAGCTGCCCGCCGACCTCGAGACCCACGCGGTCCGCTTCCAGCTGCGCCTGCCCGACGCCAACGCGCTGCTGAAGATGGTCAAGGACGAGGCCACCGACTACTTCAAGGAGCACGGCAAGCGGGTCGAGGCCGACCCCGACAGCGTGCGCGCGATCGTGCGCAACCTGGCCGGGCTGTCGATGACCGAGGCGCGGCGCATCGCCCGCCACCTGATCTTCCGCGACGGCGTGCTCGACGCCGGCGACCTGCCCGAGCTGACCAAGCTGAAGTTCGAGCTGCTCAACCGCTCCGGCCACCTGCACTTCGAGTACGACACCTCGCGCTTCAGCGAGGTGGCCGGCCTGCGCCGGCTCAAGCGCTGGATCGAGCAGCGCCGCGAGGTGTTCACCGGCACCGCGCCGCCCGGGCTCGACCCGCCGCGCGGCGTGCTGCTGCTGGGCGTGCAGGGCTGCGGCAAGTCGCTGGCCGCCAAGGCCATCGCCGGCGGCCTGAACGTGCCGCTGGTGCGGCTGGACGTCGGCACGCTGTACGACAAGTACCACGGCGAGACCGAGAAGAACCTGCGCTCGGCGCTGGCGTCGGCCGAGCAGATCGCGCCCTGCGTGCTGTGGATGGACGAGATCGAGAAGGGCCTCTCCACCGACAGCGGCGGCGGCGACGGCGGCGTCAGCCGGCGCGTGCTGGGCTACCTGCTGACCTGGATGGCCGAGCGCAAGGCGCGGGTGTTCATGGTGGCCACGGCCAACCAGGTCCACGACCTGCCGCCGGAGCTGCTGCGCAAGGGCCGCTTCGACGAGACCTTCTTCGTCGACCTGCCCCTGCCCGACGTGCGCGAGGAGATCCTGCGCCTGCACCTGGCCCGGCGCTCGGTCGATCCCGGCGCGTTCGACCTCGAGTCGCTGGCCGCGGCCAGCGAGGGCTTCTCGGGCGCCGAGCTCGAGCAGGCGGTGGTGTCGGCGCTGTACGCGGCGCACGCGGCGCGCGGCGCGCTCGACCAGGCGCTGCTGATGGCCGAGCTCGAGAACACCCGGCCCCTGTCGGTGCTGATGGCCGAGAAGGTGCAGGCGCTGCGCGACTGGGCGGCCGAGCGCACGGTGCCGGCGGACTGAGCCCGCTGGCGCGGGGGCGTCGCCGCGCGCCGCCCTCCCCGCTCAGCCTTCCCCGAACAGCCGCAGCAGCAGCCAGGCCCAGGCCGGCACGGTCAGCAGCGACAGCGGGATGCCGAAGCCCACCATCCCGGTGGCCAGGCCCGGCGCCAGCCGGTGCGAGACCGCCAGCACCGAGGCGGTGATCATGGTCGGCATCGCGGCCTCGAGCACCACCGCGCGCGCCATGTCGCCGCGCATGCCCATCGCGATCGCCAGCCCCAGCCCCAGCGCGGGCATCACCGCCAGCTTCAGCAGCAGGCCGGCGGCCAGCGGCCGCAGCTCGTCGCGCGGCAGGCGGAAGCGGATCGCCAGCCCGATCGCCACCATCACGATCGGCAGCAGCGCGTCGCTGAGGATGCGCAGGCCGTTGGCCAGGAACACCGGCGGCTCCGCCGGCATCAGGGTCAGGCCCAGCAGCAGGGCCAGCAGCGGCGGGAAGGTGAACACGCGCCGGAGCATCGCGCGGGCCCCGGGCGGCGGCGCGCCCTCCTCCGCCGAGCCGCGCGCCAGCACCCACAGGCCCACGGTGCTGAGGATCAGGAACGCGCCGAACTGGTCGTAGACCACGGCGTAGGGCAGCGCCTGCTCGCCGATCAGCGCGCGCACCAGCGGGTAGCCGAGGAAGCTGGTGTTGCCCAGCGCGACCGTCAGCACCAGCACCGCCTGCTCGTCGCGGCGCAGCCGCAGCGGGCGCACCAGCGCCTTCACGGCCAGCACGGTGGCGCCGAGCAGCAGCCAGGGCACCGCCACCACGCCCAGCAGGGCGGGCCGGAGCTCGAGCTGCGGCGCGAAGCGCAGCACCGCCGCCGGCAGGCAGACGTAGAGCACGAAGCGGTTGAGCACCTCGGCCGCGTTGTCGGGCAGCACCCGGAAGCGCTGGAAGGCGATGCCCAGCAGCAGCATCACCAGGATCAGCGCGAAGGCGTCGAGGGCCATGCGGGCGTGGGAGCGTCAGGCCGCGCGGGCGCCGGGGCGGGCGCCCCGGGCCGGTGCGTCAGGGCGCCGCGGCGGCCTTGGCGGCGAGGGCGACGAGCACGTCGATGTCCTCCGCGCGCCAGGTCGGGTAGGCGCGCTCCATCGCGGCGCGGTCGACGTAGCGCTCCGGGCGGGTGCGCACGGCGGCGGCGTACCACTCCAGCGCCTCGGCCTCGCGGCCGAGCCGGCCGAGGGCCAGCGCGAGGGTCACCGGCGCCCAGGACGGGCGGCCGCGGTGCGCGGCGATCGCCTTCAGCCACTCCTCGAGGGCGGCCTCATGGCGATCGGCGCGGAACAGGTCCCAGCCGTGGTTCCACAGCAGCTGGCGCTGGTGGGTGCCGCCGGTGGAGGCCAGGCCGAGGGCCGTGGCGTAGAAGCTCTCGCCGGTGTCGGCGCGGTCGCTGGCGTAGGCGATGCCGGCCAGCTGGCCGAGCGCGAGGGCGTTGCGCGAGTCGCGCTGCAGCGCGCGCTCGAGCCGGCGCACGACGTCGCCGCCTTCCGGGCTGACCACCTCGATCGGGCGTGCGGCGCTGTCATCGTCGAAGTAGAACTCGGCGATCGGCGGCAGCACGGCGGCCTGGGCCAGGGCCAGGGCGGGCGTGCCGGCGAGCGCGGCGGCGATCAGGAGGACGCGGGCGAAACGCATGGTGGACTCCGGGGAGGACAGGACGGCGGCCGGGGGATCCTAGCAGTCCGGCCCCGGAGCGTTCACCCGAGGCGGGGGAAGCGCTCGGCCAGGTGCAGGCGCAGGCGCTCGGCCGCGGTGCCCAGGTCGGCGGCCAGGGGCAGGATCTGCGCCCAGTCCCCGGCCTTGCCCGCCGCCTCGAGCGCGGCGGCGGCCTGCGAGAGCTCGACCGCCCCGACCATCCGGGCCGCGCCCTTGAGCTTGTGGGCCTCGCGGGCGACGCAGGCGACGTCGTGCCCGCGGACGGCCGCGGCGATGTCGGCCAGGTCGGTGGTGGTCGAGTCGAGGTAGTCGTCCAGGATCTGGCGCTGCAGGCCCTCGTCGTGGCCGGCCACCTCGGCCAGCGCGGCCAGGTCGAGCGGCGGCGGCCGGTGCAGCTGCGGCAGCGGGGGCAGCGAGGCCGCGATGGCCTCGACCCCGGGCGCGTCGGCGGTGGGCTTGGTGTGCGGCAGCCAGCGGTGCAGGCAGTCGGCCAGCACCGGGATCGGCACCGGCTTGGCGAGGTAGTCGTCCATGCCCGCGGCCAGGCACTGCTCGGCGTCGCCCTTCAGCGCCGCGGCGGTGATCGCCACCACCGGCGTGCGCGGCAGGCCGCGGCGGGCCTCGTCCTCGCGGATCAGCCGGGTCATCTGGTGGCCGTCGAGCTTGGGCATGTGCACGTCGGTCAGCACCAGCGCGTAGCGCCCGGTGCGCCAGCGCAGCAGGCCGGCCTGGCCGTCCTCGGCGGCCTCGCAGGCGTAGCCGCAGAGCGCGAGCTGGCGCGAGATCACCAGGCGGTTGGTGGGATGGTCGTCGACCAGCAGCACCAGGCTGCCCTCGCGCTCGGCGTCCTCGACGGTGGGCAGCTTGCGCGGGCTGAAGCTGCGCTGCGCGGCCTGGGCCTCGTCGGCCTCCTCCACCGCGTGCGGGTCGGCCATCGGCAGGCGCAGGCGCAGCCGCAGCGTCGTGCCGAGGCCGGGCGCGCTCTCGAGCGCGACGCTGCCGCCCATGACCTCGGCCAGGCTGCGGCAGATCGCCAGGCCCAGGCCGGTGCCGCCGTAGCGCCGCGTGGTGCTGGCCTCGGCCTGCTGGAAGGGCTGGAACAGCAGCGCCTGGCGCTCCGGGGCGATGCCAATGCCGGTGTCGGTGACCCGGAACACCAGGTCCTGGATGCCCTCGTGGCCGCCCTCGAGCTCGAGCGCGGCCTCCACGCCGCCCTCCTCGGTGAACTTCAGCGCGTTCGACAGGAAGTTCGAGAGCACCTGGCGCACCCGCAGCGGGTCGACCACGTGCGCCGGCGCGACCCGCGGGTCGATCCGCGCGGTGAGCGCGAGGCCCTTGCTGGAGGCCGCGCCCTGGAAGTTCGCCACCAGGCCCTGCAGCAGGCGCGGCAGGCTGCAGGCCAGCGGCGAGAGCTCCAGCCGGCCGGCCTCGATCTTCGAGAAGTCGAGGATGTCGCCGATGATCTGCAGCAGCGACTGCGCGCTCTGCTCGATGAGGTTGACGCTGCGGCGCTGGTCGGGGTCGAGCGGGGTCAGCGACAGCACCTCGAGCATGCCGGTGACGCCGATCATCGGGGTGCGGATCTCGTGGCTCATCGCGGCCAGGAAGTCACTCTTGGCCTGGCTGGCGGCCAGCGCGAGGCGCTCGCTCTCGCGCAGCTGGCGCTCCAGCGCCTTGGTCCGGGTGAGGTCGGCGGCCAGGCCCACGTAGCCCACGCACTCGCCGTGCTCGTCGCGGATCTCGCTGATCGCCAGCAGCACCGGCACCCGGCCGCCGTCGGGCCGCAGGTAGGTCCACTCGCGCGGCGGGGCGTGGCGCTCGGCCAGCAGGCGCAGCACCTCCGGGCCGGCCTCGACCGGCCGGCCCAGCTCGCGCGCCAGCTCGGTGGCCACCTGGGCGAGCTCCATCGGGTCGTGCGCGAGGCTGGCCAGGCGCCCCACCATCCGCTCGGCGGGCACGCCCAGCAGGCGCTCGACGAAGCGGTTGGCGCGCACCACCCGCATGTCCGGGCCGGTGGTGACGATGCTGGCCTGGGCGGAGTCGAGCACGCCGTCGAGGAAGCCCTTCTCGCGCGCCAGCGCCGCGCGCACCTCCTCGGTGCGCCGCAGCTGCTCGCGCTGCTCGCGCTCGGAGCGGCCCACCTCCTCGCGCATGCGCAGGAAGCCGTCCATCACCTCGCCCAGCTCGCCCGAGGGCCGGAACGTGGGCTGCGCGTCGTAGTCGTGGCGGCGCATGCGCTCGGCCAGGCGGCCCAGCGACTCCACCCCGCGGTAGGCGTTGCGCAAGATCCGCCGGCCCACCAGGGCCACCACCAGCAGCATGCCGCCGGAGAGCACCACCCGGATCACGCTGGTCCACCAGGCCGCGCGGGTCTCGGCGACCACCTTGGCCTCGGCCTCGGCGAGGGTGACGTCGGAGAGCTGGCGCATGCGCTGGGTGACCGGGTCGATCGCCGGGTACAGCTCGGTGTCGCAGAACTCGCCCAGCGCGGCCATGTCGCGCGCCTCGAGGATGCCCTGCAGGCGGTCGGTGGCGCCATCGGCGCGGACCCGGGCGCGGGCGATGCCGCGCAGGATGGCGTCGGCCTCCTCGCTGCGCGGCAGGCCCTCGATGGCGATCCAGTTCTCGCGCACGCGCAGCCGCGAGGTCTCGACCACGGCCAGGCCCTGCTCCCAGGTGATCAGGCCGTTGCGCACGCGGAAGGAGGTGTCGACGACGTCCTGGCCATAGGCCTCGGAGACCGACTTGATCCGCCGCAGGGTCTCGAGCGACTCGCCCTGCAGGCTCTCGAGCGCGGCGCGGCTGCGCGCCTGGCCGAACTCGTCGAGCACCAGCACGGTGCCGCCGGTGGCGAGCAGCAGGCCGAACAGGAGCGTGAGCTGGCGACGGAAGCTCAGGCCCCGGCGCATCGGCGTGCTCACGCGCCCGGGGAGCGCCAATGCACGACGGTGCCGGGCAGGTCGTCGCCCGGCACGGCCTTGGCGATCAGCCAGCCCTGGGCCAGGCCGCAGCCCAGCTCGGCCAGCATCTGCCACTCGCCGACCGTCTCGACGCCCTCGGCGACCACATCGAGCTCGAGCTTGCGCGCGAGGTCGAGGCTGGCCTCGATCACCGCGCGCTTGCGCGGCTGGTGCTCGGCGCCGGTGACGAAGCCGCGGTCGATCTTGAGCTCGGTGAAGGGCACGTGCGAGAGCTGGGCCATCGACGAGTAGCCGGTGCCGAAGTCGTCGATGCTCAGCCCGAAGCCCTTCAGGCGCAGGCGCGCCAGCACGCCGAGGCCGTGCGCGGCGTCGGCGAGGATCGAGCTCTCGGTGACCTCGAGCACGATCTCGGCGGGGTCCACCCCGTGCTCGCGGACGATCTGCTGCCAGCGGTCGGCGGTGGCGGAATCGGTGAGGTTGCGCGCCCAGACGTTGACCGACAGGCCGAGGCGCAGGCCGTGCTGCTGCTCCCAGCGCTTCTTCCACACGCAGCTCTGGCGCAGCATGACGTCGGTGAACTGCTCCACCAGGCCCTCGCGCTCGATGACGCCGAGGAACTGGGCCGGCTCGAGCACGCGGCCGTCGGGGCGCACCCAGCGCGCCAGCGCCTCGACGCCGAGCACGCGGCCGTTGCTGAACTCGGCCTGCGGCTGGAACCACGGCCGCAGCTCGCCGTCGCGCAGGCCCAGGCGCAGCTCCTCGGGCATGGCCTCCTCGCGCGGCACGAAGGGCTGGTGGCCGAAGCCGTCGTCGAAGCCGGCCAGCACCGTGGCCAGCTTGGCCAGCGTCATGGGCTTCTCGACCGCGCCCAGCACGCGCAGCCCGTAGGCGCGCGCCATGGTCTGCACGGTCTCGAGCAGGGCCGGGTCGAGGGCGCTGGCGATGACCACCGAACTGGCGAGCTTGCGCTCGGCCACGTGGCCGATGAACTCGACGCCGTCCATGCCGGGCATGTCGAGGTCGACGATGATGACGTCGGGTGCGGCCTCCAGGCCATGCAGCAGCTCGAGGGCCGAGCCGCCGTCGGCGGCCTCCCACGTGCGCTCGATCCCGAGGTCGGCCAGCAGCCGCAGCGCCATGCGGCGCTGGAACCCGTGGTCCTCGACGACCATCACCCTCAACGATGCCAGTGCCATCGCCACCCCCTGTGGCGTTCCTGCGGTCGGCAGGGGGCCAGCCTAAACCAGCCGCGCGGTCCCCACCACCGGGGTTTTTTCCTACATCGATGACGCCTTCCGGCGTTGCCGATCCTGCGGTTCCGCCCGGAGGCGGCCGGTCGAGGGCCCGCCTGCCGTGCGCGCCCGGCCCCGGGTGCCCCGGGAGGGGCCCCGACCCGCCGCCCGCCCGTCCGGCCGCCCCTCCGCCCCGCCCCCGGGCCCAGGCGCCCGGACCGGGCACGGATGCTAGAATTCCGAGGATTTGCTCTAGACCCGCCCGCCGGCCCGTCCGCGCACCCCGCCCGCCGGGGCGCCGCGCCGCGCCCGCCAGCCCCCCTCCCGCCGCACAGGTCACCGCGATGTCCGCCACCGCCGAGAACGCCGTCCCCGCCACCCCCGTCGCCCTCGACGAGGGCTACACCCTCGAGCACAAGTACACGCGGACCGAGGGCCGGATCTACCTGTCCGGCGTCCAGGCGCTGGTGCGCCTGCCGCTGATGCAGCAGATGCGCGACCGCGCGGCCGGCCTCGACACCGCCGGCTTCATCTCCGGCTACCGCGGCTCGCCGCTGGGCGGCCTGGACCTCGAGCTGTGGCGGGCCAAGAAGCACCTCAAGGCCTCGGGCATCGAGTTCCAGCCCGGCCTCAACGAGGACCTCGGCGCGACCATGGTGTGGGGCTCGCAGCAGGTGAACCTGTTCGAGGGCGCCACCCACGACGGCGTGTTCGGCATGTGGTACGGCAAGGGCCCGGGCGTCGACCGCTCCGGCGACGTGTTCAAGCACGGCAACGCCGCGGGCAGCTCCAAGCACGGCGGCGTGCTGGTGCTGGCCGCCGACGACCACGCCTCGCGCAGCTCCACGCTGCCGCACGGCTCCGAGCAGGAGTTCGTCAGCGCGATGATGCCGGTGCTCAACCCCGCCGGCGTGCAGGACATCCTCGACATGGGCCTGCTGGGCTGGGCCATGAGCCGCTACACCGGGCGCTGGGTGGGCTTCAAGACGATCGCCGAGACGGTCGAGTCCTCGGCCTCGGTCAACGTCAACCCGCACCAGCTCGACATCGTCATCCCGACCGACTTCGAGATGCCGGCGGGCGGGCTCAACATCCGGTGGCCGGACCCGCCGCTCGACCAGGAGATGCGCCTGCACCGCTACGCGATGCAGGCCGCGCAGGCCTTCGCGCGCGCCAACCACCTCGACAAGATCGTGGTCGACTCGCCCAAGGCGCGCCTGGGCATCGTCACCACCGGCAAGAGCTACCTCGACGTGCTGCAGGCCCTAGAGTACCTGGGCCTCGACCGCCGCGCCTGCGAGGACATCGGCATCCGCGTCTACAAGGTCGGCATGACCTGGCCGCTGGAGCCGGTCGGCATCCGCGAGTTCTGCCGCGGCCTCGAGGACGTGGTGGTGGTCGAGGAGAAGCGCTCGTTCATCGAGTCGCAGATGAAGGAGGACATGTTCAACTGGCCCGTGCGCCCGAGCGTGGTGGGCAAGTACGACGAGGCCGGCGAGTGGATCCTGCCGAGCACCGCCGAGCTGACCCCGGCGCGCATCGCGCGCGTGATCGCCGCGCGCCTGGCGCGCTTCCACACCAGCGAGCACATTGCCGCGCAGCTGGCCTTCCTGGCCTCGAAGGAGAAGGAGCTGGCGCTGCCGCGCGCGAACTTCCCGCGCGTGCCGCACTACTGCTCGGGCTGCCCGCACAACACCTCGACCGTGGTGCCCGACGGCTCGCGCGCGCTGGGCGGCATCGGCTGCCACTACATGGTCACCTGGATGGACCGCAAGACCGACACCTTCACCCAGATGGGCGGCGAAGGCGCGACGTGGTGCGGCCAGGCGCCCTTCACGAAGGAGAAGCACGTCTTCCAGAACCTGGGCGACGGCACCTACTTCCACTCCGGCTCGCTGGCGATCCGCCAGGCGATCGCGGCGAAGGTCAACATCACCTACAAGATCCTCTACAACGACGCGGTGGCGATGACCGGCGGCCAGCCGGTGGACGGCACCCTGAGCGTGCCCGACATCGCCCACCAGATGCGCGCCGAGGGCGTGAAGGTGATCGTGGTGCTCAGCGACGACATCGCGAAGTGGTCCGACGCCTCGATCTTCCCGGACGGCGTGGAGTTCCACCACCGCGACCAGCTCGACGAGGTGCAGAAGCGCCTGCGCGAGGTCGAGGGCACCAGCGTGCTGATCTTCGACCAGACCTGCGCCGCCGAGAAGCGCCGCCGCCGCAAGCGCGGCAAGATGCCGGACCCGCAGAAGCGCGTGGTGGTGAACTCGCTGGTCTGCGAGGGCTGCGGCGACTGCGGCGTGAAGTCCAACTGCGTCAGCGTGCTGCCGAAGGAGACCGAGTACGGCCGCAAGCGCGAGATCGACCAGTCCAACTGCAACAAGGACTTCAGCTGCGTGAAGGGCTTCTGCCCCAGCTTCGTCACCGTGCACGGCGGCCAGCTGCGCAAGCGCAAGCCCAGCGGCGCGAAGGACCTGCTGGCCAACCTGCCGATGCCGGTGGTGCCGACGCCGTCGGCGCAGCCCTGGAACATCCTGATCACCGGCGTCGGCGGCACCGGCGTGGTGACCATCGGCGCGCTGATCGGCATGGCCGGCCACCTCGAGGGCCGCGGCGCCAGCGTGCTCGACCAGACCGGCCTGGCCCAGAAGGGCGGCGCGGTGACCACCCACGTGCGGATCGCCGCCGCGCCGTCGGACATCCACGCCGTGCGCATCGCCGCCGGCGAGGCCGACCTGGTGCTGGGCTGCGACGCGGTGGTGGTCAACGACTACTGGGCGCTGTCGAAGATCCGCGCCGAGCGCACCCGCGTGGTGCTCAACGAGCACGAGGCGATGCCGGGCCCGTTCACCCGCATGCCCGACATGCGCTACCCGGGCGCCGAGATCGTCAACGCCATCACCCTGGCGCTGGGCGGCCAGGCCCCGGACCGCATCGAGGCCACCGAGCTGGCCACCGCGCTGATGGGCGACGCGATCGCGTCGAACCTGTTCATGCTGGGCTACGCCTGGCAGCGCGGCCTGGTGCCGCTGAGCTTCGAGTCGCTGATGCGCGCGGTCGAGCTCAACGGCGCCGCGATCGAGATGAACAAGACCGCGTTCGCCTGGGGCCGCCTGGCCGCGGTGGACGCCGGCGCGGTGCGCCGCGCCGCCCGCGGCGGCGAGGCCGACGCCGGCAAGGACATCGACCTCACCCTGCTGCCGCTCGACGACGCCCGCCTCAGCCGCACGCTCGAGGAGCGCATCGCGCGCCGCGTGACCTTCCTCACCGGCTACCAGGACGCGCGCTACGCGAAGCGCTACGCCGACCTGGTGGAGCGCGTGCGCGCCGCCGAGGCCGCCAAGGCCCCGGGCTCGACCGCGCTCACCGAGGCGGTGGCGCGCTACGGCTTCAAGCTGATGGCCTACAAGGACGAGTACGAGGTGGCGCGCCTGTACACCTCGGGCGAGTTCAAGCGCCAGCTCGAGCAGCAGTTCGAGGGCGACTACGCGCTGCACTTCCACCTCGCCCCGCCGCTGCTGGCGAAGAAGGACGGCCAGGGCCACCTGCTGAAGGCCGAGTACGGCGGCTGGGTGTTCAAGGCCTTCGGCCTGCTGGCGAAGTTCAAGTTCCTGCGCGGCAGCAAGCTCGACGTGTTCGGCTACACCGCCGAGCGCCGCTCCGAGCGCGCGCTGGTCGAGGAGTACGTCGCCACCGTCGAGCGCCTGCTGGGCACGCTGGACGCCGGCAACGTGGCGCTGGCCGCCGAGATCGCCTCGGTGCCCGAGCAGATCCGCGGCTACGGCCACGTCAAGGAGGCCCACCTGGCCCGTGCCGTCGCCCTGCGCGCCGAGCTGCTGGCGAAGTGGGACGCCCCGCGCGCCGAGGCCGCGCGCGCGGCCTGATCCGGTCGCGGGGCCCCGCGCCCCGCTCCCGCCAGCACGCGATGCGACACCCGACGCCCCCGCTCCGCGGGGGCGTCGGCGTTCGTGGGCCCGGCGTGCCGGACGCGGCGTGCCGGTGAGCCACGCGCGCGACGCCACGCCGTGGCACGCTCCGGGCCAGACCGCCTGGAGTTGCACGCATGGATGCCCCGTTCCCGCGCCGCCGCCGCCCCCTCGCCCTCGCCGTGGCGCTCGCGCTCGCCGCCGCCGCGGGCGGCGCCACCGCCACGCCGCCCGCCGCGCCCACGCCCGCCCCCGCGGCGGCGGGCGACCCCAAGGCCCCCGCCGGGGCGCGCGTGGTGTTCGACGAGTGGCGGCTGCGGATCGAGTTCGATGTGCCGGTGCAGGCCTGGAACGCCACCGACACCCGCGGCCTCGTCAGCGAGACGCCGTCGCTCGGCTGCGACTGGGCCTGGGACGACGACCGGGCGCTGGAATGCGAACCCGACGCGCCGCCCGCGCTGGGGCGGCGCTACACGGTGCGCCTCGGCGAGGGCCTGCGCGCGCTGGACGGCGCGGCGATCCCCGCGTTCGAGGCCACCGGCGTGCCGTCTCCCGCGGACCTCGCGCTGCGGGTGGCGGGCTGGGACGGCGACCAGGCGCAGGTGGACGTGACGAGCTGGGACATCGAGAGCCTGCCGCCCGAGGCGCTCGTGGGCAGGCTGCAGTGGCGGCGCGCGGACGGGCGGCTGCAGGACGTCCCGCGCGACGCCCTGGCCGCGCGCCCGGCCCGGGGCGCCGGACGCGGCGCGGCGGTGCGGGTGGCGCTGCCGGCGGACGTGGGCGAGCGCGAGCGGCTGACCCTGGTGCTCGCGCCCGGGGTCGCGCTCCCCGGCGTCGAGACGCCGACGCAGGGCGGCGGCGCGCTGTCGCTGCTGGCCCGCGTGCCGATGGCGGTCCTCGGGGTCCACTGCATCGACGAGGACGGCACGACGCGCGGCGACGGCACGGCCCGCAAGGGCGCGGCCGCGGCCCGGTGCGAGCGCCACGGGACGCTGGCGCTGCGCTTCTCGCGCGAGGTGTCGGACGAGGCCATCCGCGCGCTGGACCTGCCGGGGCTGGCCCTGCTGCACGTCCGCCAGGACTGGCAGGGCGACGGGACCGCGCGGCCGCCGGAGTTCCTCGCGACGTTCCAGGTCACCGCGCCGCCGGGGGAGCGCCTCGCGCTCGCGATCGACGCGCTGGCCTCCACGGACGGCCTGGCGATGCAGGCCCCGTGGCAGGCCACCCTCGAGGTCCTGCCGAGCCCGCCGGGCCTGCTGGTCGAGCGGCCCCGGCAGTGGCTCCGCCTCGGCGAGGCGCCGCTGGCGTCATGGACGGGCGTGCACTCCCCGGCCACCCGCCAGCGCTGGCTGCGGATCGACGCCGACGGCCTGCGCGAGGGCTCGGCCCGGGTCGGCCGCGAGCGCGACGAGGGGCCGCTGGCGCCCCATCCGGCCAGCGTCCGGCGCCTGCGCGAGCGGGGTGGCCTGTTGGCCGCCCAGATGGCCACCGGCGACCGGGATTTCGACGGGCAAAGCGGTGTCCACCTGCTCTGGGCCGAGCATGCCGTCACCGCCCACCGCAGCGGCGACGAACGCCTGGCCTGGGTGACGCGCTTCGACGACGCCGCGCCGGTGGCCGGCCTGCGCGTGGACTGGCTGGCGCGCGAGGACGGCGCGGTGCTCGCCAGCGCGACGACCGACGCCGACGGCGTGGCCCGGGCGGTGCTGGCCGAGGACGCGCCCGCCGTCGGATGGGTGCGGGCCGGCGCGCGCACGGTCAGCGTGCTCCCGCTGGAGGGCGCGGGGACGTCGATCCGTCAGGGGGACGATGGACGCTGGTCCTACCCCAGCGCCTCCAGGCGCTTCGATCTCGGCCTCGTCGACCGCCCGTACGCGCGGCCCGGCGAGGCCATCCACTGGCGGCTGCTGGGCCGCGAGCGCGGCGCGCGCGGCGCGGTGCTCCCGGCGCCCTACATCGGGCCGCAGACGCTGGTGCTCTTCGACGGCAGGGGGATCCGCCAGGCCTGGCAGGCCGAGCCCGAGGCCGACGGCGGACTGGCCGGGCGCCTCGTGCTGCCGGCGTCGCTGCCCGACGGCCAGTGGTGCATCCGCACGGCCGCCGAGGACGATGCGGAGGCGGTCGAGGACAGCGGCGCATGCCTGTGGATCGGCTCGGCGGAGTCGCGCTCCTCGTGGATCGACCTGGCCGCGCCGGAGGCCTGGCTGCGGCCCGGCGCCGAGGCGGCGCTGGCGATCGAGGCGGGCTTCCTCAGCGGCGGCGCGGTGGCCGAGGGCACGGTGCGCGTCGACGGCTTCCTGCGCCCGGGTCGCCCGGGCGCGCCGGACGATCCCGCGCTGGCCGGCTTCAGCTTCCTCGTGCCGATCGACGAGGCGCGCGGCGAGCTCGGCGCCGGGCTGGTGTTCAGCGGATGGCCGGCGCCGGATGCATACGGGAACGCCGAGTCCCTGCAGCTGGCCCTGGATGCGCGCGGCCGCGCCAGCGTGCCGCTGCGGCTGCGCGACGACCTCGACGCCGCCACCCTGCCCGCGCTGCTGGAGGTGCCGATCGGCGCGGTGCTCAACGCCGAGGATGGCCCCTCGGCCGCGCAGTCGCCGACGCGGCTGGTGCGCGTGGCGCTGGCCGAGCGCTTCGTGGGCCTGCGCCAGGCGGTGGTGGACGACGGCCCCGACCGCTGGGAGGCGATCGTGGTGGACGCCGAGGGCCGACCGGTCGCCGACGCCGGCGAGGTGCGCGTGCGCGCCTCGGACGGCGACGAGGCGGACGACGCGGACGCGGGCGCGGCGGACGACGCGCCGTCCTGCGTGCTGGCGCCCGGCGTGCCCGCGCCCTGCCCCGCCTTCGACGCCGCGCTCGCGCGCGCCTGGCGGCTGGACCTGCGCGCCGAAGCCGATGGCGCGGCGCCCGCGCAGCTGCGCGCCTGGCGCTGGTCCTGGGGCGACGACGCCGATGCGGAGCCGACCGTCGAGGACGACGGCCCCAGCACCGACGGCCGCACGCGCCAGCTGACCCTGGCCCAGCCGTGGGCCCGCGGCGCGTGGCTGCTGGTGGTCGAGCACGGCGGCGTGCTGGCCACCCACCGCATCGAAGCCGAGGGGCCGCGCACGTCGTGGCGCCTGCCCTGGGATCCGGCCTGGCCCGCGGAGGTGCGCCTGACGGCGATCGCCCAGCCGATCGGCGCGCCCGTGCCGGCGCCCCCGGCCGACGGCCCAAGCCCGGACGCCGCGACGCCTGCGCCGGTCTCCGCCTGGACGATGGTGCTGGAGGCCCCGGCACGCGCGGCGGCGGCCGCCGAGGTGGGCTTCGCGGTGGCGACCGCGGCGCCCGGCGACCGCGTCGCGCTGCGCCTGCACAACCCGCACGACGTGCCGCTTCGCCTGAGCGTGTCGGTGGTCGACGAGGGCCTGCTGGCGCTCGCGCCCTTCCGCGGCGATTACGAGCCCCAGGCCAACGCGCTCCTCCGCGACTGGCGCTGGCCGGGGCTGAGCCAGTGGAGGCTGCACAGCCTGCTGGGCGACGACGGCGCGTCCCGGGCCCAGGCCCCGCGGAGGCTGCGCTGGCCGACCGGCAGCCCGGACCCGTCGCGCGGCGCGGCCGCACCGGCGATGGACGTCGGCGGCGCGGCCGCGCCGCCGGCGGACTTCGGCATCGAGGCGGACACGCTCGACCGCATCCAGGTGACCGGCTCGCGGATCAACCGCGCGGACGTCATGGACGAGCCCGACGGCCGCGCCGTGGCGCGCCCCCCGGCGCGCGACGGCGCCGAGGCCGGCGACGCCCTCGGCCGCCCCGCCGCGCCCGCGCCGCTGCGCCTGCGCCAGCGCTTCGACGACCTCGCGGCCTGGCACGACGGCCTGGTGCTCGCCCCCGGCGAGACCCGCACGCTCGACGTCAGCCTGCCCGACGGCCTCACCCGCTGGCGCGCCCGCGCCTGGGCCGAGGCGCCCGACGGCGCCATCGCGCTGGCCGAGGCCACGCTGGAATCCACGCTGCCGATGGAGGCGCGGCTGTCGGTGCCGGCCTCGCTGCGCCGCGGCGACCGCGCGCGCTTGACGCTGAGCCTGCGCGAGCGCGAGCGCGCGACGGCCAGCGCCAGCGCGCGGATCGAGGCCCGCGGCGCGGGCGTCGACGCCGCGCGCGACGCCACGCTGGCGCTGCGCCGCGACGCCCAGGCGCGCGCCACGCTCGACGTTCGGCCGCAGCAGACCGGCCGCCTCGAGGTCACCGGCACCGGCCGCCGCGACGGCGCCGCCGACGGCGTGCTGCGCGGCGCGCCGGTGCTGGCGGACGCGATCGACGAGCGCTGGTCGCAGGCCTTCTGGGCCGGCACCGCGCACGACGGCCTGTCGCTGCCCGCGCTGCCGCCCGGCGCCAATGCCTCGCGCCTGCAGGTGCGCGTGGGCCGGCTGGGCAGTGCGCTGGCCGAAGCCTGGGAGGGCGAGCTGCACGCCTACCCGCACCGCTGCATCGAGCAGCGCCTGAGCCGCGCGATCGGCGCGGCGCTGGCGCTGGAGCGCAACGCAGGCGCCGACTGGCCCGACGCCCGCGCCACCATCGACGAGGCCTACCGCGAGCTGCGCGGGCATATCGACGAGTCCGGCGGCGTGCATGCCTGGCCCGGCGGCGTGGCCGCGGCCGAGGAGCGCGGCGAGCCCGGCGGCTCGCCGGTGCTCGCGGCCTGGGTGCTGCGCGCGCTCGACGCCCTCGAGGCGCTGGGCCACGCGCCGCCCGACGCCAGCGTGCGCCCGCAGCTGCTCGAGGCGCTGGCCGAGTGGCGCGACGACCAGGCCATCGACGACGCGCGGCAGCCGTGGCAGCGCGAGGCGCTCGCCGAGGTCGAGGCGGTGCTGGCCGCGGCCGGCGAGGGCGACCCCGCGCTCGCCGGGGCGATGCGCGCCTGGCCGGCGGTCGAGGCCAACGACTGGCTGCTGGCCGCGCTGTGGCGCGGCGCCGCCGGCGACGCGGACGCCCGCGCCGCGCTGCGACCGCGCGTGCTGGCCGCGCTCGGCAGCGACGCCGCGCGCGCGCCCAGCGACGCCCGATGGATGGGCTCGGTGCGCCGCGACGCCTGCGCGCTGCTCGAGGCCGCCGCCGCCGACGCCGACATCCCCACCGACGCGCTGCTCGCCCCGACCCGCCGCCTGGCCGACCTGTGGTCGGGCGGCCACGACAGCCACGCCGGCGCGACCTGCCTGCTCGCGCTGCGCGCGGCGCGCGCGCGGCTGGGCGACGACGGCGCGGCGCTGGCGCTGCGGGTCGCCATCGACGGCGTGGAGCGCCCGCTGGCGCTGGCCGCTGGCGAGGACGCCGCGACGCTGTCCTGGGACGACGCGCCGGCCACGGGCCGGCTGGCGATCGCCGCCGACGGCGAGGCGCCCGCGCTGCTGGGCGTGGTGGCCACGCGCGGCTGGCGCGCGCCGGCGCGCGGGATCGACGCGCCGGCCGGCCTGGGCCTGGGCGTGCGGCGCAGCTACGCGGTGCTGCGCGGCGGCGCCTGGGTGCCGCTCGACGGGCCGCTGCGCCAGGACGAGATCGTGCGCGTGCAGCTGCGCGTCAGCGCCGGCGCCGCCCGCCACCACGTGGCGCTGGTGGACGCGGTGCCGGGCGGCCTGGAGCCGGTGGACCCGGCCACCACCGCCACCGCGGACGGCGCGCTGGCCCGCTTCGCGAGCGAGCCCTGGGGCGCGTTCGACGAGCGCCAGACCGGTCGGGTCGAGGTGAAGCTGTATGCCGACACTCTCTGGCCGGGCACGCACGACGTGTACTGGTACGCCCGCGCCCGCCACGTGGGCGAGTACCTCGCGGTCCCCGCCGAAGCCTCGCTGATGTACGGCGAGGCCTCGCGCGGGCGCAGCGCGTCGGCCGTGATCCGGATCGTCGAGGCCCCCGCGGCGCGCTGAGGCGCGCCGCGGGCATCACCCGCCGCGGCTCAGCCGCAGCGGGTCGCCGTCACGCGGCCGTCCTCGTCGAGGTCGATGACGAGGCGGTCCGGGCGGTAGTCCATCGTCATCGCCATCCCGGGGCGCAGGAAGCGCGCGTTGGTGGCGCCGGACTCGGCCATCGCGCGCGCCAGCAGGGCGTCATCGCCGGGCTGGCCGATGGCCCAGTCCAGACTCGAGGCGTCGCAGGTGCCGGCCATCGCGTCGGGCACGACGGGCGTCTCGTCGGCGGGCGGCGCGGCGGCGGCGGCCGGCACGGCGTCGGTGGACGGCGGCGCGTCGGCCGGCGGCATCGGATCGGGGGTCGGCTCGGGCATGGCGGCGGCCTCGGCGGGCGCGGGGGCAGAGGCGTCCGCGGCGGCGGGCGCGGCGGGATCCTGCGCGCCGCAGGCGGCGAGCAGCAGGGCGAGCGTGCAGGCGATCGGGGTGGCGCGCATCGGCGTGTCTCGGGTGGGGGGACGGGCCGAGTGTAGGCCCGCGCATCGCCCGCGCCGTACCGCCGGTCCCCACGGCGGCCCCGCCGAGGGCACGCGCCTCAAGTCCGCCCTGCCCCCGCCGCTAGCGCTTGCAGGTCGGTCCGGCGACGACGCCGGCGAGGAAGCCCCGAAGGATGAACGCACCGCAGGCCGTCCCCCCGCCCGAGGCCTCGCCCGGGCTGCCGCAGCGCGTGCTGCTGGTCGAGAACTCGCGCACCTACGGCGGCATGCTGGCCGAGGCGGTGGAGTCCCGCCTGCGCCTGCCGGTCACCCAGGTCCGCTCGCTGGCCGAGGCCACGGCCGCGCTCGAGTCCGACCCCGACATCTTCCTGGTCTGCACCGGACTGGTGCTGCCCGACGCGTCGCAGGAGCAGATCCTCGAGGGCCTGTCGGCCTGGGGCCTGCCGATGGTGGTGGTGTCGGGCGTCTACGACGACGCGCTGCGCCAGCGCCTGCTGGGCCGCACGATCGTCGACTACATCCTGAAGTCCACGCCGGGCCACATCGACTACCTGGTGTGGCTGGTGCAGCGCCTGGACCGCAATCGCCGGATCTCGGCGCTGGTGGTGGACGACAGCGCCAGCGCGCGCCTGCTCGCCGCCGAGCTGCTGTCGCTGTACGGCTTCCGCGTGCTGCTCGCCGGCGACGCCCAGGACGCGCTGAAGGTGATCGAGGGCGATCCCAGTATCCGCCTCGTGGTCACCGACCACGAGATGCCCGGCATGAGCGGCGTCGAGCTGACCGCGGCGCTGCGCGCGAAGCACGCGCGCGACCGGCTGGCGGTGATCGGCGTCAGCGGCGGCGACAACGCCTCGCTGGTGGCGCGCTTCCTGAAGAACGGCGCCAACGACTTCCTGCACAAGCCCTACTCGCGCGAGGAGTTCTTCTGCCGCGTGTCGCAGAACGTCGACAACCTCGACCTGATCGGCACCCTGCAGGACCTGGCCACCAAGGACTTCCTGACCGGCCTGTCGAACCGCCGCCACTTCTTCGACATCGGCGGGCGCCGCTTCGACGAGCTGGTGCGCGCGCAGCGCCCGGTGGCGGTGGCCACGCTCGACATCGACCACTTCAAGCGCATCAACGACACCCACGGCCACGACGGCGGCGACATCGCGCTGAAGGCGGTGGCAGAGGCGGTGCGCGCGCACGCGCGGCCGCAGGACGTGGTGGCGCGCTTCGGCGGCGAGGAGTTCTGCGTGATCGCGCCCGACCTCGGGCCCGACGAGGCCCAGGCCTACTTCGAGGGCCTCCGCCAGCGCATCCACGCGCTCGAGATCCAGCTGCCCGACCACGTGCTGCAGCTCAGCGTCAGCATCGGCGTCACCGTCGACCCGCAGCCGCACCTGCACGCGATGCTCTCGGAGTCCGACCGGCTGCTGTACCTGGCCAAGGCCGGCGGCCGCAACCGGGTGACGATGCGCGAGGACGAGGCCGCCGGCGGCGTGGGCGTCGCGTGAATTTACGAAACTGAACGGGTCGCGGTTGGCTTCGTGGCCGCCGCGGCGCAGTTTTGACGCCAGACGCGGAACACACGCACCGCCGGGGTGGGGAAGACCCCGACGGGATTTCGAGTCCGGGGGGATGTCGTGACGATGCCGTTCGATCCGACCTGTCTGCCTGCGCCCCAGCGCGCGCGCTTCGACGCCGCCGTGGACGCGTATGCGCGCGTCATCGCGCACAACCGCACGTCCATCGCGCCGGAGCCCGACGACCTCCTCGCCGGCCTCGAGCCGCACGCGCCGGGCCCGCGCTCGGCGCTCTTCGCGCGCCTGCTGGCCGGGCGGCACGCCTTCGAGCGGCCGCCGCCGACCGCGTTCGGCTATCCCTGGTACGCCCTGCTCGACGAGCACCGGCCGCGCCCGGTCACGCCGCAGTGGCCGCCGGTCGACGGACCGCGCGGGCTGGAGCTCCGGCTCAACGGCGCGCCGTGGACGGTGGCGGACGCGAACTTCGCCGGCGAGCGCCTGCTCGACCTGCTCGAGGACGACGACCACGGCGACGCGCCCGCGCTGCGGCTGCGACGGGCGGAGCCGGTGCTGCGGCAGTCGCCGGCGTTCGTCGTCGAGCACGCGGGCGCGCCGCGCCACCGCCTGGTGCTGGGCCGCGGCCGCCGGGTGGGACGGCGCGACCTGGTGCTCGCCGAGGGCACCGATGCCGCCAGCCTCGACGGCGGGCGCGCGGTGCTGCTGCCGAACGGCGACCCGGCCTCGCGCTACGTCGTCTACGAGTGCGACGTCTGGCAGCTGGAGCGGGTCGAGCGGGCCTGAGGCCCGCTCCCGCCCGGGCACGCGGCGCCCGGCTCAGGCGCGGAAGGCCGCCACCGCGTCGCGCAGCTGCACGGCCTGGTCCTCCATCGAGGCCGCGGCGGCCGAGGCCTCCTCGACCAGCGCGGCATTCTGCTGGGTCACCGCGTCGAGCTGGTTGACGGTGCGGTTGACCGCCTCGATGCCCTCGCCCTGCTCGGCGCTGGCCGCGGCGATCTCGGCCATCATCCCGTCCACCCGCTTCACCGCCTCGACGACCTCGCGCATCGTCGCGCCGGCCTGCGCGGCCTGGGTGGCGCCGCCGTGCACGGTCTCGACCGAGCGGGTGATCAGCGCGCGCACCTCCTTCGCCGCCGCGGCCGAGCGCTGGGCGAGGGTGCGCACCTCGCCGGCGACGACCGCGAAGCCGCGGCCCTGGTCGCCCGCGCGCGCCGCCTCGACGGCGGCGTTGAGCGCCAGCAGGTTGGTCTGGAAGGCGATGCCGTCGATGACGCCGATGATGTCCTCGATCTTCCGGGACTGCTCGGCGATGGCCTCCATCGTGCGGACCGTCTGCTCGACCACGTCGGCGCCGCGCGCGGCCACGGTGGCCGCGCCGCTGGCCAGGCGCTGGGACGCGTGCGCGTTGGCCGCGTTGAGCTTGACCGTGCCGGTGAGCTCCTCCATCGAGCTGGCGGTCTCCTCGAGGTTGGCCGCCTGCTGCTCGGTCCGCTGGCTGAGGTCCTGGTTGCCTGCGGCGATCTCGCCGGCGGCGGTGTGGATGGCCTCGGTGGCCAACTGGATGTGGCGCACGATCTGGCCGAGCTCGTCGACCGTGGCGTTGGTGGCGCGCTGCATCTCGCCGAACACGCCCTCGTAGTCGGCCTCGATGCGCAGGCGCAGGTCGCCGGTGGCCATCGCGGCCAGCACGCGGTTGATCTCGGCGAGGTTGGCCGCGGTGGCGGCGAGCAGCGCGTTGACGCCCTCGCTCAGCCCGCGCATGAAGCCCTGCTTGCCCTCGAGCGGGATCCGCCGCGACAGGTCGCCGTGGGTCGCGGCCTGCACCACCGCGTCGACCTCGCCTTCGATCGCCAGCTCGCGGGTGCGGTCCTGCCATTCCATGATCGTGCCGAGGCGGGCGCCGTCGGGGCCGAGCACCGGGTTGGCGATGCACAGCACGGTATGCGGGCCGATCCGCGACTCGCGGCGGTCGCTGCCGGCGAGATCGCGCAGCCGCCGCGCCAGGCCCGCGGGGTCGGGCGAGAGCTCGGCCATCTGCCGGCCGACCAGCGCGTCGACGTCGAAGCCGGGGACGATCGCGGCCAGCGCCGGCGCCATCTCCACCAGCAGCGCGCGCAGCGAGGCGTTGAAGTAGGTGATCTCGCCGCGGTCGTTGGCCACCATCAGCCGCGCCTCGGCCACGTCGAGGGCCTGCAGCGCGCGCGCCATCGAGGCGCTGCGCTCGCGCGCCTCCAGGGTGTCGTAGCCGAGCCGGGTCTGCATCGCCTTCAGGCCCAGCAGCACGCGGCCCACCTCGTCGCTGCGGCTGATGTCGATCGGGTCGTCGAAGTGGCCGCCGGCCATCCGCCGGAACACCCGCACCGCGCCGTCGAGGCGGCCCTCGAGGTCGCCGCCGAGCCAGTGCGCGGAGTAGGCCGCGAACGCGGCGCCGGCGGCGAGCGCGCCCCACCGCCAGGCCGGGTCGATGCCCAGCGCGACGGCCTCCATCAGCAGCCAGGCGAGGCCGACGCCGAAGAACGCCAGCAGGTACAGGCGCGTGCGCAGGTGCAGGCGCCACAGCGGGTTCCAGTCGCGCAGCGGCTGCGGCGGGGTCACCGCGCCGTTGCGGATCGTGAAGCGCCGCAGCGTGCCGGCGCGGATGCGCGCATAGGTGCGCTCGGCCTCGTCGATGCGCGCGCGCGCCACCGGGCGGCGCACCGAGAGGTAGCCGGTGACCTCGCCGTCGTGCCACTCCGGGGTCACGTGCGCCTCGACCCAGTAGTGGTCGCCGTTGGCGCAGCGGTTCTTGACCAGGCCGATCCAGGGCCGGCCCTTCTTCAGGACGGCCCACATGTCGGCGAACGCGGCCGGCGGCATGTCCGGGTGGCGGATGAGGTTGTGCGGCTGGCCGAGCAGCTGGTCCTCGCGGAAGCCGGAGATCTCGACGAAGGCCCGGTTGACGAAGGTGATGCGGCCCTTCGGGTCGGTCCGGGAGACGATCACGCCCTCGGTGAAGGGCCGCTCGCGCTGGGTGACGGGCTCGTTGAGGCGCATCGGGGCGTCCATGCTCGGCGTCGGATCCCTTGCAGATCGGCCGTCTTCACGAAACCTTGAACCCATCCCGCCCGGCGGCCTCCGGCCCCGGGCGCGGCCGGTCGGTGGGCCGGGCTGCGTCTTCCCCGGCGGGCGTCCGAATCCGTGAGACGCCCGTGGCCGAGGATGGCCAGCCCCGCCGGAGTTCCCCGATGACCGCGCTGCAGACCGCCGACGCCCGCCCCGCCCACCCGCCGCTCGCGCCGCCCGTCCCCGCGGAGGGCGCGCCGGGCTGGCGCGTGCTGGCGCCCGAGGAGCACGCCGCCGACCGCAACGGCGGCGAGGCCTGGGGCCTGGCGATCGGCCCCCTGGCGCTGGTGGTCGAGGCCTCGCGGCTGGGCGGCGACCGCTGGCGCGTGGCGGTGCTGCCCTTCGATCCGTTCCAGCGCCTGGTGGCGCCGGATCTCGCCGCCGCCCAGGCCTGGGCCGAGGCACGCGCGCGCGAGCACGTCCGCGCGATGCAGGCGGGCTTCCGCGCCGCGGGGCTGCCCGCCGCCTGAGGCGATCCGGCCGGCGGCGCCGCGCGCTCAGGCCGCGACCTGGGCCAGCGCCGCGTCGACCATCGGCGCCAGGCCGTACCACGCGCCCAGCTGGATCGCGAGTTCGGCGGGGCGCATCGGCGCGGGACGGGCGCCGGCCTCGCCGATGCCGCGCTCCCAGGCCACGAGGTGGGTCTCGCCGCGCAGCCGCGCGCGGAACGCGACGGGGCCGTTGGCCAGCGCGATCGCCTCGAGGAAGGCGTGCTGGCGGAGGTCGGCGCCGGTGAGGCCGTCGACCGTCCGCGCGAGCCCGGTGAGCAGCCGGCAGGCCTCGGCGTCCAGCGGCGCGTAGGCGGCGGCGACGAGGCCGCCGCCCGCGCCAGGCGCGACCGCGGCCAGGCGCTCCTCGCCACGCTGCACGGCGACCAGCGGACCGTCGAGGTCGATCGCGCCGAGCTGCAGCCACCATTCGTCGCCCTGGGCGCTGCCCCAGGCGCGGTGGTCGCGGCCGGCGAGGTGGTGGATCAGCGGACGCATCTGCGCCTGCAGGCGCGCGAACGCCGGCGCGGGGGTGCCGCCGCGCGCGGGCGGCCAGGCGCCGTCGAGGCCGGCGTCGCTGGCCCAGCGCTGCAGGCCGTGCAGCAGCAGCGCCAGCGGCAGCCGGGGCTGGCCCACGAGCTCGCCGAGCAGCGCGGCGGGGACCGGCCACGGGCCGGCGTCGAGGCCCAGCGCGTCGGCCTGGGCCGGGCGCAGCCAGAGTTCCATCCAGGGCGAAGCAGTCACGGGCGCGGCCTCCTGCGGGCCGCCGTCCGGCCCGGGGCTGCAGCCTGCGCCGGTCGCGTCGCATGGCCTGCGACGGGGAGGCGGGGCCGGGACGCCGGCGCCGCGCGCGGAGCGGTCAGCGCTGGGACGCGCCCGAGAGCTCCTCGGCCTCGCGCAGGTCGCGGGCGCGGATGCCGACGTTGACCTGCACCCGGTCGGTGACCGGGGCGCCGCGGGTGGAGCGGCGCTCGAGGATCGCGAGGCCGGAGCCGGGCAGGATCGCACGCAGGCAGAAGCGCTGCTCGACGACGCCGCCGGGGACCGGCGGCTGCGCGTCCGCGGGCTCGCGCGGGCAGATCACCGGCAGGAAGCCGGTGAGGTTGTCGCGGCGGAACTGCCAGTCGTCGCCGGCATCGGTATTGGCGCGCACGCGCACCACCACCTGGTCGCCGACGCGGATCGCGGGCGGCAGCAGGTCGGCCTCGTACTGGCGGCCGGTGGACACGACCGGCGCGCGCAACCGCTCGGCGTCGCTGCGCGCGGGCGGCGTGGGCGCGGCCTCGGGCGCGGCGGGCGCGGCCTCGATGGCGGGCGGCGCCTCGGCCGGCGCGGGCTCGGGCGCGGGCTCCGGCTTGGCCGGCGTGATCACCGCGGGCGGCGGCGGTGGCGCGGCGGCCACCGGCACGAACGGCACCGGCGTGGCGGCGGCCAGCGCGGGAAGCAGGAGCAGGAGGGCGCAGGTCGGCAGGCGCATGCGGGGGTTCGGCGGACGTGGTGCGGCCAGTCTCCGCCCGGCTTCGCGCCGCGGTCAATCGGGACGCGCCCGCGCCGC
Source organism: Lysobacteraceae bacterium (assembly GCA_051859045.1). Lineage (GTDB taxonomy): Bacteria > Pseudomonadota > Gammaproteobacteria > Xanthomonadales > Xanthomonadaceae > JBHYGK01. The sequence goes on along the minus strand of JBHYGK010000001.1, from coordinate 76,513 downwards.
GGCGGGGCTCAGCTGCTGCAGCTGAGCTGCGAGCAGCCGGCGCGATCGACCGCCCAGGCCGGGCGCATCGCGTCGTGCGCGGCCTGCGCCTCGCCGTCGGCGTACGGCGCGCGCAGCGCCGCGAGCCAGCGCGCGAGCACCGCGTCGTCACCCGCCTCGACCGCGTCGATGGCCTGCTGGGCCTGCCAGTTGCGCGGGACGATGCGCGGGTTGCAGGCGTGCATGGCGGCGCGGCGCGCGGCGTCGTCGCGGCCCTCGGCGCGCAGGCGCGCGCGCCACGAGGCCAGCCAGGCGAGCAGCGCATGGGCGTCGTCGCCGCCGGCGAGCGCGCCGTCGCGGTAGCAGGTGCCGCGCAGCGGCCCGAGGCCGGGCAGCACGGCCTCGGCGCGCTGCGCGGCGTCGAGCGTGATCGCCGCGGGCCCGGCGTCGGCGTCCTCGCCGGCGGCGTAGGCCGCGAGCGCGCGATGGAAGCGGGTGACGTCGGCCTGCAGGCCCTGCAGCACGCGGTCGAGGCCGTCGATCCAGGCCGCGTCGCCCGGCTGCGCCTCGCGCAGCCCGAGCTTGGCCAGGCGCATCGCCGGCACCTCGCGCGCCAGCGCGTCGGCCATCGCCTCGAGCGCCTCGCGCAGCGGCGTGGACTCGCCCACCAGCGGCAGCAGCGCGCCGGCGAAGCGGCTGAGGTTCCAGCCCGCCACCACCGGCTGCGCGCCATAGCGGTAGCGGCGGCCGTGGGCGTCGGTGGTGTTGGGGGTCCAGTCGGGATCCATCGGCTCGAGCCAGCCGTAGGGGCCGTAGTCGAGGGTGAGCCCCAGCACCGAGAGGTTGTCGGTGTTCATGACGCCGTGGACGAAGCCCACCCGCTGCCAGCCGACCACCATCGCGACGGTGCGGCGGGCGACCTCGGCGAAGAATCGCACCACGTTCGCGGGCGTCGGCTCACCCAGCCACGGGTAATGCGCCGACATCGCGTGGCCGACCAGCGCGCGCAGCATGACCACGTCGCCCCGCGCCGCCGGCAGCTCGAACGACCCCAGCCGCAGGAAGCCCGGGGCCACGCGGGTGCAGATCGCGCCGGGTTCGGCGCGCGGATGGCCGTCGTAGAACATGTCGCGCACCACCGCGTCGCCGGTGCCCACCAGGGCCAGCGCGCGTGTGGTCGGGACCCCGAGGGCGTGCATCGCCTCGCTGCAGGCGAACTCGCGCAGGCTGGAGCGCAGCACCGCGCGCCCGTCGGAGTGGCGCGAGTACGGCGTCGCGCCGGCGCCCTTGAGCTGGAGTTCGTGGCGGTCGGTGGGCAGCGGGAAGGCGCAGGCGTAGGTGGCGCCGGCGTCCTCCCCCGCCCCACCGGCCGCCCCGGGCACCCACTCGCCGAGCACGATCGCGCGCCCGTCGCCGAGCTGCCCGGCCCAGTGGCCGAACTGGTGGCCGCCGTAGTTGGCGGCGTAGGGATCCATGCCCGGCGCGAGCTGGTTGCCGCCGAGCAGCGCCGCGGCGACGCGGCGCGCGGCGGCGTCCGGGGCCTCGCCGGCGTCCGCGGCCACCGGCACGCCCCAGGTGGCGGGCAGCCCGGCGGGATCCGCAGGCAGGCCCAGCGCCACGGCGAGCTCGGCGCTCCAGCCCAGCAGGCGCGGCGCGGCCACCGGCGTCGGCGCCACCCGCGACCACGCGGCGCCCTCCACCTGGCGGCTGGGGCCGGCGATGGCGGGGTCGCCGGGCAGGGTGCGCAACAGTCGGGCGTCGAACGGCATGCGTACAGGGTAACCCGGGGGCGCGAGCGGGTAGCATCGGGCGCGTCCCGGCCTCCCGGCCCCGCCCCGCCCACCGGATCCCGCATGCGCCCCAGCCCGCCGTCGCCCCTCGCCCTTCCCGCCCTGGCCCGCGCGCTGGGCCTCGCGCTCGCGCTCGCCGCCGCCCCCGCCGCCGCCACGCCGGCCGGCGGGCTGCCCGCGCTGCTGCCGGAGGGCCAGTGGCTCACGCCGGCCGAGGCCAGCGGCTTCACCCGCACCCCGCGCTACGCCGAGACCATGGCCTACTTCGAGCGCCTCGACCTCGAGAGCGCCGACCTGCGCATGCTCGCGTTCGGCATGAGCCCGCAGGGCCGGCCGCTGCAGGCCGTGGTGATCGCGCGCGGCGCCGATACGCTGACCCCCGAGGCCGCGCGCGCCTCGGGCAAGCCGGTGGTGCTGGTGCAGGCGGCGATCCATCCCGGCGAGAACGAGGGCAAGGACGCGCTGATGGCCTTCGCCCGCCAGCTGCTGCTCGAGGGCCGGCATCCCGCCGTGCTCGAGGACGTGGTCCTGGTGCTGGTGCCGATCTTCAACGTCGACGGCCACGAGCGCTTCGGGCCCCACCAGCGCGCCAACCAGAACGGCCCCGAGGAGGGCGGCTGGCGCGCCACCGCGGCCAACCTCAACCTCAACCGCGACTACCTCAAGGCCGACACGCCCGAGATGCAGGCCTGGCTGCGGCTGTGGACGACGTGGACGCCGCACCTGCTGATCGACCTGCACAACACCAACGGCGCCGACTACCAGTACGCCATGACCTGGGCCTGGGAGCGCGAGGCCAACCTGCACCCGGCGGTGGTGGCGTGGCAGGCCGCGGCGTTCCCGGGCCGGGTCGAGCCCGCGATGGCCGCGCGCGGCTGGCCGATGCACCGCTACGTGAGCCTGCGCGACGGCAGCGACCTGGCCTCGGGCCTCGAGGACGGCGTGTCCGGCCCGCGCTTCTCGGTGGGCTACGCCGCGATCGCCAACCGCGCCGGGCTGCTGGTCGAGACCCACATGCTCAAGGACTTCGCCACCCGCACCCGGGTCAACCTCGACCTGCTGGCCGAGGTGCTGGGCGAGGTGGCCCGCGACGGCGAGGCGCTGGTGGCCGCGGTGGCCGAGGCCGACGCGGCCACCGCCGCGCGCGCCGCGACGCCCGGGGCGACCGTCCCGCTGGCCTTCGCGCTGACCGAGGAGGCGGTGGAGCGCGAGTTCCTCGGCGTCGAGTACACCCGCACGCCCAGCGACGTCAGCGGCGGCACCTGGATCCAGTACGACCCGGCGCGGCCGCGCACCTTCCGGCTGCCGGTGTACGAGCAGGTGCGCGTGACCGCCGACGCCACGCCGCCGGCGGCCTACCTGGTGCCGGTGGAGTGGCGCTCGGCGATCGAGGCGCTGGTGCGCCACGGCGTGGCGATCGAGCTGCTCGGCGGCGAGCGCACGCTCGAGGCCGGCGTGCAGCGCTTCACCGACGTGGCGTGGGCGCCGCGCCCGTTCGAGGGCCGCCTGATGGTGACCACCCTCGCCCAGCGCGAGGCGCGCGAGACCGCGACGGTGTCGGCCGGCAGCGCGCTGGTGCGCCTCGACCAGCCGCGCGCCACCATCGCCATCCACCTGCTCGAGCCGCAGGGCCCCGACTCGCTGCTGCGCTGGGGCCACTTCAACGCGATCTTCGAGGACAAGGAGTACGCCGAGCCGCGCGTGCTCGAGGCCTGGGCGCGCGAGGCGATGGCCGGCGACCCGGCGCTGCGCGCGGCGTTCGAGGCCCGGCTGGCGGAGGACGCGGCGTTCGCCGCCGACCCGCGCGCGCGGCTGCGCTTCTTCTACGAGCGCAGCCCGTGGTTCGACCCGCGCCTCAACCGCTATCCGGTGCTGCGCCTGGAGGCCGGGGACCTGCGCCGGCTGGAGGCCGGCGAGGCGGGCTGAGCGCGGGCGGGCGGCCGCGCGGCCCGGGGCCTCAGCCCTTGCGGCCGAACGGCCACAGCCGGAACCGCGGGGCCGGCGACGCGTCGGCGGGCGCGGCCTCGGGCGGCGCGGCGGCGGCGCGCCCCGCGGCCGGCGACGCGGCGGGCGCCTCGGCCTCGGCCGGCGCGCCCTGCTCCTCCACCAGCCGCACGCTGGCGAGCCGCTGCAGGCGCTCGCCCTCGCTCTCGCCGCCGTGGCGGATCACGAAATCGCTCTCGCCCTGGGCCAGCGCCCAGTGCGACTCGTCGAGGCCGAGCGCGTCGCGCAGCTCGCGGATGCCGCGCGCGGCGAGGTAGGCGCGGTCATAGGCCTCCCGGCGCGCGGCCACCTGCAGGATGCCGATCGCGCGGCGGCGCAGCTCGGGGTCCTTGGCCTCGGCGATCGCCCGCGCCAGCGCGTCGCCTTCGACGGTCGGGCCGCGGCCCAGCCGCTGGTAGAGATCCCACATGGCTCAGGCCTCCTCGCGGGTGGAGAACAGCACCGGGTCGTCGGCCAGCCGCTGGTAGGCGGCCTGCAGCGCCTGGAACCGCGCGGTCGCCTCGGCCTCGGCGGCGGCGCCGCGGCCGACGTGGCGGTCGGGATGCCACTGCCGCGATCCGCGCCGCCAGGCGGCCTTGAGCTCGATCGCGGTGAACGGCTCCTTCAGGCCCAGCACGCCCAGCGCCTCGCGGCGCAGCGCGTCGCGGTCGGCGGCCACCGGCACCGCGCGCGACTCCTCGCGCCGGCGCGCGGCCAGGCCCTCGGCCCAGGCCTCGAGCTTCTCGAACCAGGTCGGGTCGCTGAGGTCGGCCGGCGGCTCCCAGGCCAGCTCGAGCAGGGCCTCGAAGCGGTCCGGCAGCAGCGTGCCCGGCGCGGCCATCAGGTCCGACAGCAGCATCAGCCCGTGCCGCTCGGCCTGCGAGATCGAGCCGTCGGAGGCGACCACGCGGATCCAGAAGTCCACCAGCGACTCGGTGCGGCGCGGCGCGCGCTGCGAGCGCAGGAAGCGCAGCACCCGCGGCAGGTCGCGCGCCAGGCCGCTCTCGGCGGGGCGCTCGAGGGCGGACACCATCGCCTCCAGCGGCAGCCCCTCGGGCTCGTGCGGCAGCGCCAGCGCCACCTCGTGCAGCTCGCGCGGGTCGAGCGGGCCGTCGAGCATCGCCAGCCAGAGGCCGGAGAAGCGGATGGTGTCGGCGACGCGCTGCGGGCTGGCCTGGAGGTCGTCGGCGAAGGGCATCGGGAGGCGGCGGGCCGGGGGGCGGTGGCGGCGAGGATAGCCCGGCGCCGCGCCGGCGGGGCGGGCCCGCGGGCCGGCTCAGCCGCGGCCGAACGGCGGCAGCGCCGCGAGCATCCAGGCGCCGTAGCGCTTGGCGGTGATCCGGCGGTCGAGGATGACGATGCGGCCGCGGTCGTCCTCGCCGCGGATCAGGCGGCCGCAGTACTGCACCAGGGTGCGGGTGGCGTCGGGCACCGAGACCTCGAGGAAGGGATTGCGCCCGTGCGCCTCCAGCCACTCCGCCCAGGTCGCGCCGACCGGATCGGTGGGCACCGCGAACGGCAGCTGGGTGACCACCACCGTCGTGCACAGCGCGCCGGGCAGGTCGAGGCCCTCGCCGAAGCTGGCCAGGCCGAACAGGGTGCTGCCCTCGCCGCGCGCGATCGCCTCGCGGTGCGCGGCCAGCAGCACCGACTTCGAGGCGCTGTCCTGGCCGCGGCAGCGCGGCCGGCGCGCGGCGGGCATGCGCGCGAGCACGTCGTTCATCTTGCGCCGCGAGGTGAACAGCACCAGGTTGCCGGCGTCCCAGTCCAGGCCCGCGTCGAGCCAGGCCGCCACCTCGGCCGCATGGGCGTCGTTCGCGGTGGGCTCGGCCTGCATCGGCGGCAGCTCGAGCCGGGCCTGCCCGGCCAGGTCGAAGGGCGAGGGCAGGCGCAGCCGCTCGGCGTCGGCGGGCAGGCCGAGCTGGTCCTCGAGCGCGGCGAAGTCGCCGCCGGGGGCCAGCGTGGCCGAGGTCAGCACCACGCCGGCGGCCTGCGACCACAGCACGCGCTGCAGCAGCGGCGCGGCGCTGACCGGCGAGGCGTGGCAGACCAGGCCGAGGTCGCGGGCCAGGTCGATCCAGCGCGCCACCGGCGGCGCGTCGGCGTCCTCGACCTCGGCCCAGCGCCGCCACAGCACGCCCTGGCGCTCGATGCGCTCGCGCGCGACGCCGAGCTCGCGGCCCAGGCCCTCCTGCGCGGCGGGGGCGGCGTCGGCGGCCTCCAGCACCGCGCGCTGCAGCGCCGGCAGCCAGCGCTCCGCGCGCTCGCACAGCACGGCCAGCGCCAGCGCATCGGCCCGCCAGTCCTCGGGCAGCCGGCCAAGCGACGCCCGCCAGCGCGGCTCGCGGTCGTCCGGGGCCGGCGTCCAGGCCATCCGCAGCGTGGCCTCGAAGGCCTCCAGCCCGGTCTCGAGCTCCAGCAGCAGGCCCTCGGCGTCCTCCAGCAGCCACCGCCCGATCGCCTCCTTGCCGGCCATCGCGTAGGCCGCGCGCACCAGCTGGCGCAGCCGCGGCACGCGCTGCGCGGCGCTGGCCAGGTGCACCTGCGCGGCGCCGCGGCCGATCGCCTTGGCGCCCAGGTGGTGGGCCTCGTCGAACACGTACAGCGCATCCGCCGGCCCGGGCAGCAGCACGCCGCCGGTGCCCTCGCCCCCCTCGCCCTCGAGCATCAGGTCGGCGAGCACCAGGTCGTGGTTGGCGACGACGATGTCGGCCTTGCCGAGCCGGTTGCGCGCGGTCAGGAACGGGCACTGCGCGATGAACGCGCAGCGGCGGTTGCTGCAGCCGCCGGCGGTGGTCGTGAGCAGCTCGCGCAGGCCCTCGTCGACCGGCTCGGGCGCGGCGTCGAGGTCGCCGTCCCACTCGCCGGTGCCGAGCGTGCGCAGCAGCTCCTCGACGGTGACCAGCTCGCCCGCGCGGGGGCGGCGCGGCCAGGCGCCGGCCTCCGCCTCGCCGGCGCCGAAGCCCAGGCCGGCCTGGGCTCCGTCGCCGCCGCCGCCGGCCAGCTGGTGCACGTTGCGGGTGCAGGCGTAGCGCTGGCGGCCCTTGGCCAGCACCACCGTGGCGCTGGCGCCCACCGCGCCGAGGTACTGCGGCAGGTCGTGGCGCACCAGCTGCTCCTGCAGCGCCACCGTCGCGGTGGAGACGATCAGCCGCTTGCCGGCCGCGCGCGCCAGCGGCAGGCCGGCGACGAGGTAGGCCATCGACTTGCCGGTGCCTGTCGGCGCCTCGATCGCCGCGACGCCGCCGCCGGCCAGGGCCCTCGCGACGGCCGCGATCATGTGCCGCTGCGAGGCGCGCGCGCGGAAGCCCGGCAGGCCGGCGCGCAGGCGCTCGTAGTCGGCGCGGATGGCCTCGCGGCGGGCGTCGTCGACCGCGCCGGCGTCGGCGGGCGGCGGAGGGGAAGTCTCGGGCATGCGGCCATGATGCCGGCCCGGGGGCGCGAGGCCCAGCGCGGCGTGCGCCGGGTGGCGGGCGCGGGGCTCAGGGCTGGTCGGCCGCCGCGTCCTCGGCGCGCACCGCGTCGACCCGGGCCATGCCCTCGTTGAGCAGGTCGCGGAAGCGCTCGCCGGCGGCGTGGCGCGGGAACACCACGTGCAGCTCCTTGTCCTCCATCCGCAGCGCGCTCACGCGCACCCGGCCGCGCGCGGCGCGGGCCTCGGGGACGTTGGCGAGGATCCACTCCAGCACCCGCGGGTCGATCACCGCGATGCGCAGCCGGCCCTCGGCGACGGCCAGGATGTTCTCGAGGTCGGACTCCGCGACCACGGTGCGGATGCGCCCGGCCTCGACCAGCACGTCGAAGGTGCGGCCGTTGATGTAGTCGCGGACCACGCCGACCGGCACGTCCTCGAGCGCCTCGAGGCGGCGCGCGGCGACCGGCCGCTCGGTGGATTCGACGAAGCCCAGCGGCCCGCCGCCGATCGGCGCGGACAGCAGGCGCAGGCGGATGAGGTCGGCGGAGGAGTATTCGGGGAAGTAGCCGTGGAACCAGACGTCGTCGCGCTCGGGGGCCTCGATGGCCTCGGCCCAGCGCTCGACGAACACCACCTCGAGGCGGTAGCCCATCGCGGCGTAGGCGTCGCGGACGCGCTGCACCAGCTCGCCCTGGCCCGGCAGCCCGGGGCCGGCATAGGGCGGCCATTCGATGCTGGCGAGCCGCACGACGGGGCGCGGCGCGGGCTCCTCGGGCAGCGCCTGCGGCGCCGCGGCCGCGGTCGTGGCGAGCATCGCGCCCAGGACGCCGGAGGCGCCGAGGCGGAGCAGCCACGACCGCGACGCGCGGGCCATGGGCATCAGAAGAACGTGTGCGAGTAGGTCAGCGTGGCGAGCACGCGGCCGTCGGCGCGCGGGTTGTCGTCGAGGTCGGTGTCGGAGTAGCCGACGAACGCGCTGAAGTCGCCGAACGCCTTCGACACGCCCAGCTGGTAGTGCCAGTACGGGGTCCAGTCGATCTCGTTGTCGTACTCGGTGCGGGTGACGCGGGCATCCAGCGAGAACTCGGCCGGCAGCGCGAAGGAGTGGCTCGCGGTGGCGCGCCAGGCCTTGCCGCCGAAGACGTCGTCGTCGCTGGCCCAGACCTGCAGGCGGCTGCCGAACGGGAAGTCGACGGCCGCGGTGGCCTCGACGTAGTCGTAGGCGGTCGGCGCGCCGGTATAGGTGTACATCGCGGCGCCGACGTCCCAGCCCCAGCCGTTGTCGTAGGTGTGGGCGACGCCCATCAGGAAGTCGACCTCGACCTGGGCCGGATCGCCTTCGCCGAAGTCGACGTTCGACGCCCAGGTGCCGATGTAGAAGCCGTTCTCGGCGGTGAAGGTCAGCGCGGCCTGGGTCGCGACGCCGTCGTCGGTCTGGCTGATGCCGTCGAAGAGGTAGTCGGACGCGAGGGTGATGTCGGCCTCGAGGGAGCCCGCGGCGGCCGGGGCGGCCCAGGCGAGGGCGAGGACGAGGGGGAGCAGGCGGGTCGTGGCGTGGCGGGGCGACAGGCGTCGGGACATGGGCTTCTCCAGGGCAAGGGTCGATGGATCGAAGGCGCGGGGGGATGCTCGGGTCGCGGGGGTGGAGCGCCGCATCGGACGGGCCGTGGACAGTCGGACGACGAACAACTGCGCCGTTGGGCGCGGGTTCATGTGTGCAACACGGCGCGCGCGAGCGCAAGAGGTCGCGACGGCGTGAAAACTTTATCGATTGCAATTCGATTGCGTGCGATCTATCGTGGCCGCCCCTACCCCAGCCCACGAGGCCCGCCATGACCCCGCTCTACACCGCACGCGCCACCGCCGTCGGCGGCCGCGAAGGCCGCGTCACCAGCGACGACGGCTTCGTCGACCTGCAGCTCCAGCTCCCGACCGCCCTCGGCGGCAAGGGCGGCGCGTCCAATCCCGAGCAGCTCTTCGCGGCCGGCTACGCCGCCTGCTTCGAGGGCGCGCTGCGCCTCGTCGCGCGCACCCGGGGCGTCGCGATCTCCAGCGCGTCGATCGCCGCCGAGGTCGACATCGGCAAGGACGCCACCAGCTTCGGCCTCGCGGTGCGCCTTCACGCGACGGTCGGCGGCGTCGACCAGGCCACCGCCGAGGCCCTCGCGGCCGGCGCCCACGAGGTCTGCCCGTACTCCAAGGCGACCCGCGGCAACATCGACGTGACCGTGACCGCCTCGGCGGCCTGATCCACGCAAGGCACGCCCACGCCCGCGACGCCCGCCCCCTCCGCCCGGAGGGGGCCCGCCCCCCCCCCCACGCCCCGAGGTACCGATGAGCTCGATCCCCACCCGCGACCTGTTCTCCCCCGTGCAGATCGGCGACCTGAAGCTCGCCAACCGCATCGTCATGGCCCCGCTGACCCGCAACCGCGCCGGCGCCGGCCAGGTGCCCACCGCCCTCACCGCCGAGTACTACGCGCAGCGCGCGACCGCCGGCCTGATCATCACCGAGGCCGCGCAGATCTCGCCGATGGGCCAGGGCTACATCGACACCCCGGGCATCCACACCGCCGAGCAGATCGCCGCCTGGCGCACCGTCACCGACGCCGTGCACGCCAAGGGCGGCCGGATCGTGCTGCAGCTGTGGCACGTGGGCCGCATCTCGCACACCTCGCTGCTGCCGGGCGGCGCGGCGCCGCTGGCGCCGTCGGCGCTCGCCGCCAACGCCAAGACCTTCACCCGCGAGGGCTTCGTCGACACCTCCGCCCCGCGCGAGATGACCCTCGAGGACATCCGCCAGACCCTGCAGGACTACCGCGACGCCGCCGGCAACGCGATCGACGCGGGCTTCGACGGCGTCGAGGTGCACGCGGCCAACGGCTACCTGATCGACCAGTTCCTGCGCGACTCCACCAACCACCGCACCGACGCCTACGGCGGCTCGATCGAGAACCGCACCCGCTTCCTGGTGGAAGTGGTGCGCGCGGTGGTCGACGAGGTCGGCGCCGGCCGCGTGGGCGTGCGCTTCTCGCCGGTGTCGCCGTTCAACGACATCGCCGACTCGGACCCGCAGGCCCTGTTCGCCCGCGCCATCGAGCGCGTCAGCGAGTACCGCCTGGCCTACCTGCACATGATCGAGGGCCAGACCGGCGGCGACCGCGACGTCGCGCCGAGCTTCGACTTCGAGGCCCTGCGCCGCGCGTTCCCGGGCCCGTGGATGGTCAACAACGGCTACGACCTGCCGCTGGCCCAGCAGCACATCGCCAGCGGCGAGGCCGACCTGATCGCCTTCGGCCGCCCCTTCATCTCCAACCCCGACCTGGTGCGGCGCATGCGCGAGGGCCGCGAGCTCAACGAGCTCGACGCCTCCACGCTCTACGGCGGCGACGCGAAGGGCTACACCGACTACCCCTTCCTGCCCGACTGAGCCCCGCCCCGCCGAGGCCCGCGCCATGCCCTTCCCCTCCGCCGACGGCTCCCTGCTGTGCCTCGACCGGCAGCTGTGCTTCGCGCTGTATGCGGCCTCGCACCGCATCCAGCGCCTGTACCGCCCGCTGCTCGACGCGCTGGGGCTCACCTACGCCCAGTTCCTGGTGATGATCGTGCTCTGGCAGCACGGCCAGAAGGGCGTGGGTGAACTCGGCCAGGCCCTGCACCTCGACTCGGGCACGCTGACGCCGCTGCTCAAGCGGCTCGAGGCGGCCGGCCTGGTCGAGCGCAGCCGCTCGAGCGAGGACGAGCGCCGCGTGCTCGTGCGCGCCACGCCCAAGGGCGAGGCGCTGCGCGAGCGGGCCGAGGCCATCCCGCACGCGGTGGCCTGCGCCACCACCCTGCCGCTCGACGAGCTCGCCGAGCTGCGCGACCGCGTGCAGTCGCTGCTGCGCGCGCTCGACGCCGCCGGCGCCTGACGCCCCCCAACCCTTCCGCCCCCGAGGATCCCGCCCATGAACGTCCGCGCCGCCGTCGCCTATGCCGCAGGCCAGCCGCTGAGCATCGAAACCGTCGACCTCGAGGGCCCCAGGCACGGCGAGGTGCTGGTCGAGATCAAGGCCACCGGCCTGTGCCACACCGACGCCTACACGCTGAGCGGCATGGATCCCGAGGGCCTGTTCCCGGCGATCCTCGGCCACGAGGGCGCCGGCGTGGTGGTCGACGTGGGCCCGGGCGTGCGCTCGCTGAAGAAGGGCGACCACGTGATCCCGCTCTACACCCCCGAGTGCCGGGAGTGCGAGTACTGCCTCAACCCCAAGACCAACCTCTGCCAGGCCATCCGCCCGACCCAGGGCCTGGGCCTGATGCCCGACGGCACCAGCCGCTTCTCGATCGGCGGCCGCAAGCTGCACCACTACATGGGCTGCTCGACCTTCGCCAACTACACCGTGCTGCCCGAGATCGCGCTCGCGAAGATCCGCGAGGACGCCCCGTTCGACAAGGTCTGCTACATCGGCTGCGGCGTCACCACCGGCATCGGCGCGGTGATCTACACCGCCAAGGTCGAGCCGGGCAGCAAGGTGGTGGTGTTCGGGCTGGGCGGCATCGGCCTCAATGTCATCCAGGGCGCGCGCCTCGCCGGCGCCTCGATGATCGTCGGCGTCGACCTCAACCCCGGCAAGCGGGCGATGGCCGAGCGCTTCGGCATGACCCACTTCGTCAATCCCGCCGAGGTGGAGGGCGACCTGGTGCCCTACATCGTCTCGCTGACCAAGGGCGGCGCCGACTACACCTTCGAGTGCATCGGCAACACCAAGGTGATGCGCCAGGCGCTGGAGTGCGCGCACAAGGGCTGGGGCACCAGCGTGATCATCGGCGTGGCCGGCGCGGGCGAGGAGATCGCCACCCGCCCGTTCCAGCTGGTGACCGGCCGCAACTGGCGCGGCAGCGCCTTCGGCGGCGCGCGCGGCCGCACCGACGTGCCGACGATCGTCGACTGGTACATGGACGGCAAGATCGACATCGACTCGCTGATCACCCACGTGATGCCGCTGGAGAAGATCAACGAGGGCTTCGACCTGATGCACCGCGGCGAGTCGATCCGCGGCGTGGTGGTGTACTGACGTGGCGGCCTCGGCGCCCGCGGTCGAGGTGCTGGCCGAGAAGGCCTGCTTCGGCGGCGTGCAGGGGACCTACCGCTACCGCTCGGAGGCCTGCGGCGGCGACATCCGGTTCGGCGTGTTCCGGCCGCCGCAGGCGCTCGCCGCGCCCGGCGTGGCGCGGCCCGCGCTGGTCTTCCTGGCCGGGCTGACCTGCACCGAGGAGACGTTCGCGATCAAGGCCGGCGCGCAGCGCCTGGCCGCGCAGCTGGGCCTGGTGCTGGTGACGCCCGACACCAGCCCGCGCGAGAGCGGGATCGACGGCGCCACCGGCGACTGGGAGTTCGGCGAGGGCGCGGGCTTCTGGCTCGACGCCACCGAGGCGCCGTGGGCCGGGCGCTTCGCGATGCGCAGCGTGGTGGAGCGCGAGCTGCCGGTGCTGCTGGCCGACCGGTTCGATGTCGATGTCGCGCGCCTGGGCATCAGCGGGCATTCGATGGGCGGCCACGGCGCGCTGACGATGGCGCTGCGCTCGCCCGCGCGCTGGCGCTCGGCGAGCGCGATCGCGCCGATCGTCGCGCCCTCGCAGGTCCCGTGGGGGCGCAAGGCGCTGCCGCGCTACCTCGGCGCCGACGAGGCCGCGTGGCGGCCCTATGACGCCTGCGCGCTGCTCGCCGACGGCGCCCGCTTCCCCGGCACGCTGCTGGTGGACCAGGGCGCCGACGACGCGTTCCTCGCGGCGCAGCTGCAGCCCGAGCGGCTCGAGGCCGCCTGTGCCGCGGCGGGCCAGCCGCTGGCGCTGCGCCGGCACGCGGGCTACGACCACTCGTACTGGTTCATCCAGACGGTGATCGACGACCACCTGCGCCACCACGCGGCGGCGCTGGGCCTGGGCTGAGGCCGGGCCCGGGGCGACGCCGGCGGCTCAGGCCGTCGGCGTGCCGCCCGGGGTGAGCGGGAGGCCGCGCGATCCCCAGGCCACCACCCCGCCGGCGAGGTTGCGGGCGCGCTCGCCGAGCGCGCCGCGCAGCGCGAGGCAGGCGCGTCCGCTGCGCGCGCCGCTGCGGCACACCACCACCAGCGCCGGGGCGTCGACGTCGATGCCGGCGGCTTTCAGCGCCTCGATGCCACGGGCCTGGACCTGGCCCAGTGGGACGTTGACCGAGCCGGGGATGGCGCCGGAGGCGAACTCGCCCGGCTCGCGGACGTCGACCACGGGCGCGCCGCCATCCATCAGCCGCACCGCGGCGTGCGGATCGAGGTCGTGGCCGTCGCCGGCGCGCTGGCCAAGCAGCAGGCCCTTGAGGAATCCCATCATCGTCGCGTCCTCACTCGCAGAGGCGTTGGGCGTCGGCCTGCGCGCAGAACGCCGCGTGCAGCACCTCGAGCACGTCGTGCGCCGGACCTGGCGGCACGGTGTAGAACACCGTCTGCGCCTCGCGGCGGGTCTGCACCAGGCCGCTCTCGCGGAGCACCGCGAGGTGCTGCGACAGCGCCGACTGGCTCAACGCGACCTGGGCGTTGATCTCGCCCACCGAGCGCTCGCCCTCCAGCAGCACGCACAGCACGCGCAGGCGCTGGGGATTGGCCATGGCCTTGAGGAAGTCGGCGGCGGCCTCGGCCTGGGTGTCCATCGCGGCGGCGAGGCTGGCGGGCGGGGCGCCCTTCGCGCGCCGCGCGCGCGCCGGCGCGGCGTTCGCCGCGGCCTTGGCGGATGTCGAGGTGCGGCGGGCGTTCGCGCTCACGCGCCCTCCATCCGGCGACCCGCGGCGGCCCAGGCGTTGAAGCCGCCCGCCATCGACAGCGGCTCGGCGAAGCCCAGGCGCTTGAGCGCCTCGGCGGCCAGCGCGCTGCGCCCACCGCTGCGGCAGTAGAGCACCACGGGCGCATCGCGATGGCCGAGCGCGGCGTCCTTCACGCCGTTCACGGCCGGATGGCCGTCGACCTCGAACTCGAGCACGCCGCGCGGGATGTTGACCGCGCCCGGCACGCGGCCCGCGGCGAATTCGCCGGGCTCGCGCACGTCGATCACCGGCACGCCGGCGGCCTGCAGGCGGAGGAGTTCATCGGCGTCGATCTCGCGGATCGCGGACTTGGCGGCGGCGACGAGGTCCTGGGCAGTCAGGGGCATGGGGGCGTCCTCATGGATGGGCGGGAATGGGCTGGCGGGGGCGGGTGCAGCGGCGGTTGACAGTGTAGCGCAATGCTAATTAAGCTATGTCTAAATTAGTTCAAAGTCAATCGAGCCGGCGCCCAGCCGGCCGCGGCAGGCGAACCGGAGGGGACAGCATGGCCAGGATCGTGGTGGTGGGCGCCGGCATCGGCGGCATGAGCGTCGCGTACGAGCTGCGCGAGGCGGTGGGCAAGGCGCATCCGATCACCGTCATCGGCGAGGGCGAGCGCTTCAGCTTCACGCCGTCCAACCCGTGGGTGGCGGTGGGCTGGCGCAAGCGCGAGGACGTGCAGCTCGAGGTCCGCGGCTACCTCGCGCGCAAGGGCATCGGCTTCGACCCCGCCGGCGTGTCCGCGATCGATCCCGCGGCCAACCGCGTCACCCTTGGCGACGGCCGCACGCTCGAGTACGACTACCTGGTGCTGTGCACCGGCCCGCGCCTGGCCTTCGACGAGGTGCCCGGGCTCGGCCCGCACGGCGGCCACACCCAGTCGGTGTGCACCACCCCGCACGCGCTCGAGGCCTGGGACGCCTACCAGGCCTTCCTGAAGGACCCCGGCCCGATCGTGATCGGCGCCGCGGCCGGCGCGAGCTGCTTCGGCCCCGCCTACGAGTTCGCGATGATCCTCGACGCCGACCTGCGCAAGCGCCGCCTGCGCGACAAGGTGCCGATGACCTACGTCACCTCCGAGCCCTACATCGGCCACATGGGCCTGGGTGGCGTCGGCGACTCCAAGGGCCTGCTCGAGAGCGAGCTGCGCCAGCGCCACATCAAGTGGGTGGCGAACGCGAAGATCACTTCGGTCGAGGCCGGCACGATGCACGTGCAGGAGCACGACGACGCCGGCCAGCCCACCCGCCAGCACGCCCTGCCCTTCAAGTACTCGATGGTGCTGCCCGCCTTCACCGGCGTCGACGCCGTGCGCCAGGTGCCGGGGCTGGGCAACCCGCGCGGCTTCGTGCTGATCGACGAACACCAGCGCCATCCGAGCTTCCGCAACATCTTCAGCGCCGGCGTCTGCGTGGCCATCCCGCCGGTCGAGCAGACCCCGGTGCCCACCGGCGCGCCGAAGACCGGCTTCATGATCGAGTCGATGGTCACCGCGATCGCGCACAACATCGCCAGCGACATCGCCGGCCGGCCGGCGACCGAGGTGGCCACCTGGAACGCGATCTGCCTCGCCGACATGGGCGACACCGGCGCGGCGTTCGTGGCCCTGCCGCAGATCCCGCCCCGCAACGTCACCTGGGCCCGCGTGGGCAAGTGGGTGCACCTGGCCAAGATCGCGTTCGAGAAGTACTTCATCCGCAAGATGAAGAAGGGCAACACCGAGCCGGTGTACGAGAAGTACGTGCTGCGCCTGATCGGCATCGCCCGCCTGAAGTAAGCACCCCCGTCGCACGGGGCGTGCCGGGCGGGCCTCCCCCCCGGCCGGTGCGCCCCACCCTCCTTCCCCGACCCTGGAGCTCCACCATGAACCTCGACCGTGCCGTGATGGCCTTCGCCGGCGTGATGATCCTCGTCAGCCTGCTGCTCACCACCTTCGTCTCGCCCCTGTTCGTCTGGTTCACCGCCTTCATCGGCCTGAACCTCCTGCAGGCCGCGTTCACCGGCTTCTGCCCGGCCGCGATCGTGTTCCGCAAGCTCGGCGTCGGCAGCGGCTGCGCGTTCCGCTGAACCGCCCCGCCCCCGCACCACCGCCTCTCGTCCGCCCCCGCAGGAGCACCGCCATGTCCGTCCCCATCCGCCTGAGCTGGCTGCCGCTCGCCCTCGCCCTGTCGCTCGCGCTCGCGGGCTGCGGCGGCGACGCGGGCGATGACGCCGCCGCCCCCGTCGCCCCGGACTTCGCCCTGATCGACGTCGCGCCGGCCACCGGCACGCGCGAGCGCAGCTGGGACGGCGTGATCGAGGCGGTGGACAGCGCCACGCTGTCGGCGCAGACCCGCGGCCGCGTGCTCGAGCTGCCCTTCGACGTCAACGACTACGTCGAGGCCGGGCAGGTGCTGGTGCGCTTCACCGACGTCGAGCAGGTCAGCGGCCAGCGCCAGGCCGAGGCCGCGCTGGCGGCGGCGCGCGCGGCCGCCGCCGAGGCGGAGGCCGACTACACCCGCACCGCCTCGCTGGTGGAGCGCCAGCTGGTCGCCCGCGCGCAGCTCGACCAGGCCACGGCCCGCCGCGACGCCGCGCGCGCCCAGCTCGCCTCGGCCCAGGCCGGTGCCCGCGGCGCCGGCGAGCAGGTCGACTACACCGTCATCCGGGCGCCCTACTCCGGCATCCTCACCGAGCGCCACGTCCGCGTGGGCGAGTCGGTGCAGCCCGGCCAGCCGCTGGTGTCGGGCCTCTCGCTCGACCGCCTGCGCGTCAGCGTGCAGGTGCCGCAGGGCGACGTGGCCGCCATCCGCGAGCACGCCAGCGCCGCGCTGGTGCTCGACGACGGGCGCCGCGTGCAGGCCAGCGACGTGGTCGTGTTCCCGTATGCCGACCCGGCCACCCACGCCGTCTCGGTGCGCGTCGAGCTGCCCGAGGCGCAGACCGGCCTGCAGCCGGGCATGGCCGCCAAGGTGGCGTTCAAGCTCGGCGAGGCCGAGGCGCTGCGGATCCCCGAGGCCGCGCTGGTGCGGCGCAGCGAGGTGTCGGCGGTCTACGCGGTCTCGCCCGAGGGCCGGGTGAGCCTGCGCCAGGTGCGGCCGGGCCACCGCGCGGACGGCGCGGTGGAGATCCTCGCCGGCCTGCGCGCGGGCGAGCGCATCGCCGCCGACCCGATCGCCGCGCGGGCCTGGCTGGCCAGCCATCGCGACGCGCCCGCGGGGAACGACGGCGCCGCCGCGGAGCCCGGCCATGAGTGAGTCCGCCCCCCGCCTCGGGCTGTCGGGCCGGCTCGCCCGGGCCTTCCAGGCCAACCCGCTGACGCCGGTGCTGGCGATCGCCGGCCTGCTGCTCGGACTCGCCGCCGTGGCGATCACGCCGCGCGAGGAGGAGCCGCAGATCGACGTCACCATGGCCAACGTGATGGTGCCCTTCCCGGGCGCCCCGGCCGAGGACGTCGAGACCCTGGTCAGCACGCCGCTGGAGCAGGTGCTCAGCGAGATCGAGGGCGTGAAGCACGTCTACTCGGTGTCGCGGCCGGGCGGCAGCCTGATCACGGTGGAGTTCGCCGTCGGCGTGCCGCGCCAGGACGCGCTGGTGCGGCTGTACAACCAGGTCTATTCGAACGCCGACTGGGCCCCGCCGGGCCTCGGCGTCGGCCAGCCGCTGGTGCGCCCGATGGGCATCGACGACGTGCCGGTGATGAGCATCACCCTGTCCACCCGCGACCCGCAGCGCGGCGCCACCGAGCTGGCCGAGGTGGCGCACACCCTCGAGGCCGAGATCAAGCGCGTGCGCGGCACCCGCGACGTCTACACGATCGGCGCGCCGCAGCGCGCGGTGGTGGTGGAGCTCGACGCCACCCGCCTCGCCTCCTACGGGATGGCCCCGCAGGACCTGGCCGGCGCGCTGCAGCAGGCCAACCTGGTCCGCCACGCCGGCGAGCGCACCGGCGACGGCACCACCACGCCGCTCACCGCCGGCACCTGGCTGGCGGACGCCCAGCAGGTGGCCGAGCTGGTGGTGGGCCTGCGCGACGGCCGCCCGCTGATGCTCTCCGACGTGGCCAGCATCCGCCGCGGCGCCGACCTGCCGGTGCATTACGCGTGGCACGGCGTACCGGCCGGCGACGGCGCCACCGACCCGACCGCGCTCGAGCTGCAGCCCGCGGTGACCATCGCGATCGCCAAGCAGCCCGGCGCCAACGCCGCCGACATCACCCGCGCCATCGAGGGCCGGCTCGAGGGCCTGCGCGCCAGCCTGATCCCCGAGGGCGTGGACGTCGCGATCACCCGCGACTACGGCGCCACCGCCAACGACAAGGCCATCCAGCTGATCTCCAAGCTGGTGTTCGCCACCGGCGCCGTGGTGCTGCTGGTGCTGGCCGCGCTGGGCTGGCGCGAGGCGGTGGTGGTGGGCGCGGCGGTGATCCTGACCCTGGCGCTGACGCTGTTCGCGAGCTGGGCGATGGGCTTCACGATCAACCGCGTGTCGCTGTTCGCGCTGATCTTCTCGATCGGCATCCTGGTCGACGACGCGATCGTGATCGTCGAGAACATCCACCGCCACATGACGCTCGGCGGCAAGCGGCTGCTCGAGGCGATCCCCCCGGCCGTCGACGAGGTCGGCAGCCCGACCATCCTGGCCACCTTCACCGTGATCGCCGCGCTGCTGCCGATGGCCTTCGTCAGCGGCCTGATGGGCCCGTACATGCGGCCGATCCCGATCAACGCCTCGGTCGGCATGCTGATCTCGCTGGGCATCGCGCTCACCGTGACGCCGTGGCTGGCGGCCACCCTGCTGCGCCGGCACTACGAGCGCCTGGCCGCCACCGCGGCCGCCGGCGGCGACGGCCACGCCCACGGCGGCGCCATCTCGCGCCGCCTGCAGGCGCTGTCGGAGCGCGTGCTGCGCCCCTTCCTGCACCCGACCGAGGGCGGTCGCCGCCGCACCCGGCTCTACGCGGCGATCGTCGCCGCGGTGGTGCTGTCCGCCGGCCTCGCGGTGGTGCAGTGGGTGGTGCTGAAGATGCTGCCCTTCGACAACAAGTCCGAGTTCCAGGTGGTCGTGGACCTGCCCGAGGGCACCCCGCTGGAGGTCACCAACGCGCTGCTGGTCGACCTGGCCCAGGCCACGGTCACGCTGCCGGAGGTGGCCAGCGTGCAGGGCTACGCGGGCACCTCGGCGCCGGTGAACTTCAACGGCCTGGTCCGCCAGTACTACCTGCGCGAGGGCGCGAACGTCGGCGACCTGCAGGTGAACCTGGTCGGCAAGGGCGAGCGCGACCGCCAGAGCCACGCGATCGCCCGCGCGATCCGGCCGACGCTGGCCGCGATCGGCGAGCGCTATGGCGCCTCGGTGAAGGTGGTCGAGGTGCCCCCGGGCCCGCCGGTGCTCTCGCCGCTGGTGGCCGAGGTGTACGGGCCCGACCTCGCGCGCTCGCGCGAGGTGGCCCGCGCGCTGGCCGAGCGCTTCCGCGCCGCTGACGGCATCGTCGACGTCGACACCAGCGTCGAGGCCGACGCGGCGCGCGAGATCGTGGTGGTCGACCGCGAGCGCGCCGCGCGGCTGGGCGTCACCCAGGCCGCGGTGGCCGACACCCTGGCGCTCGCGGTGGGCGGCGTCGACGCCACCTGGCTGCGCGACGGCGCCTCGAAGTACCCCGTGCCGGTGCGCCTGCGCCTGCCCGCCGGCGACCAGGCCAACCTCGACCAGCTGCTGGCGCTGCGGGTGCGCTCGAGCACCGGCGCGCTGGTGCCGCTGTCGTCGCTGGTGCACGTGCAGGCCGGGCGCTGGGAGCCGTCGATCCTGCACAAGGACCTGCTGCCGGTGGTCTACGTGACCGGCGACGAGGCCGGCGCGCTCGATTCCCCGCTCTACGGCATGTTCGCGGTGGCCGGCTCGCTCGACGAGGCGCCGCTGGCCGGCGTGCATCCCGAGCAGTACTTCTTCGGCCAGCCCGAGGCCACCGACGGGTTCTCGATCCGCTGGGACGGCGAGTGGACCATCACCTGGGAGACCTTCCGCGACATGGGCGCCGCCTACGCTGTGGGCCTGGTGCTGATCTACCTGCTGGTGGTGGCGCAGTTCCGGTCCTACGTGGTGCCGCTGGTGATCATGGCACCGATCCCGCTGACCGTGATCGGCGTGATGCCGGGGCACGCGCTGCTGGGCGCGCAGTTCACCGCGACCAGCATGATCGGCATGATCGCGCTGGCAGGCATCATCGTGCGCAACTCGATCCTGCTGGTGGACTTCATCAACCACCAGCGCGAGCGGGGCATCGCGCTCGAGGACGCGATCGTGCAGGCGGTGGCCGTGCGCGCGCAGCCGATCGCGCTCACCGCGCTGGCGGCGATGGCCGGCGCGCTGTTCATCCTCGACGACCCGATCTTCAACGGCCTGGCGATCGCCTTGATCTTCGGCATCCTCGTCTCCACCGTGCTGACGCTGGTGGTGATCCCGCTGCTGTACTACGCGCTGCTGCAGCGCACCCCGGCGCCGCCCGCCCCCGCCACGCCCTGAGCCCGAGCCCGCCATGCACGCCGACCACCTGATCGCCTGTCCCGCCTGCCACGGCGTCAACCGCATCCCCGACGCGCGCCTCGCCCAGGCCGAGTCGGCCACCTGCGGCCGCTGCGGCAAGCCCCTGTTCGACGGCCACCCGGTGGCGCTCGACGCGGCCGGCTTCGACGCCCACGCCAAGCGCTCGACGCTGCCGCTGCTGATCGACTTCTGGGCGGCCTGGTGCGGCCCCTGCCAGCAGATGGGCCCGCAGTTCGAACGCGCCGGCTACGAGCTCGAGCCCTACGTGCGCTCGGCCAAGGTCGACACCGAGGCCCAGGGCGCGCTGGCCGGGATGTTCGGCATTCGCTCGATCCCCACGCTGTCGCTGCTGGTGGACGGCCGCGAGGTCGACCGCCACAGCGGCTTCATGCCCGCCGGCCAGATCGTGCACTGGACGCGCGCGGCGATGGCCAAGCTGGGCCGCCCGCTGCCCGAGGTCGCGGGCTGAGGCCCGCGCCCCGGGCGCGTCGCGTCAGTCGTAGCGCAGCTCGCCGGTGCGGCCCCAGAACACCTTGTACGAGAACACGGTGTAGCCCGCGATCATCGGCAGCGTCACCGCCGCGCCCACCGCCATGATCGCCAGCGAGCCGGTGGCGGCCGCCGCATCCATGTAGGTGATGCGGTCCACCACGAGGTAGGGGAAGACGCTGTAGGCCAGGCCCGCGAAGGCCAGCACGAACAGCGCGATCGTCGCGGCGAACGGCACCCAGTCGCGCGCCGGGCTCGCGACGCCGAGGCTCGCCGCGCGCGCGAGCCGGCGCAGCGCGTTCTCGCAGGTGGCGAACACCACGAAGGTCAGCAGCGGCACCGGGGCCAGCAGGAACAGGTTGGGCAGGCTGAACCACTTCTCGAAGATCCGCGGGCTGGCGAAGGGCGTGGCCAGCGACACCGCGGCGATGCCGAGGCCGGTCAGCCACAGCGCGCGGTAGGCCCAGCGGATCGCGCGCTCGCGCAGCGCGCCCTCGGCCTTCATCAGCAGCCAGCCGGCGCCCAGCAGCGCGTAGCCCGCGCACAGGCACAGCGCGATGAGCGCCGAGAATGCCAGGCCCACCGCGTCATCGCGGAAGCCGAGGATCCAGCTGCCCAACATCCAGCCCTGGGCCAGCGAGGCCAGCAGCGAGCCGCCGAAGAAGGCCGCGTCCCACAGCGGCTTGTGCTCGGCGTGCGCCTTGACCCGGAAGTCGAAGGCCACGCCGCGCAGGATCAGGCCGATCAGCATCGCCGCCACCGGCAGGTACAGCGCGGTCAGGATGACGCCGTGCGCCATCGGGAAGGCCACCAGCAGCAGGCCGACGCCCAGCACCAGCCAGGTCTCGTTGGCGTCCCAGAACGGGCCGATCGAGGCGATCATCCGGTCCTTGTCGGCATCGGGATTGCCGCGCAGCAGGATGCCGACGCCGAGGTCGTAGCCGTCGAGCACCACGTACACCAGCATCGCGATGGCCATCAGGCCGGTGAAGACGAGCGGAAGGAGCGCGTCCCAGTCCATGGCTCAGGCCTCCTGCAGGCCGGCGGGCGCGGCGCCGGCCGCGTCCGGGCGGGCGGCGCGGCCGCCCTTGCGCGCGAGGTGGAACAGCACGCTCACGTAGGCGCCCAGCAGCAGCACGTACAGGCCGAGGTAGGCGGTGAGGCTGAGCCCGATCAGCGGCGCGGCGACGTCGCTGGCCGCATCCCGGGTGGTGAGCACGCCGGTGACGACCCAGGGCTGGCGGCCGATCTCGGTGACGTACCAGCCCGCCAGCGTGGCGACCCAGCCCGAGAAGGTCATCGCGACCAGGCCGCGCGCGGCCCACGTGCCCGGGCCGGCCTCGGTGCCCGCGGCGCGACGGCGGCGCCACAGCTGCCAGGCGGCGAACCAGCTCACCGCCAGCATCGCCATGCCGGTGCCCACCATCACGCGGAAGCTCCAGAACACCGGGGCCACCGGCGGGTGGTTGCCCGGGAAGTCGTTGAGGCCCTGCAGCTCGCCGTCGAGCTCGTGGGTCAGGATCAGCGAGGCCAGCTTGGGCACCGCGACCTCGAAGCGGTTCTCGCGCGCCTCTTCGTCGGGGATCGCGAACAGCAGCAGCGGCACGCCGCGCTCCGTCTCCCACAGGCCCTCCATCGCGGCGACCTTCTGCGGCTGGTGCTCGAGCGTGTTGAGGCCGTGCAGGTCGCCGGCGAGGATCTGCGCGGGGATCAGCACCGCCGCCATCACCACGCCGGTGCGCAGCGCGGCCAGCACGTCGGCGGCGCGGTCGCCGCGCAGCCAGCGCCAGGCCGACAGGCCCGCCACCAGGAAGGCCGCGGTGAGGCCCGAGGCCAGCAGCATGTGCACCAGGCGGTAGGGGAAGGACGGGTTGAAGATGATCGCGAACCAGTCGGTGGGATGCGCGACGCCGTCGATCATCTCGAAGCCCGCCGGCGTCTGCATCCACGAGTTCAGCGCGAGGATCCAGAACGCCGAGGCCGTGGTGCCCGCGGCGACCAGCACGGTGGCCAGGGTGTGGATGCGCTCGCCCACGCGCTGGCGGCCGAAAAGCATGATCCCGAGGAAGCTGGCCTCGAGGAAGAACGCGGTCAGCACCTCGTAGGCCAGCAGCGGCCCGGCGATGTTGCCCACCGTCTCCATGAAGCCCGGCCAGTTGGTGCCGAACTGGAAGCTCATCGTGATGCCGCTGACCACGCCCATCGCGAAGCTCAGCGCGAAGATCTTCACGAACAGGTAGTAGGCGTCCATCCAGTGCTGGCGGCCGGTGGCGAGGAAGCGCAGCTTGAAGAACAGCAGCACCCAGCCCAGCGCCATCGTGATGGTGGGGAAGAGGATGTGGAAGCTGATGTTGGCCGCGAACTGGATGCGGGCCAGCACCACCGGGTCGACGGCGCCGGCGGCGTCGGGCGAGGCGGCGGTGGTGGCGGCGGCAGCGGCGGCGAGCAGGGCGAACGTGCTCATGGCGATGTCCTAGCGCGTGGTCTTGGTGGGAACGGGGGCGTCGCCGGGCGCCGGCGCGTCGAGCGCGGCGGCCTCGGCGGCGAGCGAGGGGCCTGCGCCGCCGCCGCCGAAGCCGCGGATGCGGTCGCCGAGCTCGAGCAGGCGGGTGGCCGCGGCGCCGAGGCCCATCAGCTTCTCCAGCGTGGAGGGCGAGAGCTTGCGCACCTCGGCGAACCAGTCGGTGAGCTGTTCGATGAGCTGGTGCATCTCGCGCATCCGGGCCTGGGCGTGGCGCTCCTCCTCGCCCACCGGGGTCTCGAGCAGCGCGTCGCGCAGCACGCTCAGCGTGGGGTCGACCTCGCGCCGCTGGCGCTCCTCGGCCAGGATCTTGAAGATCGCCCAGACGTCCTCCGGCGCGGAGAAGTAGTCGCGGCGGTCGCCGGGCTGGTGGCTCATGCGCACCAGCCGCCAGCTCTGCAGCTCCTTGAGGCCCATCGAGGTATTGGAGCGGCTGATGCCGAGGCGCTCGGTGATCTCGTCGGCGTTGAGCGGGCGGTTGGCCACGAACAGCAGCGCGTAGATCTGCCCGACCGTGCGGTTGATGCCCCAGCGGCTGCCCATCTCGCCGAAATGCAGCACGAAGGTCTGGATCAGGGGGGTGAGCTGCATGGCGGTTCCCGTAGTTTCAGTATTTTCTGAAACCGGAGAATACGCCCGCCCGACAGGGGCTTGCGAGGGGCGCGGCGTGAGGACGCGGTCAAACCGCTTCAGCAACATGAGCGCGTGGGGTCGGTGTCGCACGGTGCCGGCCGCGCGAACCTGCGAGGATCGCCCCATGCACGAGGACCCCCGGCCCCGCCGCACCGTCCCGCCCCCGCGCGCCAGGGGCCGGGCCGCGTCGTGCCTCGCGCTGGCCTTGGCGCTGGGCGGTCCCGCCCCGGCGGCAGCCGGCCCGGCCGCGTCGCCCGCCCCGGCCCCCGCGGCGGTGCCGGTCGCGCCGCGGCCGGCCGGGGTGCCCGACGACGCCACCCTCGAGGCCGCCGGCGCGGTGATCGGCACCATCACGATCCTGCGCCACAACGTCTTCGACACCGCGCTGCAGGAGGAGGACCGCGCGCTGTTCCGCGCCGCCAACCGCCTGCACGTGGTGACCCGCGAGGAGGTCATCGCCGGGCAGCTGCTGGTCGCCCCCGGCGACCGCTACTCGCGCCGGCTGCTCGAGGAGTCCGCGCGCCTGCTGCGCGCCCAGCCCTACCTGCGCGACGCCGAGGTGCGGCCGGTGGCCTTCCGCGACGGCGTGGTCGACCTCGAGGTCGAGACCCGCGACGTGTGGTCGCTCAACCCCGGCATCAGCGGCGGCCGCAAGGGCGGCGAGTCGAGCTTCGGGCTCGACCTCGAGGAGTCCAACCTGTTCGGCACCGGCGCCGAGCTCTCGCTGTCGCGGCGCTCCGACGCCGAGCGCGACGAGAGCGCGCTGGCCTTCAGCGACCGCCACCTGTTCGGCCCCTGGGTGGGCCTGGACGCGGTGGTGCGCGAGAACTCCGACGGCGACGGCTGGGCGCTGGGCGTGCAACAGCCGTTCTTCGCGCTCGACGCGCGCCGCGCCTGGGGCGTGCGCGCCGACCACCTCACCCTCGACGAATCGCTGTACGTGCGCGGCGAGGAGGTGTCGGCGTTCCGCCAGCGCAACCGCGACCTCGACCTCAGCTGGGGCTGGTCGCGCGGCCTGGTCGGGGGGCGCACCACGCGCTGGACCGTCGGCCTGCGCGACCAGCGCCGCGCCTTCGTGCCGGCGCTCGATCCCGCGCTGGCCGGCCCGATCCCGGTCGACCGCCACCTGGTGGGCCCGTGGCTGGGCCTGGAGCACATCCGCGACGAGTGGGCGACGCTGCGCAACTACGACCAGATCGCGATCACCGAGGACGCGCTGCTGGGCCTGCGCCTGGCCGCGCGGCTGGGTCGCGCCGAGGAGGCCCTGGGCGGCGACCGCGACGCCTGGTGGATGGAGGCCGAGGCCAGCCGGGGCCTGCGCCTGCCGGGGCGGGCGCTGCTGCGGCTCGACACGCGGCTCGACGGTCGGCTCGAGGACGGCGACGCCGTCGACACCACCCTGCTCGGCCGGGCGCGCTACTACCGCGAGACCGGCGAGCACCGCCTGTTCTTCGCCACCCTCGAGGCCCAGTACGGCCATGCGCTCGACCTCGACGGCCGCCGCTACCTCGGCGGCGAGACCGGCCTGCGCGGCTACCCGCTCAACTGGGCCGGCGGCGAGCACTACGCCCGGCTCAGCGTCGAGCAGCGCTACTTCACCGACTGGTACCCGTGGCGGCTGTTCCGGGTGGGCGGCGCGATCTTCCTCGACGCCGGCCGCACGTGGGGCGACGACGGCCTCGGCACGCCCAACCCCGGCCTGATGGCGAACGTGGGCGTGGGCCTGCGCCTGAGCAACACCCGCAGCGCGTTCGCCCGCGTGATCCACGTCGACCTGGCGGTGCCGATCGACGACGACCCCTCGCTGAAGACCGTCGAGGTGGTGATCGAGGCGCGACGCGCGTTCTGAGCGAGGCTCAGAAGCGGTCGATCGGCAGCTTGAGGTAGCGCACGCCGTTGGATTCCGGGGGCGGCAGCGCGCCGGCGCGGATGTTCACCTGCACGGCGGGCAGGATCAGCGCCGGCATCCCGAGCGTGGCGTCGCGGGCCTCGCGCATGGCGACGAACGCGGCCTCGTCGACGCCCTCGCGGACGTGGATGTTGGCGCGCTTCTGCGCGCCGATCGTGGTCTCGCAGGCCACCGCGCGGCCGCCCGGGCCGTAGTCGTGGCAGACGAACACGCGAGTGGCGTCGGGCAGCGCGTACAGCCGCTGGATCGAGGCGTACAGCCGCGCCGCGCTGCCGCCGGGGAAGTCGCAGCGCGCGGTGCCGCCATCGGGCATGAACAGGCTGTCGCCGGTGAACAGCGCGTCGCCCACGAGGTAGGCCACCGAGTCGTTGGTGTGGCCGGGCACCGGGATCACCTGCACCTCGACGCCGCCGATCGCGAAGCGCTCGCCGTCGGCGAAGAGGTGGTCGAACGGCGTGCCATCGACGGGCATGCCGCCGGTGGCCGGGTCCTCGCCGAGGTTGAAGATGGCGCGGAAGGTCGCCTGCACCTGGCGGATGCCCTCGCCGATCGCCAGGCGCGCGCCGGGCAGCTGGGCCTTGAGCCAGTGGCCGGCGCTGAGGTGGTCGGCGTGGGCGTGGGTCTCGAGGATCCAGGCCACCTCGAGCCCCTCGGCGCGCACCGCGTCTAGCAGGGCCTGGGCGCTGGCGGTGCCGGTGCGGCCCGCCGGCGGGTCGAAGTCGAGGCAGGGGTCGATGATCGCCGCGGCGCGGCTGCCCGGGTCGCGCACCAGGTAGGCGAAGGTGCTGCTCTGGGCGTGGAAGAACGGGGTGACGAGCGGATGCATGCACGAGGCCTCGGGTGCGCCGGGGGGCACAGTGTTCCATGAACGGCGCATTGACCGGACCCCGGGTCGGTCGCACTGTCCATGGCCCCACTCCGGCGGAGCGGCGCCGCGCGCGCCGCGCCCCACCCGCCACGCCCCGAAGGATCCCCGATGCCCACGCCCGCCTCCGCCCGCCGCCCCGCCCGCCTGCCGCTGGCCTTCGCGATCGCCGCCGCGCTCGCCCTGCCCGGCCTGTCCGCCCCGGGCCTCGCCGCCGCGCAGTCGGCCGCCAGCGAGGAGGAGGAGGCCGCCGACCTCGAGGGCCTGATCGTCACCGGCACCCGCGTCAGCGGCCGCACGATCGCCGAGTCGCTGTCCCCGATCGACGTGATCACCCCCGAGGCGCTCGACGCCCAGGGCTCGGCCGAGCTCAACGTCGCGCTGTCGCGGCTGGTGCCCAGCTTCAACTTCCCGCGCGCCACCATCACCGACGGCACCGACCACGTGCGCCCGGCCCAGCTGCGCGGGCTCGCGCCCGACCAGGTGCTGGTGCTGGTGAACGGCAAGCGCCGCCACGCCAGCGCGATCGTCAACCTCAACGGCGCGGTCGGCCGCGGCAGCTCGGCGGTCGACCTCAACGCGATCCCCGCGAGCGCGATCGAGCGCATCGAGGTGCTGCGCGACGGCGCCAGCGCGCTGTACGGCTCGGACGCCATCGCCGGCGTGATCAACCTCGTGCTCAAGGGCGCCGGCGAGGGCAGCTCGCTCGAGGCTAGCTGGGGCACGCACGACGAAGGCGACGGCGACACCGCCGGCGCCTCGGCCTTCACCTCGCTGGCCTTCGGCGAGGGCTTCGTGGCGCTGTCGGCGGAGCTGCGCGACCGCGAGGCCACCAACCGCGCCGGGCTCGACCCGCGCCAGCAGTACCCGCTGGTGGGCGGCCAGCCCGACCCGCGCGAGGCCAGCGCCAACCGCCTCAACCACCGCTTCGGCGACGCCGTGCTGGAGGACCGGCTGGTGTTCCTCAACGCCGGCCTGCCGCTGGGCGCCGGCGTGGAGGCCTACGTGTTCGGCGGCGTCGGCCGCCGCGACGGCGAGGCCGCGGGCTTCTTCCGCCGCCCGCTCGACGCGCGCAACGTGCCGGCCGTGTATCCCGACGGCTACCTGCCGCTGATCACCAGCGACGCGCTCGACCGCTCGGTGTTCGCCGGCGCCCGCGGCGACACCGCCGGCGGCTGGGCCTGGGACGCCAGCGTCGGCTATGGCGGCAACACCTTCGACTACGGCGTGGCCAACTCGATCAACACCTCGCTGGGCGCGACCAGCCCGCGGTCGTTCTACGCCGGCACGCTGGAGAATGGCCAGGCCACCGCCAACGTCGACCTCAGCCGCGGCGTCGACGTGGCCTGGCTGACCTACCCGCTCAACGTGGCGCTGGGCGCGGAGCTGCGCGAGGAGACCTACCGCATCTCCGCCGGCCAGGCCGAGAGCTGGGTGGGCACCGGCTCGCAGGTGTTCCCGGGCTTCCGGCCCTCCGACGAGGTCGACGCCAGCCGCGACAGCTGGGCGCTGTACGTCGACCTCGAGGCCGAGCTGGCCGAGCGGCTGACCGCCAGCGCGGCGCTGCGCCACGAGGACTACTCCGACTTCGGCGACGCGCTGTCGGGCAAGCTCTCCGCGCGCTTCGTGGCGAGCGACGCCTTCGCGCTGCGCGGCACCGTCTCCACCGGCTTCCGCGCGCCCTCGCTGGCGCAGCAGTCGTACTCGGCCACCGCCACCGGCTTCATCAACTCCGTGCCCTTCGACGTGCGCACCTTCCCGGTGGCCGACCCGGTGGCCCGGGCGCTGGGCGCCGAGCCGCTGCGCGCGGAGGAGTCCACCAGCCTCGGCCTCGGCGCCAGCTGGACGATCGGCGAGGCCTGGACGATCACCGCGGACGCCTACCGCATCGACATCGACGACCGCGTCGTGCTGTCGGAGAACCTGGTGGGCCAGCCGGTGCGCGACTTCCTCGCCGCCAACGGCTTCCCCGGCATCGACGGCGGCCGCTACTTCACCAACGCGGTCGACACCCGCACCGATGGCCTGGACCTGATCAGCCGCACCGACCTCGACCTGGGCGACGCGGGCACGCTGGGCATCACGGTGGGCTGGAACCACAACGAGACCTCGATCGAGCGCGTGGCGCCGAATCCCGCGGCGCTCGAGGCGGTGTCGCTGGGCCTGCAGCGCATCGGCCGCGCCGAGTCCGGCCGGATCACCGTCGGCTCGCCCGAGGACAAGCTGATCCTGGGCCTGGACTGGGCCCGCGACGCCCTCAGCGCGCGCCTCGGCGCCACGCTCTACGGCGAGTACACCGTGCTCAGCAACACCAGCCCGGCCAACGACCAGACCTTCGGCCGCGAGTGGGTGTTCGACGCCTCGGCCGCCTGGCAGGCCAGCGCGCACTGGCGGCTCAGCGTGGGCGTCGAGAACCTCACCGACGCCTATCCCGACCGGGTGATCGCCGCCAACAACAACAGCGGCATCTTCCCCTACCCGGTGGGCAACGCGCCGTTCGGCTTCAACGGCCGCTACGGCTACGCCAAGGTCCGCTACACCTTCTGACGCGACCCGCGGGGCGCGCGGCCCGCGGCCGCGCGCACTGGTTTGACGGCTCGATGGTTTCCTGATCCGCTCGGGCCATCCCGCAAGCCACCCGTCGCCAGCCCCACGGCGACGGCCCGCCGCGCACTGGAGGTCCGATGGTGAACACCGAGGACCGGGGTCTGTACGACCCGGCGTACGAGCACGACAGCTGCGGCTTCGGCCTCGTCGCCGAGGTGTCCGGGCGCGCCAGCCGGCGCACCGTCGACCTGGCCCTGGCCTCGCTGGCCCGGCTGGCCCATCGCGGCGGCCTGGGGGCCGACGGCCTGACCGGCGACGGCGCCGGCATCCTGCTCCACCGCCCCGACGCCTTCGTGCGCACGCTGGCCGCCGAGTGCGGCGCCGGCGGCGAGGGCCGGCTGGCGGTGGGCACGCTGTTCTGCCCGCACGACGACGCCGCCGAGGCGCGCGTGCGCGACGCCCTCGCCGCCACCTGCGCGGCCGTGGGCCTGCGCCTGGCCGGCTGGCGCGCGGTGCCGGTGGCGCCCGGGCGCGTGCCGGGCCGCTGCGAGCCGCCGCGGGTGCGCCAGGCCTTCGTGCGCGACGCCGCCGAGGCCGATCCCGTCCCGCTGGCCACCCGCCTGGTGCTGGCCCGCCGCCGCGCCGAGCAGGCGCTGGCCGGCCTGCCCGGCGTCTACCTGCTGGGCCTGTCGGCCGACACCCTGGGCTACAAGGCCATGCTGCGCCCCGACGCACTGGCCGACTTCTACCCCGACCTCTCGCGCCCCGAGCTCGAGAGCGCCGCCGCGGTGTTCCACCAGCGCTTCAGCACCAACACCGCGCCGCGCTGGGCGCTGGCGCAGCCGTTCCGGATGCTCGCGCACAACGGCGAGATCAACTCCATCGCCGGCAACCGCCGCTGGGCGCAGGCCCGCGCGGCGGTGTGGAAGGCGCCGGGCCTCGACCTGGCCGAGTTCGACCCGGTGATCCCGCTGGACGGCTCGGACTCCCAGAGCCTCGACGCGATGGCCGAGCTGCTGGTGGCCGGCGGCATGGACCCCACGCTGGCGCTGCGCGTGCTCATCCCGCCCGCCGGCCACGCGCTGGAGGGCTCGGATCCCGACCTGGCCGCGTTCTACGAGTACTACGCGCTGCACACCGAGCCCTGGGACGGCCCGGCCGGCATCGTGTTCTGCGCCGGCGACACCGCCGGCTGCGTGCTCGACCGCAACGGCTTGCGCCCCGCGCGCTGGATGCTCACCACCGACGGCCTGCTGACCGTGGCCTCCGAGGCCGGCGTCTGGGACTGCGCGCCCGCGCGGATCGCGCGCAAGGGCCGGCTCGGCCCGGGCGAGATGATCGCCGTCGACCTCGCCGCCGGGCGCCTGCTCGAGTCCGCCGACATCGACCGCCGCAACGCCGCGCGCGCGCCCTACAAGCGCTGGCTGAAGGCCGGCGTCACCTACCTGCACTCCGACCTGATCGACCCCGCGCTGGCCGCGGTACCGATCGACGCCGAGCGCCTGGCGGTGGAGCAGAAGCGCTTCGGCCTCAGCCGCGAAGAGCTCGAGCAGGTGCTGAAGGTGCTCGCCGAGACCGAGGGCGAGGCCGTCGGCTCGATGGGCGACGACACCCCGATCGCGGCGATGTCGCGCCAGGTGCGCCCGCTGTACGACCGCTTCCGCCAGGCCTTCGCCCAGGTCACCAACCCGCCGATCGACCCGCTGCGCGAGCAGGTGGTGATGTCGCTGGTGACCCAGATCGGCCGGGAGGGCAACGTCTTCGAGGACGTCGAGCACAACGCCCGCCAGGTGCTGCTCAATTCCCCGGTGCTGAGCTGGCGCAAGCTGCAGGAGCTGCGCGCGATGCCGGCGTTCGCCGAGGGCTACGTGCGCCTGCCGCTGTTCCAGCGCCAGGGCGAGACCCTGCACGAGGCCCTGCTGCGGCTGTGCAACGACGCCGAGGCCAAGGTGCGCGCCGGCAAGGTCCTGCTGGTGCTCAGCGACTTCTCGCGGGTGCCCGTGGACGGCGAGCAGGCGGTGCACGCGCTGCTCGCCACCGGCGCGATCCACCAGCGCCTGGTCGCCACCGGCCTGCGCTGCCTGTGCAACCTGATCGTCGACTCGGCCACCATCCGCGACCCGCACCACGTGGCCTGCCTGATCGGCGCCGGCGCCACCGCGGTGCATCCGTGGCTGGCCTACCAGAGCCTGTTCGCGCTGCGCGAAGCCGGCCGGCTGTTCGGCGCCGACGACAACCGCGAGGTCGGCCGCAGCTACCGCCGCGGCCTGCGCAAGGGCCTGCTGAAGATCCTCTCGAAGATGGGCATCTCCACGGTGGCCAGCTACCGCGGCGCGCTGCTGTTCGAGGTGCTGGGCCTGCGGCCGGAGGTGGTGGACCTGTGCTTCCCCGGCGCGCCCACGCGCATCGGCGGCGCCGGCTTCGCGATGCTCGAGGCCGACCAGGCCCGGCTGGAGGCGCTGGCCCGCGAGGCCGACGCGCCGCTGCCGCCCGGCGGCGTGCTCCGCTACATCCACGGCGGCGAGGAGCACCTGTACAACCCCGAGGTGGTGATCCGCCTGCAGCGCGCGGTGCGCACCGACGATCCCGCCGACTGGGCGGCGTACGCGGCGGCCGTCGACACCCGCCCGCCCTCGGCGCTTCGCGACCTGCTGCAGCCGGTGCCCGCCGACGCGCCGATCCCGCTGGAGGAGGTCGAGAGCGCGGCGTCGATCCTCTCGCGCTTCGACTCCGCCGGCATGAGCCTGGGCGCGCTGTCGCCCGAGGCGCACGAGGCGCTGGCGCAGGCGATGAACTTCCTCGGCGCGCGCAGCAACTCCGGCGAGGGCGGCGAGGACCCGGCCCGCACCGGTACCGACAAGCGCTCCAAGATCCGCCAGGTGGCCAGCGGGCGCTTCGGCGTGACGCCGGCCTACCTGGCGCATGCCGAGGTGCTGCAGATCAAGATCGCGCAGGGCGCCAAGCCCGGCGAGGGCGGCCAGCTGCCCGGGCACAAGGTCGACGCCACCATCGCCCGGCTGCGCTACGCCAAGCCCGGCATCGGCCTGATCAGCCCGCCGCCGCACCACGACATCTACTCGATCGAGGACCTGGCCGAGCTGATCTTCGACCTCAAGCAGGTCAACCCCGAGGCGCTGGTGTCGGTGAAGCTGGTGGCGCATGCGGGCGTCGGCACGATCGCCGCGGGCGTCGCGAAGGCCTACGCCGACCTGATCACCATCTCCGGCCACGACGGCGGCACCGGCGCCAGCCCGGTCAGCTCGATCCGCTACGCGGGCGTGCCCTGGGAGCTGGGCCTGGCCGAGGCGCAGCAGACGCTGCGCCGCGCGGGCCTGCGCTCGCGGGTGCGCCTGCAGGCCGACGGCGGGCTCAAGACCGGGCTGGACGTGATCAAGGCCGCGGCGCTGGGCGCGGAGAGCTTCGGCTTCGGCACCGGCCCGATGATCGCGCTGGGCTGCAAGTACCTGCGCATCTGCCACCTCAACACCTGCGCCACCGGCGTCGCCACCCAGGACGCGCAGCTGCGCGAGCGCACCTTCGACGGCCCGCCCGAGCGGGTGGTCCGCTACTTCCGCTTCCTCGCCGAGGACGTGCGCCAGTGGCTGGCGCGGATGGGCCTGCGCTCGCTCGACGAGCTGATCGGGCGCACCGCGCGGCTGGGCGTGGACCCGCGCGCGGCGGCCGCGGGCCTCGACCTCGCGCCGCTGCTCTCGGACGACGCGCTGGCCGAGGACGGCCGCTGCTGCGGCGTCGACGCCAACCCGCCCTGGGATCCGGGCGCGCTCAACCAGCGCCTGCTCGCGGCCTGCGCCGAGGCCATCGCCGCGGGCGAGGGCGCGCGCGTGGCGGCCGCGGGCGACGCCACCACCGGCGCGCCCTGGGCGATCGACAACCGCGACCGCGCGGTCGGCGCGCGCCTGAGCGGCGCGATCGCCAAGCGCTGGGGCGACGCCGGCCTGGCCTCGCCGCTGGCGCTGGCCTTCCGCGGCAGCGCCGGGCAGAGCTTCGGCGCGTTCAACGCCGCCGGCCTGCACCTCGACCTCGAGGGCGAGGCCAACGACGGCGTCGGCAAGGGCATGGCGGGCGGGCGCATCGTGGTGCGCGCGCCGGCCGGCGCGGGCTGGACGCCGCACGAGGCGCCGATCCTCGGCAACGCCTGCCTGTACGGCGCCACCGGCGGCGAGCTGTTCGCCCAGGGCCGCGCCGGCGAGCGCTTCGCGGTGCGCAACTCCGGCGCCACCGCGGTCATCGAGGGCGCGGGCGACCACTGCTGCGAGTACATGACCGGCGGCGTGGTCTGCGTGCTCGGCCCGACCGGGCTGAACTTCGGCGCGGGCTTCACCGGCGGCTTCGCCTACGTGCTCGACCTCGACCGCGGCTTCGTGGACCGCTACAACCACGAGCTGATCGACATCGTGCGGCTCTCGCCCGAGGGCCTGGAGCACCACGTGCAGCACCTGCGCGGCCTGCTCGAGCGCCACGTCGAGCACACCGCCAGCCCCTGGGGCGCGCGCCTGCTCGAGGACTTCCGCGAGATGCACCCGCGCGTGTGGCTGGTGAAGCCCAAGGCCGCCAGCCTCGACTCCCTGATCGTCACCCTGAGGCAGGCCGCATGAGCGTCAAGGAGCCCGGACTGTTCCTGCGCGAGCCCCGCCGCTCGCCGCGCGCGATCCCGCTGGAGCTGCGCGTGGTGGGCTTCGACGAGCTCTACGCCAGCTACGGCGTCGAGGAGGCGAAGCCGCAGGCCGGGCGCTGCCTGGACTGCGGCAATCCCTACTGCGCCCACGCCTGCCCGCTGCACAACGACATCCCGGGCTGGCTGAAGCTGGCCCAGGAGGGTCGGGTGCTCGAGGCCGCCGACCTGATGCACGCCACCAACCCGCTGCCCGAGGTCTGCGGGCGGGTCTGCCCGCAGGACCGCCTGTGCGAGGGCGCCTGCACGCTGACCCCGGTGTTCGGCGCGGTGAGCATCGGCGCGGTCGAGAAGTCGATCACCGACCTGGCGCTGTCGATGGGCTGGCGGCCGCGGATCAGCGCCCAGCCGACCGGGCTGAGCGTGGGCATCGTCGGCGCCGGCCCGGCCGGCCTGGCCTGCGCCGACCGGCTGGCGCGCCACGGCATCCGTGCGCATGTCTACGACCGCCACGAGGAGATCGGCGGCCTGCTCACCTTCGGCATCCCGCCCTTCAAGCTCGACAAGGCGGTGGTGCGCGCGCGCCGCGCGGCGCTGGAGGGCATGGGCGTGGTGTTCCACCTGCGCCAGGCGATCGGCCGCGACCTGGCCTTCGCCGAGCTGCTGGCCCGGCACGACGCGGTCTACCTGGCCACCGGCACCTACACCGCGGTGGACGGCGCGCTGCCGGGCCTCGGCCTGGACGGCGTGCACCCCGCCCTGCCCTTCCTGATCGCCAATGACCGCGAGGTGCTGGGCACCGCGGCCGCGGCGGTGGCGGGCGGATGGGGCACGCCGCTGCCCGACCTGGCGGACCGCCGGGTGGTGGTGCTGGGCGGCGGCGACACCGCGATGGACTGCGTGCGCACCGCGGTGCGCCTCGGCGCGGCCGAGGTCACCTGCGCCTACCGGCGCGGCGAGGCCGACATGCCGGGCTCGCGCCGCGAGGTCGAGAACGCCCGCGAGGAGGGCGTGCGCTTCGCGTTCGGGCTGCAGCCGCTGGCGATCGAGGGCGACGACGCCGGCCGGGTGGCGGGCGTGCGGATGCGCCAGGCCGACGGCGCGGAGGCCGTGCTGGCGGCGGACGTGGTGATCGTGGCGTTCGGGTTCCGGCCCAGCCCGGAGGCGTGGATGGCCGAGCATGGCATCACGCTGCAGCCCGATGGGCGCGTGATCGCCGATGATTCCGCAGGATGGCGGACCGCCCATCCGCGCGTCTGGGCCGGCGGCGACATGGTGCGCGGCGCGGACCTGGTGGTCACCGCGGTGCGCGACGGGCGCGACGCGGGCGAGGCGATGGCGAAGGTGCTGCTGGCGGGCGTCGCCCGGCCGGGGGCTTGAACCGCCTCCCGGCCGGCCATCCAGGCCGGCCGGGAGCGTCCTCACCAAGGCAGGGGGGGATCAGCCCACCCGGAGGAAGGACGGGGTGCCGGCCTCGCCGTAGGTGCGGCGCGCGGTGCCGGCGTAGCCGCTGGAGCGGCCGTAGCCGATGCCGAAGTCGCGCTCGCGGTAGCGGTCGAGGTTCGCCGCCGGCAGCGCCGGGACGCGGGGGAGGGAGGCGCTGCGGGACGAGGCGATCACGGCGGCGATCAGGGCGTTGGCGGTGTAAGCGGTCATGGCGGGTGCTCCTGCGTTGGTGTGTTGGTAAAGTACAACACCGCTTCGGCAGTTCACCTGTGCCAGAGGTCACCCAGGTCGTCAGTCATGCCCCGCGGGCCGGGGCGCCGCGGCCAGGTCGGCCGCGAGGCCGGTGATCCGCCCGGCCGGGAGCTCGCCGGCGGCGCGGCGCACGACCCGCCCGGCGCCGTCGATCGCGAGCACGGTGGGATAGCCGCGCACCCCGGCCGCGCGGCCCCAGGCGACGTCCGGGTCCAGCAGCACCGCGTCGCGCGGCAGGCCCATCGCGGCCGCATAGGCCTCGACCTCCTCGCGCGCCTCGCCCTGGTTGAGGTAGAGCACGCGCAGGCCGGGGTCGGCCGCCGCGGCGTCG
Organism: Lysobacteraceae bacterium; assembly: GCA_051859045.1. Lineage (GTDB taxonomy): Bacteria > Pseudomonadota > Gammaproteobacteria > Xanthomonadales > Xanthomonadaceae > JBHYGK01. Next base: position 40,382 of record JBHYGK010000001.1, on the reverse strand, counting down.
CGCAGGCGCGGCAGCGTGCGCCGGCAGGGCGCGCACCAGGTGGCCCAGGCGATCACCAGCACCGGCCCCTCGGCGGCGGCGTCGCGCGCGGGCCCCGCCAGCGCCTGCAGCGCGATCCGCGGCGCCGGCGGCGGCGGCGCGGTGCGCGCGAACCCGCCCAGCAGGGCCGCCAGGCCCAGCGCGGCGGCCAGCGCCAGCGTCGCGGCCGCGCGCCGGCGCGGGCCCGGTCGCCGCGCCCCCAGCGCCAGCGCCGCGAGCAGGCCGAGCGCCGCGCCGAGGCCGGACCAGCCGCCGTCGCGGAGGTCCAGCGCCGTCCATGGCGCCTCGGCGTAGCTGCCCGCATGCGCCAGCACCCAACCCAGGCGCCCGCCCGCGATCGCGGCCAGCGCGGCGTGCCACAGCAGGCGCTCGCCGGCCTCGCGCTCCGCGCCCGAGGTCCCCACCTCCGGCGCGGAGGCGTCGGCCCCGCGCCGGCGGCGACCGATGGCCAGCGCGAGCAGGCCCAGCGCGAGGCCGCCCACCAGCAGCCAGCTGACCGGCGGCAGCAGCAGCGGGCCGAGGGCGAGCGGCGGGAGGTCGAGGCCCGGGGCCATCAGGGGCGCGGCGCGGGCGCCGGCGGCGCAGCGGCGCCACGCGCTCCCAGCGCGTCGAAGGCCAGCGCCGACAGCGCCCGCACGCCGACCTCCAGCGCGTGCTCGTCGAGCAGGAAGCGCGGGGAGTGGTTGCTGGGCGCGGCGACCGGGTCGATGCCGGGCGCCGTGGCGCCGACGAAGAAGAAGAAGGTCGGCGCGGCGCTGGCGTACTGCGAGAAGTCCTCGGCGATCGTCAGCAGCGGCATCTCGCGCGTCGCGGCCTCCCCGAGCGCGGCGCGCAGCACCGCGCCGCTGCGCTCGGCCAGCGCTGGATCGTTGTAGGTCAGCGGCGCGTTGTTGACCACCCGCAGCGTCGCGGTGGCGCCGCTGGCCTCGGCGGTGGCCCGCGCGGTGCGCTCGAAGCGCGCGATCACGTCCTCGCGCACGGCGGGGTCGAAGGTGCGCAGGGTGCCGGTCATGTCGACCCGCTCGGGGATGATGTTGAAGCGCACGCCGCCCTGGACCTGGCCGGTGGTCAGCACCACCGGCGAGCGGGTGATGTCGACCTGGCGCGCCAGGATGCCCTGCGTCGCGAGCTGGATCTGCGCGGCGACGGTGATCGGGTCCACGCCGTCCCAGGGCCGCGAGCCATGCGCCTGGCGGCCGTCCACGCGCAGCGTCCACTCGTCCGCGGCCGCCATCGTCGCGCCGCTGCGCCAGCCGACCTCGCCCGCGGGCAGCGCGGCCCAGACGTGCAGGCCGTACACCGCGTCCGGGCGGAAGGCCGCGAACAGGCCGTCGTCGAGCATCGCCTTCGCGCCGAACACCTGGCCCACCTCGGGCGGGCCCTCCTCGGCGGGCTGGAACACCAGCATCACCTCGCCGGCGAAGGCGTCGCGACGCGCGGCCAGCAGTTCGGCCACGCCCATGAGGATGGCGACGTGCGCATCGTGGCCGCAGGCGTGCATCACGCCGACCGGCTGGCCGCGGTAGGTGGTGGTGGCGGTGGAGGCGAACGGCAGCCCGGTCTCCTCGGTGACCGGCAGCGCGTCCATGTCGGCGCGGAGCGCGATCCTGGGGCCGCCGCCGGGCCCGGCGGGCAGGCCGCCGCGCAGCAGGCCGCTGACGCCGGTGCCGGCGATCCCGGTGCGCACCTCGAAGCCCAGCGCGCGCAGGTGCGCGGCGACGATGCCGGCGGTGCGGTGCTCGGCGTGGCCGAGCTCGGGGTGCTGGTGGAGGTCGCGGCGCCAGGCCACTACGCGCGGCAGCAGCGGCGCGAGCTCGGCGGCGGTGGGGCCGGGCGCGGCGTCCTGCGCGCCGGCGGTGGGCGCGGCGAGCGCGGCGAGCGCGAGGCCCAGCGCGAGGATGGACGGCGGCACGCGGCGCAGGGCGGCGCGGCGACGCGGGGCGGGGATGGATGGCATGGCGATGGCCCTGGCGGCGGGGCCCCGACTCTAGCGCGGCGCGACGCGTGCGCCTCGGGAGCGCTGGCGCAACACCGCGTCACCCGCGCGTGGCGCGTCCGGCCACGGCCTTCAACGACAAGCGCCCCGGGGGCGTGAGCCCCCGGGGCGACCGGTGCGGGACGGGCGTCGGCCAGGGGGACCTGGGCCCACCCCACCGATGCGTCACAGGTGGCGCTGGAACTCGCTGACCTGCTTGTCGGCCTCGTCGCGGGCGATGCCGTAACGCTCCTGGATCTTGCCCGAGAGGTACTCGGCATTGCCCTCGGCGACGTCGAGGTCGTCGTTGGTCAGCTTGCCCCACTGGGCCTGCATCTTGCCCTTGAGCTGCTTCCACTGGCCCTGCATGGTGTCCTTGTTCATGGCGATCTCCTGATGGGGGAAAGGCGGCGGCGTCTCGGCGCCACCTGCCCCATCCGTTCCATGATCCGTGCCAAGCACGCCGCGAGGCCGTCGCGGCGGGCGCGCGGGCCGCCCCGGGGGCGCATCGCGCGTCCACGGCGTCGGCGGCGCCCGGGCCGGGGCCGTGCAGCCTGCACGCCGACCGTGCAGCGCGCCCGTGCATGGCGCCCGCGCGGGGCCCGCGCTCAGCGCGCGGCGAGCTGCGCGTCGATGCGCGCGTCCTTCTCGGCCCAGACGCCGTTGATCCAGGCCTGGAAGGCCACGCGGTCCTCGCGGTTGGCGTCGTAGTCGCCCGCCACCAGCGCGGTGGGCACCGGCAGCAGGCGCAGCTCGACGCGGATCTCGCGCACCCGGCCGGCCAGGAACTCCACCAGCGTCGGCCGGCCGTCGGGGTAGACCACGGTGACGTCGAGCACGCCGTCGAGCACCTCGCCCATCGACTGGATCACCTGGGCCACGCCGCCGGACTTCGGCGCCAGCAGGTGGCGGTAGGGCGAGGCCGCGAGCTTGGCCGCGGTGGCGCGGGTGCCCTCGACGAAGTTCATCACCGACACCGGGATGTCGCGGAACTTCGCGCACGCCCGCCGCGCGGCCTCGCGATCGCGCTGGCCCAGCTCGGGGCGCTTGGCGATCTGGCTCTTGGTGGCGCGCTTCATGAAGGGGAAGTCCAGCGCCCACCAGGCCAGGCCGATCACCGGCACCCAGAACAGCTGCTCCTTGAGGAAGAAGCGCTGGAACGGGATGCGCCGGTTGAGCACCTTCTGCAGCACCGGGATGTCGACCCAGCTCTGGTGGTTGCTGAGCACGAGGTAGCGGCGGTCGCGGCCGAGCGCGGGGTCGCCGGAGACGGTCCAGCGGGTGGGCAGCAGCGCGTCGATCGCGCGCGAGTTCAGCGCGATCCAGCTCTCGCCCAGCGCGGGCATCCAGCGCGAGAAGGCGGCGCGCAGCGCGCGGACCGGCAGCGCGGCCTTGACCAGGGCCATGCCCACGATCGGCACGGCGTGCAGCAGGGTATTGGCGACGACGAGGCCGCCGACGAAGCCGGCGCGCAGCCAGGCGAGGGGACTGAGGCGAGGGGTGGGCATCGGTGGGACGCTCGCGGGACAGGCCGCCAGTGTACCGGAGGCGCCGGAGCGGCCCGTGCCGGGGGCTCAGGGCCGGTAGCGCAGGAACAGCGAGGTGCTCTCCTCGTCGGCGCGGCTGAGGGTGGCGGCGTTGCGCGAGTACTCCCAGCGCAGGCCGATCCCGAGCGCGCGGCCGAGGTCGTAGACCACCTCGCCGCCGGCCTCCAGGCCGGTGTCGCCGCCGCCCGGCCACCAGTAGTGGCGGGCGTCGCCGCGCAGGTGCAGGCGCTCGCCCGCGGCCCACTCGCCGGCGAGGTACAGCGAGGGCGCGTCGAGGCCCACCTCGGCGTCGACGCCGAACAGGGTGAGGTCGAAGCGGTTGTACAGCGCCGCCGCGCGGACCCAGCCGCGCGGATGCTCGCCCCAGCGCCAGCCCAGGCCGGCGCCGCCCTGCACGAGGCGGTAGTCGAGGGTGATCCCCAGCACGCGCACCTCGTCGCGCTCGCTGAAGCCCTCGAGCATGGTGAAGAAGCCCGGCGTCACCGCGTGGAACCACACGCCGCGGGCGTTGCGTTCGTCCTTCGGCGCGCGGTCGTCGTAGCGCTCCACCTGCGCGACGAGCTCGAGCTGCACCTCGTCGTCGCCGCGGTACCAGGCGGCGTGGGCGCGCAGGTCGGTCTCGCGCTTGCGCCTGTCCTCGCTGGTCTCGCGGCGGTAGGACACGTCGAGGCGGGTGGCGTCGGGCAGCAGCGCGCCCCAGCCGGCGGAGGCCGTCGCGGGGGCGTCCTCAGCCGCCTCCTGCGCCGCGGCGGTGGCCGCGTGCCGGCGCGAGCGTCGATCCACGCTCCACGCCGCCTGCGCGGCTTCCTCGGCGCGCGCCTCGGGCCCGGGCCGCGCGGGGTCGACGCGCAGCCGCGCGATCCGGCCGCAGGCCTCAGCCTCCAGCTGCACGCGGCCGTCGGGCTCGACGCGGAGCGCGCGCAGCCCGTTCGGCGGGCCGGCCGGGCAGGCCGGGACGCCGCGCGCGTGGAAGGCCCGCAGCGCGGCGAGCACGGCCGGCAGCGCGGCGGGGTCCAGCGGGTGCAGCGCGACCTGGCGGCAGGGCCGGCCGTCCGCGCGCCAGCCGATCCGCGCGGCCAGCGCGCCGGGCGCGGCGGGGTCGGCGCCCGGGGCGAAGCCGGCCTCGACGCAGGCCGCGGGCTCGTCGACGCGGGCGGCCAGCGGCGCCGGGGTGGCCTCGACCGCCGCGGCCAGGCCCGGCCACGCCAGCGCAGCCGCCAGGGCGAGCCTGGACGGGGCGGCGGGGACGCGCGGCGCGGGACGGTCGGGTCGGCGCATGCCGGCGGAGCTTACTCGCTGCGCAGCGCCGCGATCGGGTCGAGCTCGGCGGCCTGGCGCGCGGGATAGACGCCGAAGCCCATGCCCACGCCGGCGCAGATCGCGGTGCTCAGCAGCACCGGGATCGGCGCCCACGCCACCGACCAACCCGCGAACAGCGCGATCAGGTAGGCCAGCAGCGCGCCGAACACCAGGCCCGCCAGCGCGCCCACCACGCAGATCACGGTGGCCTCGCGCAGGAACAGCGCCACCACGTCGCGCTTGGTCGCGCCCAGCGCGCGCAGCAGGCCGACCTCGCGTTTCCGCTCCAGGACGTTGGCCAGCATGATGTTCATGATCCCGATGCCGCCCACCAGCAGGCTCACCGCCGCGATCGCGCCCATCACCACGCGGAAGATCCGCTGGGTCTGCTGGTGCTGGCGGTAGAGCTGCTGCGGCACCACCAGGCGGACGTCCTCGACGCCGGCGTGGCGCTGCGAGGCGACGGCGGCGGCCACCGCGGCGGCGGCCGACAGCGTCGAGGGATCGGCCACCCGCACCATCACCCGGTCGACTTCGTCCTCCAGCGGCTGGAAGCGGAAGCGCCCCAGCGCGGTGGCCAGCGGCATGAACACGCGGTTGCTCTCCAGCCCCAGCGGCACGCCCTCGAAGCGGTCGGCGCTGAGGTCGCGGTCGGCGAGCACGCCCACCACCTCCAGCCACACGTGGTTGACCTTGATCCACTGCCCCAGCGCGTCGCCGGCCGGGAACAGGTCGGCCGCGGCCTGGTGGCCGAGCACGGCCACCGGCGCGGCGCGCGCCTCGTCCTCGTCGGCCAGGGTGCGCCCGGCCGCCAGCGGCAGCGAGGTGAGCCGGAAGTAGCTGGGCGAGACGCCGGTGGCGCCGGCGTCGCTGCGGCCGTGGTCGGAGAACACCGCGAACGCGCGCACCGCCTTCTCGGCGGCCCAGTCCTCGGCGCCGGGCACCGAGGCGAACAGCGCCCAGCCGTCCTGGCGGGTCAGGCCGGCGCTGCGCGCGCGCTGCTCGCGCAGCGTCTCGGGGTCGCCGCCGACGGCCTCGACGATCAGGTTGTGCAGGCCCAGGCCCTCGACCAGGCGCAGGGCCTCGCGGCGGCTGCCCTCGCCGACGCCCTGCATCGCGGTGATCGCGCCGACGCCGAACACCAGGCCGAGCAGGGTCAGGCCGGTGCGCAGCTTGCGCCGCGCGAGCTCGCTGAAGGCCTCGCGCCACGGCAGGGGCAGGCGCGCGATCACGACGCGGCCCCCGCGGCGGGCGCGGCCGGGGCGGCGGCGGCCTCGTCGGGGTCGCCCTCCGCGCCCGCGGCGGGCGCCGGCGGGCGCAGGCGCACCGCCTCGCCCGCGGCCAGGCCGTCGGTGACGATCGCGCGGCCCGCGCCGCGCGCGCCGAGGGTCACCTGCCGGCGCTCGGGCGCCTCGCCCTCGCCCACCCACAGCCAGGTCGCGCCGTCGGCGGTCTCGAGCGCCACGCTGGGCACGCTGATCGCGTCCTCGGCCTCGGCCAGCACGATCTCGGCCAGCACGCGCTGCCCGGGCACCCAGCCCAGCGCGGCGGCCTCGGCGGCGTCCACCGCCACGCGCACGGCGACGAAGCGCGCGGGGTTGTCGCGCGCGCGCGGCTGCGCGGCCGGGGCCACCCAGTCCAGGGTGCCGGCCAGCCTCGCGTCCGGCGCGCCGGGCGTGCGCAGGCGCACCGCGAGGCCGGGCTGCAGGCCCTCGGCGTCGAGCTGCGGCAGGCTGAGCTCGGCGCGCACCGCGGAGGGATCCGGCAGGCGGGCGAACTCGTTGCCGCCCCACTGGTCCTCGCCGATGCGCGGCTTCTCGCCCGCCCAGTTGGCGGTCAGGCGGAACACGCCGGCGTTCGGCGCCACCACCTCGAGCGCGGCCAGGTCGGCGCGCGAGCGCTCGGCGGCGACGCGCTGGGTCTGCGCGGTGGCGTCCACCACCGCCAGCTCGGCCGCGCCGCGCTCGCCGGCCTGGCCGCGCTGCCAGCGCAGGGTCTCGTCCTTGGCGCTGAGGAAGCGCTCGTCCTGCACGGCGTTGAGGATCTCGTTGCGCGAGAACACGTCGAGGTCGGCGCCGGCGTAGCGGCGCGCGATGCCGAGGTCGGTCTGCACCTGGGCCAGGTCGACGTCGGTGCGGCCGACCACGCTCTCGAGCTCGTCGGCCTTGCCCTCGCGCTGCAGGGTGGCGCGCATCAGCTCGATCTCGGCGTCGCTCAGCGCGAGCTGGCTGGCGTCGGCGCTGAAGCGCGCCACCACCTGGCCGGCCTCGACCCGGGCGCCGTCCTCGACCATCCACTCCAGCCGGCGCGGCGCCCACTGCTCGCCGGGCACCCGCAGCACCGCCGGCTCGATCGAGGCCAGCTCGCCCTCGGCGCGCAGCAGCAGCGTGACCGGACCGGACTGCACGCGCTCCACCGCCACCGGCTCGACCTCGCCGCAGGCGGCGAGCGCGAGCGCGCAGCCCAGCGCGAGGGCGACGGCACGCGCGCGCGCGACCGGACGGAGGCCCCGGCGCGCGCTCATTCCGCGCTCCCCGCGGCGACCGCTCCGTCGGCGACCTCCAGCGTCACCCGCACCGGCTGGCCCGGGCGCAGGCCCTCGGGCCGCGCGGCGAAGTCCACCTGCAGGTCGACCACCGGCACCGGCTGCGCGGCCGAGCGCGAGCGCACCGCGTCGGACACCCGCACCACCGAACCCTCGAAGCGCTCGCCGGCGCCGCCCTCGACGCGGATCACCGCGCGCGTGCCGACGCCGACCCGGGTGAGCTCGCGCTCGGGCAGCGGCACCCGCACGGCCAGCGAGGCGAGGTCGGGGATCTCGGCCACCGACTGCCCGCGGAACACCTGCGAGCCCACCGCGAAGCGCTCGCCGCGCCAGCTCGAGCGGTGCAGGAAGATCCCGTCCTCCGGCGCCAGCAGCTGCAGCGAGGCCAGGCCGCGCTCGGTGCGCTCCACCTCGGAGGCGATCTGGGCCTCCTCGGCCTCGGCGAGGCGGGCCTCGGCGACGCGCTGGCGGGCGCCGGCGACCTCGCGCGCCTCCATCAGCGCCAGCCGGCGCGCGGTGCGCTCGCGCTCGATCACCAGCTTGCGGTACTCGATGCCGGGGATCGCGTCGGCGGGCTGCTCGGCCATCAGCGCGGCCTTGTCGCGCTCGGCGCGGGCCTGCTCGGTGGCCAGCGCCTCGGTGCGCTCGCGCTCGGCGAGCTGCAGCACCAGGTTCTCGGCGGCCGAGCGCTTCTCGGCCAGCGCGCTGCGGCGCTGGACCAGGGTCTGGGTGAGCTGGCCGCCGTCGAAGCCCACCACCGGCTGGCCGGCGCGCACGCGCGACCCGTCCGGGGCGAGCTGGGTGATGTTGAGCGCCCAGAAGTCGTCGATCGAGGGCGGGGCCAGCACGCGCGAGCGCAGGGCGACGACCTCGCCCTCGACCTCGAGCGAGGTGGCCGCGGCGGGCGCGGCGAGGGCGAGCAGGGCCAGCGCGAGGGCGGCGGGGCGCAGAGCGGTCATTCGCGGGACTCCTGGGCCATCGGGTGGACGCGGGCGCTCATGCCCGGCCGCAGGGCCAGGCCGTGATCGTCGGGGAGCGTGACGCGCAGTTCGAACCAGCCGCCGCGGCCCCACTGCGCGCGGGTCTCCGGCGCGCCGGCGATGCGCTCGATGCGGCCGCGCGCGCGCGCGCCGGGCAGCGCGTCGAAGGCGATGTCGGCGTCCATGCCCGGCGCGATGGCGGCGCGGTCGGCCTCGTGCACCCAGGCCACGACGGCGAGGGTCGCGTCGGCGACCACGATCTCGCCCACCTGCTGGCCGGGGTTGGCCGAGCTGCCCTCCTCGTAGCGCTGGCCGCCGCGCGGGTCGAAGCCGCGGCGCAGCGTGCCGGCGCGGGTGGCGCGGACCTCGGCGGCGGTGACGAAGCCGGCGTGGTAGTCGCGCTGGGCGATCAGCTTCTCGCGCTCGAGCCGGGCGTCCTCGCGCCGGCGCAGCAGCGCGGCCTCGGCGGTGGCCAGCTCGCTGCGCTTGAGCGCGAGCTCGCGGGTGGCGCGCTCGAGCTCGCCGCGGTAGCGGTCGGCGTCCAGCGCGCGGATCAGGTCGGCGGGCACGGCGGCGTCCACCTCGGCCGTGGCCAGCGCGGCCTCGGCGTCGACCAGCGCGAGCTCGGCGTCGATCCGCAGCACCTCGAGCTCGGCGAGCTCCTTGGCCGCGCGCGCCTCGCCCACCTCGAGCGCCTGCTCGGCGGCGCGCAGCGCGCTGGCGCCCTGGCCGGGGTCGATCGCCAGCACCACGTCGCCCACGGCCACGCTGGCGCCGTCGGGCAGGAAGGTGCGCAGGGTGACGGGGTTGGTGTTGCTGCGCGGCACGCGGATCGACTCGGCGTCGAGCGCGCGGACCTCGCCGGTAAGCATCGGCACCGGGCGCGCCGCGGCGGGCGCCGGGGCCGCGTCCTGCGCGGCGGCGGGGAGGACGGCGGCGGCGAGCGCCGCGGCGAGGGCGAGGCCGCGCAGCGCGGCGGCGCGGGGGGCGACGGGCTCAGCGCGCATGGTCATGCTCCACCCGGCCGTCGCGCATCCGCACCTGGCGCGGGGCCGAGGCCGCGACGTCGGCGTCGTGGGTCACCAGCACGATCGTCTGCCCGCCGGCGTGCAGCTCGCGCACCAGCGCCAGCACGTCGGTGGCGGACTTGGAGTCGAGGTTGCCGGTGGGCTCGTCGGCCAGCAGCAGGGCCGGCTGCAGCAGCAGCGCGCGGGCGATCGCGGCGCGCTGCTGCTGGCCGCCGGAGAGCTCCACCGGGCGGTGCGCCTTGCGGGTCTGCAGGCCCACGCGGTCGAGCAGCATGTGCGCGCGGGCCTCGGCCTCCTCCGGCGCCATCGCGCCCTCGGCGAAGCGCAGCGGCAGCAGCACGTTCTCCAGCACGGTCAGGCGCGAGAGCAGCTGGAAGCTCTGGAACACGAAGCCGATGCGGCGGTTGCGGACCCGCGAGGTGGCGTCGTCGTCCATCGTCGCGACGTCCTGGCCTTCCAGCCGGTAGTGGCCGGCGTCGGGGCGGTCGAGGCAGCCGAGCACGTTGAGCAGGGTCGACTTGCCCGAACCCGAGGGCCCGGTGAGGGCGACGAACTCGCCCCGGGCGATGTGCAGGTCGACGCCGTCGAGCGCGCGCACGACCTGGCCGCCGATCGCGTAGCGGCGCTGCACGCCGGAGAGCTCGATCATCCCTGGGACGTCCTGTGTCGGGGTGGCGCGGACCGGTGCGCGACCCGGCGGAAGGCGGACCTTGCGCCGCGGCGCCGGGGCGCGGCGTGAAGCCGGGTCGCCGCGGTGGCCTACGAGGGTGCCCGGCGCGGCGGCGCCGGCCATGGGCCGATGGTCACGCCTCAGCGCGGATGCAGGTGCCCGTCGAGGTAGTACCAGTGGCCGTCCTCGCGGACGAAGGCCGAGGTCTCGTGCAGGCGCACGGCCGGGGCGCCGCCGACCTTCCAGCGCGCGACGAACTCGACCACCGCGCGCTCGCCGGCCGGCACGTGGCGCAGCACGTCCAGGCCCAGCCAGCGGGTGCGGGCGGGATCGTCGAGCACCAGCTCGGCGGGGCGGGTGGAGGCGTGCCAGCTGCGCAGCAGGTAGGCCGCGTCGGCGCGGACGAAGGCGCTGTAGCGGCTGCGCATCAGCGCCTCGGCGTCCGGCGCGCGGTCGCCGGCGTGCAGGCGGCCGCAGCAGGCGGCGTAGGCGGCATCGAGGCCGCAGGGACAGGGATCGCTCATGCCGCCAGTCTAGCGGCGGCGGCCGGGGCGGTCGCTACGACGGAGGTCGCACTCCGGCCGCGGCGCCGACGCCGGCCGGCGGGCTCAGCCGCCCGAGGCCAGGCCGATGAAGCGCAGGAATTCGGCGCGGGTGCGGGCGTCCTCGCGGAAATCACCCAGCATCTTGCTGGTGACCATGCTCACGCCGGTCTTGTGGATGCCGCGGGTGGTCATGCACTCGTGCTTGCCCTCGATCACCACCGCCACGCCGCGCGGCTTGAGCACGCCCTCGATGCAGCGGGCGATCTGCGCGGTCATCTTCTCCTGCACCTGCAGGCGGCGGGCGTAGGCCTCGACGACGCGGGCGAGCTTGGAGATGCCCACCACCTTGCCGTCGGGCAGGTAGCCCACGTGCGCCTTGCCGATGATCGGGGCCATGTGGTGCTCGCAGTGGCTCTCGAACTCGATGTCGCGCAGCACGATCATCTCGTCGTAGCCCTCGACCTCCTCGAAGGTGCGCGCCAGGTAGGCCTCGGGGTCCATCGCGTAGCCGCTGAACCAGTCGCCGTAGGCCTTGACCACGCGCTTGGGCGTGTCGATGAGCCCCTCGCGGGACGGGTCGTCGCCGGACCAGCGCAGCAGCACGCGGATCGCATCCTCGGCCTGGGCGCGGCTGACGCCGCCGCGGGTGTCGAGGGCGCCCGGGTCGCCGGCGTCGGGGGTCTGGGGCTCGCTCATGGGCGTGGGGCTCGTCGGGGCGGCGATGGGGTCGCGCAGGGTGGGCGCGCGACCGTGTGCGGGGCGTGTTCGGGCGCGGCGACGCGGTGGCCGGCGAGGCGCCGGCCCGAGCCTACCCGACCCGCGCGCAGGACCGCCCGGACTGTGGCAAGATGCGAGTCCTTCGCATCCGCGAGCCGTCCGCCATGCCGCTGCCCGCCGCCACGTCCGCCCGCCCCTTCCGCCTCAGCGAGGCCGGCGACGGCGTCGCGCTGCGCGTCACCGGGCTCGACGCCGGGGCCGTCGACGGCCAGGCCGCGCGCCTGGCCGAGCTGGGCTTCCTGCCCGGCGAGCCGGCCCGCGTGCTCCGCCGCGGCCCCTTCGGCGGCGATCCGCTGGCGGTGCGGGTGGGCGCGAGCACGTTCGCGCTGCGCCGCGCCGAGGCGGCCGGCGTGCTGGTCGAGGCCTGGGCGGAGGACGCGCCGTGAGCCCCGCCGTCGCGCCCTCCCCGCCCGCCGCCGGCGCCGCGGCCGCCGCGCCGCGCCTGGTCGCCCTGGTCGGCCAGCCCAACTGCGGCAAGACCGCGCTGTTCAACCGCCTCACCGGCTCGCGGCAGAAGGTGGCCAACTACGCCGGCGTGACCGTCGAGCGCAAGGAAGGCCGGCTGCTGTCGTCGGCCGGCCAGCCGCTGCGCCTGCTCGACCTGCCGGGCACCTACGGCCTCGAGCCGCAGTCGCCCGACGAGGAGGTGACGCTGGACGTGCTGGCCGGCCGCGCCGAGGGCGAGGCGCGCCCCGAGCTGGTGGTGTGCGTCGTGGACGCCACCAACCTGCGCCGCGGCCTGCGCCTGGTGCTCGGCGTGCGCCGGATGGGCCTGCCGGTGGTGGTGGCGCTGAACATGATGGACCGCGCGCGCCGGCTCGGCCTCGGCATCGACGCCGCCGCGCTGGCCGGGGCGCTCGGCGTGCCGGTCGTGGAGACCGTCGCCGTGCAGGGGCACGGCGCGGACGCCCTGCGCGCCGCCTTCGACCTGCCCGCCGCCTGGGCGCCGCCGCCGCCGGCCACGCCGCTGCCCGCCGCGATCGCCACCGCCACCGACCACGCCCGGGTGCGCGAGCTGCTGGCCGGCCTCGGCCTCGACCAGCCCGCGCCGCCGCGCGGCAGCGACCGCATCGACGCGGTGGTGCTGCATCCGGTGGCCGGCCTGGCGATCCTGGCGGTGCTGATGTTCCTGGTGTTCCAGGCCGTGTTCGCCTGGGCCGAGGCGCCGATGGGCTGGATCGAGGCCGCCACCGCGTGGCTCGGCGAGCGGGTCGCGGCGCTGGTGCCCGAGGGCCACCTGCAGTCGCTGCTGGTGGACGGCGTGGTCGCCGGACTGGGCGGCGTGGTGGTGTTCCTGCCGCAGATCGTGATCCTGTTCGCCTTCATCCTGGTGCTCGAGGAATCGGGCTACCTGCCGCGTGCGGCCTTCCTGCTCGATCGCCTGATGGGCGGCGTGGGGCTGTCGGGCCGCAGCTTCATCCCGCTGCTCTCGAGCTTCGCCTGCGCGATCCCCGGCGTGATGGCCGCGCGCACCATCCGCGACCCGCGCGACCGCTGGGTCACGATCATGATCGCGCCGCTGATGACCTGCTCGGCGCGGCTGCCGGTGTACGCGCTGCTGATCGGCGCGTTCATCCCCGCCCGCGAGGTCTGGGGCCCGGTCGGGCTGCAGGGGCTGGTGCTGTTCGCGCTCTACATGGCCGGCATCCTCGGCGCGCTGGCCGTGGCCTGGGTGCTCAAGCGCCTCGGCGGCGGCCTTCAGGCGCGCACCCTGCTGATGGAGCTGCCGGCCTACCACTGGCCGGTGGCGCGCAACCTGCTGATCGGGCTGTGGCAGCGGGTGTGGATCTTCCTGCGCCGGGTCGGCGGCATCATCCTGGCGCTGACGATCCTGCTGTGGGTGCTGGCCACCTTCCCCGGGCCGCCGCCGGGCGCCACCGAGCCCGCGATCCACTACAGCTTCGCGGGGATGCTGGGGCATGCGCTGGAGACGGTGTTCGCGCCGATCGGCTTCAACTGGCAGATCTCGATCGCGCTGGTGCCCGGCCTGGCCGCGCGCGAGGTGCTGGTGAGCGCGCTGGCCACCGTGTACGCGGTGGGCGGCGGCGCCGACGAGGCCGGCGCGCTGGCGCCGCTGATCACCTCGGGCTGGAGCCTGGCCACCGCGCTGAGCCTGCTGGCCTGGTTCGTGTTCGCCCCGCAGTGCCTGAGCACGCTGGCCGCGGTGCGCCGCGAGACCGGCGGCTGGCGCACGCCGCTGCTGATGGCGGGCTACCTGTTCGCGCTGGCCTACCTGGCCTCGTTCGTGACCTACCGGGTGGCGCTGTGGCTGGGGGCGGGCTGATGCCGGCCTGGCTGGACGCGCTGGCGGTGGCGGCGATCGTGCTGGCCGCGGCCGCCGCCGTGGGCCGCGCCTGGTGGCCGGCGGTGCGCGCGGCCTGGCGCGGCCCGGCGCCCGTCGACGCCGCCGCCGGGGCGTCGCCGCGGGCCCCCACGGGCTGCGAGGGCTGCGGGAGCGGGCGCGGCTGCGGCCACTGAGCCCGTCCCGGCGGACGAGCGGGGCCTGAGAGGTCAGGATTGTCCCGCTGTGAAAGCGGGGCCGTGGCGGCCACCCTGCATGGACCGGGCGTGCGTCCCGGCCGAGGATCCCATGACCCGCGCGCTGCACCCGGCCCCCACCGCCGCCATTCCCGACACCGCCCTCGCGGCGATCGTCCGGCATGCCCCGAACGGGGTGGCGCTGCTGGAGGCCAACGGCGAGGTCGCGTGGGTCAATCCCGCTTTCAGCCAGCTCACCGCGCTGCCCGCGGGCGAGGCCGTGGGCCAGCCCGTCGAGGGCCTGCTGGCGCGGCTCTCGGGCGGCCGCGCGGGCCTGGCCGCGCTGCACGAGGCCCGCCAGGGCCAGGCCGGGCCGAGCGCCCAGTTCGCCGCGCGCGGCGACGGCGACGCCACCTGGTTCGAGCTCACCGTCAGCGCCCTGGCCGACGGCGGCGGCGAGATGCTGGTGCTGCGCGACGTCACCGCCGCGCGCCGCAACGAACAGATCCTCACCCTGCAGAACCGCGTGCTGACCCTGATCGCCGAGGGCGCGCCGCTGGGCCCCACCCTCGACCGGCTGCTGCTGGGCATCGAGGCGATGGCGCCGGGCATGCGCGCCTCGGTGCTGCTGCTCGAGGGCGGCCGGCGGATCCGCCACTGCTCCGCGCCCAGCCTGCCGCAGCCCTACGTCGAGGCCATCGACGGCGCCGAGATCGGCGCCTCGGTGGGCTCCTGCGGCACGGCGGCCTACACCGGCCAGCAGGTCATCACCCGCGACATCGCCAGCGACCCGCGCTGGGACGGCTACCGCGAGCTGGCGCTGCCGCACGGGCTGCGCGCGTGCTGGAGCACGCCGATCTTCACCTCGCGGCGCGAGGTGCTGGGCACCTTCGCGATGTACTACGACGCGCCGGGCGAACCCACCGCCGAGCACCAGGCCCTGATCCGCTTCACCACCGGCGTGGCCGCGTTCGCGATCAGCCGCGACAGCCAGCAGCGCCAGCTCGAGGCCCTGGCCTACCACGACCCGGTCACCGGCCTGCCCAACCGCAGCCTCCTGCAGCTTCGGCTGGAGACGGCGCTGCAGGAGGCCCGCGCGGGCGGCCGCCACGGCGGCGTGCTCTCGCTCGACCTCGACCACTTCAAGCGCATCAACGACATCCACGGCCACGACCAGGGCGACGCGCTGCTGCGCGCGGTGGCGCTGCGGCTGCAGGACGTGATCGGCGCGGGCGAGCTGCTGGCCCGCCTCGGCGGCGACGAGTTCCTGATGCTGGCGCCGGGCCTCGGCGACGACGCCGACGCTGCCCGCGCGGCGCTGCTCGCGCTGGCCCAGCGCGTGGCCGCGGCGCTGTCCGCACCCTTCGACCTCGGCGGCCACGAGCACCTGCTCAGCGCCAGCATCGGCGGCAGCGTGTTCCCCAAGCCGCTGGAGACCGCCGAGGACCTGCTGCGCGAGACCGACATCGCGATGTACCAGGCCAAGGCCGCCGGGCGGAACGCGGTGGCGATGTTCGAGCCGGCCATGCAGCACGCGGTGGCCGACCGCTACGCGCTCGAGCGCGAGCTGCGCGAGGGCCTGCGCAAGGGCGAGCTGCGGCTGGTGCTGCAGCCCCAGGTCAACGCCGCCGACGGCCGCATCTGCGCGGCCGAGGCGCTGCTGCGCTGGCGCCATCCCACCCGCGGCATCGTGCCGCCGGGCGGCTTCATCCCGGTGGCCGAGGACTCCGGCCTGGTGGTGCCGATCGGCGAGTGGGTGCTGCGCGAGAGCTGCCGCGTGCTCGCCGCCTGCACCGCCGGCGGGCGTCCGCTGCGCATCGCGGTCAACGTCAGCCCGCGCCAGTTCCGCCAGCCCGACTTCGTCGAGCGCGTCGAGCTGATCCTCGCCGAGACCGGCGCCGATCCCTCGCTGCTCACCCTCGAGATCACCGAGGGCCTGCTGATCGACGACGTCGAGGCCTGCACCGCCACGATGGGCGCGCTGGCCGCGCGCGGGGTGGAGTTCTCGATCGACGACTTCGGCACCGGCTTCTCCAGCCTGAGCTACCTCAAGCGCCTGCCGCTGCACGAGCTGAAGATCGACAAGTCCTTCGTGCAGGACGCGCCCGACGACGCCGACGACGCCGCGCTGGTCGAGGCCATCCTCTCCATCGCCGGGCACTTCGGCCTGCGCGTGGTGGCGGAGGGCGTCGAGACCGAGCGCCAGGCCGCCTTCATGCGCGAGCGCGGCTGCAGCGTGCTGCAGGGCTTCCTGTGCGGCCGGCCGATGGCGGCCGAGGAGCTGCAGGCCCGCCACCTCGGCCGCTGAGGCCGGGCACGGGCGGAGGTCACCCTGGCGTGCCGTCCGGGGCAGGTCCAAGGCGGGTCTGGAGCCGCGCGGCGAGCGTGCTGGAGCGCTCGCTGCGCCGCGCCAGCGCGTCCTCGAGCGCGCGCGCGCCGCCCCACAGCCACACCGCGCGCCGGCTGCGGGTGAGGCCGGTGTAGACCAGCTCGCGCGCCAGCACGCGCGCGCCGGTGGCCGGCAGCACCAGCAGCACCTCGTCGAACTCCGAGCCCTGGGCCTTGTGCACCGTGAGCGCGAACGCATCCTCGTGCGCGGGCAGGCTGCCGGGCAGCCATGCGCGCACGCCGTCGGGCCCCTCGAACCAGGCCCGCAGCGCGCCGTCGGGTTCGGCCCAGAGCACGCCCACGTCGCCGTTCCACAGGCCGTGCCGCGGGCTGTTCTCGGTGACCATCAGCAGGCGGCCGTGGAAGGGCCGCGCCGCGTCGCCGCCCGGCGCCAGCGCCTCGGCGATCCAGGCGTTGAGCGCGCGGCTGCCGCTCGGGCCCTCGCGCAGCGCGGTGAGCACGCGCAGGCGCAGCGCCAGCGCCAGGGCCGCGGCGGGATCGGCGGCCGCGGCCAGCGCGCGCAGCGGCGGCAGCGCGCGCGCGCGCAGCTCGGCGTGCAGCGCGCGCTCGTCCTCGGCGCCCGTGCCGGGCGTGAGCCAGTGCACGCCGCGCCAGGCGCCGGCGCGCAGGCCGGCCAGCGCCTCGGCGGCGCGTCCCTCGCGCACCAGGCCCGCCAGCGGCGCGAGGTCGAGGCCCTCGGCCTGGCGCCAGGTGCGCGCCAGGTGCACCCGCGGCAGGCCGGGCACGGCGCACAGCGCGGCCAGCACGTCGCCGGTCTCCACCGAGGGCAGCTGGTCGGGGTCGCCCACCAGCACCAGCCCGGCCTCGGGCGGCAGCGCGGCGAGCAGGCGGGCCATCAGCGGCAGGTCGACCATCGAGGCTTCGTCGACGACCACCAGGTCGGCCTCGAGCGGATGCGCGGCGTCGTGGCGGAAGCCCTGCGCGCCGGGGCGCCAGCCGAGCAGGCGATGCAGGGTGCGCGCGGTGGCCGGGATCGCCGCCGCCAGCGCGGGATCGATCGCGCCCGCGAGGCGCTCGAGGCTGGCGCGCAGGGAGTCCGCCAGCCGCGCGGCGGCCTTGCCGGTCGGCGCGGCCAGCGCGATCCGCGGCGGCGGCGCGCCGTCCAGCGCGGCGGCGGCGACGCGCATCAGCAGCATCCGCGCCAGCGTGGTGGTCTTGCCGGTGCCCGGGCCGCCGGTGAGCAGCAGCAGGCGCGCCTCGGGCGCGCGCCGCGCGGCCTCCGCCTGTCGCGGGTCGGCGTCGGCGGGGAACAGCGCGGCGTGCAGCGCGGCGAGGGCGGCGGCCTGCGCGGCGGGGCGCGCCGGCGCGGGCGCGGCGGCGAGGCGCGCCAGCGCATCGGCCAGCCCGCGCTCGTGCTCGCGGTAGCGGCGCAGCTGGACGTGGCCGTGCTCGAGGCAGAGCACGCGGCCGGCGGCGTCGCCGGCCTCGGCGGCGGGGCGCGCCGGCGCGTCCTCGCCGCCGACCGCCGCCGCCGCCGCCGCGACCCAGGGCGAGGCGCGCAGCGCCTCGGCCCAGGCCTCGGGGGTCGGGAGCGCCGGGGTCGGGCGCTCGGGCTGGAGCTCCCGCAGCAGCGCCTCGGCGCCGTCCAGCGGCCAGCCGGCGTGGCCCTCGGCGAGCGCGCGGCTGGCGAGCGCGGCGGCCAGTTCGACCGCCGCGCCGGCGGGTGGATCGAGCCGGCGCAGCGCCAGCCCCAGCGCATGGTCGAGCGGGCGCAGCCAGCCGCCGCGCAGCAGCGTGTCGAGGGTGGCCAGGTCGGGCGCGCCGGACGCCGGCGGCGGGGCGTCGTCGCGCGGCGCGCTCATGCGTCCTCCCGCGGGGCGACGCCGAACAGCGCGTCCAGGCCCTCGACCAGCGCGCGCGGCAGGCGCTCGGCGTGCACGCCGCGCCAGGGCGCGTCGGGCGCGCCGTCGACCGGCGCCAGGCCGCGGCAGAACAGGTAGCGCACCCCGCCGACGTGGCGCGCGTAGTCGTAGCCCTCGCCGAGGCGGAAGCGCAGGTAGCGGTGCAGCGCGAGGGTGTAGAGCGCGTACTGCAGGTCGTACTCGCTGTGGCGCACCGCGGCGTCGAGCGCCTCGGGGCCGTAGTCGGGCAGGCGGTTGGATTTGTAGTCGAGCACGAAGTAGCGCCCGGCATGGCGGTAGAGCAGGTCGATGCGGCCGGTCAGCAGGCCCTCGAGGCGCTGGCGCGCCCCGAAGCCGGCGCGGCCGCGGACCAGGCCGTGCGCCTGCAGCAGGGCCAGCAGCGCGTCGGTGCGGACGGGCTCGAGGTGGAGGTGGAACTCCATCTCGTGGCGCTTGTCGGCGTCGGGCAGCTCGACGAGGCGCGCGCCCTCGGGCATCCGCGCATGCACCGTGGCGTGCACGAGCCGCGCGAGCAGGGGCACGCCGAGCGCGAGGTCGGCCTCGCTGGCGTAGCCCTCCCGGCGCAGCGCCTGGACCAGGCGCGCGCGCGCGGCCGGGGCCAGCGCGCCGGGGTGGTCGGGATCCCAGGCGGGGCCGTCGTCGGCGAGCGCCTCCGCGGGCAACCGCCAGTGCGCCATCTCGGCGTGCTCGAGCGCGTCATGCAGGGCGTTGCCGAAGCGCCCGCCGGCGAAGCGCTGGCGCGGATCGGCGGCGGCACGGGCGGGCGCGGCCTGGGCCGGCGCGGCGCCGGCGATCCCGCCGTCGGCCGCGTCGCCGTCCCCCGCCAGGCCCTGCGAGAGCGCGGCGGCGGCAGCCACCGGCTCGTCGCCCGCGCGGCGCGCCTCGTCGGCCGCGGCGGCGCCACCGGCCTCGCCCCGCCCCGCGGCCTCATGCGCCAGCGCGGTGAAGCTGTAGACCCACCAGTCGCGCGAGAGCACGCGCCGCGCCTCGCGGGCGGCCGGCACCGGCGGCGCGGCGGACGCGCGCCAGCGCCCGGGCCAGGCGCGGGCGGGCGGGGCCTCGGCGATCGCGCCGTCGGCGCCGGCCAGCAGCGCGCCGAGGCCCTCGTCCAGCCGCGCCGGCGACGGCGTGGCGGCCGCCGCCGCGTCGCCGGCGCCGCGCAGCAGCAGCCAGCCCAGCGCCGTGCGCTCGAGCTTGTCGACCGCGCCCAGCGCCAGCCATGCGCCCAGCCGGGCGCGGGTCAGGCCGACGTAGGCCAGGCGCAGGCGCTCGGCCAGCGCGTCCTCGGCCTCGGCCGCCGCGTCGGCGTCGAACCCGGGATGCGCCTCGGCCAGCGCGAGCACGCGCCGGCCGTCGCGCCGCGCGGGCACCGCGGCCAGCCCGCCGCGGCGGCCCGCCTGCCCGCCGCAGGCGAGGAAGGGCAGGAACACCCAGTCGTACTCGAGGCCCTTGCTCTTGTGAAGGGTGACGATCTGCAGCCGCTCGGCGTCGGACTCCAGCCGCAGCTGCTGGGCGTCGTCGGCGGGGTCGGCGTCGTGGATGCGGCGGCCGAGCAGGTCGGCGAGGCCGGCGGCGCCCAGCGCGGACGAGGAGGCCTCCTGCAGCCACTCGCCGAGCTGCAGGTGGTTGCCCAGCACGCGCTCGCCGTCGGTCTGCGCGAGCAGGCGCGGCGCGGCGCGCGCCGCCAGGGCCTCGACCAGCGCGAGCACGCCGTGGCGCTCCCAGCGCTCGCGCCAGGCCTGCACGCGCTCGAGCCAGCCGCGCAGCGCCGCGTCGTCGGCCTCCAGCGCGGCCAGCGCGTCGGCGCCCTCGCCCAGCAGCGACGTGGCCAGCGCCGCGCGCAGGCGCGGCGCATCGGCGGGATCGAGCAGCGCGCGCAGCACGCGCAGCAGGTCGGCGGCCTCCGGCGTGGCGAACAGGCTGCTGCGCCCGGCGCTGACGCAGGGCAGGCCCTGGGCCTCGAGCGCGCGGCGGATGCGCGCGGCGTCGCGGTGCGACTCCACCAGCACCGCCACCTGCCCGGGCCGCGGCGCCGGCGTGGCGCTGGCGCCCTCGAGCAGGTCGCGCACCGCCGACGCGCAGGCGCGCGCGGCCTCGGCGCGGGCGGCCTCGAGGCCCAGCGGCCTGCCGGCGCCCGGCGCGGACAGGCGGTGCAGCCACAGGCCGGGGGCGGGCGCGCCCGCGTGCAGCACCTCGTCGTCGCGGCGCGCGCCGCCCGCGCGCACCGGGGTGAACGCGATGCCCTCGCAGGCGAAGGCGCGATCGGCCCCGCCGAGCCCGAACACCGCCGCGACCGCGCGCAGCACGGCCGGGCGCGAGCGGTAGTTGGCGTCGAGCGCGTGCAGCGCGGCCTCGCCGCCGGCGCGCCGGGCCTCGTCGCGCGCGGCGAGGTAGGTGTGCACGTCGCCGCCGCGGAAGCGGTAGATCGCCTGCTTGGGATCGCCCACCAGCACCAGGGCGCGCGGGGCGCGGGCGTCGCCGGCGTCCGGCGCGCCCCCGGGGCCGGCGTCCAGGAACAGGTGGCGCAGGATCGTCCACTGCCGCGGGTCGGTGTCCTGGAACTCGTCCACCAGCGCCAGCGCGTACTGCGCGCGCAGCGCCGCCGCGAACAGGCGCGGGCCGCCGCCAGCGGCGTCGGCGCGCGTGGCCTCGGCCTCGAGCGCGTCGTGGACGCCGGCGATGAGGTCGTCGTAGTCGTGCTGGCCGCGCGCGCGCTTGAGCGCCGCCAGCCGCGCCGCGGCGTCGGCGGCGAGCGCGTGCAGCAGGCCGAGCCGCGCCCGGGCCAGGCCCGCGCGCTCGAGCGCGGTGGCCTCGACCCACGCGCGCACCGCCTCGAACAGCGGATGCCGCGGCGCCTCGGCCTTGGCCTTCGTGGCCTTGAGCAGCTTGGTGCCCTTCGCGTCGAGGGCGTCCTGCGCGTACCACGGCAGCTGCTCGAGCGGCGGCGGGCCCTCGCCGCGGCGCGCCCAGCGCTGCATGGCGGCGGCGTGCGCGGCGAGCTTGGCGGCGGTGAAGCGCTGCCCGTTGAGGTGGCCGGCGCGCTCGGCCTCGGCGAGCCGCGCGAACGCCTCCGCGGCGTGCGCGCGCCAGGCCTCGGCGAGCGCGGCGTCGGCGCGCGCCGGGGGCGCGTCGAGCAGGCCGGGATCGGCGGGCACCAGCGGCGCGCCCAGCAGCGCGGGCAGGTCGGCCGCCAGCGCGTCGGGCGACGCCCACAGGCCGAGCAGCAGGCGCATCCGCGCCGGCTCGGCGTTGAGGGTGCGCCACTGGGCCTCGGCCACCTCGCGCAGCAGGGCGCGCGCGTCGGGGACCATCGCCGGCGCCTCGCCGGCGCGGCCCGCGGCCAGCGCATGCTCGGCCAGCGCGCGCGCGCAGAAGCCATGCAGGGTGAACACCGGGGCCTGGTCGAGGGCCAGCCGCGCGGCCTCGATGCGCCGGCGCGCCTCGGGTTCGCCCAGCGCGGCCAGCGCGGCGTCGACCAGGGCGCGGGTGGCCAGCACCGCGCCGTCGTCGCCCGGCGCCGGCTGAGCGCGCGCGCCGCCGGGCAGCAGGTCGCGGGCCAGCGCCAGGCGCTCGCGAAGGCGCCGGCGCAGCTCGGCGGTGGCGGCCTCGGTGAACGTGACGACCAGCACCTCGCCCAGCGCGAGGCCGCGCTCGAGCAGCGCGCGCAGCACCAGGCTGACCAGCGCGAAGGTCTTGCCGGTGCCGGCGCTGGCCTCGAGCAGCTGCAGGCCGGCGAGCGGCACGCCGCGGGCGACGTCGCGGGGCGCCGCGCCAGCGCCGGGGACGCGGGCGTCAGTCATCGCCGCCCTCCTCCACCGCGCCGGGACGCAGGCCGAGCGGGCCGGCCAGCGCGCGCGCCCAGGCCAGCACGGCGGCCAGGTCCGCGGCCGGGTCGCGGCCGCGCAGGGCCTGGGCCACCCAGGGATCGTCGCGCTCGCCGTGGCCCTGCTCGGGCGCGAAGGCCTCGCGCAGCGCGCGCAGCGCCGCGGCGCGGCGCTCGGGGTCGGCGAGCGGGTCGTCGGGCCCGCCGGCGTCCGCCTCGCCCAGCGCGTCGAGGACCGCCAGCGCGGCCTTCGGCCCGCAGGGCGGCGGCCCGGCCAGCACCGCCTCGCGCAGGCGCAGCAGGTCGGCCAGCGCCGCGCGCGCCGGGCCCGGCGGGCCGCCGTCGACGCGCAGCGGGGCGTCGCGACCGCTGGCGAACAGCCACACCGGGCGCGGATCGCCGGCGGCGGCGAGCACGCAGGCATCGAGCGCGGCGCGCACGCGGTGGCGGCCGTCGATGGCGCCGAGGCGCACCTGCACCACGCCGCCGGGCCAGGCCTCGAGCACGCCGGCGACCGCGCCGGCCGCGGTGTCCACGCGCAGCGCGAGCGGGCTCGGGGCGTCGACGCCCTGCGCGGCGCGCCAGGCGGCGAGCTGCTCGGCGAGCGCGTCGACCCGGCCGCGGGCGTCGGCCAGCAGCGCCGCGCCGGCGGGCCCGGGCGGCAGCACCGCCTCGGCCAACAGGCGCCGCTGCAGCGACGCGGGATCGCCGGGGCCGCCGCTGGCCAGCGCGTGTTCGAGCGCCTCGAGCACGCGGGCCTGCAGGGCATGCCGCTGCAGGCCGTCGAGGCGGAAGGGCTCGGCCTCGGCGAGCGCGGGGTCGGCCTCCTCGAGCCACAGGCCCAGGCCGTCGCGCAGCCAGGTCTCGTGCGGGCGCAGCAGCGCGCGGCGCAGGGACGCGAGCGGCAGCGCGCCGGCGGCCTCGGCGGGCGCGTGCGACGGCGTGGCGGGCGTAGCGGGCGTAGCGGGCGCCGCGGGCGCGGCGGCGGCGGCGCGCGGCCAGCCGACCGGCGCGAACGGCGGCGGCGGCGCGCGCTCGCCGTCGGCGCGGCGGGCGCCGGGATGCCAGTCGGTGGCGAAGCTGCCCGCCTCGCCGGCGAAGGCCGCGGGGCTGAAGGGCTGCAGCGGATGGCGCTGGTGCAGCAGCGCGCGCGCCACGACCGGATCGGCGTGGCAGGCGCAGGCCAGCTCGAGCAGCTCGTCGACCAGGGTCGAGGGCGCCAGCGGCTCGCCGCTGCGCGGGTCGAGGCCGAGGTGGCTGATGTGCAGCGCGTCGTCGGCCGAGGCCAGCAGCTGCAGGAACAGGAAGCGGTCGTCCTCGCGCAGCGAGCGGTCGCCCACCCGGCGCTCGCCGCGCACCAGCGCCTCGGCCAGCCGGTTGGGGCCGCCGGCGGGATCGCGGCGCGGGAACGCGCCGTCGTCCATGCCCAGCAGCGCGATCACCCGGAACGGCAGCAGGCGCATCGGCACCATCCGCCCGAACGCGACGCCGCCGCTGAGCAGCGGCGCCTTCTGGTCGGCCTCGCCGAGCAGCGCCTCGAGGTGGGCGCGCAGCACCGCCGCGGGCACCGGCTCGGCGCCGAGGCCGGCCGCCGCCGCGGCCTCGACGGTGTCGGCGAGCAGCTGGTCGAGCCGGGCCAGCGCGCGCTGGTCGGCGGGGTCCTCGGGCTGCTCGGGCAGCAGCGCCTGCAGCGCCCACTGCAGCAGGGCCTGCCAGTCGGCCAGCGGGCGCGCGCCGGCGCAGGCGCGCTCGAGCCGGGCCAGCACCCGCAGCACCCGCAGCAGCGCATCCAGCGCCGCCAGGCCCTGGCCCTCGAGGTGCGGCCACGGCACCACGCCGCCGACCTCGGCGTCGTCGCCGGTGGCCATGCCCAGCAGCAGGCGGTCGAGCGCCCAGGACCAGGTGTAGCTGGGCTCGGCCGGCGCGCCGAGGCGCGCGCGGTGCGCCGCGTCGAGGCCCCAGCGCACGCCGGCCGCCGGCAGCCAGTCGCGCAGGCGGGCCAGCGCGTCCTCGTCGAGGCCCTGGCCGCGCGCGATGGCCGGCACCGCGAGCAGGTCGAGCACCTCGGCGGCGCCGAAGCGCGAGGCCGGCAGCGCGAGCAGGGACAGCAGCAGGCCGGCCAGCGGCTCGCCCGCCAGCGGGCTGGTGTCGGCGAGCGTCCACGGCACGAAGCGCGGGCTGCCCGCGGCGCCGCCGAATATCGCGCGCACCATCGGGGCGTAGGCGTCGATGTCGGGCGCGAGCACGGCGATGTCGCGCGGCTGCAGCGTGGGATCGCGCTCGAGCATGTCGCGCAGGCGGTCGTGCAGCACCTGCACCTCGCGCAGGCGGGTGTGGCAGGCGTGCACGCGCAGCGAGCGGTCGCGCGGATCCGGTGCGTCGAACACCGGCGCCGCGGGCCGGCGGGCGTCGAGGTCGGCGCGCAGGCGGCGCAGCAGCGGGCCCTGGCCGGCGCGGCGGCGCGGGTCGTCGAAGTCCACCGCCACCGCCACCTCGGCGCTGGGCTGCACCGCCTCGTGCTCGAACAGCAGGCGCACCACGTCGCGGCCCGCGGCGCCGCAGCTGGCCAGCAGCGGGTGCTCGCCCTCGGCGGTGGGCGGCTCGCCGCGGGCGAGGCGCTCGCGCACCGTCTCGAGGTCGCCCCACCAGCCGCGCACCGGGCTGGGGAAGAAGAAGTGCAGCGTGCCCACGCGGGCCTGGCTGGCGATCACGCGCAGCACGTCGGGCGAGCCGTGCAGGCAGGCGAAGGCGAACAGGCGCGGCGGCAGCCCCTGCGGGCGCTCGCCGTCGGGCCGACCGACGCGCTGGAGGTAGTCCTGCAGCGCGCGGCCGCGGTGCGCGCGGCCGCGGGTGGCCCGGCGCCAGAGCTCGGCCTGCCAGTCGTCGCGGTCGGCGCCGGCGTCCCAGCGCAGCAGCCAGTCGCGCCGCCAGGCCTGGTACTTCTCGAAGGCCGCGGCGAGGCTGCGGGCCAGCGCGAAGGCGCGCAGCGCGCGGCCATCGCGATCGCCGTCGCGATCGCCACCCCCGCGCCCGGCGGGGCCGTCGAGCAGCGGCCGCAGCGGCGCGAACACCGGCTCGGCGGCCAGCGCGGGCTCGGCCAGCAGCCGCCACAGTCGCCACGCCAGCGCGTCGGCGTCCAGCGCCGGGGCGAGCATGGCGTCGAGCGCCGGCGGGTTGGCCTGCAGCGCGCGCGCGACGAACTCGCCGGGCGCGAGGAAGGCCAGGTTGGCCGCGATGCCGTGGCGCGCGGCCAGGGTGGCCTGCAGCCAGCGCTTCATGGCCGGCTGCGGCACCAGCACCCACTCGGGCTGCAGCGGGTCGGCGCCGGGCGCCGGCGCGCGCAGCTGCTCGGCCAGCAGCGCGGCCAGCGCCTCGAGGTCGTTGCCGTGGTAGAGGCGGAAGTCGGGGGCCGCGGACATGCCGGCATGATGCCAGCCGCGCGTCGCATCACACGAGACGCGGGAACCGCTATCCTCGCGGCACATGGCCCCTTCCCGACTGCCGCCGTGGACCGACCTCGCCCGCTGGGCCGGCGCGGCGATCGCGGCCCTGGTGATCGCGCTGTCGCTGGGCGCGATGCTGCGCGGCGCGCTGCCCGGCGCGCCGATGGCCGGCCCCGAGCTCGTCGACGCGCGCCGCCTGCAGGGCCCGAGCTTCGTCCTCCCGATCGACTGCCGGCTGCCGCCGCCGCCCGACGCGCACGTGCTGCGCATCGATGCACCGCCGGAAGGCTGGCCGTTCTACCAGCTCTCGGTGCTGGTGCTCGACGCGCCGCGCGGGCGGGTCTGGATCCGGGTCGGCGTGGAGCACCGCTGCGGCGAGGCCGGCGACGCGCGCTCCACCGATGCGCGCTACCGCAGCGGCGTGGGCGCGATGTTCGATCCCGGCGCGGGCTCGACCGCGCCCATCGAGGTCACCATCGCCGGCCGGATCGATCCCGGCTGGCCGCCGAGCGTGCGCTACGGCGACCCGGCCGCGGTGCAGCGCGAGGACACGCTGCGCTTCGCCGTGCGCGTCAGCGGGCTGTCGATCGTGCTGGCGATGCTGTTCTCCTCGGTCCTGGCCTTCGCCAGCATCCGCGACCGCGTGTTCGCCCTGTTCGCGCTGCTGCTGGTGACGGTGCTGCTGTGGGCCGCGCTGCGCTCGGGCATCGCCGGCTGGCCGCGGCCGTGGCTGCCCACGGGCGCCACGGCCGACGCCGCGCTGGTGCTGCTGCCGCTGGTGATGGCCGGCGGCCTGTGGCCGCTGGTCGACCGCTTCTGCCACTTCGACCGCGCGCTCGCGGGCGCGCACCGCTGGCGGTTCGCCCCGATCCTGCCCGCGGCGCTGCTGGGCCTGGCCTGGCTGGCCTGGCCCGAAGGCCGCGAGGGCGTCACCACGGCGATGCGCTGGCTGATCGCCGGGATCGCGCTCACCAGCGGGCTGCAGGCCACCTGGCTGCTGTGGCGCGGCGAACAGGCGCCGATCCCGCTGCTGATCGCGCTGCTGCCGATGATCGCGATCGCGGCGACGCACGGCGGGCGCGGCGACGGCGGCGCGGCCGCGTGGGCGTCCGAGGGCTTCCTGATGGCCGGCGCGTGGTTCGCGGTGGTAATGACGGTCGGCCTGTCGCTGCGCATCCGCGGCCTGCGCCGCCAGCGCGACCGCATGCGCGAGCTGGCCGAGCGCGACCCGCTCACCGCCCTGGCCAACCGCCGCGCCGGCGAGGCGATGCTGCGCCGCCTGCACGCCGAGGCGCTGGCCCAGGGCCGGCCGCTGGCCGTGGTGTTCGCCGACCTCGACCGCTTCAAGGTGATCAACGACGCGCACGGCCACGACGTCGGCGACGCCGTGCTGACCGAGGTCGCGTCGCGCCTGCAGGCGGGCCTGCGCCAGGGCGACCTGGTCGCCCGGCACGGCGGCGAGGAGTTCGTGCTCATGCTTCCGTCCAGCGACGGCCCAGCGGCCCTGGCGCTGGCCGAGCGCCTGCGCGCGGCGATCGCGGCCGCGCCGGTGGCGAGCGCGGCGGGCGCGCTGCCGATCACGGCCAGCTTCGGCGTCGCCGTGCTCGACCCGGCCCGCCCGGTGGCGGTGAAGGAGCTGCTGCGGCGGGCGGACCAGGCGATGTACCGCGCCAAGCACGAGGGCCGCGACCGGGTGGTGCTGGCATGAGCCGGCGCGCATGAGCGCCCCCGACCCCGAGGCGATCGACTGGCAGGGCCTGGTCGACGGCATCGCCCACGACCTGGCCGCCGAGGTCGCGGCCGGCGCGGGCGAGGTCGCGCGCTACATCCCGGCGCTCGCGGCGGTCGATCCGCACCGCTTCGGCCTCGCGGTCGCCAGCGCCGACGGCGGCGCGTGGTCCACCGGCGATGCCGGCACGCGCTTCTCGATCCAGTCCATCTCGAAGGTGCTCACCCTGGCGCTGGCCCTGCGCCACGCCGGCGACGCGCTGTGGGCGCGGGTGGGCCGCGAGCCCTCGGGCACCCGCTTCAACTCGCTGGTGCAGCTGGAGTTCGAGCACGGCATCCCGCGCAACCCGTTCATCAACGCCGGCGCGCTGGTGGTCACCGACGTGATCCTGGAGGTGCTCGAGGACGCCAAGCGCACGGTGCTGGACCTGGCGCGCGCGCTGTCCGGCGCGCCGGACCTGGCCTACGACGCCGCGGTCGCCGAGGGCGAGCGCGCCACCGGCCACCGCAACCGGGCCATGGCCTGGCTGATGAAGGACCTCGGCAACCTCCGCCACGATCCCGAGCGCGTGCTCGACGCCTACTTCCACCACTGCGCGCTGGCGATGGACTGCCGCGAGCTCGCGCGCGCGGGCCTGGTGCTGGCCCGCGAGGGCCGCGGGCCCGACGGCCAGGCGGTGCTGACGCCGGCGCAGAGCAAGCACGTCAACGCGCTGATGCTCACCTGCGGCACCTACGACGCCGCGGGCGACTTCGCCTACCGGGTCGGGCTGCCGGCCAAGAGCGGCGTCGGCGGCGGGATCCTGGCGGTGCTGCCGCGGCGCTTCAGCGCCTGCGTCTGGGCGCCGGGACTGGATCCGGCGGGCAACTCGCTGCTCGGCGCGCGCGCGCTGGCGATGCTGTCGGCGCGCTCGGGCCTGTCGCTGTTCTGAGCCGCGCGGCGGCGCTCAGGCGGCCGCGTCCTGGTCGCCCGGATCGGCGGCGCGGCCCCAGCGCGGGAACGGATCCTCCCACTGCGCCCACGACAGCGGCCCCTGGGCCATCTCGTGGTCGTCGAGCAGCGCCGACTGCAGGCGGATGCGCAGCCCGGCCTCGTCGAGGTCGAGGCCGATGATCGCCAGCTCCTGGCGGCGATCGCCCCAGTCGCGGTCCCACAGCGCCTGCATCGCGCGGTACTCGGCCGGGTCGCCCACCTCGCCGGGGTCCGGCATCGGCGCGGTCCAGGCCGCCCGCTGCACGCGCTCGAAGCCCAGGTCGGTCAGCGGCACGGGCGCATAGCCCGGCGGCGGCGGCGGCGGATGGCGGTGCAGGCCGGCGTCCACGCGATGGCGGCTCGCGTACCAGAAGCCCGCCGGCCGATGCTCGCGCACGTGGCCGACCAGGGCCAGCTCGCCCACCCAGTCCATCCGCGTCGCCAGCCAGAAGAAGCCCTTGGCCCGCAGCACGCCGCCCAGCCCGTCGCGCAGCAGCGCCTGCAGTCGCAGCGGGTGGAAGGGCCGGCGCGCGCGCCAGGTGAAGCTGGTGATGCCGTAGGCCTCGGTCTCCGGGGTGTGCTCGCCGCGCAGCTCCTTCATCCAGCCCGGCGCCAGCTGGGCGCGGGTGAAGTCGAAGCGGCCGGTGCCCAGCAGCTCGCGCGGGGACACGTCGCCATGGCGGGCGTGGACGACGCGGGCGTCGCGGTTGAGCGCGCGCACCGCGGCCTCGGTGCGCGCGAGCTGGGCCGGCGTGGCGCGGTCGGCCTTGGCCAGCACGATCACGTCGGCGAACTCGACCTGGTCGACCAGCAGCTGGGCCAGGGCGCGGGTGTCGTCCTCGCCGGTGCGCTCGCCGCGGGCGGCGAGGGTGTCGGTGGAGGCCAGGTCGTCGCCGAAGCGCTCGGCATCGACCACGGTGGCCATGGTGTCGAGGACGGCTACGTCCGACAGCGAGAACCCGCCCTCGTCGCGGACGGCGAACGTGGCCGCCACCGGCATCGGCTCGGAGATGCCGGTGGATTCGATCAGCAGGTAGTCGAAGCGCTGCTCCTCCGCCAGCCGGCGCACCTCGCGCAAGAGGTCGTCGCGCAGGGTACAGCAGATGCAGCCGTTGGAGAATTCGACCAGCTGCTCCTAGGTGCGCGAGAGGGTCGCGCCCTCGCGGACCAGCGCGGCGTCGATGTTCACTTCGCTCATGTCGTTGACGATCACGGCGACGCGCAGGCCCTGGCGGTTGCGGAGCAGGGCGTTGAGGAGGGTGGTCTTGCCGGCGCCGAGGAAGCCGGACAGGACGGTGACGGGGAGGCGGCGGGGCGTGGTCATGCAAGTGTTATAACATTGCATTTATGGTGCGGAAAGGGCCGCCCCCGCCCGGGCTATGCTCCGGGGCCCGTCCGATCGCGAGCCCCGCCCGATGCCCGTCGTCCGCGCCAATGGCGCCCAGCTGCACTACGAGGACTCCGGGCACGGCGACGAGGTGCTGCTGCTCGCCCACGGCCTGCTGATGGACCACACGATGTACGCCGCCCAGCGCCGCGCGCTGGAGGGCCGCTTCCGGGTGATCGCCTACGACCACCGCGGCCAGGGCCTCTCGCCGCCGGCCGAGGGCGGCTACGACATGGACACGCTGTGCGACGACGCGGCCCAGCTCATCCACGCGCTGGGCCTGCCCTCGGTGCACTTCGCGGGGCTGTCGATGGGCGGCTTCGTGGGGCTGCGCCTGGCCGCCCGGCATCCCGACCTGGTGCGCTCGCTGGTGCTGCTGGACACCTCGGCCGACGCCGAGCCGTGGCGCCACGCGCTGCGCTTCCGGGCGATGCAGGCCGGCGTGGCGCTGCTGGGCGTGCGCCGCTTCGTGCCGGCGCTGGTGCCGCTGATGTTCGGCGCCAGCACGCTGGCCGACCCGGGGCAGGCGTCGCTGGTGGCGCACTGGACGCAGAAGCTGCGGCGCCTGCCGCGCAGGATCGTCGGGCCGGTGGGCGGCGTGATCGGCCGCGACGACGTGCACGGCGAGCTGGCCGCGATCCGCTGCCCGGTGCTGGTGGTGGTGGGCGAGGAGGACCGCACCACGCCGCCGCACTGCAGCGAGCGCCTCGCGGCGGGCATCGCCGGCGCCACCCTACTGCGCCTGCCGGGCTGCGGGCACTCCAGTGCGCTGGAGCAGCCGGACGTGGTGTCGGCGGCGATGGAGCGGTTCCTCGACGCGTCGATCGCCGCCGCCGGCCGCCCGCTGCCGCCGCGGCGCGCGCCGGGCTGAGGCGCCGCGACGCGGGCGCGGGCCGGCCTCAGGCCGCGTCGGGGACCGGCCGCGCCACCCGCCAGGCCAGCGCGAACGCCAGCGCCAGCACCAGCGACGCCAGCGCGAACGCGGCCCCGGGGAACACGACCACGGCCCGTGTGCCGACGAAGGCGGCGAAGGTCTGCGCGAACAGCGTCGGCGCCACGACGCCGGCCAGCCCCGACAGCGAGCCCACCGCGCCCTGCACCCGCCCCTGCTCGCCGGGGCCCACGCGGCGCGTGATCAGCGACTGCGTCGCCGGCCCCGCCAGGCCCCACAGCGCCATCAGCGGCACCGAACACAGGAAGGCCAGCGGGGTGGCGGCCACCGACATCAGCGCGAAGCCCAGCACGCCGAAGCCGAAGCCCGCCAGCAGCACCTGGCGCTCGCCGAGGCGCGGCACCAGCCGGCGCACCAGCAGCGCCTGCACGGTGGCGTTGCACACGCCCACCAGCGCCAGCGCCAGGCCCACCTCGAGCTCGCTCCAGCCGTAGCGGTGGCCGGCGTAGAGCACGAAGGTCGACGGCAGCACGTAGTGCGCGAAGTTCGAGCCGAACACCACGAACGCCAGCCCCAGCACCGAGCGGTGCTCGCGCAGCCGGGCCAGCGCCGCGAAGGGGTTCGCCCGGCGCAGGTCCACCGTCGGGGTGCGCCGCTCGCGCGGCAGCGACTCGGGCAGCACGAAGAACCCGTAGGCCAGGTTGCACAGGCTCAGGCCGGCGGCGACCCAGAACGGCAGCCGCGGATCGACCGCGCCCAGCACGCCGCCCATCGCCGGGCCCAGCACGAAGCCCAGCCCGAACGCCGCGCCGAGCAGGCCGAAGGCCGCCGCGCGCTTCTCCGGCGGGGTCACGTCGGCGATGTAGGCGTTGGCGGTGGCGACGCTGGCGCTGGTGACGCCGGCCAGCACGCGGCCGAGGAACAGCAGCGGCAGGGTCTGGGCCAGCGCCATCAGCACGAAGTCCAGGCCGAGGCCGGCGTTGGACATCAGGATCACCGGGCGCCGGCCGAAGCGGTCCGACAGCGCGCCCAGCAGCGGCGAGCAGGCGAACTGCATCAGCGCGAAGACGCTGCCGAAGACACCGATCCAGCGCGCGGCCGTGTCGACCGCGCCGCCGACGAAGTCCTCCACCAGGTGCGGGAGCACCGGGATCACCACGCCGATGGCGAGCATGTCGAGGGCGACGGTGATGAACACGAAGGCCACCGCGGCGCGGCGCGGCGCGGGGATCGCGGGACTCGGGGCGGGCATGCGCGGGGCCGGGCGGGAAGCGGCGCGCAGTCTAGCAGCGGCGGTCCGGCCGGGCGGGGCTCAGGGCACGCACCAGCGCCCGGTCCACGGGCCCGCCTCGCGCCGGAAGCGGGCGCGGCGATGGCCGGCGTGGGCGAGGTGCAGCCACTCCAGCCCGGTCAGCGTGATCTCGACGAGGGCGAAGTTCACCCGTCCGGCCTCGCTCTCCGCGAGCCCCGGCGGTCGCTCGACCCAGGCCTCGGGGAGGCCGCTGAGCGGGACGTCGGCGTCGGTGCCGGGGGCCGGCTCGGCGAGGTAGCAGCGCCGGGCCAGCATGCCGGTACGCGCCCACGCGGCGTCCACCGCGGGGCCCTCGCGCAGCACCCGGGCCTCGCCCGAGAGCCGCAGCTGCACGGCGTCGCCGAACAGGCACAGCGACACCCGCGGCTCCCGCGCCAGCTCGGCCGGCTTGGCCGAGCGCGCGTCGGTGTGGAAGCCCACCACGCCGGCCGCGCGGTCGACCGCGCGCACCACGACGTAGCGCGCCGACGGCGCGCCATCGAGCCCGGTCGTGGCCAGGACGCCCTGGTGGAAGGGGTCGTGGCGACGCGTGAGGCCGCCCTCGAGGCGGGCCCAGGCGTCCTCGAGGACGGCCTCGAGGCTGGCGGGAGAGGGGCGGTGGGGCATGCGGGGCCTCACGGGCGGGACGTTCGGGGGGGCAAGCCTGCCCGGGCCGGCGCATGGGCCGCGTGAGCCGCGACCCTGCAATGCAGAATCCCGCGCGGATGCGGCCCCGCCGGCCGGCCGCGCGCGCCGCCATCTGCCACACTGCGCGCCGGTGAGGGCGCTGTTCAGCCCTGATCCAGCATCCTCCCGCGTCCCGGAACGACCCCCCGAGCATGACCCAGGCTCCTCCCGCCCCCGCCGTGCGCCTCGACCGTGTCCGCGTGGACCGCGGCGGTCGCACGATCCTCGAGGACGTCTCCTTCGACGTCCCGCGCGGCGCGATCACGGCCATCCTCGGCCCGTCGGGCACCGGCAAGTCCACCCTGCTCGCGGCGATCACCGGCGAGCTCGCGCCCGTCGCCGGCACCGTCGAGGTGCTGGGCCGCCCGGTGCCCACCCGCGACGTCCGCGCGCTGCTCGAGCTGCGCAAGTCGATCGGCGTGCTGCTGCAGGGCAACGGGCTGCTCACCGACCTCACGGTGGCCGGCAACGTGGCGCTGCCGCTGGAGGCGCACGCGAAGCTGCCGGCCCCGGTGCTGGCGCGGGTGGTCGACATGAAGCTCAACGCCGTCGGCCTGCGCGCCGCCGCGGGCCTGTTCCCGCGCGAGCTCTCCGGCGGCATGGCGCGCCGCGCCGCGCTGGCCCGCGCGCTCGCGCTCGACCCGCCGGTGATGCTGTACGACGAGCCGTTGACCGGGCTCGACCCGATCGCCTCCGGGGTCATCGTCAGCCTGATCCAGCGCCTCAACCGCACCCTCGGGCTGACCAGCATCATCGTGACCCACCACGTCCACGAGACCCTGCCGATCGCCGACCGCGTGCTGGTCGTCGCCAACCGCGGGATCGTCTTCGACGGCACGCCGGCCGCGCTGCAGGCCAGCACCGACCCGCTGCTGGTGCAGTTCCTGCGCGGCGAGCCCGACGGCCCGATCCCGTTCGACGCCGCGCCCAAGCGCGCGGAGGCCCTGGCATGAGCGCGCTGCGCGGCCTGGGCCATGCCGGCCTGTTCCTGTGGGCGGTGCTGCGCGCCTCCACGCCCAACCGGGCGTTCCGGGCGGAGCTGCTGCGCCAGATCCACGCCATCGGCGGCCGGTCGCTGCCGATCATCGCGGTCGGCGGCGCCTTCGTGGGGCTGGTGATGACGCTGCAGGGCTTCCGCACCCTGAGCACCTTCGGCGCCACCAACTCCCTCGGCACCCTGCTGGGCCTGTCGCTGTACCGCGAGCTGGGCCCGGTGCTGACCGCGCTGCTGTTCGTCGGCCGCGCCGGCAGCTCGATCGCCGCCGAGCTGGGCCTGATGCGCGCCACCGACCAGATCTCGGCGCTGTCGCTGATGGCGATCGACCCGGTGGCCCGCGTGGTCAGCCCGCGCTTCTGGGCGGCGGTGCTGTGCGTACCGCTGCTGACCGGCTTCTTCTGCAGCTTCGCGGTGGCCGCCGGCTACCTCGAGGCGGTGCACGTGCTGGGCGTCGACGCGGGCTACTTCTGGAGCTCGCTCACCAATTCCGTCGACCTGCTCGAGGACTTCGGCGTGGCCTTCATCAAGGCCGCGGTGTTCGGCGGCACCACCGCGCTGGTCGCGGCCTACGTCGGCTTCCACGCCGAGCCCACCATCGAGGGCACCTCGATCGCCACCACCCGCGCGGTCGTCAACGCCTCGCTGCTGGTGCTCATGTTCAACTTCATCCTCAGCGCGCTGCTGTTCGCGTCCTGACCCCACGGGCCTGATCGCATGACCCCTTCCAATCCCCGCCTCGAGCTGTCGGTCGGCGTGTTCCTGCTGCTGGCCTTCGCCACCCTGCTGGTGCTGGCCTTCGCCACCACCAACGGCAAGATCGGCCTCGGCGGCGACCGCCTGGAGCTGACCGCGCGCTTCGCCAACGTCGGCGAGCTGCGGGTCGGCGCGCCGGTGAAGATCGGCGGCGTCGCCGTCGGCGCGGTGTCGCGGGTCGACCTCGACCCGGTCACCTACGACGCCGTGGCCACGCTGGCCATCGACCGCCGTTTCGAGATCCCGGCCGACACCGGCGCCAAGGTGCTCACCGCCGGCCTGCTCGGCGAGCGCTACATCGGCCTGAGCCCCGGCGGCGACCCGGAGCTGCTGGCCGACGGCGACGAGATCACCTTCACCCAGGGCGCGGTGGTCCTCGAGGACCTGATCAGCCGCTACCTCTTCAACAGCGACGCCCCGGCCGCCCCGGACGCCGCCCCCTCGGACGCCGACGTGCTCGGCCCGGAGCTCCCGTGATGACCAAGACCCTCGCCCTCGCCCTCGCGCTGACCCTCGGCGCGGCCTTCCCGGCCACCGACGCCGCGGCCCAGGCCGCCGCCGCCGCGACCGCCCCCGCCACCACCCCCAGCGCCGTCGTGCAGGCCACCACCGAGCGCGTGCTCGGCACGCTGCAGTCGCGCCGCGAGGAGTTCCGCGCCAGCCCCGAGGCCCTGCAGGCCTTCGTGACCGGCGAGCTCGAGCGCGTGTTCGACAACGTCTACTCCGCGCGCCTGGTGCTGGGCCGCCACGGCCGCGGCGCCGACGAGGCCGAGCTGCGCGCCTTCGCCGACGCGCTGGCCGGCAACCTGATGCGCCGCTACGGCACCGCGCTGGTCGACGTCGACGCCGACGTGAACATCGCCGTCGACGGCGAGACCGCGCTGCGCGGCGGCCGGATCATGCAGGTGAAGACCCGCGTGCTGCGCCGCTCGGGCTCGCCGGTGCCGGTGGACTACTACCTGCACCAGGCCGGCGGCGAGTGGAAGGTGTTCGACGTCGCGGTCGAAGGCATCAGCTACGTGCAGACCTTCCGCACCCAGTTCGACGAGGCGCTGCGCACCCGCACCCTGGCCCAGGTCACCGAGGACCTGCGCGCCGGCCGCCTGCAGCCGGCGGGCGAGTAAGCCATGGCCGCGGCCGGCGTGCGCGTGGTGGACGGCGTCGTGCAGCTGCACGGCGCTCTGCTGCGCGCCGAGGTGGCCGCGCTGTGGCGCGCGCTGCCGGCCGGCCCGGTGCGCGGCGTCGACCTCGCGGGCGCCACCGCGCTCGACACGGCCGGCCTGGCGCTGGTGCTCGAGCTGGCCGGGCGCGGCACTCCAGCCGCGCCCGTCACGCATGCCCCGGCAGCCTTCGCCGACCTCTGCACGGCCTACCGCCTGACCCCCACCGCGCCCCCCACCGCCTGAGCCCGCCGATGTCGACGACCCGCCTCCTGTCCCGCTCCAGCCTCGTGCTGCTGGCCCTGCTGGCCGCCGGCTGCGCCGGGCGCGCCCCGTCCGCGGAGGCCGAGGCCGACGCGACCGCCGTGGTCGCCGGGGCCGCGCCGGCGGTCGAGGCCGGCGCGCCCGCGGACATCGCGCCCGTGGACGCCGTGGACGCCGTGGACGCCGCGGGCACCGTGGACGCCGCGGGCACCGCCGACGCCCCGGCCGCCGCGCCGCCCGCGGCCGGCCCGCCCCCGGCCTCGATCGCGCGCCCCGACGCCTGGACGTTCGACCCCTGGGAGCGCACCAACCGCCGCGTGTTCGCCTTCAACGACCGCCTCGACCGCGCCGTGATCGCGCCGGTGGCGCGCGGCTACCAGCGCGTGGTGCCGAGCCCGGTCCGCACCGGCGTCAGCAACTTCTTCAACAACCTCGGCCAGCCGGTGGCGGCGGTGAACCTGCTGCTGCAGGGCCATCCCAAGGAGGCCGGCCAGGCCACCGGGCGCTTCCTGCTCAACGCCACCCTCGGCCTGGGCGGCGTGCTCGACCCGGCCACCGACGCCAACCTCCCGATGCACGACGAGGACTTCGGCCAGACCCTCGCCACCTGGGGCTGGCGCCGCTCGCGTTACATCGTGGTGCCGTTCATGGGCCCGCGCACCATCCGCGACCTCGGCGGCAGCGTGGCCGAGACCGCCACGATCGGCCCGATCAACCAGATCAACGACGATTCGGTCCGCTACCCGCTGCAGGTGCTGTCGCTGGTGGACCTGCGCGTGCGCCTGTTCGGCATCGAGGGCTTCAACGAGGGCGCGCAGGACCCGTACGCGCTGATGCGCGACGCGTGGATCCAGCGCCGCGACTACCAGATCAACGACCGCGCCGAGGGCTCGCTGCGCCGCGGCGTGCTGCGCGCGCTGCCGAGCTCGGTGCGCGAGCGGATCAACGAGCAGCCCGCCCAGCAGCAGGCCGTGCCGGCCTACCTCGACGACGAGTTCTTCGACGAGATCGACGAGGGCGAGGCCGAGGCCGAGGGCGACGACGCGCCGCCCGCCGACGCGGAGGACGGCGGCCGCTGAGCCGCCGCCCGCGGGGTCACTCGACCCGGCAGAACACCGCCTTGAGGTAGCGGCTCTCCTGCACGTGGGCCATGAACGGGTGGTCCGGGCCGGCGCCCGACACCTTCAGCACCTGCACGGTGCGCCCGGCGTAGAACGCCGCGCGGCGCAGCATGTCGAGGAACTGCTCCTCGCTGACCAGGCCGGTGCACGAGCAGGTCAGGAAGATGCCGCCGGGCTTCACCACGCCCAGCGCCAGCTTGTTCATGTCGAGGTACTTCTTCAGCGCCGGGATCACCTGCTCGCGGTCGCGGGTCATCTTCGCGGGGTCGAGGATGACCACGTCGTAGAGGTCGGCGCGGGCCGCGGCGTCGCGCAGCCAGGGGAAGATGTCGGACTGCACCCACTTGATCCGCGCCTGGTTCATGCGCGCGTTGCGCTCGGCGATGTCGAGCACGTCCTGGTCGATGTCGATGCCGACCACCTCCGACGCCTCGCCGCGGGCCTTGGCGTACACCGCGAAGCCGCCGGTGTTGCAGCACAGGTCGAGCACGCGCTTGCCGCGCGCGAAGCGGGCGAGGTACTCGCGGTTCTCGCGCTGGTCGGCGAAGAAGCCGGTCTTGTGCGCGCTGCCCGGGTCGGCGCGGAACTTCACGCCGTGCTCGGTGATGGTGGCGGGCTCGGGCGGCTCGGGCAGGCGGAAGTCGAAGCTCTCCTGCTTCTGCACGTGCTCCTCGGCGAAGGAGTAGAAGCGGCAGCCCGGGAACTGCGCCGAGAGCGCGGCGTAGATCCACTCGCGGTGGCGGTACGCGCCGGCGGAGAAGAACTCCACCACCAGCAGGTCGGCGTAGCGGTCCACGACCAGGCCGGAGATGCCGTCGCCCTCGGAATGGAACACGCGCCAGCCGTCGCTGACCTCGTCCAGGCGCAGGGTCTCGCGGCGCAGGGCCACGGCCTGGGCGATCTTGCGGTGGAACCAGGCCTCGTCGATGGCCTCGTCGGCGTCCTCGGTGAGCACGCGCAGGCTGATGCGCGAGTGGCCGTTGTAGAAGCCGCGGCCGACCCAGCGCCCGTCGCGCTCGTGGATGTCCACGATGCTGCCGGGGCGGGGCTTGGTGGGCGGCTTCTCGACCATCTTCTGGAAGATCCAGGGATGGTTCGAGCGGCGCTCGATCTTGAGCCGGACGGCCGGCAGGTCATGGATGGCGTTCATCCGGGTATGATACCGGGCGCGCGGCGCTTGACGGGGGACTCCCGCCGATCGGCCCGACCCGCGCATCGCGAGCCCTTCGCCCCTCGCCGCCCAGGCACCGGCCACCGCCGGCGCCCCGGCGTCGCGCAGCCCGTCCCGGACCCCCCATCGCATGCAGACCATCGGCACCCCGCTCCTCTGGACCGCCTTCACCGTGTTCGTGATCCTCGCCCTGTGCGTGGACCTGTTCATGCTCAAGGCCAAGGGCGCGCACAAGGTCGGCACCCGCGAGGCGCTGGGCTGGAGCGCGTTCTGGATCTTCCTGGCCTTCGCCTTCAACGGCTGGCTGTGGTGGTACCTGGGCCACAGCCCGGACCACACCCAGGCCGAGGCGAACGACCTCGCGCTGAAGTTCCTCACCGGCTACGCGCTGGAGAAGGCGCTGGCGGTGGACAACATCTTCGTGTTCCTGGTGCTGTTCAACTACTTCGCGGTGCCGCCGATCCAGCAGCAGAAGGTGCTGATCTTCGGCGTCATCGGCGCGATCGTGCTGCGCGCGATCATGATCTTCATCGGCGCGGCGCTGGTGGCCCAGTTCCACTGGATCCTCTACGTCTTCGGCGCGTTCCTGCTGTTCACCGGCGGCAAGCTGCTGTGGTCGGCGGGCGACGAGCCCGACCTCGAGAACTCCGGCGTGCTGCGCTGGCTCTCCAGCCACCTCAAGCTCACCCGCGAGTACCACGGCGCCAAGCTCTCGGTGATGATCGACGGCGTCCGCCACTACACCCCGCTGGTGCTGGTGATGGCGATGATCGCGGTCACCGACGTGATCTTCGCGGTCGACTCGATCCCGGCGATCTTCGTGATCACCACCGACCCCTTCATCGTGCTCACCTCCAACGTGTTCGCGGTGCTCGGCCTGCGCGCGCTGTTCTTCCTGCTGGCCGCGATGGCCGACCGCTTCCACCTGCTCAACTACGGCCTGGCGATCGTGCTGATCTTCATCGGCAGCAAGATGATGCTGGTCGACATCTGGAAGATCCCGGTGGGCTGGGCGCTGGGCGTGGTGGTGCTGGTGATCGGCGGCTCGATGGTGCTGAGCCTGCTGATGCCCAAGGCCGCCGCGGACGGCGGCGGCGGCGACGAGCCGCCCGCGCCGCAGGCCTGATCCCGGCCGGCCCCGGCGCCCGGGGCCGGGCCCGCCCCGCGGGCTTGCAGCCGACGCGCCCCGCCCCCAGACCGGGGCGATGGACGCCACCACCACCTCCCCCGAAGGCCTGCAGGCCGACCGCCGGGCCCGCGCCCGCCAGCTGCGGCGGGGCGCGCTGGTCTCCGGCGCGTTCGTGATGCTGCTGGGCTGGATCCACCTCGCGCAGACCCTGTGGGGCCCGTTCGACGCGCTGGCCCTGCGCCCGCGCGACCTGGCCGGGCTCGTCGGCGTGCTGACCGCGCCGCTGCTGCACGCCGACACCGCCCATCTGTTCTCGAACGCGCTGCCGACCCTGATCCTCGGCACCCTCGCCCTGGGCCTGTACCCGAAGGCCTCGGCGAGGATGCTGCCGCTGCTCTGGCTCGGCGGCACCCTGCTGGCGTGGACCTTCGCGCGGCCCAACCTGCACCTCGGCGCCAGCGGCCTCGGCCACGGGCTGATGGTGTTCGTGGCGCTGGCCGGCGTGCTGCGGCGCGACCGCGCGGCGATCGCGGGCAGCCTGATCGCGCTGTTCCTCTACGGCGGGATGCTGTTCACCGTGCTGCCCGGGATGCCGCGGGTGAGCTGGGAGATGCACGCCGCGGGCGCGCTGATGGGCCTGGTCGCGGCGATCGCCTGGCGCCGCCTCGACCCGCCGCCCGCGCGGCTGGCCTACAGCTGGGAGATCGAGGAGGCCGCCGAGGCCGCGCGCGTCGCCGAGGGCCTCGAGCACGACGCGCCGTCCGACGTGCCGGTGCTGTGGCGCGGACCGACGCCGCCCGAGCGCGGCGTGGTGCTGCCCTTCCGCCGCCCGCCGCCGGCGGGCTGAGCCGGACGCGGCCCGCGCTTCACGGCGCCGGGACCGCCCGCGCGCCAGCCTGCGCGGCATGGGCGAAGGGTCGATCCAGTACGTGTGGTTCAAGCGCGACCTGCGCGTGCACGACCACGTCCCGCTGGCCGAGGCGGCCGCGCGCGGTCCGGTGCTGCCCCTGTACATCCTCGAGCCCGCCCTGTGGCGGCAGCCCGACGCGTCGCCGCGGCAGTGGGCGTTCGTGCGCGAGAGCCTGCTATCGCTGCGCGAGGCCCTGGCCGGGCTCGGCCAGCCGCTGGTGGTGCGCGCCGGCGACGCGGTGGCGGTGCTCGAGGCGCTCGCGGGCACGCACCCGCCGGCCGCGCTGTGGTCGCACCAGGAGACCGGCAACGGCTGGACCTTCGCCCGCGATCGCGCGGTGGCGGCCTGGGCCCGCGGCCGCGGCCTGCCCTGGCACGAGCCGCGCCAGCACGGCGTCGTGCGCGGCCTGCGCCGGCGCGAGGGCTGGGCGGCGCAGTGGGGCGCGCTGATGCAGGCCGCGCCCGCGCCGGCGCCGCGCGCGCTGGCGCCGCTGGCCGGC